>JBEDGC010000049.1:0-43464 GCA_041174825.1 Pseudomonadota bacterium | reverse complement strand
CGATATACATGTGATTGGCGGCGGCTTGGCTGGATCAGAAGCTGCTTGGCAGCTGGCCGAGGCTGGCTTTCGCGTTCGGCTGTCTGAAATGCGCGGCTCTGGCGAACAGACTGCGGCGCATCAGACAGATGATCTTGCCGAACTTGTGTGCTCCAATAGCTTTCGATCGGACGATGCGGATAGGAACGCCGTCGGCCTCTTACATCAGGAATTGCGGCGCCTCGGCTCTCTGATCATGTCCTCAGCAGACGCCCATCGCGTCCCGGCCGGATCGGCGTTGGCTGTGGATCGTGACGGCTATACCGCGGCTGTGACACAGGCCATTGCCGCCCACCCCAATATCACACTCATGCGTGAACGCGTTGATAGCCTTCCCTCAGGACCCAGCATTATCGCCACTGGCCCGCTGACGGGCAGCGCCCTTGCGGAGGCCATTGCGGCCGAAACCGGGGAAGAAGCGCTCGCCTTTTTCGATGCACTTGCGCCCATTGTGCATCATGAAACGATCAATATGGACATCGCCTGGATGGCCTCCCGCTGGGACAAGGGCGACGGCAAGGACTATATCAACTGTCCGCTCGATAAGGATCAGTATCTCGCCTTCCACGCGGCCCTTTTGTCCGGCGAAAAATCGGTTTTCAAAGAATGGGAAGCCAACACGCCCTATTTTGACGGCTGCATGCCAATTGAAGTGATGGCAGAACGCGGGATTGATACGCTGCGCCATGGCCCGATGAAGCCTGTGGGCCTGGACAACCCCAAAACCGGCCGCTGGCCCTATGGCGTTGTTCAGCTGCGTCAGGACAATGCCTTGGGCACGCTTTGGAACATCGTTGGCTTTCAAACCAAGCTGAAACATGCCGAACAAGTGCGCATTTTCCGCATGATCCCCGGCCTTGAGAACGCGCAATTTGCCAGGCTTGGCGGGTTGCATCGGAATACCTTCATCAAATCCCCCAAATTGCTCGATGCAACCTTGCGGTTGAAATCCCGGCCGAGCATCCGCTTTGCAGGGCAGATCACGGGCTGCGAAGGCTATATCGAGAGTGCGGCGATTGGTTTGCTGGCGGCTCGGTTCTGGATAGAGGAACTCAACGGCAACCAAACCTCTGTCCCGCCCTTAGAAACCGCCCTTGGCGCGCTTTTGAACCATATTACCCAAGGCGCGGATGCCGATAGTTTTCAGCCGATGAATGTCAATTTTGGTCTGTTCCCGCCCCTTGCCGGTGGTACGCGCAAGGCGGATCGAAAACAGGCCTATACCGATCGTGGGCGGGATGCGCTGTCCCAATGGTTGATGCCTCACGCCTCGGCGTCGGCAGTCTCCGCTGGCTGAGCTACAGGCTTACAATCTGCCTTTGGTTTGGGCTTTCTGACAACGCGTGTCGTTGCAAACTCCTGCCGATCAAGACCGCCCGAGCGGTTCTTGTCCGCCGCGCCAAATTTTTCAGAGGCTTTGACCGCATATTCGTCAAAGGATAGCTTCCCATCGCCATTGCGGTCCAGCCGGGTGAAGGCTTTTTGCCGACTGGAAAGATACTCGCTCCGGCCAACCGAGCCATTTTTGTCCCGATCATAGCGGTTAAACCGACGCTCTTCCTTGGTTGCTTCATCCGCCACAGGCGCGATTAACGGAGATTGGTCTGATGCAGAAAGCGCTGGCGGCTCTGGGAGTGTGACCTCACTTGATGCCATTTGCTGCGTAAGAAAGACAGTTGTCGCCAGCAGAAAGAGGATGGCAGCTCCGCCGCCAATATAGCGCCACATCGCCCTACTCCATGATTGTATAGATACGACATCATGAGAGAGGACGCGACGCTTGTCCAGATAGAATGGCCTGTCGTTTATCGTGCAGTCAGCGCCGTCCAGAGCAAATGTGCATAATGGCGCGGGCCATAGCCGCCGATGGGAATACGACCCTTCACAACATCCCTGCCCGCAACGCCCAGTGCCAAATATAAAGGCTTATAGTCGCGCCCACGCGGTAAGGTCGTGCCTTGGTGCACATAGCTTTGGGCCAATTCAATTGCTTGCGCCGCAAGCTGAGCATCGCTCACATGGCCCGCAAAATCCCACAAAGCCCAAAGCGCCCCGGCCCGTCTTACGCTCTCAACAAAGGAGCTGTCACAGTCAGCCGCCAGCAGCCCAAACAAACCGGAACCGCGCCCTTCGGCATAAGACCGCAAATCGTCGACCGTCAGCGCTGCCCCATCTGCCAAAACAGACCAGCCATTAATCATCTGCTCAACAGCTTCATCCGCCGCAGCGTTGCGAGGCATGGCCCGCCAAGCCTCGACCAGCGGTTCGCTTTTTCCCTTAGAGAGATCATGCGCCGCCAAGGCTTCACGCCACCAGGCCATGCGGATTGCCGCGATGGCAGGTTCACGGACGGTGCGCACCACATGTGCAAGCCGTTCATCAATCACCCAAGCAAGCCGGTGCCAATCCCGCGCGTCTGGGCGGGCATAGCTAACCAGCAATCCGGGCAATATGCCCGTCGGGGAAATGCGTCCGCTGCTCAACCGCGATAACACACCTTGCGGGCCGCCTCGACGACGGCCGCGGTGTTTACAAGCGCCAGTTTTTCCAAATTATTGGCATAGGGCAAGGGCACATCGACATTCGTCACGCGCGCAACAGGGGCGTCGAGATCGTCAAAACCCTCTTCCATGGCAATCGCCATAATCTCACTGGCAATCGAACATTGCGGCCAGCCTTCTTCCACAATCACCAGACGATTGGTGCGCGAGAGGCTCTCTAGAACCGCATCCTTATCCAACGGACGCAGGGTCCGAAGGTCAATCACTTCGGCCTCTATACCTTCTGCAGCCAGAGTTTCTGCCGCTTCAAGGGCCAGACCAACACCGATGGAATAGCTCACTATCGTCACATCCGTGCCCGGCCGCATGGTGCGGGCCTTGCCGATCTGGGCGACATGCTCGCCCACTGGCACATCAAAGCTGCGGCCATAGACCAGTTCATTCTCCAGAAAGACGACAGGATCATCACTGCGGATGGCGGCCTTCAACAGGCTCTTGGCGTCGGCCGCATCAAAGGGCGCAATAACAACAAGGCCCGGCACGCTGGCATACCAAGGGGCATAATTCTGGCTATGCTGCGCCCCCACGCGGGAGGCGGCACCATTGGGGCCACGAAACACAATGGGACAGCGCATCTGACCGCCCGACATATAATTCGTCTTCGCAGCAGAATTGATAATATGATCAATGGCCTGCATCGCAAAGTTGAAGGTCATAAACTCGACAATCGGGCGCAGACCACCCATGGCGGCCCCGGTCCCAATGCCGGCAAAGCCATATTCGGTAATCGGCGTGTCGATGACCCTTTTGGCCCCAAACTCCTCAAGCAGGCCCTGAGTGACCTTATAGGCCCCCTGATATTCCGCGACTTCTTCCCCCATCACGAAAACGCGCGGATCCGCCCGCATTTCCTCGGCCATGGCGTCGCGCAGCGCTTCTCGCACGGTGAGGCGAACCATGTCGCTGGTCGGGGCCGTTATTGTTGAATCCTGGGCCATTAGTAATTCCCCACCAGAACGTCGGTATAGAGTTCAGCTGCATCCGGTTCTGGCGATGTCTCGGCAAAATCCGCCGCTTCATTGACGATCGCGCGGATCTCCTTATCGATCGCCTTCAATTCATCTTCATGAATGCCTGCCGCATCCAAATCGTCTTTAAGCCCCTCAATCGGGTCAGATTTTTCGCGGACTTGCTGCACTTCCTCGCGTGACCGATATTTGGCCGGATCGGACATAGAATGCCCGCGATAGCGATAGGTTTGCGCCTCTACGATCACCGGACCATTGCCTGCCCGGACAAAGTCAATTGCGGCCTCTGCCGTTCCACGAACCTCAAGGACATCCATCCCATTACAGACCATACCTGGAATGCGGAACGCCTCTCCCCGCCGCCAGAAATGTGTTTCCGCGCTGGATCGTGTAACAGCCGTGCCCATGGCATAGCGATTATTCTCAACAACGAAGATAATCGGCAACTTCCAGAGCGCGGCCATGTTGAACGCCTCATAGACTTGGCCCTGATTGGCCGCGCCATCGCCAAAATACGCGACGCAAATGCCGCCATCCTCATTATATTTATGCGCAAAGGCCAAGCCTGCGCCGAGCGGAACCTGCGCCCCGACAATGCCGTGACCGCCATAAAATTTATGATCGACCGAGAACATGTGCATCGAACCGCCCTTCCCGCGGGAAATGCCAGCCTCTCGCCCCGTCAATTCGGCCATCACGATTTTCGGATCAATGCCGCACAACAGCATATGGCCATGGTCACGATAGCCAGTGATGACACTGTCCTTGTCCGTCAGCGCGGTCTGAATGCCCGCCGCAACCGCCTCTTGCCCGATATAGAGGTGGCAAAAGCCGCCAATCAGGCCAAGGCCGTAAAGCTGCCCAGCCTTCTCCTCAAATCGACGGATCAGGAGCATTTCCCGATATAATCGGAGTAACTCGTTGCGATCGGCGACGTGACGCTTTGGCTGAGCCGGCTTTGGAAGCTGGTCAGTGGCGGCTATTTTTGTTCCTGCCTTGGCCAAGAAAGGACCTTCCTTAAGGGGATGTATCTATCCGTTGAGGGGTTCCTATAGACACCAAAATGCCCCTGCGGCAACGCCGCATTGGCTATTTTGACGCTACGGAAACGAATGCAGCCGCTTAACCTACTTAAGCGGAATGATCACTTCATCTGGATGAGCGAGCCCTAATTCGCGGCGCACAAGCTCATCTACAAGATCAGGGTTGGCTTTTTTAGGATCTAACAAACCAACGCGATTTGCGATTTCCGCCTTTTCCTTGTTGAGCAGAGCCAATTCCGCCTGACGCAATTCAATTTGCTGGCGATATTCAAAGCCTGCCAGCACGCCATTGGCCCCGAAAAGTGCATATCCACCGAAAAAAGCGACCACAATGAAGCCAAGCGCAGGTGTCGCCGCGCTTCTAAGGATGTTCCAGAGCTGTCTCGCCTGCTTCATGAAAGCCCTTGAATCACAAGCGATTCTGAGAATCAACTACAAATCGCAAACCTATGCCGCTGAACTAGATAAAAATAGATCGTCCGGCGTATCGGGCAATTGGGCCAAGCTCTTCTTCTATGCGGATCAGTTGGTTATATTTGGCCAACCGGTCGGAGCGCGCGAGGCTTCCCGTTTTGATCTGTCCGCAATTGGTGGCAACCGCCAAATCTGCGATTGTCGCGTCCTCCGTCTCTCCAGATCGGTGCGACATAACCGATGTGTATCGCGCGCGATGCGCCATATCCACGGCCGCCAAAGTTTCCGTCAATGTCCCAATCTGATTCACCTTCACAAGGATCGAATTAGCCAGACCCTCGTTAATCCCATCATGCAAACGCTTGGGATTTGTCACGAAAAGATCGTCACCGACCAGCTGGCACGTCTTGCCGATCCTGTCTGTCAGATATTTCCAGCCGGCACGATCATCTTCGCCCATACCATCTTCAATCGACTTGATCGGATATTTCGCGGCGAGTTCAGCCAGATAATCGGCATGCTCTTCCGGCGTCAAAATGCGCCCTTCACCCGTCAGATGATATTTGCCGTCCTTAAAATATTCGGTCGACGCACAATCCAGCGCGAGGACGACATCATCGCCGGGACGATAACCGGCAGCTTCAACCGCCTGCATGATGAAATCGAGGGCTGCGGGTGCAGACGCGATATTCGGCGCGAACCCACCTTCATCGCCAACGGCCGTCGACAATCCTTGGTCGTGGAGCTTCTTCTTCAACGTATGGAAAATCTCCGACCCCATGCGCACTGCATCGAAAATGCTGTCCGCACCGACCGGCATGATCATGAACTCTTGAAAGTCGATCGGGTTGTCGGCGTGCGCCCCGCCGTTGATGATGTTCATCATTGGGACGGGCAAGACATGGGCCGAGACGCCACCGACATAGCGATACAAAGGCAAACCAAGCGAATCAGCCGCTGCCTTCGCATTGGCCAAGCTGACACCCAAAATGGCATTTGCACCAAGGTTGGATTTATTCTCAGTCCCATCCAGCGCAATCATTGCGGCATCGACTTCGGCCTGATCTTCGGCATCCATGCCGAGCAGTGCATCGGCAATCGCGCCATTGACGCTGTCAACAGCCGCCTGAACGCCCTTGCCAAGCCATTTTGCTGTGTCTCCGTCGCGTTTTTCGACCGCTTCATAGGCCCCTGTCGACGCGCCAGATGGAACGGCCGCCCGGCCAAAGCTGCCGTCTTCCAGCAAAATATCAACTTCAACAGTCGGATTGCCCCGACTGTCAACGATCTGGCGGGCATGGATATCGAGAATGGCCGTCACTATATGAGACTCCAGATTTGCTTGGCGGATGAGACGCGTGTCTCTATCGGGCAAGCAGTCCCTGCGCAACCATGAGGGAAAGCAACGACATGGCAACGACAGACGACACAGCAACGACAAAAGCGAAGCGCAAGCCAGCCGCACCACGCAAACCGTCGGCGCGCAAATCCGCAATGGCACCGAAAGCTGCGCTCCCCGTTTCAGAAGAACAAAGCCAGCCGGACACGCCGTTGCGGGAACAGGCCAGCGCTGCAATCAGCAAGCTGCAATCCACGGCGAAAGACGCGATGGCGACGGGCAAAGACCGAACAACCGAAGCGCTGGACGATGTCCAAGCCATGATCGAAGATGTCGCCCAGACAATTGATGCACGCGTTGGCCCCAAATATGGCGCCTATGCCCATAAGGCCGCTGATGCCCTGTCCAATATGTCGACATCCCTCAAATCCAAGGATGTGGAGGATCTTCTTGAAGAAGCGCGGGATTTTGTTCGACGCAGACCGGCAATCACCATTGGCGGGGCGGCAGCGCTTGGCTTTTTGGTCGCGCGCCTCTTAAAAGCAGACCCAGAGGACAAAGCCTGAGGCACAAATGGACCAGCCGCCCGTTGACACAAATGAGCCGAGCATTCGCCTCCTCGTCACTCAACTGATTGAGGACACGGCAGATTATGCCCGGGCCGAAGCGGAGTTTTTTCGGGCGGAACTGGGAGATCGTAGTCGCAATTTGGTGCCAGCGATCTACTTGTTCATCGCGGCCGCGATTGCCGGAATTGCCTTAATCATCTCTGTTATTGTTGTCGCAACACTCTGGCTGGGTCTGGCCATTGGATTTGGTTGGGCCATATTGTGCGCCGTGCTCGTTCTAACTGGTGCTATCGGGCTGCTCGTCCGATCGGCCCGGACCCATCTCCAAAAGGCGACGCGACCATGGACCCGACCCTAAGTGATCGGGATAAGGCCGCGAGCCGCCTGATCGAGGCGCGTCAACGCTGGCGGGACAGCTTGGCCGCAACACGTTTGCACCTCGCGCCCCCAAATCTTATTCGCAAGGCGAGGTCGTCTGTAGTCGAGAATGTGCAGCAGAAGATTAAAGGAAATCCGAAAACGGTCGTGGCCATAGGCGTCGCAATGCTGACCTATTTGTTTCGTAAACCCATTTTTCGCGCAATCCGGCGGCTCATGAAGGAGAGATGATTTGGCAGACACACTTCGCTCAAAAGCCAGCGAGCATTATTCAAAAGCGCGCAAAAAGGTGGCCAATGTTCTGGCAGAAGGTCGCAACAAAACCATCGAAGCTTTCGAAACTCTCGACACAGGGGCCAAACGCATCCGAGGTCGGGCGGAAGACGCAAAGCAGCGCACAGCGCGCGGCGTCGACGCTAACCCGCTTGCAGCCGTTGCGGGCGGGCTTGCCTTTGGCGCGATTCTCGCCTCCCTGCTTCCCCGAACGGCGCGAGAAAATAAATATATTGGTCCGGTCAGCCGAACGGTTAAATCAACAGCAAAGGGTGCGGCCAAAGTCGCTGGAACAGTTGCCAAGGCAGAAATGATTGCGCTTGGCGTCAATAGCGGTACCGCACGGCAACAGGCCCGCAATTTGGCGGGCAAAATCGGCAAAGCGGCAACCTCTGCACGCGCTGCTGCTGTAAAAACACTACGCAAGGATAACGAATGAGCGATTCAGGAAAGCTGCATCTGGTTTTTGGAGGGCGCGTCAGCGACCCACAAACCTTGGATTTTGCAGATTTAAACTCAATGGACGTCATCGGGTTTTTTCCCGACTATAAAAGCGCTGAAAATGCTTGGCGCACCGCCGCGCAGCGGACGGTTGACGATGCCGAAATGAAATATGTTGTCGTGCACATGCATCGCCTGCTCCAGCCTGAACTTCTTGAGCCTGCCAAGCACGACTAGTTTTAACTGGCGTTTGGGCGGTTCAAGGGCCCGTCGTCCCTTGTCGCCGCCCCTGCAGACGCCTAACGAACGCAACATGGCGTGCGGTAAATCCGATCAACTCATTGACCGTTTCGGGCGGCGGATCAGTTATGTCCGGATGTCCGTGACAGACCGCTGTGACATGCGTTGCCGCTATTGTATGGCGGAAAACATGGTGTTTGAACCGCGCAGTGCGTTGCTCACGCTGGAAGAACAAGCGACTCTTGCCCGGCATTTGGTCGCCCGTGGCGTAACACGAATCCGTTTAACCGGGGGTGAGCCTTTGGTGCGGCGGGGCATCAGTCAGCTTGCGCGCAACATTGGGCAGATGCTCGGCAATGGGCTGGACGAACTGACCCTCACAACCAATGGCGCGCGACTGACCGAATTTTCCGATGATCTGTGGGATGCTGGGATCAGACGGATCAATGTCAGCTTGGATACGCGCAGTCCCGACCGCTTCACACAGATTACGCGCCTTGGTCGTCTCAGCGATGTTTTGGCCGGTATTACCGCCGCAAAGAAACGCGGTTTTTCTATTAAAATTAATATGGTAGCGCTCAAATCTCTCAATGAAGATGAGATTGGCGACATGCTGTCTTGGTGCTGCGATGAAGGATTTGATCTCTCCTTGATCGAAACTATGCCTTTGGGGGACATTGGGGAGGATAGACGCGGGCACTTCCTGCCCTTGACCAAAGTCCGTCAGATCCTCGATCAGCGTTTTGACCTCATCCCCTCTCTGCATCGCACGGGTGGCCCATCTCGCTATACGCAGGTTCAGGGCACGAACACCCGGCTTGGCTTTATTTCGCCACTGACGCAGAATTTTTGCGAGAGCTGTAATCGCATTCGCATTTCCGCAACGGGCCAACTCTACATGTGCCTAGGCCATGAGGATCATGTTGATTTCAGGGCCGCATTGCGCAGTGATGACCCAGACGCATTGAGCCGGGCCCTTGACCTTGCCATGATCCGCAAGCCAGAACGGCATGACTTTGACCTCGGCCAAGCGGCAACGCAGCGCCATATGAATGTGACTGGCGGATGAAACGTGCCCTTCTCGTCTCCCCAACCGCACCTGCGCAGGACGCCGCCGAACGGCTGCGCACCCGTTATGATTGGGTTGACCTGCGCGACGCAGACATGGTCGTGGCCTTGGGCGGCGACGGCTTCATGCTGCAAACCTTGCACGGCATGCTCGGCCGAAAGCGGATCGTCCCCGTTTTCGGGATGAATCTGGGCACTATTGGATTTTTGATGAACGATTGGCGTGAAGACAGCCTTGACGACCGCATTGCCCAGACAAAATCCTTTCAAGTCTCTCCCTTGCGGATGGAGGCGGAGACAATTGACGGCGAAATCGTAACCAGTCCGGCGATTAACGAGGTCTCTTTGCTGCGCGAAACGCGCCAAACAGCCAAGCTAGAAGTCGATGTGAATGGCCGCGTCGTCATGGAGGAACTTGTGTGCGACGGCGTTCTCGTTGCAACGCCCGTTGGATCGACAGCTTACAATTTGTCAGCGCAAGGCCCAATCCTCCCGCTTGATTCGCCGCTCTTCGCCCTGACACCGATCAGCCCATTCCGCCCCCGCCGCTGGCGCGGGGCCATTTTGCCCGACAGCGCAACAATTCAATTTCGGGTGCTGGATCCCAGCAAACGCCCTGTGAGTGCCGTTGCAGACCAGCAAGAAATCCGCGATGTCGCGCGGGTCAGCGTGACCAGCGACACGTCAACCCGCCTCACATTGATGTTCGATCCCGAACATGCGCTTGATGATCGCATCGCAATGGAACAATTTGCCGTTTGAGGCGCTTGCCAAGCGCGCTTGGCCTGCTATAGCCCGCCTCCTCGAGAGCATTCCCCGGTAGCTCAGCGGTAGAGCATCCGACTGTTAATCGGACGGCCGCCTGTTCGAATCAGGCCCGGGGAGCCACTCTCTTTCCTTCCATGATCGCTGATCTGACAAAGCCCGTTCCCGGCTTGTTCTTTTTTCGCTTGACGTTGGAACAAATCAAGATCAATAAGAAGAGAACAAAAGGAGATCGTCCATGCAATTCCTCGCTTCTCTCTTCTTCGCAACGATTTTGGGCGCTGCTGTATTTTTGATTCGCAATATGTTGATTGAGTCCAGTGACCGGATTGAGGCCGCACTTGCGGGGGAATATCGCCTGTTGAAGACGCGCACGGCCCTGCCCTATCGCGCCCGACGTCAGCGCGTGACGTCCATCCTATCGGTTCGGGCAGAGTCGCGGAGGCTTGCAGCCTGAACTGGCGTGCTCAGCCCTGGCTACGGACCGCAGATACGCGCGCATAGCTGCGGATGCTGAAGGGCAGCAGACCCAGATACAGCGCAGAAATGGCGATGAGGGTAATCCACGGCTCTGAAAACAGAGCAGCACCAACCAAAGCGACCAACAAAATGGCCTCTAGCCGCAAATTGCGCCGCAAGCGGATGGAGGCCCAGCTGAAGGTCGCAATGTTTGAAATCATCAGCCCTGCGACAAAAACAATCCAGGGGGCGACAAGAAACGGGTTTCTGAAGAGATCATTCCCCGTGACGATCCAGAGATAAAGTGGCACAAATGCAAGCCCGGCCCCGGCTGGTGCGGGAACCCCTGTCATAAAGCCCGCCGATTTATGCGGCTGAATTTCGGCATCAATCGCTGCATTGAACCGTGCCAGACGCAAGGCGCAACACACAGCGAATGCCAAGGCGCAAATCCAGCCGAATCGCGGCACAGTCTGCAACGACCAAAGATAAATGATGAGCGCGGGAGATACGCCAAAAGCAATCACATCTGACAACGAATCAAGTTCGGCGCCAAAGCGACTTTCGCCTTTGAGGAAGCGGGCAATTCGCCCATCAATTCCATCCAGCAAGGCGGCAATAACAATTGCACCTATGGCGCGTTCCCAATCACCGGGATTGGGATCTGTACCCGACGCCGAAATGGCATATCGAATAGCTGTGAGGCCAAAACACAGAGCAAGCGCCGTAATTGCGTTTGGCGCAACGGCACGGAGTGTAATGCCCCCGCTGCCCGCACTCATTGACTAACCGCACTGGTAGGCGTGTTATCGCCAATCACCCCAATGATTGTCTCACCAGCCACGCAGCGCTGCCCCAGCGCCACCTTGGCGGCGGTCCCCTGAGGCAAATACACATCTACCCGGCTGCCAAAGCGAATCAGGCCCACACGTTCGCCCGCAGCGACCGTATCGCCAACTTTAGACAAGGGCAGGATGCGTCGTGCCACGAGGCCCGCAATCTGTGTGAACCCGATTTTCACTCCATCGGCACGCTCGACCAGAAAATGCTGCCGCTCATTATCTTCACTGGCCTTATCCAGATCCGCATTGAGGAACTTGCCGGCAATATATTCAATCCGCCGAATTACACCGGCAATCGGAGAGCGATTAATATGGACATCGAACACGCTCATAAAAATAGACACGCGCACCATTGGCACATCGACCAAGCCGCCTTCGCCCACCAATTCCCGCGGCGGCGCGACAGTGCGAATAAGGGTGACCATGCCGTCTGCCGGGGCGATGACCAGATCATGGCCCTGCGGCACACTGCGGATAGGGTCTCTAAAAAATGCAAGAACCCACAGCGTCAATCCGGTGAACAGCCAGGCAAAGAAGCTCCAGCCTATTAACGCAAAAGCGACAACAATCGCCGCAGCGATCAACGCGAACTTGCGACCTTCGGGGTGCACGGACGGCCAAGTCCATTTCACGCCTTCTCCTGCCGCAATGGCCTTTTCATGTTCAGTCATAGTCTCTTCATAGGGCTTGCGCCCGCAGGATACAATGAGAGCAGTTGATTGACGCGATAGACCGTCTTAAGGCCGCTCAGATTCCACCTCCCAGGGAAAGTTCCAAATTATGTCTAAGATTAAGGTTAAAACGCCGGTCGTTGAAATGGACGGTGACGAGATGACTCGCATCATCTGGCAGTGGATCCGCGAAAAGCTGATCCTGCCCTATCTCGATATCGACTTGAAATATTATGATTTGTCGGTCGAAAAGCGCGATGAAACCAACGACCAGATCACGATTGATGCCGCCAATGCGACCAAGCAATATGGCGTTGCCGTGAAATGCGCGACCATCACACCCGATGAAGCGCGCGTGACCGAGTTTAACCTGAAGAAGATGTGGAAGTCACCCAACGGCACGATCCGCAATATTTTGGGCGGCGTTGTGTTCCGTGAACCGATTGTGATCAAGAATGTCCCACGGCTCATCCCAGGCTGGACCGACCCGATCGTTGTCGGCCGTCACGCCTTTGGGGATCAGTATAAGGCCACTGACTTTCTCGTCCCCGGCCCCGGCAAGCTGCGCCTTGTTTGGGATGGTGATAATGGCGACAAGATTGACGAAGAAGTCTTCCATTACCCGTCATCAGGCGTTGCTCTGGCGATGTATAATCTTGACGATTCGATCCGCGATTTTGCTCGCGCGTCGATGAACTATGGCTTGGGTCTTGGTTGGCCCGTCTATCTGTCGACCAAAAACACTATTCTCAAAGCCTATGACGGCCGCTTCAAGGACTTGTTCCAAGAAGTTTATGAGAGTGAATTCAAGGCGAAGTTTGAAGAAGCTGGCATTGTTTACGAACATCGCCTGATCGACGACATGGTTGCCTCTGCGCTCAAGTGGAGCGGTAAGTTCGTCTGGGCCTGCAAAAACTATGATGGTGATGTGCAGTCGGATCAGGTGGCGCAGGGCTTTGGCTCGCTCGGCCTGATGACGTCCGTGCTGATGACACCCGATGGCAATACGGTAGAGGCAGAAGCGGCGCACGGCACCGTCACGCGCCATTATCGTATGCACCAGCAGGGCAAGGCGACATCGACCAACCCGGTTGCGTCGATCTTCGCGTGGACCCGTGGCCTGATCTATCGCGGCAAATTTGACGACACTCCTGATGTCACGCGCTTTGCCGAGACGCTGGAGCGTGTTTGCATCAAGACCGTTGAAGATGGCCATATGACAAAGGATCTCGCAATCCTCATCGGCCCAGATCAGGCTTGGATGACGACCGAGCAATTCTTTGAAGCGATCCGCGCTAATCTGGAAAAGGAAATGGCCAGCTGG
The DNA here is from genome assembly GCA_041174825.1 of Pseudomonadota bacterium. GTDB lineage: Bacteria > Pseudomonadota > Alphaproteobacteria > Sphingomonadales > Sphingomonadaceae > Aquisediminimonas. Next base: position 30,070 of record JBEDGC010000049.1, on the reverse strand, counting down.
GCCTAATCCTCATCAAGATGGCATAATGAATAAGGTCGGGAGGGTACGCCTTCCCGACCTTTTTCTTTGCCGGTGCGCTGACAAGCCGGGCAGATTATGGTTAGGTGCCCCCTATGGCTCTGGAGACAAGTTCCACCGGATTGCATGATGCGCTTGTCATCTTAGGCGCAGCGGGGATCGTGATCCCGGCTTTCTCGCGCTTTAAGATCACCCCTGTCATTGGGTTCATTATCTTTGGCATTTTGGCAGGCCCTTATGGGTTGGCCCGGTTTATCGATGAAATTCCTTGGCTGCGCCTTGTCACAATTTCAGATCAGAAGGCGATTGCGCCCTTTGCCGAGCTGGGCATTGTCCTATTGCTGTTCACCATCGGGCTTGAGCTGTCTTTTGCGCGCCTACGCTCGATGCGACGGCTTGTTTTTGGGGTCGGGTCAGCTCAGCTTTTTGGCGCGGGAGCACTGATCGCGCTCGCCCTGCTGATCTCAGGAGAAAGCCAGAATTCCGCAATCGGATTGGGTCTTGCCCTCGCCTTATCCTCCACAGCGTTGGTTGTGCCTATATCCGGCACCACTGGCCCGGTTGGGCGCAATGCCTTTGGCATGTTGCTGTTTGAAGATCTGGCCTTGGTCCCCATTGTATTTCTGCTGGGTTCGCTTGGGGCCGCAGGCGCCGGGTTGGATGCCTTTGGCAGGACGCTGTTCATTGGGGGGCTCACCTTGGCCACAATGCTGGTGCTCGGCAGGTATCTTCTCCCGCCCCTCTTCGCGCAAGCTGCCCGCACAAAAAGCCCTGAGATGTTTCTGTCTGTCACCTTGCTGGTGGTCATTGCTTCCAGCCTACTGACGCTCTCCACCGGCTTATCTGCTTTGCTCGGTGCATTGGTCGCCGGCTTGCTGATCGCCGAAACGGCCTATCGGGGCGAAGTTCAGTCGGTCATCCGTCCGTTTCGGGGGCTTGCCTTGGGGATTTTTCTCATCACCGTTGGCATGAGCCTTAATCTTGACCAGTTGGCGGCAGAATGGCCGCTTATTCTGACGGCCTTAGTCGGCGTGGTTCTAATCAAGTTCGTTGTGACGGCAGGCTTGTTGCGGCTCAACGGGGTTCGCCCCGGCGTATCCGCAGAAGTTGGCCTGCTGATGGGTAGCCCTTCGGAAACGACGCTGATCGTGCTGGCAGCGGCCGCACAAGCCGCGGTGATCGACAGCCAGACAGCGTCATTCTGGCAAGTTGTGACAGCGCTTGGCCTCACCTTAACGCCCATCCTCGCCCGCATTGGGCATCGCGTTGCCAACCGCATCGACATGCGACAATCCGCCGCTCAGGACACGTCGGATGACGGCATATCTCACGATCGCACAATCATCATCGGCTATGGGCGTGTTGGACGTATGGTTGCCGCCATGCTGGATGCCCATGAGCAACCCTGGATTGCGATTGAAGGCGATATCGATACCGTCACCCGCGCCCGCAAAGACCAAAAGCCTGTGCGCTTTGCCGATGCCCATAAGCTGGAGTCGCTGGTGGCGCTTGGCGTTGCCTCTGCACGCGCCGTTGTCATGACGATGGATGATCATGTGCAGGCCGCCCGCCTCATCCGACGCTTGCGCGCCCGTTATCCAGAGCTGACGATTGTCGCCCGCGCACGCGACACAGAGCACGCAGCAGAGCTGTATTTGGCCGGGGCGAGTGACGCGGTCCCCGAAACGCTGGAAAGCTCTCTCCAGCTGTCAGAGGCCGTCTTGGTTGACCTAGGCGTCGCGATGGGGCCGGTGATCGCGTCTATTCATGAAAAGCGCGATGAGTTGAGACAGGCTATCAAGCATCGGGCCGAACTTGATCGCGCGCCGAGGCTTGGACCCAGCAAGCGTTAAGGGGAAAGGTCCGGCGTGGTGGGCGCGGCAAGGATTGAACTTGCGACCCCACCCGTGTGAAGGGTGTGCTCTACCACTGAGCTACGCGCCCACGCCGTGAGGCGAAGCCCCTAAACGAGGCGGCCGCCCAAAACAAGACGGGCGGCGCTTTTTCAAGCACCGCCCGCCTATTTTTATTCCGTTCGGAAAACGCGTCTTAGTTGACGGCGTCCTTCAGGCCCTTGCCGGCCTTGAACTTCGGCTGCGACGAAGCCTTGATTTCCATCGGAGCACCCGTGCGCGGGTTACGGCCGGTGGAAGCCTTGCGCTTCGAAACGGCAAATGTACCGAAGCCGACGAGGCGAACTTCGTCACCCTTTTTCAGAGCGCCTGTGATGGCGTCAAAAACGCCCTCTACTGCCTTGCTGGCATCAGCCTTGGTCAGGCCGGAAGCGTCGGCTACGGCAGCGATAAGATCTTGCTTGTTCATTAGGAACCCCCTCGTCGAGTGTTGATCGTGATATATTTTTTCGGCGGAAAGCCGTGGATATGAGTAATGCCACGCACATTGGCGCTGTCAAAAGAAAATCGGCATAAAATGCATCAGAAATGGGCTAAATCACAGAAATTCGACGTATAATTTCGATTGCAGCAAATCCAATCGGATGATTTGTCGCAAAAATACAAAAAGACATTCACTTCAACAGCAGATGCCCGGCCGAGTCGAAATTCATTTAATGACGAACAACATCTCCTTGGGCGCCATGCACCGGGGGCTGCGCCGCCAATTCATCGGCCTCAGTCCAGTCAATTGGCTCCACCGGCGCGGCCAAGGCGAGGCTCAGCACCTCATCGACATGCTGAACAGGAATGATCTTCAAGCCTTGCTTCACATTCTCAGGAATCTCGGCAAGATCCTTTTCATTCTCCGCCGGGATAAGCACAGTTGTGATCCCGCCACGCAAAGCAGCCAGAAGCTTTTCCTTCAACCCGCCAATCGGCAACACCCGGCCACGCAAAGTCACCTCGCCCGTCATGGCAACCTCACGCCGCACGGCAATGCCCGTGAGCGTAGACACCATTGCAGTTACCATACCGATACCGGCAGATGGGCCATCTTTGGGAACCGCCCCTTCGGGCAAGTGGATATGGATATCCTTGCGCTGGAACAGGCTGGGCTTGATGCCATAGCTTGGCGCACGTGCCTTCACAAAGCTGATCGCGGCCTGAATGGATTCGGTCATCACATCGCCAAGTTTGCCGGTTGTCCGGACAGATCCCTTGCCGGGAACCGTCACGGCCTCAATCGTCAGCAGCTCACCGCCGACTTCGGTCCAAGCAAGGCCGGTTACGGCACCAATCTGATTTTCTTCCTCACCCATGCCAAAGCGATATTTTGGCACGCCAGCAAAATCGGCCAGATTCTCTGCCGTAATCTCAATCGACGTCGCCTTGCCTTCCAAAATACGTCGCAGCACCTTTCGGGCAAGCTTGGCAATTTCGCGCTCTAAGGTCCGCACCCCTGCTTCACGGGTGTAGAGACGAACAAGCATACGCAGGCCGGGTTCGGTTAGCGTGAATTCGCCCTTTTTAAGGCCATGGGCGTCGATTTGCTTGGCGATCAAATGCCGCTGCGCAATTTCGACCTTCTCGTCCTCTGTATAGCCTTCAAGCCGGATGATCTCCATCCGGTCAAGCAAGGGCTGCGGCAGATTGAGCGAGTTGGCCGTTGTCACAAACATGACGTCGGACAGGTCAATATCGGTTTCCAGATAATGGTCCTGAAACTTGCCATTCTGTTCTGGGTCGAGAACCTCAAGCAAAGCCGATGCCGGGTCACCGCGGAAGTCTTGTCCCAATTTGTCGATTTCATCGAGCAGGAACAAGGGGTTCATCGTGCCCGCTTTTTTCAAATTAGTGACGATCTTGCCGGGAAGCGACCCGATATAGGTCCGTCTATGGCCACGAATTTCGGCCTCATCCCGAACGCCACCCAAGGATTGGCGGATGAATTCACGGCCCGTCGCCTTTGCGATGGAGCGACCAAGCGATGTCTTGCCAACGCCCGGCGGACCAACGAGGCACAAGATCGGCCCTTTCAGCTTATTGGTCCGCGCCTGAACCGCCAAATATTCGACAATCCGGTCCTTGACCTTCTCCAATGCGTAATGATCCGCATCCAAAACGGCTTGTGCGGCAGCAATATCCTTTTTCAGCTTTGACCTTTTGCCCCATGGCAGGCCCAGCAACACATCCAGATAGTTCCGCACGACCGTTGCCTCGGCCGACATAGGAGCCATCGTCTTGAGCTTCTTAAGCTCTGCCTGCGCCTTGGTGCGGGCATCCTTGGACAGCTTGAGCTGATCAATCTTGTTCTGCAGCTCTTGGATTTCATTGCCGTCGCCATCCTCGCCCTCATTGCCGAGTTCGCGTTGGATCGCTTTCAACTGTTCGTTGAGATAATATTCGCGTTGCGTCTTCTCCATCTGCCGCTTCACGCGGCTGCGGATTTTCTTTTCCACCTGAAGAACGCTCAATTCGCCTTCCATGAAGGCCAGCGCCATTTCGAGGCGCTTTGCGACATCAGGCTCGACCAACAATGTCTGCTTATCAGCGACCTTCAGCGCCAAATTGGCCGCAATCGAGTCCGCCAGACGCTCTGGGTCATCAATTTCACTCAGCTGAGCAGAGGCTTCGGCTGGCAGCTTCTTGTTGAGTTTGGCATAATTTTCAAAACGGTCGACAACCGACCGCATCAGGGCCTCAACCTCTTCTTGATCGCCAGTGTCGGCGGACGGGACAGGCTCTACCCGCGCCATGAGCATCACGCCCTGCGACTCGATATCCATTAACCGGGCCCGCTGCTTGCCTTCGACAAGCACCCGCACGGTTCCGTCGGGCAATTTGAGCAATTGAAGCACCGTCGCGGTCACGCCCAGATCGTATAGATCATCGCGACCAGGATCATCCTGACTGGGATCAAGCTGCGCGACCAATAGAATTTCCTTATCGCCCGCCATCGCATGCTCAAGCGCCGCCACAGATTTCTCACGCCCAACAAAAAGCGGCACAATCATGTGCGGAAAGACAACGATATCGCGCAATGGCAACAAGGGTAGAGATAGGGTCATGGTTACTCCGTCAGGCTTTCGCGTCAGCCAATATTTGGAATATGGGACTGAGGCCCCGGCATATCAATGGTTAAGCCTTTAACTGCCCATCATGAAGGCGGACAAGCCGATCCATCCGCTTGGCCAGCCGTTCATTATGCGTCGCGACCAGCGCGGCAGCCCCCTGCCCCCGCACAAGGTCTAGAAACTGCGTCAGCACATTATCTGCCGTTGCCTCATCCAAATTGCCAGTCGGTTCATCCGCCAAAACCAGCTTGGGCCGATTGGCAAGAGCACGCGCAACGGCCACACGCTGCTGCTCCCCACCGGACAACTGGCTGGGCCTGTGGGTCAGGCGATGTTCAAGGCCAAGCGCCGCGAGCAGCTTTTCCGCCCGCGCCCGAGCTTCATCCTCAGACCTATTGATCACAAGCTGCGGCAACATCACATTTTCAAGGGCCGAAAAGTCCGGCAAGAGGTGGTGAAACTGATAGACAAACCCAAGCGAGTCTCGACGCACGCGTGTTCGCCCTTCATTGTCGAGTGCCGCGACTTCTTCCCCTAAAATGCGGATTGACCCTTCAAACCCACCCTCAAGCAAACCCACGGCTTGCAGTAAGGTTGACTTACCCGATCCAGACGGGCCGAGCAGGGCCACAATCTCTCCCGGCGCGATCGACAGATCCACGCCGCGCAGAACCTGAATTGTCTCGCCACCTTGACTGAAGGATCTCTGCAAGCCGCGTACATCCAAGATATCACTCATAACGCAGCACCTGAACGGGATCGGTATTGGCCGCTTTATAAGCTGGGTAAAGCGTCGCCAAAAAGCTGAACAACAGCGCCATCGCGGTAATGCCAATAATTTCTATTGGATCGACCTTGGCGGGCAATTCCGTCAGATAGCGGATCTGGGGATCCCACAAGGTCTGGCCGGTCGCAAACTGCACAAAATTCACGACGTTCTGCCGAAAGAGCAGAAAGACGAGTCCCAGCCCTACCCCGGCGAGCGTGCCCAAAGCCCCAATCACCGTGCCAACCGTCATAAAGATCCGCAATATGCCGACCCGCGATGCGCCCATTGTCCGCAAGATCGCAATATCGCGCGTCTTGGCGCGAACCAGCATGATGAGCGACGATAGGATGTTAAACGCGGCGACCAAAATGATGATCGACAGAACAACGAAAGAAACGACCCGATCCACAGCAAGCGCCTCAAACAAGGAGGCATTCATCGTCCGCCAATCAGAAATAACGGCTTTGTTCACGACCTTCGGGGCAAGCGGAGCCAAAATCTCCCCCACCTTATCAGCATCCTTGGTTTCCAGTTCCACCATGCCGACAGCATCGCCGAGCAGCAGGAGGGTTTGCGCGTCTTGAATTGGCATGACGACAAAGGCCTTGTCATAATCATAAATGCCAATCTCAAAAACGGCCGCCACGCGATAGGAGAGGATGCGCGGCACGGTGCCAAAGGGCGTTGACTGGCCCTCTGGTGAAATCAAACTGATCGATCCGCCCGGCTGAACGCCCAAAGACTCGGCAAGCCGCGCCCCGATCGCAATATTGCCGCTGCCAGGGGTGACTTCCCGAATGGAGCCCGCCACCAAGTTCTTCGTAAATGTCGGGTTGGACCGAATATCCTCCACCCGCATCCCACGCACCAAAATGCCTTCCACACGGCCGCTGTGGCTTGCCATCAAAGGCTGTTCAATCAGCGGCGTTGCCGATGTAACGCCTGGTGTGCGCCGCGCCTCGCGGACGATCTCCTCCCAATTCGGCAATCGCCCCCCATAGCCTTGAACAACAGCATGCCCATTCAGCCCGACAATTTTGTCAAACAACTCGGCGCGAAAGCCGTTCATCACGCTCATCACGATGATCAATGCGGCAACGCCCAGCATGACGGCCACCAAGCTGATGGTTGCCACAAGGAAGATAAACCCCTCACCCTTGCCCGGCAGGAGATATCGTTTGGCGATGAAGCGTTCATACTGGGACAAAAACATTGATGGGCGGTCTATAAGCCGCAAGGCCGACTGGCAATGGCCGGAGCATATGTTGCTGATTCACAACAGCACCCGGCAAAACGCTTCAAGGCTCCCCGCAAGCCGATGACAGCTATGGAAGGATGCGTTACCCCAAAATCCTGAACACGGGCTTTGGCCAAAGGTTCGGGGAGATTTTGGGAAGCAGTCCTATAAAGGACGCCCTAAGATTTAAAACAAAGGGGGCGGACGAAATTTATTTCGTCACGCATTACGCCCGGATCTGAAAAGGTCCGGGCGTTTTGCTTTTTAAGGGCCCGCCCTTGCCGCGCGCCGTCTACTTTTTGCACAAATACCCGCTTGCCAGCGCAAACTGCCGTGCCTATCCGGGATTGAACTTGCCGTTTACGTCAAAGGAAATGTCGATGCGCTTTCAAGGCACCCAATCCTATGTCGCCACTGACGATCTCAAGGTCGCAGTGAATGCCGCTGCCACGCTGCGACGCCCCCTTCTCGTGAAGGGTGAGCCGGGCACTGGTAAAACCGTGCTGGCAGAAGAAGTGGCGAAGGCGCTCAATGCCCCGCTGATCACTTGGAATATCAAGTCCACGACCAAGGCGCATCAGGGCCTGTATGAATATGATGCCGTTGCCCGCTTGCGTGACGGCCAGTTGGGCGATGAGCGCGTCCACGACATTCGCAATTACATTAAAAAGGGAAAGCTTTGGGAAGCCTTTGAAAGCCCTCAGCTGCCCGTTTTGTTGATCGATGAAATCGACAAGGCTGATATCGAGTTTCCGAACGATTTGCTTCAGGAAATCGACCGGATGAGCTTTGACGTTTACGAAACGCAAGAAACAATCGCGGCCAAGGAACGGCCGATTGTTGTCATCACGTCGAACAATGAAAAGGAACTGCCCGACGCGTTTTTGCGCCGCTGCTTCTTCCACTATATCAAATTCCCAGATCGGGAGACGATGCTGTCGATCATCGATGTGCACTTCCCCGGCATTCAAAAGATCCTCGTCTCCAAGGCGCTCGATATCTTTTACGAAGTCCGCGACGTGCCGGGCCTCAAGAAGAAGCCATCCACGTCGGAATTGCTCGATTGGCTAAAGCTGCTGCTCGCCGAAGACATGCCACTCGATGTGCTCCAGAATAAAGACCCGACCAAAGCCATCCCGCCGCTGCATGGTGCCCTGCTAAAGAATGAGCAGGACGTGATGCTGTTTGAACGGCTCGCCTTCATGGCGCGGCGTCAGAGCTAAGGCTCTTTTAAGGTAGCATCCCATGTTCCTTAACTTCCTGGATGAATTGCGCACCGCCGGCATTCCGGCCAGCCTGAAAGAGCATTTGATGCTGCTGGAGGCGCTGGACCGGGAGGTGATTGGCCGGTCTCCAGAGGAGTTTTATTACCTCTCCCGTGCCGTTTATGTGAAGGATGAAGGTCTGCTCGATCGGTTCGATCAGGTCTTTAACAAGGTCTTCAAGGGCCTGTTGACGGAATATGGCACGCAACCCGTGGAGATTCCGTCAGACTGGTTGCGTGCGGTCGCAGAGAAGTTCCTGACGCCCGAAGAAATGGCGGCCATTGAGTCGCTCGGGTCTTGGGAAGAGATTATGGACACCCTCAAGAAGCGCCTTGAGGAACAGCAGGAACGCCACGAAGGCGGCAGCAAATGGATCGGCACGGGCGGCACCTCCCCCTTTGGCAATAATGGCTATAACCCTGAAGGCGTGCGCATTGGCGGCGAATCCAAGCATAAGCGCGCGCTGAAAGTTTGGGAAAAGCGGGAATTCCAAAATCTCGACAACACCCGAGAATTGGGCACGCGCAACATCAAAATCGCGCTGCGTCGCTTGCGCAAATTTGCTCGGGATGGGGCCGCAGAAGAACTGGATATTAAGGCAACCATTGATGGCACTGCGCGTCAGGGTTGGCTCGATATCCATATGCGCCCGGAACGGCGCAACGCGATTAAGGTTCTGCTGCTGCTCGATGTTGGGGGGTCTATGGATCCTTTTGTGAAGTTGGTCGAAGAATTGTTCAGCGCCGCGACGACAGAATTTAAGAATCTGGAATTCTACTATTTCCACAATTGCCTCTATGAAGGTCTGTGGAAGGACAATCGCCGCCGCTTTTCAGAGCGGACACCGACATGGGATGTGCTTCATAAATTCCCGCATGATTACAAAGTCGTGTTCGTCGGTGATGCGGCGATGAGCCCCTATGAAATCACCCATCCGGGCGGTTCGGTTGAGCATTTCAACGAAGAATCGGGGGCGGCTTGGATGCAGCGGGTGGCCAATACCTACCCAGCCACAGTCTGGCTCAATCCAACACCAGAGGCGCATTGGGGCTATTCGCAATCGACGAAGATTATTCGCGAATTGATGAATGATCGTATGTACCCGCTGACGCTGGACGGGCTCGACGATGCCATGCGGGAATTAACGCGCAAACATTAAGCCCTAATAGCGCAGGAACGCCCGCCGTTCTTCTACCCAAGCGGCTTCATCTGGCAGCGTCAACGCATCCAGATCACCCGGCACTGCAGCGCGGTCATCCACCCATTCCCGCAGCAGCGGCCCACCATTGATCACATCAATGGCCAAGACGTCTTTGGTATATTCATACTTAAAGTCCGTGCCGCGCCAGATGGGGTAATCGGGATACAGTAAGCGGATCGCCTTGAAAGCGAGCGCCTGAATCCGCCAGGGTTTGAAAGCCGCATGATCGTAAGACGGGCCTTCGGCATGAATATGAATGCCATTGCACAAACGGCCCACATGCTTGTGGAAGGTCGGTTCAAACCAGCAATCGCGCAAAATGCACCCGGCCAGCCAATCCGGCGCCATGGCTGTCATCTTCTCAATGACAGCGCGCGCATCAATATCAGGCGCGCCGAAAAGTTCGAGCGGGCGTGTCGTGCCCCGACCTTCCGATAAGGTCGCGCCTTCGACCATGACGGTGCCGGCATAAGCGCGCGCCATGTTGAGATTGGGAGCATTTGGGCTGGGGTTTACCCAGACCCGATCCCCCATGGGCCAGCCAAACCCGGGGCCGACATTGGGGTCATAGCCATCCATCTCCACGATGCGGTAATCCACATTCAGCTTCAGCGTGTCGATAAACCACAGGCCAAGCTCTCCCATGGTCAGGCCGTGGCGCATCGGGATTGCCCCTGCCCCAACAAAGCTTTCCCACCCCGCGCGCAATGTTAGCCCTTCAACGGGGCGGCCAGCAGGATTTGGCCGATCCAAAACCCAAACGGATTTGCCCGTCTTGGCTGCGGCTTCCAAGATGTAGCGCAGCGTTGTGATGAAGGTGTAAATCCGGCAGCCAAGATCCTGCAAATCAATAAGGATCACATCAAAGCTATCCATCATCTCGGGCGTCGGGCTGCGCACCTCTCCATAGAGGCTGAAGATCGGGATGCCGAGTTTGGGATCAATGAAATCGGGCGATTCCACCATATTGTCCTGCTTGTCGCCGCGCAGGCCATGCTGGGGGCCAAAGGCCGCCGACAGCTTGATTTCTGGGCATTGGGCCAGCGCATCGAGGCTGTGCGTCAAATCTTCGGTGACAGAGGCGGGATGCGCCAGCAGCGCGACACGACGACCGGCAAGCTCCTGACGGAGCGCGGCATCAGCTATCAGGCGATCTATCCCGAACTTCATGGGCGTAGCGCTGCCCCGATCTGCAGCTGAAAGCAATCATCATGATGAAAATCGGGTTTTTCCGGTGGATGATTGAGCGCCCAGAAAGATTTGGCCCCATCCCGCCCCTCCACCACACAAGACAAAGCGAGGGTGAGGGCAGAATTGGCGAAATCTAACGGCAGCATCGACAGATCAATTTCAGCCTGCAACCGAAGGCCCGCCGCATCCGCTTCAGCTTTGATCACCGGCGCAGCGCCAATCGTGGCATCTGCCATCCCCTCTCGAAAGCTGGAGAAATGATAACAGGCCCATTGCGTTGAGGGCGACAGATTCATCTCAAAATATCCCGTTTGGCCCGCCGCCTTCAAAAACACCTCGCAGCAGGTTGTCTGCCACAAATTGTCGGTGCGCGCAGGCGCTTGCGCGTCCGGGATCGCCAAGGCGTCGCCCTTCCCCATCATCTGATAGTCTAGGTGAAGGGTCTGCCCATCCACGCGCACCCCGACCTTGATCGCCCGAAGCACCGAGCAGGGCATTGATGGGTAAGGATAAAGGTCGGCGTAAACGTCTAGCATAGCTCTAGGATTGGCGGGCCAAGCCCCAATTGGCAAGCAGAGCTTTCCTTCAAGGCATTCCAGCCATTTTCATTCCGTGCATCGCCTGCTAAGCGCGCGGCACAGTAAGAGACCGACATGACACATTATCAATCAGACCTGCTCCGCACCCTCGCCGATCGCGGCTATATCCACCAGATTACGGACGCCGACGCGCTCGATAAGCTGGCGTCTGACGCCATTGTGCCGGGTTATGTGGGATTTGATGCAACAGCCCCTTCGCTTCATGTCGGCAATCTTGTGTCGGTCATGCTGCTGCGTCGCCTGCAACAGGCCGGGCATAAGCCGATTGTGCTGCTCGGCGGTGGGACGACCAAAGTGGGGGATCCATCCGGCAAGGATGAAGTCCGCAAGATGCTCGATACCGATGGAATCAATGGCAATATCGCCTCCATTCGCCGGATTTTTGAGCGCTTCCTGACATTTGGCGACGGCCCGACCGATGCCATCATGGTCAACAACGCAGATTGGCTCGATAAGCTGGGCTATATCGAATTGCTGCGCGACGTTGGCCGCCATTTCACGATCAACCGCATGTTGACGTTTGATTCGGTCAAGCTGCGCCTTGATCGAGAGCAGCCGCTCACCTTCCTCGAATTCAATTATATGATCCTTCAGGCCTATGACTTTATGGAGCTGTCACGCCGCACGGGCTGTCGGCTCCAAATGGGCGGGTCTGACCAATGGGGCAATATCATCAACGGTATTGAACTTTCACGCCGGGTCGATTCAGCAGAACTTTATGGCGTCACGACCCCGCTAATCACACGATCTGACGGGCAGAAGATGGGCAAGTCCGTCTCGGGGGCCGTCTGGCTCCATGAAGACCAGCTGTCCCATTATGACTATTGGCAATTCTGGCGGAATACGGACGACCGCGATGTTGGCCGCTTCATGCGCCTCTTCACCGATCTGCCGCTGGAGGAGATTGCACGCTACGAAGCCTTGGAAGGCAGCGAGATAAACTCTGCCAAAATCGCGCTCGCCAATGCAGCGACGGAGTTATGCCGGGGTAAGGCCGCAGCCGAGACAGCAGCCGAAACCGCCCGCAAAACCTTTGAAGAGGGCGCGGCCGGAACCGACCTCCCCCGTCTCACCGTAAACGGCAGCATCGACATTCTCGATGCGTTGGTGGAGCTTGGCTTTGTCGCGTCCCGCGGCGAAGGCAAGCGCAAGCTCGCGGAAGGCGCAGTCAAGGCAGATGACGTGGTCATCACGGCCGCCGATATGAGCATTGCCGTTAGTGGTGAAGTGAAGATCAGCCTTGGTAAAAAGCGCCACGGCTTGCTGGTGGCAGGCTAAGCCTAACCCGCTTTAATCAAGGCGACGGCGGCATCGCGTTCAAATAGATACAGCGCGATCCGTGCGGCCTGCCCGCGTGCGCTGGCCAGGCCGCCATCCCGATCCACAAGCAGGCGGGCATCGTCCGTCGCTGCGGCGATCAGACCATGAACTTGCTCTGGCGTTGCAAGGCGAAAGCCCGCTTCCCCGGATTGGCGCGTTCCCAAAATTTCACCTGCACCGCGCAGCCGCAAATCCTCCTCCGCAATCCGGAACCCATCATTGGTTTCCCGCATCAGGGCCAGACGCGCGCGTGCCGTTTCACTCAGGCTCGATCCGCGCAGAAGCAAACATACGGATTTCTGATCCCCACGACCGACACGGCCGCGCAATTGGTGCAATTGGGCAAGGCCAAACCGCTCTGCCTCTTCAATGATCATCAGGGTGGAATTGGGCACATCGACACCCACCTCAATCACGGTGGTGGCGACAAGAACGGAGAGGGCCCCACTGGCAAAGGCCGCCATGACGGCATCTTTTTCCGGCCCCTTCATCCGGCCATGAACCAGTCCGATTTTCCCGGGGAAGCGCAACTTGAGAATATCGAACCGAGCTTCGGCTGCCGCGCGGTCACTCTCCTCATTCTCCTCGACCAGCGGGCAAACCCAATAGGCTTGCCCTCCTCTTCCAATATGGCGGGATAGGCCCTCAATCACTTCATCCATCCGCTCAACCGACATGACGCGGGTGTCGATGGGTTGCCGACCGGGGGGCATTTCATCCAATCGACTCACATCCATTTCGCCATAGTTGGAGAGCGTCAGCGTCCGCGGAATGGGGGTCGCCGTCATCACCAGAAGATGCGGCGGAACCTCTGCCTTTTGGGTCAGCAACAACCGCTGCGCAACGCCGAAACGGTGCTGCTCATCAATCACCGCCAGACCCAGTTTTCTGTAGCTGACCGCCTCTTGAAAGATCGCGTGGGTTCCGACCAATATATCAATACTGCCATCGGCAAGCCCCATGAGGGTCGCTTCGCGCGCACGGCCCTTATCCCGGCCGGTCAGGATCGCAAGATTGATCGGAAGCCCCGCCAATTGGCGCTGGAGCGTCTCAAAATGCTGGCGCGCTAAAATCTCCGTCGGCGCGAGCATGGCCGCCTGAGCGCCTGCCTCAACAGCGCAGAGCATCGCGTGGAGCGCCACCATCGTCTTGCCTGCCCCAACATCCCCCTGAAGCAGCCGCACCATGGGGATAGATTGGACCAGATCGCCTTCTATTTCCGCAATCGTCCGGCGCTGCGCGCCCGTCAGCGCATAGGGCAGGTTCAGCATCGCACGCAGCCGACCATCGCCAGATAAAGGAAGCCCGCGCCGCCGACGCGACGAGGCGCGAACGAGCATCAATGCCAGCTGATTGGCAAAAACCTCATCATAGGCCAGCCGTTCTCGCGCCAAGGCATCGGACGGATCCTGATGAATGGCAAAGAGCGCCTCTTTCCAGCCTTTCCAACCCTTTTGCGCAAAGAGAGACGGCTCAATCCATTCGGGCAGATCGGGGGCACGGTCTAAGGCTTGCGTCACCAATTGCTGCAGCCGCCGACCCGTCAGGCCGTCGGAGAGCGGATAAACGGGTTCACGTTCCGGCAGGCCGTCTGCCTCTTCTGGCTTTAGGACATAATCGGGATGGACGATCTGCAAATCCTGCCCATAGCTTTCCAGCTTACCCGAAATCAGGCGCCCCTCGCCCAGCGGCAGCTGCTTTTTCGCCCAGCCGGGATTTCCGCCGAAATAGATGAGGGCAACCATATTGCCGGCTTTATCCTGCGCCCAGACGCGTAAAGGGCCCCTGCCCGCACTCGCCCGATAATCCTGCGGCGTGACCTCCACCGTCACCACCTGCCCGGCATAGGCCGCGTCCAGCGTGTCTATGCGCAGACGGTCCACATATCCAACCGGCAAATGGAACAGAATGTCGACCAGTTTTGCCAAGCCAAGCCGCTCCAGCGGCCGCGCTAATTGCGGCCCTATACCTTTGAGTGCCGTTACTTCGGCAAAGATCGGGTTGAGAAGTTCTGGTCGCATAGCTATCCCGCACGCTCTTAACCTAGCTTGCGGGCACGTCACAATGCCTGTCGGCCAATTGGCGTTGACCCCATGACAGACCAAGTTCGATTAAAGCGACTAAAATTCCGTGCCTGGCACCGTGGCACGCGGGAGGCCGACTATATGGTTGGCGGCTTTTTCGAAGCGCAGTCTGCCCATTGGGCGGCGGCCGAAATGGATTGGTTTGAAGCCCTGTTGGAAGAACAGGATGTCGATATCATTGGCTGGGCCATGCAGACGATCCCCGTTCCTGAACGCTGGCAAGGGGCGATGATGGATCGCTTTCAAAAGCTGGACTTTATTCGGATACCAGAGTGATCGCCCTTTCCCGCATCTTAAAGTCCACGTCTCCCCTGACACTCGCGGGAGCGCCAACTGGGTTTCTACCTTGGCTGATGACCGATCTTGCCCGCGCAACGCAGGGCCGGGCCGTATTTATCGCGCCCGACGAACTATCGATGCGCGCCTTGGCCGATGCCGCCACTTGGTTTGCGCCAGAAATTGAGGTTCTGACCTTTCCCGCTTGGGATTGTCTGCCCTATGACCGGGCATCGCCGTCCCTGCGGGTAACATCGGAACGGCTGGCGACGCTGGCGGCGCTGCAACACCGCAGCGATAAGGTTCAGCTGGTTCTGACAACCGCTAATGCGGCGGCACAGCGGGTTTTAACGCCCTTTCGCATCCGCCAACTGACCGCCCATCTTGCCCCCGGCGCGCGGATTGACCGGGATCGACTGGCGGAATTGTTGCAGGCCAATGGCTATGTCCGCACCGACACCGTTGCCGATGCTGGTGAATTTGCGGTGCGCGGCGGATTGGTTGATCTTTACCCGTCTGGCCTGCAGCACGCCCTGCGTCTCGACTTTTTTGGCGATGAGATTGAAAGCGTCCGTGCTTTTGATCCGGCCGATCAACGCACTATTGGTCGCGTCGATGAAGGCTTCACCCTCCTTCCTGCCTCCGAAGCATTGCTCGATGAAGACGGGATTAAGCGGTTCCGCACCCGTTATCGCGACCTGTTCGGCGCAACGGCAACCGGCGACCCGCTCTATCAGGCTGTATCCGAAGGCCGTCGCCTTGCCGGGATGGATCATTGGCTGCCGCTGATCGAGGATAAGCTGGTCACCTTATTTGACCATCTTGGCCCAGACCCGCTCATCGTGCGCGATTATGGCGTCGATGGCGCTATTCTTGGGCGCTTCGAAGCCATTGCCGATTATTTCAGCAACCGCGAGCGCGCCCAATCTGCTGAGCCGGGCAGTTATCGCCCCCTTGCGCCCGACGCCTTATACCTCACCCGCACGCAATGGGATGCCGCCCTGTCAGATAAGGCCATCCATCTTGCGACGCCATTTCATGAGCCGCCGACAGATACGGTTATCGATTTTGGCATGGATGGCCCGCGCGACTTTGCGCCGGAGCGCACCAAGGGCGATAACGTCTATGACGCGCTTGCGGGGCATGCCGCGGGCTTGGCCCATGCTGGAAAGGGCATGGTGCTCGCCTGCTATACACGCGGATCGCGAGAGCGGCTGACCGGCCTTTTGGCGGATCACGGCATGGACCGTGCCGTTCAGCTGGACAGCTGGCAAGAAGCGCAAGGTTTTATCGGCGCACCCAGGGATCGAGACGGCGAAGTCCGGATCGCCCTTGTCGTCGTTCCGCTCGATCACGGCTTTACAACGCCCACGCTGGCCTTGCTGACCGAGCAGGATGTTTTGGGCGACCGTCTTGTCCGGCGAGCCAAGCGCAAAAAATCTGCCGATGCGTTTATGGCAGAGTTGGCGACCCTGTCCCCCGGTGATCTGGTCGTCCACGCAGAACATGGCATCGGCCGCTATGACGGGCTGATGCAAATTCCCGTATCGCGGGCGCCGCATGATTGCGTGGCGCTAAGCTATGCCGGCGGGGATAAGCTTTACGTGCCCGTCGAAAATATCGACGTCCTCTCCCGCTATGGCAGCGAGAGTGAGGGCGTCGCCCTCGACCGCTTGGGCGGGGAAGCTTGGCAACGCCGCAAGTCCCGGATGAAGGAGCGTATCCGGGAAATTGCAGGCGAACTCATCGCCACAGCCGCCCTGCGCGCCCTGCGTCCCGGCGAAATTGCTGAGGTCGATCCCGGCGCCTATGCCGCCTTCGTCAATCGCTTTCCCTATCAGGAAACCGATGATCAGGATCGCGCTATTGGCGATGTGGTTGAGGATCTCTCCGCCGGAAAACCAATGGATCGCCTGGTTGTGGGCGATGTCGGGTTTGGCAAAACAGAAGTTGCGCTGCGGGCGGCGTTTATTGCCGCCATGTCCGGTTTTCAGGTGGCGCTCATCTGCCCAACCACATTGCTGGCTCGGCAGCATTACCAGAATTTTGTGGACCGTTTTCAGGGCTTCCCCCTGCAAATTGGCAGATTATCCCGCCTTGTTGGGGCGGTAGAGGCCAAGACGACACGCGAAGGTCTGGCCGATGGCAGTATCGACATCGTCATTGGAACCCATGCCCTTTTGTCAAAGGGGCTGGAATTTAAGCGGCTTGGCCTTGTCATTGTGGACGAAGAACAGCGTTTTGGCGTTGTCCATAAGGAGCGGCTCAAAACCTTAAAGGCCGATGTCCATGTCCTGACCCTCACCGCAACGCCAATCCCACGCACGCTGCAAATGGCGATGTCGGGCCTGCGCGAACTTTCGGTCATTCAAACACCGCCCGTCGACCGTCTGGCGGTGCGCACTTATGTGATGCCTTGGGACAAGATCGTGATGCGCGAAGCCTTGCTGCGGGAGCATTATCGCGGCGGGCAGAGCTTTTTCGTCACGCCCCGGATTTCGGACTTGCCGGACATTGAGGAATTTCTGCGCACCGAGGTGCCAGAGGTGAAATATGTCGTGGCGCATGGCCAAATGGCGCCCGGCGATGTCGAAGACCGCATGTCGGCCTTTTACGACAAAAAATATGATGTTCTGGTGTCTACCACGATCATCGAAAGCGGATTGGATATCCCAAGCGCAAACACGCTGATCATCCATCGCGCCGATCGCTTTGGCCTTGCCCAGCTGTATCAGCTGCGCGGTCGCGTTGGACGATCCAAAACACGCGCCTACGCTTATCTGACAACAGCCCCCAACCGCGTGCTGACAGATACGGCGGAAAAGCGCCTTAAGGTTCTGTCTGATCTAGACAGTCTTGGCGCTGGGTTCCAGCTGGCCAGCCATGATCTCGATATTCGCGGTGCGGGCAATTTATTGGGCGATGAACAATCCGGCCATATCCGCGAAGTGGGCTTTGAGCTTTACCAGTCCATGCTGGAAGAAGCGATTATGGAGGCAAAGGCAGGCGGATTGCGGCAGGAACGTCTGCGTGACCTTTCGCCGCAGATTACTGTCGATGCACCCGTGCTCATTCCAGAGACCTATGTCCCGGATCTTGATTTGCGCATGGGCCTTTATCGGCGTTTGAATGAATTGCAGGCGGCAGCAGAAATTCAGGCCTTTGGCGCTGAAATGATCGATCGATTTGGCTCGCTTCCGGAAGAAACCGAAAATCTGCTCACGCTCATCGAGGTGAAGCTGAATGCACGCGCCGCGCATATTGCAAAAATTGACGGGGGCCCACGCGGGGCGCTCGTCTCCTTCTGGAATGATAACTTCCCCAAGCCCGAGGGGCTGCTCGCTTATGTCGCGCGCTTGGGCGAAACGGCCAAATTGCGGCCTGATATGAAGCTGAGCATCAAGAGGGCGTGGAATGATCCCAAATCGCGCCTCAACGGCGTGCTGCAATTGTCGCGCGGGCTGGCAAAGGTCGCCAGCTAGACCGCACCTTTAGAGAAGCGCCGACGCAAAAGCGGTTTAGCCAGCAGCAGGCCTGCAAAAAACCCGCCAATGTGGGCGGCGATGGCGATGTTGTAGCCCGAGGCGGCACCCGCGATGCCAATCAGCCATTGCACGCCGACCCAACCGGCGGCCAACCACAGCGCCCGAACCCATTCCGCCGGAATTGGGCCAATTTGCCGCGCCTCGCTCGTGCTGAAAAGAAGGGCATAGGCACCCACAACAGCTGAAATAGCGCCACTGGCCCCGATCATCGGCTGCATATCCTGCATGTTCACCAGATAATGGAGACCTGCTGAGGCATAGGCCCCGGCCACATAGAGCAGGATCAGGCCCGACGTCCCGATGAACCGCTCCACAATTTTTCCGCAGAACCAGAATGTGAGCAAGTTCATCGACAGATGAAGAATATCCCCATGCAGCAAAGTCGCCGTCAAAGGCGTCAAAAATGCAGGAATAAAATCAAGCTCAGGAACATTCTGGGAAAGGCGTGCCGGAACAAAGCCACCCAAAAAAGCGACCGCATCGATCGGCACAAAGAGAATCTGCAACACCCAAGCGATAGCCGTGCTCAGCGCAATCATGCGCACGGCAAATCCGGATGAAATATTTTGGAGGTTCAGATGAATTCGACCTTGGCGACCTGATAATATTTGTCGCCCGACGGAACGGTCACTTCAATTTCATCATCCACGCTGCGGCCAATCAAGGCCTTACCCAGCGGGGAGTTATACGAAATGCGCCCTGCCTTTGCATCGGCCTCGACTTGTCCGACGATCTGATACCGGATTTCCTTATCGTCTTCGTCCAGAAGCGTCACCGTGGCCCCGAACATGACCTTGTTGCCTGACAAAGACTTAGGATCGATGATCTGCGCACGGGCCAACTGGTCGTCGATATGCGCGATGGTCGCTTCGACCTGGCCCTGACGTTCCTTCGCTGCGTGATATTCCGCATTTTCAGACAGATCGCCATGCGCACGCGCTTCTTCAATCGCGTCCACGATAAGAGGGCGCTCTTCTTTCAAGCGCTGGAGCTCCGCTTCAAGCTTGCGGAAGCCTTCTTCCAGCATGGGAACTTTTTCTACAGAAGCCATATGGCCCGTCCTTTATCAATCAGCGTCAAAACGACTGCCCGGCGCCCTATTCCTAGGCCGCCCGCACAGTAGTTTGAGGGGGAAGTCTTATCGTGCGACTCTTAAATGATAAGACTGGAGTGGCCGGACTTCAAGTTTCGTGTCGCGAAGCGCCGAAATCGCCTGCGCGGCCGCGACCGAACCTGCTGCCGTTGTGAAATATGGAACCTTGCCCATTAAGGCAGACCGACGAATATCTTCAGAGTCTTTCAGGCTCTGCCACCCTTCGGTTGTGTTGAAGATCAGATCGATCTCTCCATCCTTAATCTTATCAACAATATGCGGGCGGCCTTGGGCAACCTTGTTCACCCGTTCAACCTCTATCCCCTGCCCGGCCAGATACTCTGCCGTGCCGTCGGTTGCACAGACGCTGAACCCCAAAGACTGCGCCCGCCGAACGGCGGTTGCGATTGTCGCTTTGTCTGAATCCTTTACGGAGACAAATAATTTGCCAGATTGCGGCAAACGGACACCCGCCCCCAGCTGCGCCTTGGCAAAGGCGGTCGCGAAATCACGGTCAATGCCCATGACTTCACCCGTAGACTTCATTTCCGGCGACAAGGCCGGGTCCACACCGGGGAAGCGCGCAAATGGGAAGACCGCTTCCTTAACCGCAATATAATCCACATCCAGATCAATCGTCGGCAAGTCTTTGAGCTTTTCACCGGCCATCACGCGAGCGGCAATTTTGGCAATGGGCGCGCCAATGGCTTTGGCGACAAAGGGCACGGTGCGGCTGGCGCGCGGGTTGACTTCGATCAGATAGACCGCCCCATCCTTAACCGCGAACTGGATGTTCATCAGCCCACATACGCTGAGCGCGCGCGCCAATGCTTCTGCCTGACGGCGGATTTCCTGCACAATATCGGCGGGCAGACTATAGGGCGGCAAGGTGCAGGCACTGTCACCGGAATGGACGCCAGCTTCTTCAATATGCTGCAAAATGCCCGCGACGACCACATCATCACCATCGGCAATGGCATCCGCATCCACCTCAATGGCGTCGCGCAAATAGCTGTCGATCAGAACCGGGGAATCTCCAGAGACAATCACGGCCGTCTGGATGTAATTTTCCAGCTGCGCCTGTGTGTCGACAATTTCCATCGCCCGGCCACCCAGTACATAGCTGGGCCGCATCAGCACCGGATAGCCAATGGTCTCTGCAACCGCGATGGCCTCTTCCCGGCTGCGCGCGATGCCATTTGCCGGCTGTTTGAGGCCAAGCTTTGACACAAGTGCGGCAAAGCGTTCCCGGTCTTCCGCCAAATCAATGGCATCGGGCGACGTGCCCAAGATCGGGATCCCAGCCTCTTCCAAAGCACGCGCAAGATTGAGCGGCGTTTGCCCCCCAAATTGCACGATAACACCCTTTAGCTTGCCACGCTTTTGCTCAACATGCAGGATTTCAAGCACATCCTCCGCCGTCAGAGGCTCAAAATAGAGCCGGTCAGACGTGTCATAATCGGTCGACACTGTTTCCGGATTGCAGTTGACCATGATCGTTTCATAGCCCGCCTCATCCAGCGCAAAGCAGGCGTGGCAGCAGCAATAGTCAAACTCAATTCCCTGCCCGATGCGGTTCGGGCCACCGCCGAGAATGACAATCTTTTCGCGATCCGATGGCTGCGCCTCACATTCCGGCGTGCCAAAGCTGGGCGCTTCATAGGTGGAATACATATAAGGCGTTTTCGCCTCAAACTCCGCAGCGCAGGTATCAATGCGCTTGAAAACAGGGCGCACGCCGAGCTTATGGCGCAGGGCCCGCACTTCCTTTTCCGTCACGCCGCCGGTCATGGCCTTCACCGCGTCATGGATGATGCCTGATCCCTGCGCGATGGCGCGCGACATGCCGCTTTGCAAATGCGCCGATTGCAGCGCGAGATAGGCCAGCCTTTTGTCGGAAAAGCCCATCGCCTTTAACTGACGCAAGCCTTCGGCATTCTGAGGCAAGCCATTGGACGCGACCTGATTTTCAGCCGCCACAATCTCTTCCAGCCGCTCCAAAAACCAAGGGTCAAATTTCGCAATTGCGTGGATTTCCGCAACCGTCATCCCTTCGCGCAGGGCTTGGGCCGCAACCAGCAAACGATCCGGCGTGGCACGCGACAAGGCCGCCGCCAAATCCGCGCGCGATGCACCTTTCAGCGCATCGACAAAATTGAAGCCAGACAGGCCCGTTTCCAAACCGCGCAGCGCCTTTTGCATCGATTCATGGATATTGCGGCCAATGGCCATGACTTCGCCGACAGACTTCATCGCCGTTGACAAGATAGGCTCCGCACCCTTGAATTTTTCAAAGGCAAAGCGCGGAATCTTCGTCACGACATAATCGATTGTCGGTTCAAAAGAGGCGGGCGTCGCCCCCGTAATGTCGTTGCTAATCTCATCCAGCGTATAGCCAACCGCTAGCTTTGCGGCGACCTTAGCAATTGGAAAGCCCGTCGCTTTGGAGGCCAAGGCAGACGAGCGGGAGACGCGGGGGTTCATCTCAATGACAATCAGGCGGCCATCCTTTGGATTGACCGCAAATTGCACATTCGATCCGCCCGTTTCGACACCAATTTCACGCAGCACCGCAATCGATGCGTTGCGCATGATCTGATATTCTTTGTCGGTCAGCGTCAGTGCCGGCGCGACCGTAATGGAATCGCCCGTGTGGACGCCCATCGGGTCCACATTTTCGATGGAGCAGATGATGATGGCATTGTCGTTCCGATCCCGGACGACCTCCATCTCATATTCCTTCCACCCCAAGAGCGACTCTTCAATCAGCACTTCGGTTGTGGGAGAGGCATCGAGGCCGCCTGTCACAATCTGAATGAATTCTTCGCGATTATAGGCGATGCCCCCGCCCGTGCCGCCCATGGTGAAGCTTGGGCGGATGATGGAGGGAAGGCCCGTGCGCTCCAAAACCTCAAGCGCCTCTTCCAGCGTATGGGCAATGCCGGAGCGCGCGGATTCCAGACCAATTTTGTCCATCGCATCGCGGAATTTGATCCGGTCTTCCGCTTTATCGATCGCCTCGGCATCCGCGCCGATCATCGTCACGCCATATTTTTCAAGCGTGCCATCATGGAACAGGGCAAGGGCCGTATTCAGCGCCGTCTGCCCACCCATGGTCGGCAAAACCGCGTCGGGCCGCTCTTTCTCAATGATCTTCGCCACAATCTCTGGCGTGATTGGCTCAACATAGGTCGCGTCCGCCAATTCCGGATCGGTCATGATCGTCGCTGGGTTGGAATTGACGAGGACGATCCGATAGCCCTCTTCCTTCAGCGCCTTAATCGCCTGTGTTCCAGAATAGTCGAACTCGCAGGCCTGACCGATCACAATCGGGCCAGCGCCAATGACGAGAATGGAGGTGATGTCGGTTCTTTTCGGCATTATTTTGATCCCATCATCCCGACGAATTTCTCGAACAGATAATGGCTGTCCTGCGGGCCGGGGGACGCTTCTGGGTGATATTGGACGCTAAAGGCGGGCTGATCGATCAGCTCAAAACCGCAATTGGAGCCATCGAACAGCGACACATGCGTTGCCCGCGCATTGCCGGGCAGCGTGTCTGCATCCACCGCAAAGCCGTGGTTCATGCTCGTGATTTCAACAGCACCATCCTTCAAGCGCTGAACCGGGTGGTTTGCGCCACGATGGCCCTGATGCATTTTTTCGGTCTTTGCGCCAACCGCAAGGCCCAGCATCTGATGGCCAAGGCAAATGCCAAAGAGCGGTTTTTTCGTGTCGAGCCATTGCCGGATGACGGGCACAGCATAGACCCCCGTCGCAGCCGGGTCGCCCGGACCGTTGGAGAGGAACAGGCCATCTGGGGTGTGCGCCATGATGTCTTCAAAACTTGCGGTCGCAGGCACGACCGTCACCTGCGCGCCAGCGTCAATCAGGTTGCGCAAGATATTCCGCTTAATCCCATAATCAATCGCGACCACGCGCGGGCCATTTGGGTTCGCACTGTTTGCGGCATAGCCTTGGTTCAATGTCCAAAGCCCGTCGGACCAGCCATAGCTTTGGGTGGTGGAGACTGTTTTGGCTAAGTCCATGCCCTCAAGGCCGGGCCAAGCCTTTGCCTGAGCGAGCAGAGCAGCAATATCAAATTGCCCCTTGGCATTATGCGCGATGACCGCGTTGGGCGCGCCCTTCACACGGATCAGGCGCGTCAAAGCGCGTGTATCAATGCCTGAAATGCCGATCCGGCCATTGACCGTCATCCACTGAACAAAATCCTGCGTGTTGCGGAAATTTGACGGGTTGGTCACATCTTCCCGAACGATGCAGCCCAAGGCATGTGGGTTGGTTGCTTCAACATCTTCGGCATTGGTGCCGACATTGCCGATATGGGGGAAGGTGAAGTTGATGATTTGCCCAGCATAGCTGGGGTCCGTCATCACTTCTTGATAGCCCGTCATGGCAGTGTTGAAGCAGACTTCCCCGACGGCCGCGCCCTCAGCGCCAAAGCCTCGGCCCCAGATGACCTCACCCGACTCCAAAACCAGAACGCCTGTCGCTCCGCTGGGCGCGCGCGTGCTGGTGGGGTCGGCCATAATGGGGCGCTCCTTCAAATAAATTTCGTCAATGTCGCTAAGGCATTCCCGCTAGAGACGGGGCGGCAGAGCGTCAATCTATTAAAAAAGGTTTTCCCCAGCTATGAGCCATTCTTTCCTTTTTAATCGAGAGAAGATCATGATTCGCGACGATATTACAGCCGCGCTGGTAGCCGCCATGAAGGGCGGAGATAAGCCAAAAACCGCGACCATTAGGCTCATCCAAGCCGCCATTAAGAACCGCGACATTGAAGCGCGCACCGGCAAGGCTCCGACGGATGATGATCTACTCGTCACCGAAGTCATGCAGAAAATGGTGAAGCAGCGCCGCGAATCGATTGATCTGTATGTGAAGGGCGGCCGTCAGGAACTCGCCGATATCGAAGCGGCCGAAATCGTGATTATCGAAGCCTTTCTGCCGCAGCAGATGAGCGATGCCGAAACATCCGCTGCGATTGAAGCGATCAAGGCGGAATTGGGCGCTGAGACCGTCAAAGATATGGGCCGGGTGATGGCCACATTGAAAGACCGCCACGCCGCGAACCTCGACATGTCAAAGGCCAGTGCGCTGGTAAAAGCGGCGCTTAGCTGATCGGCAGTGCGCCTTTTCTCCCCTCCCGCATGCGGGTGGGGTCGGGGGTGGGCAGTCCATGACACCGCCCATTTTTCGGTCGCGCAACACGTCCCGCGCTAAATCTCTTCGAAACCAAGCCACGCCTGCCGAGCAAAGGCTCTGGTCGGTGTTGCGGGGCAGCGGCTTGGCTGGGTTCAAATTTAGTCGGCAAATGCCGGTCGGGCCTTACATCGTTGATTTTTTATGCAGATCTGCTCGCCTTGTTGTTGAGTTGGATGGCATTTCTCACGACGGACGGTTAGAGATGGACGCGCGTCGGGACGCTTATCTCGAGCAGAATGGATATCATGTGGTCAGATTTTCAAACGAACAGGTTTTTGACAATCTTGAGGGCGTGATTGCGGCGATCGAAGCGCTTCTCATCGGGTTGCCCACCCCCTGCCCCTCCCGCAAGCGGGAGGGGAGTAAAGCCCAATGACGCTGTCGCCTGCTTGGTTGGATGAACTGCGCGCGCGGACGCAATTGTCGACGCTTGTCGCGCGGACGGTGAAGATCACCAAGGCCGGGCGGGAATATCGCGGGTGCTGCCCATTCCATAATGAGAAAACGCCCAGCTTTTACGTCAATGACGAGAAGGGCTTTTACCATTGCTTTGGGTGCAGCGCGCATGGCGATGCCATTCGCTGGATGACCGACCATCGAGGCTTGCCATTTATGGAGGCGGTGAAGGAACTGGCGGATGCAGCGGGGCTGGAGGTTCCAGCGCAAGACCCGAGGGAGCGGGAAAAGACGGAGCGGGCCAATTCCCTTTATGATGTGATGACGGCAGCAGCGGACTGGTTTGTGGCGCAGTTGGAAGGTCACGAAGGGGATGCGGCACGTGCCTATCTCCAACACCGCGGGCTGACTCAAAAGACCGTCAAATCCTACAAGATAGGATTTGCGCCAGACGGCAAAACCCGGCTGAAAACCGCGCTGGCCCATTTTGGGGAAGACAAGCTGATCGAGGCGGGCCTGCTGATCAAGGTCGATGATAAGGACAGTTATGACCGGTTTCGCGGCCGGTTGATGATTCCCATTTGCGACGCGCGCGGCCGCGTGATCGCCTTTGGCGGGCGTATCCTTGGCCAAGGGGAGCCAAAATATCTCAATTCCCCCGACACGCCCTTGTTCGACAAAGGCCGCACGCTCTACCACCTCGACCGCGCCAGCCCAGCCTCGCGCAAATCGGGCCGCGTCATCGTGGTCGAAGGCTATATGGACGTCATCGCCCTGGCCCAAGCCGGCATTGAAGATTCCGTTGCCCCATTGGGAACGGCGCTCACCGAACAGCAAATTGGCATGCTCTGGCGGCTGACCGACGCGCCCATCCTCTGCTTTGATGGCGACAGCGCGGGACAAAAGGCCGCCGTGCGTGCCATTGGCCGCGCGCTGCCGGGCCTTGCGCCAGATCGATCGCTGGGATTTATCACCCTGCCCGAGGGCAAAGACCCGGATGATCTGATCAAATCGGGCGGCAAGGCGGCGATGGATGCCCTGCTGGCCGCACCTGAGCCGCTGGTGGAGCGGCTCTGGCGGCATGAACGCGATGCCGCCCCCCTCACCACCCCAGAAACGCGCGCGGGCCTGCGCCAGCGGCTCTATGAGCATGCCAAGACGATTGCCGATGCCGGGGTGCGCGACCAATATCAGCTGGAATTCCGCCGCCGATTTGATGAGGCCTTTCGCAATCCACCGGCGCCTGGGCCCTATGCAGGCCGCCTTGCCCCTGCCCGCACGCCACCACGCGGCGGTAAATGGGCGCGCGGGCCGCAGTTTGAACCCGCCCCCACAGGCGCGACGCGCGCAATTAGCGGAACAGGCGTGGAACCCGTTTATGCGCGTGCGATTTTATGCGGGTTGCTCCATCATCCAGAGACGATCCTGACCCATGCTGAGGCCATTGCCGGACTTCCCATCGCTGATACGGATTTAGCGGCTTTTCGGAACATTATCCTCAACGCGGCATATGAACATCGCGCGCTTGATTCTCAGGCATTGATCACCATATGCCAAGAACAGGGTTCCGGTGCACTTGCCGCGCGGTTAATCGATGCGAATGGGCTTGCCTTTTCCTTCACGCGGCGGCAGTCGGAAGCCGAACTCGCCCGGAGGGATTTGGGGATGGCGATAGAGGCGCTTGCGGCGCGTCCAGAATTGGACGCTGCATTGGAAGCTGCCACCGCGCGCCTCGCCGAACACTGGGACGATACAAGATTTGCCGAACAGATGCGCCTGCAACAGGCCCGTCTTGAGGCTGATGCAAAACTCGCGTCACTGGCGGAACTCGCCGGGGATGGGGATTGAAGAAGGGTATATCGGGTCACATGGCCAAAACTGACACTGCCGACGCGATGGACAAGGACGGCGCCGACGCGCCTTTGATCGATCTCAACGAAGCCTCGATCAAGAAGCTGCTCGCCCGCGCCAAGAAGCGCGGATATATCACCTATGATGAGCTGAACGAAGCTCTGCCGCAGGATCAAATGTCGTCTGAACAGATTGAAGACGTTATGTCTGCAATCAACGATATGGGCGTCAACATCGTCGAAAATGAAGAAGCCGCCGATGACGGCGAAGAGGCGGATGCCGAAGACGATGTGGAAGCGGTTGACGCCGCCGACCCCATGGGCGCGCCCGAAGTTGAAAAGAAAAAGGAAGTCATCGACCGCACCGATGACCCTGTGCGCATGTATTTGCGTGAAATGGGCGCGGTTGAACTTTTGTCCCGCGAAGGCGAAATTGCGATTGCCAAGCGCATTGAGGCGGGTCGCGACACGATGATTTTGGGCCTGTGTGAAAGCCCGATCACCTTTAACGCGATCATCGATTGGTCCAGCGCGCTGAACGAAGGCACGATGCAGCTGCGCGAAATCCTCGATCTGGAAGCCATGCTGTCCAAAGGCCCCGCCCCAGAGGCGCTGACCGATGAGGAAGAAGAAGGCGCCGATGGCGAAATCTCTGAGAAAACGGCTGGCCCGTCTTTCAAGGAAGACGATGACGTTGCCGAAGACGCCGCCGGTGAAGAAGATGAAGACGGCCTGATCGAACGCCGGATGAAGGCGCAGGCCGAGGAAGAGGATGAGGATAACACCCTATCCCTTGCCCAGATGGAAGAAACGTTGAAGCCCGAAGCGTTGGAACGCTTTGCCCGCATCACCTCCATCTACAAAAAATTCGGCAAGATTCAGAATGCGCGCATGGTCGCTTTGTCCAACGCGCAGGATTTTTCAGCATCCGAAGAAAAGAAATATCACAAGCTTCGCGAAGAGCTGACCGCCGAAGTGGAAAGCGTGCAGTTCCACAACAGCAAGATCGAATATCTGGTTGATCAGCTGTACAGCTATAACCGCCGCCTGACCGCGCTGGGCGGGCAGATGCTGCGTCTGGCAGAGCGCCATAAGGTCAACCGCAAATCCTTCCTCGATAGCTATATGGGCCGGGAGCTGGATGAAAACTGGCTGGACACCGTGCGCGGCATCGACAAGAAATGGGCCGCTTTTGCCGAAGCCGAAGGCGACGCGGTAGAGCGGATTCGCACCGAAATTGCCGATATTGCGCAAGCCACGGGCATGTCCCTCACCGAATTCCGCCGCATTGTGAACATGGTGCAAAAGGCAGAGCGCGAAGCCCGCATAGCGAAAAAGGAAATGGTGGAGGCCAATCTGCGCCTCGTCATTTCCATCGCCAAAAAATACACCAATCGCGGCCTGCAATTCCTCGACCTTATTCAGGAAGGCAATATCGGCCTGATGAAGGCGGTGGATAAATTTGAATATCGCCGCGGCTATAAATTCTCGACCTATGCCACCTGGTGGATCCGTCAAGCGATCACGCGCTCCATCGCGGATCAGGCGCGCACCATCCGCATCCCCGTGCATATGATCGAAACGATCAACAAGCTGGTGCGCTGCAGCCGCCAGTTCCTGCACGAAACAGGCCGCGAACCGACCCCAGAGGAAATGGCAGAGCGCCTGTCCATGCCGCTGGAGAAGGTGCGCAAGGTGATGAAAATCGCCAAGGAGCCGATCTCCCTTGAAACGCCGATTGGCGATGAGGAAGATTCACATCTGGGTGATTTCATTGAGGATAAGAACGCCGTCATCCCCGTGGATGCCGCCATTCAGCAAAACCTGAAAGAAACCGTCACCCGCGTGCTCGCCTCCCTCACCCCGCGTGAAGAACGCGTGCTGCGCATGCGCTTTGGCATCGGCATGAACACCGACCATACGCTGGAAGAAGTGGGCCAGCAGTTCAGCGTGACCCGCGAACGTATCCGCCAGATCGAGGCCAAGGCGCTCAGGAAGCTGAAGCACCCGTCGCGGTCAAGGAAGATGCGGAGCTTCTTGGATCAGTAAGGTCTGAGAGGGTTTGGTTTGGAGTTAAGAGAACGGGGCTGAGAGGGCCCGTTTTTTTGTTGCCACCAAGAAACCCTGTGAAACCTTGGTCCCAATAGCAGTTCTAGGAGGCTTGGGGCTCGAAGATTCTAGTTCTCAGGAAGAGGGCGTGCTGGGCGAGGCAGCTGACCTTCTTTGCAATTAGGATCCTGAATAGCGCTGTCCCAAGGATATTTGTTTTGCCATTGCCCAACAAATTCTGGCGGCTGGTCTTGTCCGCCATGGAAAAATCTTCCGCTGAGCAGCAGTTGAGGTACTGGCTGGCCCTGAGAGGCTAACAAGATGCGACCTCCAATATTTGAGCAAAAACATAAGGCTTGTTCTAACTCGTCAAAATCAGACGGCTTCAGTGGCGTAGACGGCGATTTTTGGTGCCGTGCGCAGGCGACCATTTTCCCACTAGGTTCAGCGCGCCATCCCCATATGCCATGCACTGCGTGGTTCCTTCGTCCTTTTATCTTATCAAGCTGTCCACAAAACTCCCGCAAGGTTCCTAAGATTGCTAGCTCGCCAATTTCAGAAAGTGATTTTCTAAGAAGGCTTAATTTAGCATCAAATGGCCTTTTATGAAACTTTGCGTCCCATCGTGCCTCTCTCAAGAAGTACGTCCATTCAAGGATGTGATCGAGCAAAAAATCAATTTGCCCCCAAAGTACGCATAATCTGCCCAGTTGCGCGTGTTGATCGTCCGTTAAAGGCGATACCCATGTGGGAGAAACTTTAGGGACTTTTGACATGGCTGAGCCTCCTTCTAGCACCTTATAGGAATAAAGGACGTAGGCCGGTAGCGAGGTGGTTTCGAAATACGCTGCCCCCCACACACAAACTGCACTAGGTTAGTAAGCCAAACAGCTCGGACACCTGTCAATCAAAACATCATTTGCGAGAACTGGAAATCATCGGCAGCTGGTAATGAAATAAGCCTTCCGTTTTGGATCGATAC
>JBEDGC010000048.1:0-2943 GCA_041174825.1 Pseudomonadota bacterium | reverse complement strand
GGTTTTGAGTCTCAGGGAGAAACAAGATGAAGCTTTTCCGATCCACAATTATGGCAAGTGCAGCCGTTGCGCTCGCTCTGCCTGCTGTTTCGTTTGCGCAGGACGCCGCCGACGACACCGCAGGTGAAATCATCGTGACCGCGCAGAAGCGTGAAGAAAATCTGCAATCCGTTCCGGTTGCGATTTCCGTCATTTCGGGCGACGCCATTGCCAATAGCGGTGGCCTGACGCTTGAAAATGCGCAGTATCTCGTTCCGTCGATGAACTTCCGCAAGGCCGGCACAACGCTCAACCAGGCGCTCTTCCTGCGCGGCGTTGGCACGATCAACTTCTCTATCGCGGCAGAACCTTCGGTAGCTGCCGTTCTTGATGGCGTTGTCCTGAGCCGTGCTGGCGAAGGCTTTAGCGATTTGTTCGACGTAGAGCGCATCGAAGTGCTGCGTGGTCCGCAGGGCACATTGTTCGGCAAGAATGCGTCGGCGGGTGTTGTCTCCATCGTGACCAAGCGCCCAACAGACGCGTTTGAAGGCACTGTGGAAGCCTCTTATTTTGATCGTTCGGAATATCGTGGCCGTGCGACCGTCAACATGCCGCTCTCCGATAAGGTTCGCTCACGCGTCACTGGCTATTATAGCGAATATGACGGCAACATCACCAATTTGGCCAAGCGCACCAAGGTTAACGGCTATCAGCATTATGGCCTTCGTGGTGTGATCGAAGCTGACGTCAGCGAGAACGTCCAGCTCACGCTGCGTGGCGATTGGCGCAAGGCGGACGATGATTGCTGTGCTGAAATCATCAGCCCGACACCGACCAATGCGGCCGCTCTTGCGCTTTCGGGCACGAGCTTTGCCAAGGATGAGGCGCGCTTCGTCAAGCAGAACCTCATCACGGCCACCAAAGAAGAAAGCTGGGGCGTTTCTGCTCAGGCCGACATCAATGTGGGTGAGCATGTTCTGACCTCCATCACCAGCTATCGCGGTTGGGACAATCAGGAAATTCGTGACGGGGATTGGCTGGATCAACCCTATGTTGGCCTGAACCAGCTGCATGATGATGGCCCGCAAACGTCCAACACCTTCACGCAGGAATTCCGCTTGGCATCGCCGACCGGCAATTTCCTCGATTATGTGGTGGGGGCCTATTATTCGCGCGCTGAGTCCGAACGCACCTTCACACGTAATGTGATCACATGCTCGGCATCGACATTGCCAGCTATCGTCACAGGCCTGACGCCGTGCTCAACCACGGCAGGGGTGTCGACCATCACCAATCCGATTGGCAGCGCGACCTTTGGGTCAACGTTTAAGAACATGGCTGTCTTTGGGCAGGCAACTGCCAATGTCACGGACGCGATCCGCCTGATCGGTGGCCTGCGTTACACCAATGACGATTTGTCGGTGTTCCATGGCCGCACGTCGAACTTTGCGGATTCTCGTCCGGGCATTCGTCCCAACTTTACCTTCAGCGGAAAGACGGACAAGTCGAACCTGTCGGGTAAAGCTGGCATCCAAGTCGATGTGAACGACGATACCATGCTCTATGGTAGCTATACGCGCGGCTATAAGGGCCCGGCCTATAACGTGTTCTTCAACATGTATAAGTCGGCCACGCCGCCGCTGACGGGTCTGTCTGGTATTGATGATACGAACGTCATTGCAGCAGAAACCGTCAATGCGTTTGAAGTCGGCGCCAAGAACAGCTTCCTTGATGGCAAGGCGATTGTTAACGTCGCCCTCTATTATGCGAAGTATAACAACTATCAGGCGAACAACCCTGATCTTGTTGCTGGTGTTGTCACGACCCGTCTGACCAATGCTGGTACCGTTTCGACAAAGGGTGCTGAGCTTGACATCCTGTTGCGTCCAGCACGCAATGTGACGATTTCGGGCGGCATTGCGTACACAGATGCGCAGGTTGAAACCTTCCGCGTTCCGGTCGGCGGAAACCCGGCCAACGTTGTGTCAAAGGGCACGCCGCTGCCGAATGCACCGAAGGTTAAGGCGTCACTGGGTGCGGATTGGACGATCGAAACCAATAGCTTCGCCAATGTTCAGTTGGGCGGTGCTGTAGCCTATCAGTCGTCGCAAATGTACGAACTGACAACCAACCTCGTGACACGTGCGGGCACGACCGTTGATGGCTATGCGACGGTTGATCTGAGTGCGGCTCTTGTTGAGCAGAATGACCGTTGGAAGCTGACGGCTCAGATCAAGAACCTCTTTGACAAGAGCTTTGCCTCCTCGATCATCTCTGGTGGCCCGGGCGGCAGCTTCCGCTACATCATCCCGCGCGAAGCTGATCGTTATTTCGGCGTTACGTTCCAGCTGAACTTCGGCAAATAAGCCGAACGCACAGCGCAGAAAAAGGAAGGGCCGGAGCATCGCTCCGGCCCTTTTCTTGTGCGGTTATCAGGTCAGATCAGTCTTGAGAGACGGGTCGGATCACCGGCACCAGCAGATGGATCCAAAGCGTTGCCAGCAGATAGGCGCTCGCCGCCATTGCAAACATGGGCCAATAGCCAACGCCATGGGTCAGCGACCATCCGGTGAACTCGATGATGCCCATGCCGGTTAAATTGCCGAATACGGCGCCAACCGCCATCACCGTTGCGACACGCTTAATGGGGACCGTATCTGCGGTGAAGCCAAAAACATTGGTCGAAAAGCCCTGATGGGCAAACAACGCAAGCCCAATCAACGCGGCCGCGACCCATGGGCTATCGACGTTGAGCGCAAGCGGGATCGGCAGGATGAGAACCGAGTAAAACAACATTGATGATTTGCGCGCGGCATTGGGGGAGAGGCCACGGCTCAACAAAATTGGAAAGATAAAGCCGCTTGAAAGGGCGCCCAAGGCTGCCATGCTGTAGATCACAGCAATTGGCCCACCCAACTCTGCCTGGCTCATTTTGAAGACGCGGCTGAACAGATCGGGCGTCCA
>JBEDGC010000047.1:0-35351 GCA_041174825.1 Pseudomonadota bacterium | reverse complement strand
CGCGTGCTGACGCAGGCGGCGGTCGAAGGGAAGAAGGACACGCTGATGGGCCTGAAGGAAAATGTGATCGTCGGTCGTCTGATCCCTGCCGGGACGGGCGCAGGCATGAACCGCCTTCGTGTTGCGGCGACAAGCCGCGATGCAGCCCTTCGTGTGCAGCAGCGCGCTTGGCAACAGAGCCTTGTCGCCCCAAAATCGGCAGCGGAGGAACGCGCAGCTGAGCTCCGCCAGCCCGTCGAAGCCGATACAGGTGACGACGCGTTGGGGGCCGTGATTCACACGCCGGAGTCGGCTAGCGACGAGGCGTAAGCCAAGTCATTTGCTTCTCTAGAAACGCATGAAAACCCCGTCAGCGGTGCTGGCGGGGTTTTTGTTTGTCTTGATCTCTCGCTGCAAAGCTGCCGATCAAAATAGGGTTAGAATTGAGTATAATATATTGAATGTAGACCATTGTGCGTTGGTGGTTGCGCGATTGTCAGGCGCATGAAGATTTGGTTAGATATATCAAGCTAAAGGCTTGGGTCGCTCCGTCAGGTATCGCAAATATGCGGGCCTTCCTCTGAATTGATGGAGTGAAGCGTCATGAAAAAACACGTTATGGCGGCGATTGCCGCACTTTTAAGTACATCGGCAGTCCATGCATCCTCGTTCGTCAATGGCGACTTTGAAGCCGGAAATGCCTCAGGCTGGACGCAAGGTGGCGGGTATCGAGGTAATGTCTCCAATGCTGGGCTGAACCCGAATAGCTTCATCCCCGGTGATGGGGGTGTGCGATCCGGCATTGTTGCGTCTGGCACGGTCGATCCGAATGTGGGGGCGGCTTTGGGGTCAACTGTTTATGGCGGGCGGTTTAGCTATCGTGTCGAGAATACGACATGGGGTGGATATGCCTCGGTCCTTCGTCAGCAGGTCAATAACTATTCCGACAGCAACATCTTCTTTGCTTGGAAGGCGGTTCTTGAGGGGGCCCATGGAACCAATGATGCGGCAACCATGATCATCACACTGACCGATCTCACGACATCGACTGAGCTTATTCGGCGGGAGTATAATGCTGCATCGGGCGGCGGCGGGATTGATCCGCGCTTCTCCTTTGATGGGGATAGCTATTACACGCCGCAATGGCAGATTGAAAATCTGGCAATTGGCGCGGGCCTGCTCGGGCATGATTTCCTCTTGTCCGTTCTTGCCGCAGATTGCGAACCAACAGGCCATTGGGGCTATGTTTATCTAGATGGGTTTGGTGCTGTCGCTCCGCCTCCGGGTGGAATTCCAGAGCCTGCATCTTGGGCAATGATGCTCAGTGGCTTCGGTATTGCCGGATCGGCCATGCGTCGTCAGCGCCGGGTGGGCATGCTGAAAGCGGCGATGCCCGCTTAACTGGCTGCATAAATGGCGCGAAAAGCCCTGCTGGCCCACGGCCGCAGGGCTTTTTAAGCCGCCTGGGCCTGATCCTCAGGGTCCCTTAGAATATATCCCCGACCCCAGATGGTTTCGATGTAATTATGCCCGCCGCAGGCCAAAGCCAGCTTCTTGCGGAGCTTGCAAATGAACACGTCGATGATTTTGAGCTCAGGCTCATCCATGCCGCCGTAAAGGTGATTGAGGAACATTTCTTTGGTGAGGGTCGTTCCCTTGCGCAAGGAGAGGAGTTCCAGCATCAAATATTCTTTGCCAGTCAGATGAACGCGCGTTCCGGCGACATCGACAGTCTTTGCGTCAAGATTGACCGATAACTGACCTGTGCGGATGATGGATTGCGAATGACCCTTTGCGCGTCGGACGATGGCATAGATGCGGGCCACCAATTCCTCCCGGTGGAAAGGTTTTGTTACATAGTCATCGGCCCCCATCCCGAACCCCCGCAATTTGGAGTCAATGTCGGCATAACCCGATAAGATTAAAATCGGGGTTTCGACCTGGGCTGCCCGCAATTTCTTAAGAACATCATAGCCATGCATGTCTGGCAAGTTCAGATCCAAACAAATAATATCATAATCATAGAGACGGCCGAGATCGATGCCCTCTTCACCAAGATTGGTTGTGTAGACATTAAACCCTTCACCAGAGAGCATGATTTCGACCGCCTTGGCGGTTGTCGGTTCATCTTCGATAAGGAGAACCCGCATCGCTTGATATCCTCGGACGCACAGAATCATGCCAATATGGCAATGACTAAAGCCACGTTAACCAAAATTTACTTAAAAGGGGAAGTCGAAAAATATCAGTTACTTCGATGAATGGCGGTATTCCGTGAATTAATCTGCTGAATGGCAAGGCGCTTGGGAGATGGAATTCGCAAAATCATGCCAATATGGCGATATGATAACCATATCTCAATGTCCTGACCTGGGAGCTATTGCCCGATGGGGTGTTCGTTTTTTCCACTCAATAATGGCTTGAGATAGCTGCCTGTATAGCTGCGCGGGTGTGCGGCAATGGCCTCGGGCGTTCCTTCGCCGATGATCTCGCCGCCCTTAATGCCGCCTTCTGGTCCGAGATCGATGATCCAGTCCGCCGTTTTGATTACATCCAGATTATGTTCGATCACGACGACGCTGTTCCCCTGATCGACCAGAGCATGGAGCACCTCCAGCAGCTTGCGGACGTCTTCAAAATGGAGGCCCGTGGTCGGCTCATCGAGAATATAGAGGGTGTTGCCCGTGGCCCTGCGACTGAGTTCCTTGGCCAGCTTCACGCGCTGCGCCTCGCCACCGGAAAGCGTTGTCGCCTGTTGGCCCACCTTCACATAGCCAAGCCCGACTTCGGCCAGCATCGCCATTTTGTCGCGAATGGGTGGGACCGCCTTGAAGAATTCCACGGCGTCTTCAACCGTCATGTCGAGCACATCGGCAATGGAATGTCCCTTGAACTTCACCTCCAAGGTTTCCCGATTATAGCGCGCGCCTTTGCAGTCTTCGCAAGTCACATAAACGTCGGGCAGAAAGTGCATCTCAATCTTGATGACGCCATCGCCTTGGCAGGCTTCGCATCGGCCGCCTTTGACGTTGAAGGAAAAACGACCCGGCTTGTATCCCCGCGCTTGAGCCTCAGGCAGGCCGGCAAACCAATCGCGAATATTGGTGAACGCACCCGTATAGGTCGCCGGGTTTGATCGGGGTGTGCGGCCAATGGGGGATTGATCAATGTCGATGACTTTGTCGAGAAACTGGAGGCCTTCGATCTTGTCATGCTTTCCCGCGACGACTCTGGCTCCGTTCAACGTGCGCGCGGCAGCCGCATATAGGGTGTCGATGGTGAAGCTGGATTTTCCCGACCCCGATACACCCGTGACGCAGGTGAAGGTGCCAAGCGGGATGGAGGCGGAGACATTGCGGAGATTATTCTCGCGTGCGCCTTTGACGATCAGTTTCTTGCCCGTTCCTTTGCGCCGTTTTGCGGGCACGGGGATTTCGCGCCGCCCGGTCAGATAGTCTGCGGTCAAACTCCCTTCGGCGGCCTCAATATCGGCAAGGCTGCCTTGCGCCACAATCTGCCCGCCATGCACACCAGCGCCCGGGCCCATATCGATGATATAGTCGGCATGGCGAATGGCATCCTCATCATGTTCGACGACGATCACCGTATTGCCCAAATCACGCAGCCGCTGCAGCGTCGCCAATAGCATATCATTGTCCCGCTGGTGCAGGCCGATGGAGGGCTCATCGAGCACATACAGAACGCCCGACAGGCCCGACCCAATTTGGGAGGCAAGGCGGATCCGCTGGCTCTCGCCCCCCGATAGGGTGCCCGATGTGCGGCTGAGGTTCAGATAATCAAGGCCAACATTGTTGAGGAAGCCCAACCGCTCATTAATCTCTTTTAGGATCGCGCGGGCAATTTGCTGCTGCTGCGGGCTGAGCTTGGCCTCCAATGTGCCAAACCACTCAACCGCATCAACGACTGATAATTGGGTGGCCGTGCTGATCGTGGTGTTGGCGATTTTGACGCACAGCGCCTCAGGCTTGAGGCGCGCGCCGTGGCAGGCTTCGCAGGGGGCCGAGCTTTGATATTTCGCCAGTTCTTCGCGCATCCAGGCGCTGTCGGTCTGGATCAGGCGTCGATTGAGATTGCCGATCACGCCATGGAAATGCTTATGCGCATCATAGGTTTTGCGGCCATCCTGAAAGGTGAGGCGGATAATCTCTAGGCCTGCGCCATTGAGGAGGATGTCGCGTATGTCTGCGGGCAGATCTTTCCAAGGCGTCTCGAGGCTGAAGTCAAAATGCCGCGCGAGAGAGCTGAGCACCTGCATATAATAAGGGCTGGGCGGGTTGGATTTCGCCCAAGGGACAATCGCACCATTTTTGATCGACAAGGTTTCGTTGGGAACGATGAGTTCCGGATCGAAAGAGAGCTTCTCCCCCAAACCATCGCATGTCGGGCAGGCCCCTTGCGGCGCGTTGAAGGAAAAAAGGCGCGGCTCAATTTCAGAAATGGTGAAGCCTGAAACAGGGCAGGCAAATTTCTCTGAAAAGACGATGCGGCCCGGCGGGGCATGGTCGCCCAGCACATCTTTGGGGGCTGGGGCTTCTTCTGGCGCGTCAGCTGGATCAACAAAGGCCAGCCCATCTGCGAGTTTCAGCGCTGTTTCAAAGCTGTCGGCCAGACGGGTTTCAATCCCCTCGCGCACGACGATGCGATCAACCACGACCTCAATGTCGTGCTTGAATTTCTTATCAAGGGCGGGGGCCTCATCAATATCGTGAAATGCGCCATCAATGCGCACACGGGTGAATCCGGCCTTTTGCCACTCCGCTAATTCCTTGCGATATTCCCCCTTGCGACCCCGCACGACGGGCGCGAGCAGATAGAGCCGCGTTCCCTCTGGCAAAGCGGCCACGCGATCGACCATCTGGCTGACGGTTTGGGCTGAAATGGGAAGGCCTGTTGCCGGGGAATAGGGAATGCCAACACGCGCCCAAAGCAGGCGCATATAATCATAAATCTCGGTCACCGTCGCGACGGTGGAGCGCGGGTTGCGGCTGGTTGTTTTCTGCTCAATGCTGATGGCGGGGGACAGGCCCTCTATGTGATCCACATCGGGCTTTTGCATCATTTCCAGAAACTGCCGCGCATAAGCAGACAGCGACTCCACATAGCGCCGCTGCCCCTCGGCATAGATGGTGTCAAAGGCAAGGCTCGACTTGCCCGAGCCCGACAGGCCCGTGATGACGGTCAGCGTATCGCGCGGAATATCAACATCGACGCCCTTGAGATTATGTTCCCGGGCGCCCCGAACTTTAATGTGAGTCAGCATGTGGCCCGTCTTCCACATGTGGTCAGGCGGGGCAAGTGTCCGATAGACCACATGCCGCTTAGCTGACGTGTCGCGGCTTTGTGTAAAAGCTGGTTCCAATCAGCCTTCATCCTCCCTAAAGGCGCTGGTCAGAGCAAATGGGTGGAGCGTCAACATGGCAGAAGCGTTGCGGGTGGCCTTGGCAGGTCTGGGAACAGTTGGGGCGGGTGTCGTCAAACTGATCGACGCCAATCGCAGCCTGATTGAACGCCGCGCCGGTCGCCCGATTGAGGTTGTCGCCGTATCCGCTCGCGACCGCACGCGGGATCGCGGCATTAGCTTGTCTCGCTTTCAATGGGTGGATGACACCGCTGCACTTGCCGAGCTTGATGGCGTGGATGTGGTGGTGGAGTTGATTGGCGGGTCAGATGGCCCGGCGCTGGTGCTGGCGCGCAAGACCATCGCCAAAGGTCGCGCTTTTGTGACGGCCAATAAGGCCATGATTGCGCATCATGGTTTGGAACTTGCGGAAGCCGCCGAGCGCGCCAATGTTGCGCTGAAATATGAAGCCGCGGTGGCCGGCGGCATTCCCGTCATCAAGGGTCTGCGCGAAGGGGCTGCGGCCAACGAGATTTCTGGCGTGTTCGGCATCCTGAACGGCACGTGTAACTATATCTTGTCGACGATGGAAAGCGCAGGCCGGGATTTCGCCGATGTCCTCTCCGAAGCGCAGGCGCTGGGATATGCAGAGTCCGACCCCAGCTTTGACATTGATGGCGTGGATGCAGCGCATAAGCTTTCTATTCTCGCAAGCCTTGCCTTTGGCACGGCGATTGATTTTGACGGCGTGGATGTGCGCGGCATTCGGCACGTCATTGCCGCCGACATTGTCGAGGCGCAGGCGCTCGGCCATCGCATTCGTTTGGTCGGGATGGCAGAGGCGAACGCGACGGGCCTGTTCCAGCGCGTTCAGCCCTGTCTTGTGCCACTGGCGCACCCGCTGGCGCATGTCACTGGATCGTTAAATGCTGTGGTCGCGGAAGGGAATTTTGTTGGCCGCCTCTTCCTGCAAGGTCGCGGCGCTGGGGAGGGGCCAACGGCTTCTGCCGTGGTTGCCGATTTGATTGATATTGCCCGCGGGGAAACGGGCCCTGCCTTTGCCATGCCGGTGGCGAGCCTTGCCCGATCGGCACGTGCGCCGTCTGGCGAGCGCGTGGCGAAGAGCTATTTGCGCTTCATCGTTGCCGATCGGCCCGGCGTGCTCGCGGAAATCACAGCGGCGATGCGCGATGGCGGCGTCTCGATTGAATCGCTCAGCCAGCGGGGTGTGACGGCGGAGGGTGCAGCTGTTGTCGCATTGGTGACGCATCAATGCAGCGAAGCGAATGTGGCGCAAGCTCTGGCTCTGCTCAACGGGTCAGACAGTCTTCAGGCCCCGCCGATGGTCATGCACATTATTGACGTTTAATCGATTGTTAGAACCTGCGCTGTTCCAAAGCGCATGTCTCGACATCATCACATTGCTGCCTTAGGGCACGCGCATAGAAAATAGACAGGATATGTGTCTCATGGTGAATCCCAGCAAAGTTCTTGATCGCGTTTTGGTTCTCGAAATGGTCCGGGTGACCGAGGCGGCGGCGATTGCTGCATCGACACTTGTCGGACGCGGGGACGAAAAGGCAGCTGACGCAGCCGCAGTGGAAGCGATGCGGGCCGCACTGAACGAACTGGAAATGGACGGCACGGTCGTCATTGGTGAAGGGGAGCGCGACGAAGCCCCGATGCTCTTCATCGGAGAAAAAGTCGGTTCGGCCATTGGTTCTGGTCCGAAGATCGACATCGCGCTCGACCCGCTGGAAGGCACAACCATTACGGCAAAGGCTGGCCCCAATGCGCTGGCCGTGCTGGCCGTTGCGGAAGAAGGCAATCTTCTGAATGCGCCGGATGTCTATATGGATAAGCTGGCCGTTGGTCCCGGCTATCCCGATGGCATCATCGACCTAGCCAAGACGCCGACCGAGAATGTTGAGGCGGTTGCCCGTGCCAAGGGCGTGACGCCCGCTGATATCATCGTGTGCGTGCTCGACCGTCCCCGGCATGAAAAGCTGATCGCGGAATTGCGCGGCATTGGCTGCGGCATCATGCTGATCCCTGATGGGGATGTGGCAGGCGTCATCGCCGTCACCAATCCAGAAACGACAATCGACATGTATATGGGGTCTGGCGGCGCGCCTGAAGGTGTTTTGGCGGCGGCAGCGCTGCGCTGCGTGGGCGGGCAGTTCAAAGGACGTCTGTTGTTCCGCAATGATGATGAGCGGTCTCGTGCCCGCAAATGGGGCATTACTGACCTTGATTATATTTATGACCTGAAGGAGCTGGCGAAAGGCGATTGCATTTTTGCGGCCACTGGCGTGACTGATGGGTCGCTGCTCGATGGTGTGAAGCGACTGGCCGATGGCAAGATGACGACCGAAAGCGTCGTTATGCGGGCCAGCTCAGGGACCGTGCGCTGGGTGCGCGGCGAACACCGCAAGGCAAACTGAACCGGGCGGTAGCTGCACAGGGTTAGGGCCACAGGGATGACCATGGCGGATCACAACCCTTATGGGGATGACCACGAGGATTGGGATGGGGCCGAGGGCGCTGCCGACGCAGCGTCGCCATGGCCGAGGCGCCGCCTTTGGATCAAGCGGAGCCTTTGGGCGAGCTTGGCGCTGGCTATTCTGCTCTTTGCCTATCTTGCTTTAACGGCCCCGCTTTCCAAATCGCTTCAGCCCCTTGCGCCGCCGCAGCTGACCCTGCTTGCCTCCAACGGGGAGCCCATTGCCCGCAATGGCGCGAATATCGGGGATCCCGTTCAATCGGCAAAGTTGCCCGCGCATGTGAAGCAGGCCTTTATTGCGATTGAGGATCGGCGGTTTGAGAGCCATTGGGGCATCGATCCCCGGGGTCTGGCCCGTGCCGTGGTCAACAATCTGGGGGATGGCGGCACGCAAGGCGGTAGCACAATCACGCAGCAGCTCGCCAAAATTACTTTTTTGACGCCAGAGCGCAGCCTGATCCGCAAAGCACGCGAGATGCTGATCGCCTTTTGGCTTGAGGCCTGGCTCACCAAGGATGAAATCCTCGAACGCTATTTGTCGAACGTTTATTTCGGCGACAATGCCTATGGCCTGAGTGCTGCGTCGATGCACTATTTCAGCAAAGCGCCAGAGCAGCTGAGTGTGTCAGAGGCGGCGTTGCTTGCTGGGCTTGTCCAAGCCCCGTCTCGTCTGGCGCCGACTCGCAACCCGCAGGGGGCTAGGGCACGGGCAAAGATGGTGTTGGCAGCGATGGCCGATGCGGGCTTTATTTCCCAAGCAAAAGCAGATGCGGCCCGCCCGGCGCGCTTGAATGTGCGGGTGGATAAGGGCCCGCCATCCGGCACTTATTTTGCCGACTGGGCTCTGCCACAGGCACGGGCGCAACTTGAGGATGCCTATGGCGCAGGCGAAGTTAAAACGACACTGGACGCGCGGTTGCAGCGTATTGCCCGCCGCGTCGTCGGGCGTGCGCCCTTGGGGCCAGCGCAAATTGCTCTCGTCGCCATGCGCCCAAATGGGGAAGTCGTCGCCATGGTGGGCGGCAAAAGCTACAAAGACTCGCCCTTTAATCGCGCGACGCAAGCGCGTCGTCAGCCGGGGTCAACCTTTAAGCTGTTCGTCTATCTCGCGGCTATGCGCGCCGGGATGACGCCAGAGACGATGATCGAAGATACGCAAATCACCGAAGGCGGCTATCGCCCCAAAAATTCGGGCAGCAGCTATCGCGGCACAATTACGCTTAAGCGCGCTTTTGCGCGATCCAGCAATGTTGCCGCCGTGCGGCTTTATAAGCGGTTGGGTGATAAGGCGGTTATTCAGGCCGCGCGTGATCTGGGGATTAAAAGCCCCTTGTCCGCGGACCCAAGCCTTGCGCTCGGCACATCGGGCGTCACCTTGCTAGAATTGACATCGGCCTATGCCGCGATTGCCGCAGATCAATATCCTGTGGATCCCCATGCATTGCCGACGTCCAATCCCGGATTGCTCGATCGCCTTTTAAGCCCAAAGCGCAGCTTAGGCGCAAAGACGCACAAGCAGATGCTGGAGTTGCTGCGCTCGACCGTCATTCAGGGAACAGGCCGCGCCGCAGGGCTTGCCATTCCAGCCTATGGCAAAACAGGCACGTCGCAGGATAGCCGAGATGCGCTGTTCATTGGCTTTGCCGGGGATCTGGTCGTTGGTGTCTGGATTGGCCGGGATGACAATAAACCGCTGGGGAGAGTCCATGGCGGCGGATTGCCTGCGCAA
Source organism: Pseudomonadota bacterium (assembly GCA_041174825.1). Taxonomy (GTDB): domain Bacteria; phylum Pseudomonadota; class Alphaproteobacteria; order Sphingomonadales; family Sphingomonadaceae; genus Aquisediminimonas. Next base: position 25,781 of record JBEDGC010000047.1, on the reverse strand, counting down.
ATCTGGCGCGATTTTATGGGCGAGGCGATTGCCGGGGCGATGCCCGCACAGGAGCCGGAAGAAGTTCTGCTTCCAGAAGACCCGCTTGGTAATGATTTGATCAACGCGTTGCCACCGATCGACCTGCGCGATGCAGAAATTCAGCTTGGCGATGATCCGTCTATTCGCCTGCAAACAGGTGTTGGTGGGTCGGCTCTGGATGTGAACATCAATCGGGATGGTGTGACGGTTCAGTCGAGCGCGCGGGATGCCGAACCGCCGCCGCGATAGGTATCTTGCCGCGCAGACCCTTTGGCCGCTATTGACCATCTATGAGTTTGCCGCGCGCTTTTGAACGATCCATCACAGGGCAGGCTTGGCGTTGGCGCGGTGCGGGCGGTGACGCGGATGATCTGGTGATGCAGCTTCTGCTGGCGCGTGGCTGTCCGGCGGAGGAGTTGGAAGCGCACCGCAACCCAACCATCCGATCCTTCATGCCAGACCCATCCATTTTTCAGGATATGGACAGGGCGGCAGAACGGCTCGCCGATGCGGTCGTCGCAGGTGAACAAGTCACGATTTTTGGCGATTATGATGTGGATGGGGCGACCTCTGCCGCGTTGCTCATTCGGCTCTTGGGCTCATTGGGTCTAGAGGCAGGCTATTATATCCCAGACCGCTTGCTGGAAGGCTATGGCCCCTCAGGGGACGCACTGGTCAGCCTGCGAGACAGTGGGGCAAGCCTTGTTGTCACCGTCGATTGCGGGGCGCAGGCCTTTGAGGCGCTCTCTATGGCGCATGCGGCGGGTTTGGATGTCATTGTCGTTGATCACCATAAATGCGCGACAGAGCTGCCCATCGCGCATTCGATCGTCAATCCCAACCGGCTGGATGAAGAGGCGGGGGCGGCAGCGCATGGTCATCTTGCCGCTGTTGGGGTGGCTTGGCTCTTGGGGGCCGCACTGATCCGCACTTTGCGGAGCCGAGACTATTTCACCTCTCGTGAAGAGCCAAAGCTGCTCGACCTGCTGGACATTGTCGCTTTGGGCACTGTCGCGGATGTGGCGCAGCTCAAGGGCCTCAACCGGGCCTTTGTGGCGCAGGGGCTGAAGATCATGGCGGGCCGCCGCAATATCGGGCTGAATGCGCTCATCACCGCCTCTCGATTGACGCGCGCGCCGATTTGTTCAGACCTTGGCTTTGCGCTTGGCCCGCGCATCAATGCGGGGGGACGCGTTGGAAAGTCGGATCTGGGCGTGCGCCTGCTGACGACCAGCGACGCCGAAGAGGCGCGGGTCATTGCCGAAGAACTTGATCGCCTGAATGGAGAGCGGCGCGCCATTGAGGCGGCCGTTCAAGAGGAGGCGGATGCGCTGGTCGCGCGGCAAGGAAATCGGGCCGTCGTGTTGGTATCGGGGGAGGGGTGGCATCCCGGTGTCATTGGCATTGTTGCGGGTCGGCTAAAGGAAAAGCTTGGTCGCCCAGCGCTTGTTGTGGCGGTGGACGAGCATGGGACGGGCAAGGGGTCGGGCCGGTCCATTGCGGGTGTTGATCTTGGTGCGGCTATTCTTGCGGCAAAGGATATGGGCCTACTTGAGGCGGGTGGCGGCCATGCCATGGCAGCGGGGCTGACCGTTCAGGCTGATAAGATTGAGGCACTGGCTGAGTTTCTCGATGCCAAGTTGTCTGACGATGTGGCGCGGGCGAGCGAGAACCGGGCGCTGCTTCTGGACGCAGTCATTGCCCCTGGGGGCATTACACCGATGCTGGCCGACGCGCTGGAGCAAGGCGGGCCCTATGGCATGGGCTGGCCCGCGCCGCGTATTGCGGCAGGACCCATGCGGATCATCAAAGCAGATGTGGTTGGCAAGGATCATGTCCGCGTGATTATGGCGGGCGATGACGGCCGCTCTATCAAGGCCGTTGCCTTTCGGCAGGCCGAAACAGAGCTGGGCCAATCACTGCTCCATAGCGGGCGTGACAAGCGGCTTTGGGTGGCTGGACGCGTTAAGGTTGACGATTGGTCAGGCCGCGCAACAGCGGAACTGCACATTGATGATGCCAGCTGGAGCGATTGAGGTGTTGACGCCCGCCCTTTGAATGCCTAATGGCGCGGCTCCATCACAGATGGCCCCTTCGTCTAGCGGTTAGGACGCGGCCCTTTCACGGCTGAAACACGGGTTCGATTCCCGTAGGGGTCACCAAATTCCAAGACCAGATCGATTTTTATGTGCGGCCTTTGGCGGCGGGCGATCTGTGACCTGTGTCCGTTGTTAACTCCCTGTCAGTTGTCGTTAACCTGCTTAGGGGAGTGCGCATGCACGCGGAACAAGGCGGGGTCGCCAGCTTTATCTTAGGGTTCGTTAAGATGGAGAGCCCGCTATGAAGAAGTTATCACTCCGCAATCTGGTACCTGTGTTGCTTGCCGGATCCTTGTTTGTCGCTACGCCAGCATCGGCAGTTGTCGTCTTCTTGTCAGGCGCCCCCACGTCGACATCGGGAGGTTGGCAATTCAGCTATCAGGCGAATTTCTCCGATGGGGAAGGCGTCAAGAATGGCTCCACCTTCGTCATTTTTGACTTTGCGGGATATGTTCCGGGGAGCGTCTTTTCACCTTACGCAGACCTTGTCGCATCCTCTGAGCTGCTAAGCGCCGGATTGCCGACAAGCCCGGACTTCACAGATGATCCTACGATTTCCAATTTGCGCTTCACCTATACGGGCACGTCCTTGCTCAATCTTTCAAACGCCTCATTCTCAGGGCTGAATGCTGTGTCCGTATTGAGCGGCATTGCTCAGGATGGTTTTGGCGCCGTCACAGTCAAGTCGTCGGGGCCGCTTTTGGGCAGCAAGGTTTATTCCGCAGGTTTGGTTTCTGTGCCGTCAGGTATTCCTGAGCCTGCTGCATGGGGCATGATGCTTGCGGGCTTTGGCCTGACAGGGGCGGCGATGCGCCGTCGGCGTTTCGCGCTGACCAGCGTTACGGCATAATCAAGACAGGGTCGCCCGGCTGCTGCCGGTGCGACCCTGCTTGCCTCTGGATTAACGCTGCGGGTGCGTTAATAACGTGCCCATGATGATGGGAGAGCGCCTCAGGCGAATCACGCGCGAGCCGCTCGTGCACTTTTTGGTAGCAGGGCTGCTGGTGTTTGCCTTTGCAAGCTGGCGGGGTGTAGCGGTCGACCCTGCGGATCGAACCATCGCAATTGATGAGAGCCGGGTCACTTGGCTGACACGCCAGTTTGAACAAACATGGCAACGCGCCCCCAATCCGGCAGAAATTGATCAGCTGATCCGAGACTACGTCAAAGAAGAAATTTATTATCGGGAAGCCCTGCGCATGGGGCTGGATCAGGATGATGCCATTATTCGGCGGCGTTTGCGATCCAAGATGGAGTTTTTGGCGGCAGCCGCGGTGGAAAGCGCAACACCTTCGGATGCGGAACTGCAAAACTGGTTTGAGCGCAATGCGCCGCGCTATGCGACAGACGCACGTGTGAGTTTTGATCAGATTTTTCTGGGTATGCCGCAAGAGGGGCAGGCCGCACGATTGATCGCTAGATTAAACAAGGGGGCATCTGCCCAAGGCCTTGGGCAACCCATTTCTTTGCCGGCGTCTTTAAACCGTGCGTCTCGGGCCGATATTGCAAGAACATTTGGCGATGAATTCGCCGATGCTTTGATCGCTGGACAGGTTGGGCAATGGCGCGGGCCGGTTTCATCGGGCTTTGGCAGCCATATTGTCCGTATTTCCGCGATTGAGCCGGGAAGAAAGCCAGCTTTTGAGTCCGTGCGGGACCGCGTGGAAAATGATTGGCGGGCCGCCACGCTCTCTGAACGGCAGGACAAAGCCTATCAGACATTGCTCGACGCCTATACGGTTCGGATCGAAAAGCCGTAATGCTCCGGGCGCTGATCTGCCTGCTCGTCCTATGTGCCGCACCCGCGGTGCGTGCGGATGAATTGCGGCCGGGCTATCTTGATCTGACAGAAGTTGCCCCGCAGCAGTGGCGCATGACATGGAAGGGCCCCTTGCGGTCTGGGTTAGCCAGTCGTGCCAACCCTGTTGTCCCAGATGGATGCAGTGTCGGTGATCCGCAACGAACGGTGGATGACGTCGCCCTGAAAGTCATTTGGCCCATGCGCTGTTCCCAGCCGCTTGGCGGAAAAGAGATCAGGATTAATGGCCTTGATAATACGGTTGCCGATGCGTTGGTCCGGGTCGCACCCCTTGGTTCGGCGGTTCAGACGGGGCGTTTGACACCGCAACAGCTAAGCTTTCGGGTCATGGAAAAGGCCAGTAGATGGGATGTCGCCCGCGCCTATTTTGTGATTGGGGTGGAGCATATCCTGCTGGGGTTTGATCACCTCTTCTTCGTTCTTGCCTTGGTGTTCCTGCTGACCGGATGGCGCAGCACCCTTGGCGCGGTCACGGCCTTTACGGTTGCGCATTCCATTACCTTGGTCGGAACGACTTTGGGGCTTCTCGGCTTGCCGCAGAAGCCGGTGGAAAGTGTCATTGCCCTGTCGATCGTCTTTCTTGCGGTTGAGATTGTGAAATCGCGGCCGGGGGAGTTGCGCTTTTCTCAACGCGCGCCTTGGCTGGTCGCTTTTTCGTTCGGGCTTTTGCACGGCTTTGGATTTGCGGGGGCTTTGAAGGAAATTGGCTTGCCCGAAGGGGAAGTGCCCATGGCGCTGCTCACCTTCAACTTGGGCGTTGAGGCCGGGCAGGTGGTTATTGTCGCGCTGGCGCTTGGCGTTTTGGCCTTGATCCGGCGGTTTTGGATGCCTGCTGCACGGCCGATCACGCTCGCTGTCGCTTATTTCATCGGTTCTGTAGCGAGTTACTGGTTCATCGAGCGAACATTGGTATAAGCCGCCGTCCGATCTGGCGATGCCGCCAGCGGGCAAGGTACGCATAGATGACGGTTCAAGCGAAACAGGATGGGTTACAGGCCGCCGGTCGCGCCAGTTGGGGCGGCGAGGTGCGGGCAACCCTGTTTCTCGCCTGGCCCCTGATCCTGTCCAACCTGTCGGGTGCCTTGATCCACGCCACCGACGTCTATCTCCTCGGCAAAATTGGGCCAGAGGCTCTGGCCGCTGGAGCATTGGCCGTTAACCTTGTGATGTCTCTGTCGCTGTTCGGCATGGGGTTAATGGTGGCGACGGCCCCGATGATTGCTTCAGAAATTGGGCGCAAGCCGCATTCTGTGCGCGATGTGCGGCGCACAGTTCGTCAGGGCCTTTGGCTCGCGGTCAGCTTTTGCATTCCCGTCTGGATCGCCCTGTCTTTTTCAGAACAGATTTTTCGCGCCCTCGGCCAGCAGCCAGATCTTGCGCGTGGCGGAGCCTCAATGGTGCACACGCTGATGTGGGGCATGCTGCCCTTTCTCGGAATGGTGGTCTTGCGCTCCTTCCTATCAGCCCGAAATCGCACAATTTGGGCGCTGATCGTCACATTGCTGGGCGTGGTTGCTAATGCGGTGCTGAATTATGGGCTGATCCTTGGGGGCTTTGGCTTGCCCGCGCTTGGCCTTGTCGGGGCGGGGCTTGGAAGCAGCCTGATCAATGCGTTGATGTTCGTCGTCATGGCGGCCATTTTGCTGTGGCATAAAGATTTCAGGCGCTATCGCCTGTTCGGCCGATTTTGGCGGGCGGATTGGCCCCGTTATCGCACTATGGTGCGCCTTGGCCTGCCCATCGGCATGACAATGGGTTTTGAGGCGTCTGTTTTCAGTGCCGCCATTTTCCTCATGGGGCTGATCAGCACCGCCTCTGTCGCGGCACATGCCATTGCGCTGCAAATTGCCTCAATCACCTTCATGGTGCCCTTGGGCCTTGCTCAGGCGACGACCGTGCGCGTGGGCATTGGCTATGGGCGCAAGGATGACGTGCTGATCCGCGAGGCAGGATGGGCGGGCTTTGCGCTGGGCGTCGGCTTTATGAGCATGACGGCGCTCGCGATGTGGGCCTTCCCAAGCGCAATGATTGAGCTGTTCATTGATCCGAACAAGCCGGGCAGTGGAGAGGTGATCGCATTGGCCGTCAGCTTTCTTTTGGTCGCGGCTGTGTTTCAAGTGGTGGATGGCGCGCAAGTCATGGGGGCTGCCATGTTGCGCGGTCTGCATGATACGCGGGTGCCCATGTATTTCGCGCTCTTTGGCTATTGGGGCATTGGTATTGGCGTGGGCGCCTTGCTTGCCTTTCAATTTGGCTTGCAGGGGGTTGGCGTCTGGATTGGACTTGCGACGGGGCTTGCGGTGGTTAGTTTGCTGATGCTGTGGCGATGGATGCGGCGCACCCAATTGGGGCTGGTGCCGATCAGCCGATAAGATCAGCTTTGCAGAAAAATTCGCTCACCGACTCCTTGACGTGGGCAAGTGGGCTACCCATATCGCCTTCGTTAGCACTCGCGGACGGTGAGTGCTAATCGACATTCTTAATCCAGAGAGGGTAACTCATATGGCATTTCGTCCGTTGCACGATCGCGTGCTCGTTCGCCGCATCGAAGCTGATGAAAAGACAGCTGGCGGCATCATCATCCCCGACAGCGCTAAGGAAAAGCCGCAAGAAGGCGAAGTCGTCTCTGTGGGCGCAGGTTCCAAGGCTGAAGACGGCAAGGTGACGCCGCTCGACGTGAAGGCGGGTGACCGCATTTTGTTCGGCAAATGGTCGGGCACCGAAGTCAAGGTCGACGGGGAAGACCTGTTGATCATGAAGGAATCCGACATCCTCGGCATCATCGGCTGATCCAGCCGCAAGACTGATTTGAGAAAAGGAGCATCCACATGGCTGCAAAAGAAGTAAAATTCAGCCGCGACGCGCGTGAGCGCATTCTTCGCGGTGTCGACATCCTCGCCGATGCGGTAAAGGTCACCCTCGGCCCCAAGGGTCGCAATGTTGTGATCGACAAGAGCTTTGGCGCACCCCGCATCACCAAGGACGGTGTTTCGGTCGCCAAGGAAATCGAACTGAAGGACAAGTTCGAAAATATGGGCGCCCAGATGCTGCGCGAAGTCGCCTCTAAGGCGAATGACGCAGCCGGTGACGGCACCACGACTGCAACGGTTCTCGCTCAGGCGATTGTCCGCGAAGGCATGAAGTCGGTTGCCGCTGGCATGAATCCGATGGATCTGAAGCGCGGTATTGACCTTGCGGTGACCAAGGTTGTCGAAGACCTCAAGGCGCGTTCGAAGCCCGTTTCCGGCTCTGCTGAAATTGCGCAGGTTGGCATCATCTCTGCCAATGGCGACAAGGAAGTCGGCGAAAAGATCGCCGAAGCCATGGAAAAGGTTGGCAAAGAAGGCGTCATCACGGTTGAAGAAGCCAAGGGCCTCGAATTTGAACTGGACGTCGTTGAAGGCATGCAGTTCGACCGCGGCTATTTGTCGCCTTACTTCATCACCAACCCGGAAAAGATGCAGGTTGAACTGACCGATCCGTTCATTCTGATCCATGAAAAGAAGCTGTCGAACCTGCAAGCCATGCTCCCGATTTTGGAAGCTGTTGTGCAGTCGGGCCGTCCGCTCCTCATCATCGCAGAAGATATTGAGGGCGAAGCTTTGGCAACGCTCGTGGTCAACAAGCTGCGCGGTGGCCTGAAGGTCGCGGCTGTTAAGGCGCCTGGCTTTGGCGATCGTCGTAAGGCGATGCTGGAAGACATTGCGATCCTGACCAAGGGCGAAATGATTTCCGAAGACCTCGGCATCAAGCTCGAAAACGTGACGATCGGCATGTTGGGTCAAGCCAAGCGCGTGACCATCGACAAGGACAACACCACGATCGTTGATGGCGCAGGTGATGCCGACTCGATCAAGGCGCGCACCGAAGCCATTCGTCAGCAGATTGAAATCACGACCAGCGATTATGATCGTGAAAAGCTGCAAGAGCGTCTCGCAAAGCTTGCTGGCGGCGTTGCCGTTATCAAGGTTGGCGGCGCGACCGAAGTCGAAGTGAAGGAGCGTAAGGACCGCGTTGATGACGCACTGCACGCCACCCGCGCGGCTGTGGAAGAAGGGATTGTTCCCGGCGGCGGCACGGCTCTGCTCTATGCAACCAAGGCTCTGTCGGGCCTGAAGGGTGCGAATGATGACCAGACCCGTGGGATCGACATCATCCGCAAGGCCATTGAATCGCCGATCCGTCAGATCGCTGCCAATGCGGGCCATGACGGCGCTGTGGTTGCGGGCAATCTGCTTCGCGAAAACGACGAAACTCAGGGCTTTAACGCTGCGACCGACACCTATGAAAATCTGGTGAAGGCCGGCGTGATCGACCCGACCAAGGTTGTCCGGACGGCATTGCAAGATGCAGCTTCGGTCTCTGGCCTGCTGATCACGACAGAAGCGGCAATTGCCGAACTTCCAGAAGATAAGCCCGCAATGCCGGCAATGCCCGGCGGCGGCATGGGCGGCATGGACTTCTAAGGTTCACGCACCTGAAATGAAGAAGGGCCGGGGAGCAATCCCCGGCCCTTTTCATTTGATTTGGCCGGCATGGAGGGCTCCATGGCGGCGTTGCCAAATTACATGTGGTTTGCGGCGGCTTCAGCGGCGGCGCTGGCGGCATCCTTGGCCGCATCGGCGGCATCCGCTGCCGGGTCAGTCATTTGGTTTGTGGCGGCACTGTTTGTTGCTGGAGCGGCTTCCAGCAATTCATTGCCGACACCTTCCATTGTTTCATTCACAGCAAATTCAGCGTTTGACGGTTCCTCAACTGCCTTTTCACCACATGCTGCAAGGCCAAGCGAAGCAGCGGCAATAAAAGCAGCGGCGTATAATTTCGTCATAACAAGACCTTTCATGATCACAGACTGATAATGTCGGTGCTGGGGCAACACCCCTGCAGCGCCATTCGGTAGTCTTGCCCCGCTCTGAAGGCAATTGCCATTCGGGGCGAGGCGCGGTGATGCGCCGACATTGAGAGAGGCTTGGGCAGTTCAGAAACTGTCATCTGCGCATTGACGACATATAAAGAAATCTTTATGTCTTTATATATGACAAAGATGCTGGATATATTCCGCGCCCTTGCAGACCCGACCCGCCTTCGCATCGTGCATTTGTTGCGAACGATGGAATTGTCGGTTGGGGAATTGGCACAGGTGCTCGCCCAAAGCCAGCCGCGCGTGTCGCGGCATGTTAAAATCCTGTGCGATGCAGGCGTTGCAGAGCGCCGCAAAGAAGGCAGCTGGGTATTTATTGCCCCCGGGGACAAGGCGACAACAGCGGCCCTTTTCTCGGCGATTGACAGTTGGATTGTCACCCTTGGCGATGACCATTGGCGGATTGCAGATGCCGCACGCCTCGCCGCTGTGCGCGCTGATCGTGCCGCGGCGGCAGAGCGTTATTTCGCCTCTCACGCCGATCATTGGGATAGTTTGCGATCTCTGCACGTGCCGGAAGCGGATGTGGAGGCGGCGATGCGGCGCCTTTTGGGCGATGGAAAGCTTGGGACTTTGATCGATATTGGCACGGGCACGGGCCGAATTGTGGAGCTATTCGCGCAGCAGGCCGATACCGCAATTGGCATTGATCGCAGCCCCGAAATGCTTCGTGTTGCGCGGGGCAAGCTGACGTCCGCTGGCCTTTATGGCTGGGAACTTCGTCAAGGCGACATCATGGCTTTGCCGCTGGACCCGAGCAGCGCCGACACATTGGTGCTGCACCAAGTGTTGCACTATCTGCCCGCCCCAGAGGCCGCGATTGCAGAGCTGGCGCGCGTTGTTAAGCCCGGCGGGCATGTGCTGATCGTTGATTTTGCGCCCCACGCGCATGAGGAATTGCGGACGCAAGATGCGCATGCGCGGCTTGGCTTTTCTGATGATCAGATTGCGCAGTGGTTTGGCGCAGCTGGCATGACTTTGGCTCAAACAGAAGAGCTGTCCGGGCGTGAGCTCACGGTCAAGCTCTGGCTTGGAACGCGCAAGGATCCGGCCAATTTAAGGATAGTTTCTGCATGACCGTTTCGCTTCAGGATCTTGAAGAAGCCCGTCGGGCGCTTGATACACCGCTCTTTGCCGATTTGGCAGGCGATGCGCAGGTATCGTTTGAGTTTTTCCCGCCCAAGACGGAGCGGATGGAGGCTCAGCTTTGGGAGACATTTGATACGCTTGCGCCTTTGGCTCCACGCTTTGTATCGGTCACTTACGGCGCGGGTGGGTCCACGCGCGAACGCACGCACGCGATGGTTGCCCGCATTGCCGCGCAAACCGATATTCCCGCCGCTGCACATTTAACCTGCGTTGCCGCAAGCAAGGCAGAAATTGCTGAGATTGCACAGAATTATTGGGAGGCTGGGGTTCGGCATATTGTCGCGTTGCGCGGGGATCCACCCGAAATGGGGCAGGCCTTTACACCGCACCCAGATGGCTATGCGTCTGCGGCGGATTTGGTCGCGGGTCTGCGGGATATTGCGCCGTTTGAAATTTCGGTTGCCGCCTATCCAGAAATGCACCCGGAGGCCGTCTCACCCGCAGCAGACCTTGATAATCTCAAGCGTAAGCTGGATGCCGGGGCCACGCGCGCGATCAGCCAGTTTTTCTTTTCGCCAGAGGTGTTTTTCCGCTTTTGCGATGCGGCCGCAGCGGCCGGCATTTCGGCCGAAATTGTGCCGGGCATTTTGCCCGTTTCAAATGTTGCCCAAGCGCGCAAATTTGCCCAATCCTGTGGTGCGACCATCCCCGATTGGATGGATCGGCTGTTTGAAGGGCTGGATGATCATCCAGCCGCGCGCCAGCTTGTGGCAGCAACCGTTGCAGCAGAGATGAGCCGTAGGCTTTATGCGGGCGGGGTGCGCAATTTCCATTTTTACACCTTGAACCGGGCAGAGCTGAGCTTTGCCATTTGTCATTTGTTGGGGCTGCGCCCCAAGGGAGCACAATAACATGTCTGCGCGGGAAAAATTGCTGGCTGAGGCGGCCAAGCGGGTCTTGCTGACCGATGGCGCTTGGGGCACGCAAATTCAGACCTTTGGGCTGGAGGCGGCCGATTATGAGGGCGATCTTGGCCTGTCCCGCGACCAGAAGGGCAATAACGATATATTGGCCATGACGCGCCCCGATGTGGTCGAAAAAATCGCGCGGGCCTATTTCGATGCGGGATCGGACATTATCTCAACCAACACCTTCAGCTCCACCCGGATCAGTCAGGCCGATTACGCGGCCGAGCATCTGGTGCGCGACCTGAACCTTGCCAATGCCAGCATCGCCCGCCGCGTGGCGGAGGAGTATGCCGCCAAGGATGGCCGCCCGCGCTTCGTCGCAGGGGCGATTGGCCCGACCAACAAGACCTTGTCCCTCTCCCCCGACGTGAATGATCCGGGCTATCGGGAGATTGATTTTGACACGTTGAAAGACGTGTATCGGGAACAGGTTGATGCGCTGGTGGACGGCGGGGTGGATTTCATCCTGATTGAAACCGTGTTCGATACGCTCAATGCCAAGGCCGGCATTATGGCGGTCATCGAGGCGCAAGACGCGCTGGGCCGCGATATTCCGCTAATGATTTCAATGACGCTCACCGATTTGTCGGGGCGCAATTTGTCGGGCCATACGGTGGAGGCCTTCTGGCATGCCGTGCGCCATGCCCGGCCTTTGACCATTGGCTTGAACTGTTCCTTCGGGGCAGAGCAGCTTCGCCCCCATGTCAAATTGCTCTCCGGCGTCGCAGACACATTGCTGATGGTGTATCCCAATGCGGGGCTGCCCAATGAATTGGGCCAATATGACGAATTGCCGGAAGAAACAGCCGGGCTGGTGCGGGAATGGGCGCAAGCGGGCCAAGTGAATATACTTGGCGGATGCTGTGGGTCTACGCCCGCGCATATTGCCGCGATTGGTCGAGCTGTGCAGGGCATCGCGCCGCGTGTCATGCCGACGCCCCCCATTGCCACACGTTTGGCGGGCCTTGAGCCCATGACCATCGCTGCCTGACCCAGCCTGTTTTATAACGGATGATATTCTTCTCATGACCACCCAAGCTTCCGCCAATTTCGTCAATATCGGGGAGCGGACGAACGTCACCGGTTCCGCCGCGTTCAAAAAGCTCATCCTTGCTGGCGATTATGCCAAGGCTGTTGATGTCGCCCGCCAGCAGGTAGAAAATGGCGCGCAGATCATCGATGTGAACATGGATGAAGGTCTGCTCGACGCTGTTGAGGCGATGACCACATTCCTGAAACTGATCGCCGCAGAGCCTGATATTGCCCGTGTGCCGGTGATGATCGACAGCTCAAAATGGGATGTCATTGAGGCTGGCCTGAAATGCGTGCCGGGCAAGCCCATCGTCAATTCGATCAGCATGAAGGAAGGCGAAGAGGCCTTTCTCTCTCACGCCCGCAAATGCATGGCCTATGGCGCGGCAGTGGTTGTCATGGCCTTTGATGAAAAAGGGCAGGCGGACACCAAAGAGCGCAAGGTCGAGATTTGCGCGCGCGCCTATAAATTGCTCACGGGCATTGGCTTTCCACCAGAAGATATCATCTTTGATCCCAATGTGTTCGCGGTTGCGACGGGTATTGAGGAGCATAATAATTACGGCGTCGATTTCATCGAGGCGGCCCGTGAGATCAAGGCGCGCTGCCCGCATGTGCATATTTCGGGTGGTCTTTCCAACCTGTCCTTCAGCTTTCGCGGCAATGAGCCTGTGCGCCGGGCGATGCACAGCGTCTTTTTATATCACGCCATTCCAGCGGGCATGGATATGGCGATCGTCAATGCCGGGCAATTGGATGTTTATGACACGATTGACCCCGAATTGCGGGAGGCTTGCGAGGATGTGGTCCTCAACCGTCGACCCGATTCAACCGAGCGCCTGATCACGCTGGCGGAGCGGTTTAAGGGCACGGATGCTGTTGCCGAAAAGGCCGCCGAAGAATGGCGCAGCTGGCCCGTGACCAAGCGGTTGGAGCATGCGCTGGTCAAGGGAATCGACGCCTATATCGTTGAGGATACGGAAGAGGCGCGCCAACAGGCTGCGCGCCCAATTGAAGTCATTGAAGGCCCGTTGATGGACGGCATGAATGTTGTCGGCGATCTGTTCGGGTCAGGTAAAATGTTCCTGCCGCAGGTCGTGAAATCGGCGCGCGTTATGAAAAAGGCGGTGGCGCACCTCATCCCCTTTATCGAGGATGAGAAGGAAGAAGGGCATAAGGCCAAGGGCCGGATCATCATGGCGACCGTGAAGGGCGATGTGCATGATATTGGCAAGAATATCGTGGGTGTTGTGCTTCAGTGTAATGGCTATGAAGTGATTGATCTGGGCGTCATGGTCGCTTGGCCAGATATTCTAAAGGCCGCGAAGGACAATGATGCTGATATTATCGGCCTGTCTGGCCTGATTACCCCGTCTCTGGATGAGATGGTGACCGTGGCTGAGGAAATGCAGCGGGCGGGCTTTACCATCCCCTTGCTGATTGGTGGCGCGACAACGTCAAAGGTGCATACAGCCCTGAAGATCGATCCCGTTTATGACGGCCCCGTCATCCATGTGCTGGATGCCAGCCGCGCCGTGGGTGTTGCCTCGCAATTGCTGTCAGACACGCAGCGCGATGGCTTTGTAGAGGCAACGGCTGCGGATTATCAGCATGTGCGCGATGTGCGTTCGGGCAAAGAAGCCAGTGTCCTTCTGTCTCTTGCCGATGCGCGCGCCAATGGCTTTGTTGCAGACATGGCGCATAAGGCGCCGCCGCCCGCGCAGCCGGGCCTGCATGTCTTTGACGCTTGGAGCCTTGAGGATTTGCGCGGGGTGATTGACTGGACACCGTTCTTCCGCGCTTGGGAATTGCATGGGACTTATCCCGCTATTCTCGACGATGCTCTTGTTGGGGAAAGTGCGCGCAACCTTTTTGCCGATGCCAATAAGATGCTCGACACGATCATTGCCGAAAAATGGCTGACGGCGCGCGGTGTGGTCGGCCTTTGGCCCTGTGCCCGTGATGGGGATGATGTTGTTATTCATCTGGCCGAGGAAGAGCGGCATGTGACCTTCAGCTTCCTGCGCCAGCAAATCCGCAAGAGCCGGGATCGCGCCAATATGTGCCTTGCCGACTTTATCAGCCCGGATGGCGATTGGATGGGCGGCTTTGCCGTCGGCATTCACGGCATTGATCCACATATTGCCCGCTTCCGTGCGGCGCATGATGATTATCAGGATATTTTGCTCAAAGCCTTGGCAGATCGCTTTGCCGAAGCCTTTGCCGAACGACTGCATCAGCATGTCCGCACCAGCCTATGGGGCTATGCGCCGGGCGAACAGCTGACCAATGAGGCGCTGATCCGTGAGGAGTATCGCGGCATTCGCCCAGCACCCGGCTACCCAGCCTGCCCAGACCATAGCCATAAGCCGATGCTGTTTGAGCTGTTGAAAGCAGGCGACACGGCGGGCCTGACGCTGACCGAGAGCTTTGCGATGCTGCCAACGGCGGCTGTGTCCGGCTTTTACTTTGGCCATCCCGACAGCGAATATTTTGGCGTGGCCCGCATTGGGCAGGATCAGCTGGAAGACTATGCGCAACGGCGCGGTGTTGATTTAGAGACGGCCACGCGCTGGTTGCGGCCGAATTTGGATTAACATCAAGCCGCTTTACCCAACGTCTAAAGCCAGCTTTGCAAGATGCAGAGACGTTGGGGGATAGAATGCTGGTCGACCGAGCGCTCCTCCCCCGTTTCCGTCACCCTGAACTTGTTTCAGGGTCCACCTTCCCGCAAATATCCTGAGTTCGGAGCGTGCTACCCCAGTGGATGCTGAAACAAGTTCAGCATGACGGGATTTATGTGAGGCCGATGCCTGCTGGCCGCGAGATCACCCCATTTTATTGGCCTTAGCGGGCTTTTGCCTTTTTCGGGGGCGGGGGCACGGTGATCTTCACGGTTTCTCCCGAATTTCCGGGAAATCCGGTGAACATGGCTTCGACCAAATTGGGTACCAAATAGGTCAGATCATTGTTGAGCGACTGGGCCTGCGCCTTGCCTTCAAAGACGCGCTCCCCGGTTCCGGCCCGCTCAATCTTCACCTCTAGCTGGCTGGTGTAGACGGTATAGCTTTCAATTTCATCGCGAAAGCCGCCGGGGCCAAAGAGAAAGGGATCATAAAATCCCGGATAATAGCCAAAAGTCCGTCCATGATAGGGGCGACCCCAAGCTCCGCACCAAGGATCAAAATAGCCAAAGCATCGGCCGAAATTTGTGCCCAGCGTGCTGCGCATTTTCTCTCGCCCAGTATCGACGCTATAGCGCATCTGTACGACCAAGTTTGCCGCTTCGCCGGATGCAGCGAGACGAAAACCAATGGATGTCAGTTTGCCGGACACCAGCTTGGCATAGCTGCCAAATTCCAGACCGCCTTCGAGCGCTGGATCGGCGGCGCGTATGCTGAAGCTTTGCCCTTCCGCAGCGGGCATCTGCTGAAACCGGCTGACTTTTGCATTAAAACTTTGCGCGCACCCTGCGAGCGCCAATAAGGCCACAGGCGCTGCTGCTTTCAAAACCGTTGATATGGCCGACATGTTCTTCATCCCTTGTGCGACTCAACCCACCAGCGGGCATTATGCTCGATCAAAATCTATGAGCGGTGCTGAATAGAGGTTGAATGGATCAGCGTTGCAAGCCCAGAGCTTTATAGGCCGCCGACAGCGTGGGCGCTGCAAGGGTCGCTGCACGTTCTGCCCCCTTGATCAAAATGGCGTCCAGGGCCGCTGTATCGGCGCGTAGGGCATTAAAGCGGTCGGATATGGGCTTGAGTGTCTCAATAAGGACCTCGGCCAAAGCAGGCTTGAATGCGCCAAAGCCCTGTCCGTCAAAACGGGTGAGAACGGCCTGCACGCTCTCTCCGCTCAGGCTGGCATAGATACCGACAAGATTTTGCGCCTCTGGGCGGCCTTCAAGATCCTTTTCCATCAGGGGCAGAGGCGCAGGGTCGGTCTTTGCCTTGCGTATCTTTTGCAAGATCATGTCGGCATCATCGGTGAGGTTGATGCGGCTCATATCCGACGGGTCAGATTTTGACATTTTGGTCGAGCCATCGCGCAGGCTCATGATACGAGCCGCGCCGCTTTTGGGAATGATGGGCTCTGGCAGGGTAAAGATTGGCGCGTCTTCTGAGGCAAAGTCATTGTTGAACTTTTGCGCAATGTCGCGCGCCAGCTCTAAATGCTGTTTCTGATCATCGCCCACCGGAACATGCGTTGCCTGATAGAGCAGAACGTCTGCAGCTTGGAGGACGGGATAGGTGAAGAGCGCGATAGAGGCGCCCTCGCGGTTCTTGCCGGACTTGTCCTTAAACTGCGTCATCCGGTTCAGCCACCCCATGCGCGCGGTGCCGTTGAGCAGCCATTGCAGCTCTGCATGGGCGGGGACGCGGGCTTGATTGAATAGGATGGATCGATCCGTATCGATGCCGCAGGCGACCAAGGCAGCGGCCATTTCACGCGTGTTAGAGGCAAGCTCGGCTGGATTATGGGGCAGGCTGATGGCGTGGAGGTCGGCCAGGAAATAGAGGCAATCGCCCGCGACATCGTCCTGCATCTGGACCCAGTTGCGGATCGCGCCCAGATAATTGCCAAGGTGCAAACTGCCCGTGGGCTGAATACCGGAAACGACGCGCATCTTCATCTTCCTTCTATCGGACGGTTGGACTCGCCCGATTGCTATGTCTTTGGCCGACCGGGCGGATGCCCTGTCACTGGCCATTGCGCAAGAGGGGATTAGTCGGCCGTTTCAGCGGATGGCTTTTTGCGGCGGAGCAAAATGAGAATGCTCTCCCGATCCATTGCGCCAATCATCCAGCCCAGCCCAAAATAGACCAAGCCGCCCGACCCAACCAAAAGGCCGAGCGCAATCATCCGCTCCAGCGCGGAGCCATCAAACATCGGGCCAAGGCCAAGATTGACCGCATAAAGCGTCGCGCCCATCGCCAGCCCAGATATAAGCTGTCGGCTGACCCGCCGGAAAACCTCTGGCGAAAGACTGAAATGCCCCCGCCGGTTGAGCGTGATATAAAGCAGGGCACAGTTGAGCCAGGCCGTCAGCATGAGGGCAAGGGCCAACCCATACAGGCCATAAAAGGGCACGAGCGCAAAGTTCATCGCCACATTTGCCGCCAGCACCCAAAGGGCGATCCGCAGGGGCGTCTTCGTATCCTCGCGCGCGAAGAAGCCGGGCGTGAAGACCTTGACCAGCACATAGGCCGGAAGGCCAAGCGCGATGATGGCAAGGGTTGTGCCCGTAACAACGGCGTCCTGCGCCGTAAACTCGCCCCCGCGGAACAGGGCGGTGACCAGCGGCACGCCCGCGGCCGCAAAGGCAATGGCCGCAGGCAGGGTCAGGAGCATGCCAATATCAATGGCTTGATTTTGGATGCGTTCGGCTTCTTGCGGATTGCCTTGATCGACATATTTGCTGATCGACGGCAGGATCGCCGTGCCCAAAGCCGTCCCAATAATGCCGAGTGGTAATTGATTGAGCCGATCCGCATAATTGAGATGCGCCATGGAGCCTTCGGCAAGATAGCTGACAAATTGGGTGTCGATCAAAATGCTGATTTGATAGACACCGGCGGCAAATGTCGCCGGGATCACGACCTTAAAAAACTGCCGCACGCCGGGGGTTATTCGCGGGCGGCGCAGCTTGAGGGAAATGCCTGCTCTACGGGCGGACCACCAGACCAGACCCAGTTGGACAATGCCTCCGATAACGACGGCAATAGACAGTGCCTCGGCGGTTTTTGGGCCACCGTCGCGCACCAGCAACAAGGCCACTAACATTGCCAGATTGAGCAGGGCAGGGGCGAAGGCTGCGGCGGCGAACCGGTGCATCGAATTGAGCACGCCGGAAAACAACGATACCAGACTGATGAGCATCAGATAGGGGAAGGTCAGGCGGGAAAGCCAAATTGTCAGATCAAACTTCTCAGCATCCCCGGCAAAGCCAGAGGCCAGCAGCCAGACAAGCGCGGGCATCGCAATTTGCCCGATGAGGGTGAAGACCAGCAAAGCGGGCAGGAAAATCGCCAGCACTTCTTCTGAGAAACGCCGGGCTTCCTCGATGCCGCCTTCGCCATGATAGCGTTGGCTAAAGAGGGGCACGAACCCTGCCGAAAAGGCGCCTTCGCCAAAAAACCGCCGGAATGTGTTGGGCAGGCGAAAGGCCACCAAAAAGGCATCGGCAAACATGTTGGCGCCCAGCACGCGCGCCATGACCATTTCTCGTGCAAAGCCAAGCACGCGGCTGACGAGAGTGAGGCTCCCGATGGTGCCAATGGCTTTGCCGAGTTTCACGGTGTTTAGGCGTTGCCCTCAGCGCTTTGGCCGGCTTCCGCCTGCTGCGCTGCCAATTCCGCCTGCTGCATAAACAGCGCGCCGAAATCAATGGGATCAAGCATCAAAGGCGGGAAGCCACCATCGCGCACCGCATCGGCAAGGACGCGGCGGGCAAAGGGGAAGAGCATCGCCGGGCCCTGAGCGAGCAGGATCGGGGCAAGCTGTTCTTCTGGGATGTTGCGAATGGCGAATAGCCCCGCATAAACCAATTCCACCTGAAACGCCGTTTGCTCGCCGCTCTTGGCAACAACATTAATCTTTACCGAGACTTCGTAAACATCTTCCCCAACCTGTTCGTTGCCGATGTTGAAGTTGACGTCGATTTGCGGCTGACCCTCCCATTGAAACACGGCGGGCGCGTTCGGGTTTTCGAACGAGAGATCTTTCACATATTGTGAGATCACGCCAACTGCCGGCAGTGTGTCTTCGCCATTAGGAAGTGGTTGGTTTGGTTCGTCAGCCATGGCTCAAAATAGTCCTGTTCTCTCTGGAAATCTGCAAAAACCCCTTCAGGGCTTGGTCGCGCGCCTAGCAGGGCGCGGGATTAAGGGCAATGGCGCAGATTTCACTCGCCTTACCGAAAGCACTATTTGAAAGCTGGGCCGACACACCCTATGTTAGGCTCAGAAAGGTCAAACACGTGGTCGAAACGGTTCTCTTTGCGATGGTTGCAGCTTTTTTGGGGCTGCGTCTCTATGCCGTGCTCGGCAAACGGTCTGGTCATGAACAGACCATGCGCACGCCGGCTGAGGAGCATGTGACAACTCCGGTTCCGGTATCGGCACCAGATGGACGGGAGGCGACGCTCGCCCGTGCCAATCCTGCTGACCCTTTTGACAGCAATGCCTTACCTGGACTGCGCGCCATTTCCCAAGCAGACGGTCAGTTTAACCCAACTGACTTCGTCGAAGGGGCAAAGGCCGCTTATGGCATGATCTTGACGGCCTTTTGGAAGGGCGAGGAAGAGGCGCTGGCCCCTTATGTGAGCCAAGATGTGCACGCCAGCTTTGCAAGCGCGATTAAAGCGCGCGAAGCGGCGGGTGAAGTTGTGGACAATCGTCTGGTACGGATTGACCGAGCAACGATTGCATCCGCAAATCTCGACGGGCGCGTGGCGCGGATTTCAGTCCGTTTTGATGCTGATATTGCCGCAATCACGCGGGATATGGACGGGACCGTGGTCGCTGGATCGCTGACCGACGCCATTGAAACGCATGACGAGTGGACCTTTGAGCGGGACGTTCGCTCCAACGATCCAAACTGGATTCTTGTCGATACGGACGAAGCGGCCTAACCACGGCGCATGCGCCGTTTTATCTTACCTCTGATCCTTGCGGGCCTTTTGTCGGCCTGCGCGGGCCAAGTGCGGCCAGTGCCGACGCGACCAGTCGCTGAGGCTCCGCCAGCCGTCGCAAAACCTGATACAGCCCTTTCCGCCGGTGTTTCTGCTGGGCCGAGCTTTGATGCGCTCCCGCTGCCCGAGGGCGCTGCTGAACGGGCGCTGGCCGCCTTTCGCATTTCTTGCCCCGCTTTGGTGCGCCGCACGGATGCCTCTGGCCTGACCCGCCCAGAGGATTGGCGCCCCATATGCGAGGCGGCCCGTGCCGATTTGGCGGCGAACCCGGCGGCATTCTTCTCCAGCAATTTTGAAGTCGTGCGCATTGGCGCGGGAACAAGCTTTGTCACCGGCTATTATGAGCCAGAGATTCTGGGCTCTCGCACACACGCACCGGGATATTCCGTTCCCATTTACAAACGTCCGTCCGATCTGATCGAAGCCGATTTGGGTCTGTTTTCGCCGGAGTTGAAGGGCAAGCGGATCCGTGGCCGGGTGCAGGGTGAAAGCTTTATCCCTTATGCAGATCGCGCGGAGATTGAGGGCGGCTGGCTCAAAGGCCGGGGCCTAGAGCTTGCTTGGGCAGCCGATACGGTGGATTTCTTCTTTTTGCAGGTTCAAGGGTCGGGCCGACTGAGACTGCCCGACGGAACGGTCATGCGGATCGGCTATGATGGCCAAAATGGCCGCGACTATGCAAGCATTGGCCGGCTGATGCGCGAGCGCGGTCTGTTGCGGCCGGACGAGGCCAACATGCAGGGCATTATTGCCTGGCTGCGCGCCAATCCTGAACAGGGGCGGGCCATTATGAACGAGAATAAAAGCTGGGTGTTTTTTCGCGAGCTAAACGGCCCCGGCCCGCTTGGTGCGCTTGGACTTCCCGTCACGCCACGCGCGACTGTGGCTGCCGACCCCCGCTTCGTGCCGCTTGGCGCGCCTGTCTTTCTGGAAACGAACCGGACAGAGGTGAATGGACTTTGGGTTGCGCAAGATACTGGCGGTGCGATTAAAGGGCCCAATAGGTTTGATAGCTTTTGGGGCGCAGGCGCGGGTGCCGATGTGATTGCGGGCGGCATGGCGGCGCGTGGTTCTGCCTATATTCTGCTTCCCAAGGGCAGTCTTGCCCGACTGACATCTGGCACTTCAAATGCGCAACCGTCGCCTCAGCGCTGAAGAACAGGCCATTTGGCACCGCGTTGCCCGCACAGCGCGGCCCTTGCCGGGTCGCGCGCTCTCGGCGGGAGAGGATCTGCACCTAGACCTACCACCAACAGAGGTTCGGGCGGCCAAGCCCGTTCAGGCGCGGCTCTCGCGCCCACAGTCCGCCCCGACGCCCAAGCCAGCGCCGCCTGTGCGCGATACGCTGGATGGCAGCTGGGACAAGCGCCTGCTGAAGGGGAGCCTTATTCCCGATGTCACGATCGACCTGCATGGAGAGACACTTGCAACCGCGCATGCCCGGCTCAACCGGGGTTTGGACGCAGCCATCAGGCGGGGCGATAGAATTGTGCTGTTGATCACCGGCAAACCGGCGGTGGATAATCCCCGCTTGCCGCCGACAAGCCGGGGCGTCATTCGCGCCTCTGTTGCGGATTGGTTGGCGGTATCGCCCTTTGCAGATCGGATAGCGACGATCCGCAATGCGCATCCCCGGCATGGCGGTGCGGGGGCGCTCTACATTATCTTGCGGCGCGCCCGCTGAGTTCAGATTTGATTTAGGATAGTCGCATAAATATTTGTTAAATCGCGAATATCTTGAATTGCTACCGCCTCATCTAGCTTATGCATGGTGGCATTGGGCAGGCCGAATTCCACCACTGGGCACAGCTTTGACAGGAAACGCGCGTCGGATGTTCCGCCGGTTGTGGAGGCTTCCGGCTCTATTCCCGTCACACTTTTCACAGCGGTAGAAACGAGCGCGCTCAATTCCCCCGGAGGCGTTAAAAAGGCTTCGCCCGATATGCGGGCCTCAACCTCAGCATTGGGCGCTTCTTCCAGCACGATGGCACGAATGCGATCGGCCAGTCCCTGGCCCGTATGGAGATCGTTGAAGCGGATGGAGAGGCGAGCTTTGGCAAGGGCGGGAATGACATTGGTCGCCTTATTGCCAACCTCAAGGTCGGTCACTTCGATGTTGGACGGTTGAAACCAATCGGTTCCATCATCGAGCACAATCGCCTCAATGCGCGACAAGGCGCGCACCAGCCGGGGAATGGGGTTGTCCGCCAGATGCGGATAAGCGACATGCCCCTGCGTGCCGGGTACAGTGATCCAGATATTGACCGAACCACGTCGCCCGATCTTCATCATGTCGCCAAGCCGATTGACCGATGTTGGCTCACCGACAAGGCAGAGATCAGGCAGAAGGCCGCGCGCTTTCATATGGTCAATCAGGGCGACTGTGCCAAACACAGCCGGGCCTTCTTCATCGCCCGTGATGATCAGGCTGATACGCCCTGCGCTTGTCGGCGGTATGGCTGCGACAAAGGCGGCAATGCTCGCCTTCATGTCAACCGCACCCCGCCCATAGAGCAAATCGCCTCGGACATCGGGCGTGAAGGGATCGCTCGTCCACCCGTCTCCGGGGGGCACGACATCGAGATGGCCTGCATAGGCGAAATGCCGCCCGCCGCCCGTGCCAGCGCGTGTGGCAAAGAGGTTCTCAACAGGTCCATCGGGGGCATCGCCGCAAATGAAGCGATCCACCTCAAAGCCAAGCGGCGTCAGCGCGGATTCCAGCACATCGAAGACGTCTCCGCGCGCGGGCGTTACGGAAGGGGCCGCAATGAGCCGCTTGGTCAGGTCAAGTGCGTCAGTCATGTTACGCGCCCTGTTCGGAGCGTTCAAAGCGCGGGATAATCCACTCTTCCTCACGCGCACCCTTTGCCCAATCTTGCATGAAGGGATGGGCGAGCACCGCATTCATATAGGTGCGGGCATCGTCGGGTACGGGAATGGAATAGGTCATCAGCCGGGTGATGACGGGCGCAAACATAATGTCTGCGGCGCCAAACGCCCCAAAGAGAAACGCGCCGTCTGCGCCAAACGCGTCACGCGCATCCCGCCAAAGCTGGGTAATGCGGGCCACGTCCTGCTCCACCTCTGGGTCAAGCGGGGCGGCGGCGTAGACATGCCGGGTGTTCATCGGATGCTGACGCCGCAGTGCCATGAAGCTGGAATGCATTTCTGCGGCTATGGATCGCGCCATGGCACGGGCAGGGCGGCCTGAGGGCCAAAACTTGTCTCCGCCGCTGATGTCATTGAGATAGTCAATCAGCGCCAAACTGTCCCAGACGGGATGGTCGCCATCCCAAAGGATGGGCACCTTGCCGCCAGAGGGGCGGATATCGGGCTGCATCCGGCGCTCTGGCCAATCCTCATCATACATGGATACAACGACTTCGTCGAAGGGCAGGCCAGATTGGCGCACCGCAAGCCAGCCGCGCAAAGACCAGCTGGAATAGACTTTGTTTCCGATGATGAGCTTAAGCATCGCCTTGCCCCTTTATTCGTTGATCGCGTCCATGATCGCCGCACGCAGTTCCGGCAGGCCCATACCCTTTTCGCTTGAGGTCGGGATGATGTGCGGATGGGCGGCGGGGCGCTTGCGCGCTTCTTCTGTGGTTTTGGACATGACATCTGCCAAGGCGGATGCTTTGATCTTGTCCGATTTTGTCAGCACCAGATGGTAGCTGACGGCCGCTGCATCAAGCATGTCCATGATATCGCGGTCGACATCCTTAATGCCATGCCGACTGTCGATCAGAACCAGCGCGCGTTTGAGAACCTGACGCCCGCGCAGAAAATCATTGACCAGAAAGCGCCATTTCTTGACCACATCTTTGGGCGCTTCGGCAAAGCCATAGCCGGGCATATCGACCAGACGGAAGCGCAAGGGCTCCCCCACATCAAAGAAGTTGAGTTCTTGCGTGCGGCCCGGCGTGTTTGATGTGCGCGCAAGGCCATTGCGGTTGGTCAGCGCATTGATCAGCGACGACTTGCCGACATTGGAGCGGCCGGCAAACGCCACTTCATTTGCCACCGGGTCCGGCAGAAACTTGAGGTCGGGTGCCGATTTCAGAAAGGAAATCGGCCCGGAAAAAATCTTCCGGGCGGTTTCCAGCGCGTCGAGATCAGCCGTCACGTCTTGATCGGCTCCTTCATGGCCGGGTGGCGGCTGTAGAGCAGCTTTTGCTGGGCAATGGTCAGAATGTTATTGACCACCCAGTAAAGCTGAAGGCCAGCGGCAAAGGGGGCCATCAGGAACATCATGATCCACGGCATGATGGAGAAGACCTGCTGCTGCACGGGATCGGCAGGGGCGGGGTTCAGCTTAAACTGCACATACATGGTGATGCCGAGCAGAATGGGCAGAACGCCCAGCGCGATGAAGCTGGGCGGTGTGAAATCCAGCAAGCCGAACAAATTGACTGGCGTCAGCGGATCAGGCGCAGAAAGATCCTTGATCCACAGCGCAAAGGGTTGATGCCGCATTTCGATGGTCAGCAACAACACCTTGTAGAGCGCGTAGAAAACCGGAATCTGGATGAAGATCGGAAGGCAGCCCGCCATCGGGTTGATCTTTTCCTTCTGATACAGCTCCATCATGCTTTGCTGCATCTTCTGGCGGTCATCCTTATAGCGTTCTTGGATTTCCTTCACCTTCGGCTGGACAACGCGCATGGCCGCCATCGAGGCAAACTGGCGCTGGGCAATGGGGAACATGACGGTTTTCACGATCAGCGTGAGCAAGATGATCGCGATCCCAAAATTGCCCGCAAATTTGAACAAGGCATCGAGCAGATAGAAAATGGGTTTGGCGAACATCTTGAACCAGCCCCAATCAATGGCATTGCCAAATTGCTGGATGCCGAGCGTGTCCATATAGCCATCCAGCACGGGCACTTCCTTTGCGCCGGCAAAGAAATGGGTTTTGGCGGTGTTGCTCTGACCCGGGGCGACAATCACAGAGTCGAGCGCATAATCTGCTTGATAGGTGCCGCTATCTTTGCGGAAGCCTGCGTCAATATGCGCTGTCTGCGTTGGGGCCAATGCTGTCAGCCAATAAGTATCGCCAAAGCCCAGCCAGCCGCCCGTTGATTTGAAGCGCGGGCCATTCGCCCCTGCTTCATCAAGATCGGGATAATTCACCTCATAATTGGTCGCATTGTCGAAGGTCGCAATTGGGCCCACATGGATCGTCCAACTGTCCACATCGTGACTGGGTCCGGCAAGGGTGCTCGATTTGCCAACCGTCGCATAGCCGCGGTTAATATAGCCATAGGGGCGCATGGCGACAGGGCCTGATCCCTTATTGCTGACGGTTTGCTCGGCCGAAAACATATAATTCTCGTCAACCGAAAGCTTGATCTGGAACACTTGACCCTGACCATTATCCCAGGTCAGCGTGACGGGGGTTTGCGGTGTCAGTTTGGCACCGCTTGTTGCCCAGACTGTGTCAGCATTGGGCAGATTGGCCCCGCTTCCCGTCCAGCCAAATCCTGCAAATTGGCTATGCTCCGTTCCGGCGGGGGACAGGATGCGCACTGGCCCGGAATTTTTGTCTAAGCTGACAGTGTGCCGCGGCAGGATGAGGTCATCGAGGCGCGCGCCCTTCAAATTAATGGAGCCTTTGATCTTCGGCGTTTCAATCAGAACGCGGCCTGTTTCCGCCAGCGCGACTTTAACGTCTCGTGGCTTGGCCACAGCGGCTTGAGCCGGCGCGCCAGATGTTCCCGCGCTTCCGGCAGAGGCAGCTACCGTGGCAGGTGCCTTTGCCGGCGGGAAAAGCCTCTCGCCAAGCAATGTCCAGCCGAACAGCACGATGGCCGACAGCAATATGGCGATCACGAAGTTACGATTCTCGTTCAAGTCAGTTCCCCAAATTGGTCATGGCACCGGATCATAGCCCTGTCCGCCCCATGGGTGGCAGCGCAGGATACGTCGCAGAGCAAGCCAGCTTCCTTTAACAGCGCCATAGCGCCTCAATGCCTCAATTGCATAGGCCGAACATGAGGGTTGATAGCGGCATGTGGGCGGCAAGATGGCAGACGGCCCCCATTGCCACATCCGTGCCAGCCAAATGAGCAGCTTTGCCATTTAGCCAGCAACCATCCGCAGCGCTCGGTCTAAGTCTTTTTGTAGGGCGGCAAAA
>JBEDGC010000046.1:0-7866 GCA_041174825.1 Pseudomonadota bacterium | reverse complement strand
AGATCACGAAATAGACTGTGTCGTTCGCAAGGTTGTTGGTTGGATCGATCGTTAGGGTCGAGCCGGAAATTGAGATGCGCGAACTGGTGGCAGCATCGAAGCTTTCCACAATCGTGCCGGTCGCCGACCCGGAGCGGATCTCAATATTACCCGTACCGCGCTGAACCGCTTCCGAGAACGTAAAGGCGATGTTGGAGCTGGCGGTGACGTTGATAGCGCCGTCAGTGGGGCTGAATGTTAACGCTGTGGGGGCTGTTGTATCAACGAGACTAGCAATAGGCCTTGCTATACGATCAGAGAATAAAACGGTTTCGATACCAGAGAGGACGTCGGAACCGTCTCTACCTGCAATTCTGTCAGCGACTGTGTAGCTGTTAGAAACAGGGTCGTAAGATACATCGTAGTCTTGGATGCCGTATAAATAGCCAACGCTATCGATTCCAGCCCCGCCTATGATGAGATCATTTCCACCGTAGCCAAAAAATAAATTATTGGCCGAATCGCCGATTAGGGTGTCAGAAAATGAAGAACCGGCAATTGATTCAATATTAATGAACGTGTCCGCGCCATATCCACCGATAGCGCGGCCTGTTGTTAAATTAACCTCTACTCCAGCAACAGCGTCCGAATAAACCAACAGATCATTACCAGCGCCTCCGTCTATAAAATCATTTCCAATGCCAGCATCTATATAGTCGTCGCCCCCGTTACCGTAGATCTGGTCATCCCCTGGGCCGGAACGTAAAACATCATAAAAATCATTCCCAAAAATCGAGTCTGCTCCGGAAAGATAATTTGTCAAAATTGCGCCGGAAGAAAAATTCGCGCTTTTAGAAAAAATTACATTTATGTTGTAAAATTCAGCCTGAAGAATACCGTTTTCATTCAGTAAGATATAAGATTCGAGAAGATAATTTGACGCAGAAATATCTGTAATTGCAGCAGAAATAATAAAAACTTCCGATGGCGACGCATATACTTGGGCAAAAATAAAAGTATCGGAATCATAATTTGAAATGCTCGGATTGCCAACAGGCACCGCATCGCTTGGCGGCGCATATGCATATCTTGTGTTAGGCATATTCAGGCCGTTGCCCAGACTATTATATGCTCTAATGATTGCCATGCATTGCCTCCAATATAATTAATTTTGGGCAGAAAAAATCAATTCAAGCTATTTCGTGATGATAATTTGTCAAATAATTATCTCGATGATTAAGCCGTAGATTGCGTCTTGAGGTCACTTAGGCCTAGCAAACTAACGCTCTCCAAAAGACTGATCAACAGTCTTAATGATCGGCTTGAGTAAATAATTGAGTATGGTGTTGTGTCCGGTGAGGATTTCGGCGGTCGCCGTCATTCCCGGCTGAATTTCGATTTTTTTGCCATCGCGTGCGCGCATGGTTCCAGTGTTCACTCGGATGTGAACACGATAGAAGGCGTGTTCCCCATTTTGCTTTTGCTCGACGACTGTATCGGGGCTGATATAAATGACCCGGCCATCTGCTGAGCCGAAGATAGAGGGGTCAAACGTATCAAACTTGACTGAGGCGCTTTGGCCAATGAGAACATAAGCGATGTCTGCCGGCGAAACTTTCGCCTCGACAATCAATTCTTCGCCGGTCGGAACAATTTGCAGGACTTCATCGGACGGACGAAGCACCCCCCCAATCGTCGTCAAGCGCACATTCTTAACAATGCCGTCAGTCGGGGCTTCGAGGATGGTATCTGCTAATGCAGCCATGCGCTGCGTCAGTGTCTGCTCTGCTGTTACCAGTTCCTCTTCAACCTTTGCATATTCTGTCTGCAGATCTTGCAGATACTTATTCTGCCGGCTGGCAATCTGCCCTTCAATTTCCGCGACAGAACGCTCAAGTCGGAGAACCTCGGATCGGCTCACATCCCCATATTGCAATAAGGGCAGGTTCATTGTCAGCTCCTGCCGCACCAAGCGCAGCATACGATTAAGCGCCGCGATGTCTTGGGTCTGTGCGTTACGCCGTTTACTGAAGAGCTGCCTCTGATTGGCCAGGAAATCAGGAAAATCTTGGACATCATTAGGGAACACGAGCGGCTTGTCGAACAATTCAGCCTCAATGCGCGCCTTGATTGCTTTGAGTGATGCAACCTTTGCACGGCCTTCATCCGCGGCAGCGGCAAGCCGGACCCGATCCAAAGTGACAAGGGTCTGACCCTTTTTAACCCGATCTCCCTCCTTCACGTTAATTGCCGCAATAACGCCGCCGTCGGTGCTCTGAACGATCTGAACGCGGCCCGATGGTATGACTTGCCCGCCCGCCCGGCTAACCTGATCAATCTCGGCAAAACTTGCCCAAGCAACGAAACCCGCAAAGGCGATCGCCGTGAGTGAAATGACCTTGCGGGAGGAAGTCATTGTAGCCGCATTAAGCACCGGGAGCCTCCTTTATAACCATGCGCGAAGAGGGCGCTTGCGGCGCCGCTGGGCGCAGTTTTTCGAGGACTGCTTGTGTCGGGCCGTCGATCGCTATCTGCCCATTAGTGACCACCATTAGGCGATTAACAAGTCCCACGAGCTGCATCTTGTGCGTCACAAAAACAAGCGTGCACTTAGGCTCGATCGCCTGAAGGATAGACTGCAAGGCGCGCGATTCACTTTCCTGGTCGAGATTGGCCGTCGGTTCATCCAGCAGCAAAAGCTTGGGCTTAGCGAGAAGGATCCGGGTCAGACCAACCTGCACGCGCTGGCCGCCCGATAGACCACTTCCACCTTCTGAAATCGGAAGATCAAGGCCAGCCGGGTGGTTCTTTATCAGCTGCGCAAGACCTGTCTTATCAGCTGCCGCCAGTATGGCATCATCATTTGGCATTTGAAGACCTAGCGCCAAATTATCGCGCAAGGTGCCCGTGATCAGGCGATAATCCTGCGGAAAATAGCAGACCTGGCGGCGCAAATCTTCTTCGGCAATCTGACGGATGTCGATGCCATCAATGAAAACATGACCTTCCTGCGGCGCATAGAGGCCGGCAAGTAGCTTGAGCAGGGTTGACTTGCCTGAGCCGACCGGCCCGACAATACCAATCCGTTCGCCAGGAGCAATCTTAAGGCTTGGGAGGTTCATTCCTTGCCTACTACCTTGATGCGCAAACTTAAGATTTTCGAGCGACAACTGACCGCCAACATCTGAATGGCGCAGCATTTGGCGATTCTCTGGCTGATCACTTGGCATAGTCAAAATGCCGTCTAGAGCCGCGAGTGATGAGCGTGCGTAGCCCCATTGAACAATGAGATTGGGGAGCGCTGCGACAAGTGGCCCATTAACCCTACCGCTCAAAATTGAGCAGGCGATAACCGCCCCCATTGTCATATTGCCTTTGGCGACCTCATAAGCTCCAAGGCAAACCACCCCCACATATGCAAGCTGCTGTATCAGGGAAAAACCCGACCCAGAGAAAGCCGACCAGCGCTTTACCCTCAAGTCATGGCCATGAACCTCATCTGCTAGGCGGTTCCAGCTGGCGAGCATATGCCAACCCCCAAGGTTGGCTTTGATCGTCTCTGCCGCATCAAGCGCTTCTACAAGCTGTCCGTTTTTGCGATTGCCTGAGACCTGGGCGGCTGCAGTGTCATTGCGGATAAAACGAGCCATCAGTCCAGCAAGAGCAAGCGCCACAGGAAAAGCAATGAGCGGAACCAATGCCACAATGCCGCCAAGCCAAGCCATCACGCCCATAAACAACAATGCAAATGGAAGGTCTGCAATCACAAACAAACTTGCAGATGATAACAAGGACCGGACCTGATCAGTGCCGCGCAACTGTGCAGCCATGGTGCCAATTGAACGCGGACGCGCATCCAGTCGCACAGCCTGCATTCGTGCATAAAAATACTCAGACACCTCGCTATCGATTACCCCTGCCTCCCGATCGATCATTATTGCTCGAGTGTTTCGGATCAACATGTCGACGACAAGCGCAAAGACCATTCCAGCTGTCAGTACCAGCAGCGTAGCGAAGCCACCACGAGGGATAACGCGGTCATAAACCTGCATCGAGTAAATCGAAGTCGCCAACGCAATCAGGTTGATGACTATAGTTGCAATCGAGGCATCTACGATCATCGATTTACGGCGCATTATCGCCGACCAGAACACATCAATAGCTCGCCCTGTGCCGGCAAGTTGGGTGATCCCTGGAAACGAAATATCCCAAAGCGTGAGGCTTTTCGACCACTCAATTTCGGTTGGCCCATTAGCCGTGCGCAGCTGAAGATTTGTCTTATTAGCCCAATTATCGGCAAGCCCCCAGCCGAGATCAGGATGAAATATGATCACAGGAAAATGATGCGCCCGAGGCTTGCCCTTCTTTTCATAAGCCACCCACCCCAGCTCACCAGAGAGATTGATCAACGCATCCTTGCCTTCCAAGCAGAGATGCGGAGGCAGATTTGCTGGCCAATCCGGGCTGAGCGGAATATTTTGGCGCCTAGCGTAAGCCGCCACCAAATCAATCAGCAGCGCTGTCATTGCTTGCCTTCCAAAGAAACCGCTGTCCATTCACCAGATAGGATCAATATCCGGGTCAGAGAGGCTTGCGCCGATATACGCGCCTCAAGCGCATCAATTTCAGCACTGGTTGATTCCCGCACCGCGTTCATGACATCAAGCCAAGTCCGCCGCCCACTCGCGAACTGACGCATGTAAGATTCCATAACTCGCTGGATAGAACCAGAGGCCGCTATACTTCCCTCGAGCCGAGCTGACGCCGACTCATATTCCCGCAATTGCACAAATAGTTGGTCGCGAAGTTGGCGCTGACCTGCCTCAATCTGAAGCTCGCTTGCACGCGCGCGCTGCTCAGCCGCATGTGCCACAGAAAACCTGGATAGTCCGCCATCAGATTGTGCCTTCAGCACCAAGCCGACGCGATGCCCAAAGGTCTCGTTGTAGCTATATTGACCATTCAGTTGAGGAAGAATGGATGCGCGTGCAATTCGCATGTCAGCCCTTGCGCTCTCAGATTCGAACTTCAATCGCCTCAAAAGCGGGCTGAACGCCAGAGCCTTAGAAATCACGTCCTCGTCTTCAAACTTAGGCTGGTTCTCAAGCGTTGACAGAGGCCGCACAAGAACAATGGAAGGGTCGCCGACCAATTCCCGCAGGCGGCTTAATGCAGCAGCCTGTTGCGCCCTTGCTTGATAAAGTTGCTGCTCAATCTGGAGGGCGCGGGATCTAGCCAGTTCCAAATCGGACAGCGGGCTAACCTCCTGTGCGTAACGCCGCTCCATGGTACCGACCATATTGTTATGCTGCTCTAAACTTTGGGAGAGGATATCGGCACGCTGTCTCCAACGATGGACTTCGAAGAAAGCTTGCGCGGTCGACGTGGAGATTGTCAAAACGGCTTCGTCAAAACCGGCAATAGCGGCGTTTTGACGCGCCCCGGCACGGCTGATCGATCCCGATATACGCCCGCCTGACCAAAGTGGTTGATCAATCACAGCTTGTGTCTGGATCCGGTTACCTGTCTGATCCAGATACAAACCCTCGACCGAGAAACTTGGAAAGCGCTGCCATTTAGACGCTCGTAAATCCGCACCCGCGGCGCTCGCCGACGCCTTAGCGGCCGCAACCAAGGGATGCAATTTTACTGCACGATCCACCAAATCTAAGAGATCTAGTTTTTTGTTTTCTGCTATATCCAGCCTACTGACTAATTCATTAGCGGAGCATGGATTAGCTTGGAGTATAGACCCAGCCAATAAAGCGAGAATGATAGAAATTTTGTTCAATTGCATCCAACCAATTGTGATTAGGCTATAAAATAGACGAACGCATGGGAAACGCCACAACATTTATGTCACATTTCGCAGGATAACTCCTTTGTTTCGACGCGTAACGAGAACATGGCCGATCGAATAAAGTCTGAGTTGTCGTGCCCTCTCCGCTCCTGAACCCCAAAATATCAGCGTAAAGAGTTTTATATCTTTTCAACTCAGATCCTTTGAAATCGCATGTTTCGATGATTTAGCCAAGTGAGCTATACTCGTTCGTTACGGGCTCAGCAGGTTGTTGCGCGCTAGAATGAAACGGGTTCAGAAGGCCCGGTCCGGCCGCAATCAACATCGTCTATGGCACGTTTACCGATCCAAGCTCGGATCTGGCCAACTTCGGCCTTGCCCAAGGCTGGGTTAGCAACAACACCTTCCACCGCCAGATTGGCGACATCAACGGCGATGGATACCCAGACATCTTCGCGTTCGGGAATAGCGCTACATACGCCGCTATCAACCATGGTGATTATGTGATCTGAGGATTAGATCGATAGCCCTTGCCGACGTTGGTCACGTTCAGACCCATAGCCCCCCCCGCGGGGTACAGGGCCGAGCGCCGTGTGATTGTCACGGGCCACCCTCGCGAGAAATTTTTTGCAGATGATCTGCGAAATTCTGGCTCGCTCGGCTTAAAGGTCGCAGAGACTCTCGGCGTTGCGGACTGATAGACACCCGAGACTTAAAATCTTGTGACGGCATCCTCGCGCGGGTTCGAGTCCTACCATCCGCACCAACACAATAAGGCAATGCCCGGTGCTCAGGTGAATTGACTCAGTTCCTATCCCCCCCCGGTAGCTCCCTCGATCTGATTTAGAGCCCGCCCCAACAAAGGACCAGACGAATGCGAAAAAGCCGTTTTCCGAAGAACAGACTATCGGGAGGATCAAGGCGCAGGAGACTGGGCTATCGACGGCGGAGGTTTGCCGCAAGCACGACCTTAGTCCGGCGACGTTTTACAAGTTGAAGGCGAAGTAAGGCCGGTTGGAGGTGTCCGATGCCCGGCGACTGCGGTTGCTCGAGGATGAGAATGGCAAGCTCGAGCGGCTTCTGGCCGAGAGTGGGTGCACCAGTATCTCGGGCGTCAGGGTCGCCCGTGAGTTGGACACGCTGGGTGGCTCCATGGCAAACCCGCTTGCATCGTCAGCGACAACGGAACCGAGTTTACCAGCAGGGCAATCCTGAAGTGGGCCAGCAAGAACCGGGTCGAGTGGCATTACATCGATCCCGGCAAGCCGCAGCAGGATGCTCGTTCAATCGGTCGCTGCGCGACGAGCACTTGAATGAGGAGCTGTTCGACAGCCTCGTGGACGCTCGGCGGAAGCTGGCTGCTTGGTGCTACGGCTACAACAACGTCAGGCCGCACTCGTCGCTGGGGAACCGAACACCGGCACAAGCACGAATATCAAATCGGCAGACCCTCGTTATGATCGCAGGACCATTGGGGCGGGGGGCAGATCAGCGCCACCGACCATACCTCTAGCCATTTACCATTATATCTTATCTGCTAACATCCAGCCTACTATAATGCTCTGAAATTATGAGGCCTAACTGCAAACCTGGGCATCAATGCGCGCTGCATTATGAAAAACAAAATACATAACGCCGAAAGATTTTATTATGCCGACGATAACAAGTTTAGATGGTACAGAGATTTTTCATCAAAGCCTCTCTTCTAGCTACACTTATGTCATAAGCGGTACAATAAAAGCGGGCGCGGAGGTGCTTACTGAATATATTGTTATTGCAAATTCTGACACAAACTTAACAAATGAATCGACATGGTTGGGCTCTACTACTGACAGCATCATATATAAAGGACAAGGGCAATGGGGTGTCACTGACAATTTGATATATACTCCAGTACAAAGTCAATTATTTTCGATTGCAGTAACATTAGATGTAGATCGCCTCTCAGAGGTTTCTCTTTTCATACGCCAGCAGTCTGTAAAAGATGATCACCCCAATACTTATAGAGATAATTCTGTTAAGATAATAAGTGTCAATAATATTGTATACGGCAAGATAGAAACGTGGAGCACAGGGGACGTCAATTT
>JBEDGC010000045.1:0-25297 GCA_041174825.1 Pseudomonadota bacterium | reverse complement strand
CGTGGCACGCGGACCGACTGTGTCGTTATTCTAGCGGCTGTCTTTTGAGATGGTCTCGAGCCAGTCATCCACGCGCCGGAAATGATCTTCCCAACTGGGCGCTGCATAGCTGGCGATGAGTGAGACTTGCCGCTGCCGATCTTCCGACCCCGCCGCATAACTCAGGATCGCGTCCATCCAGGCCGCTGGATCATCGGGGCGGAGATAGAGCGGAATATCGCCGGCAACTTCGCGAAAGACACCGAGATTGGATGCAATCACAGGGGTGCCAGCTTGCAAGGCTTCGATCACGGGAATGCCAAAACCCTCAGCAAAGCTGGGCATCAGCAAGGCCATCGCTCCCCCGAGAAGGCCTATCATCTGCGCGTCGCTGCACCGGCCCATTTCGACTACATGGCCCTGCAAGCTCGGATCCTGATCGAGAATCTGGGCGACAGCATCAATTTCCCAGCCGCGTTGCCCGATGAGCAGCAGCATGGGGGCCTTATCTCCCAAGTCCTTTACCAGTTGCTGCCAGATTTGGAGCAGCAATAGATGGTTTTTCCGAGCCTCAATTGTGCCGATCATGACAAAATAGGGACGGGATGGTCGGTCGGGATTATGGGCTAGGGTCGGCGCCTCGGTGCCAAGCAATGCCACCAACCTATGCTTTGGAAGTCTAAGATTTTGGCCGATTGCAAATTGTTCAAGCTGATCCAGCGTGTCTTGAGAATTGGCAATGACGCCTGATGCGCTCTCGAGCAGGTGGCGCATCCGCTGTGCATGGCGCGCGGCCTCTCCCTCCCGGCAATAATGCGGGTGGGTGATTGGGATGAGGTCGTGAACAAGGTGGACAGGGCGCAGCCGTGCGCGTTTCAGCCAACTGGGCAGGCTTTGTGCATCTAGGCCTGTATGCCCGACATTGAGATAGATTTTTCCGCGGACATCCTTTTCCCTCTGCCAGCCAGACTGGGCGAGGCACGATGTCAATTGTGTCCGGATACGGGGCCCGCCGCGAAGCAGCGCCCGAAACAAAGTGTCGCTTGCCCTGGCATTGAGCACAATGCGCAGGCTTCCCTTTTGAATGACAGCGTGGGAGCGCGCGGCATAATGATCGAGATAAGAGAGGCAGACGCGATCAATCCCGGTCGGGAGACGCCGTGTCCAAGCGCGCCAGATAAGACGGCTCACATCAAGAAGAAAGGGGCGCTGAGGGGCCTTAGTTAAAGGCATGATGATCGAGGAGAGTGCATATATTCATTGGGCAGGGAAGCCTGTGCCGAACCAGCCAAGCCTTTGCAAGGGTGTGATCAAACGATTGGGACTCCGTCTGTCTCCACCCAAGAGGCCGTGTCTTACGCAACGCGGGTCAAACTTGGGTGGCGCTTTACAGGCCGGGGGCGTTCGGACGCACGTGGCGCAAAATCGGCAAGCAATCGCTCGGCGCTGTTTTCAACAAGTGTCTCGACGCCAGATTTGCTGGCTAAGCCCCCGCGCACCAAACATTGCGCGTGGAGCATGCGTTTGAACGCATCGTAAAGGCGGGCATCGGGCGTTTCTGGTCGAGACCAGAAGGCGTCTAGGCCGCTTTGGTGCGTCACGCCCGGGACATCATAGACGGCTTCACCTAGCACCACGACCGGCTTTCCCGCCTCTAAAGCAAGTGTGCCCGATGTGCTGTTGACGCAGACCATGCCAAGTGAGGCTTCGGCAAGTGGTTGAAGGTCGCCACCATCGATGTGGAAAACCCTACCCTCCACGCCTAGGCGCTGCGCTTTTGATAGGATTTCCTTTCGCCAATTCAAATATCCGCTGTCGAGGGGGTGTTCCTTGATCAAGAGGCTGGCGTTCTGAGGCGCAAAGCGTGCGAAACTTTCAAGAACATATTCCATCGCAACACGCATCGATTGGAACGGCGAGTGGACGCGGATCTGATAGTCCCCCGTCAGCTGAAGAGGGAATAAGAAAAAGTCACAGCCCTCAATAGATTTCAGGGTCTGTTCGGCCTGGGCTTCGCGCCTTGCCTTACGGCCTAATTTCAGTAGCCAGCCAATCGCATCCAAAAACAAAGAGCCTTGGCGATGCGTGCGGTAAAAGGGGAAGGTTAACTTCCCGAAAAACACGTGGTGATAATGCCAATAGCTGTCGCGGGCCCGTCGTTTAAACTCGGCCGTAATTGAGGGCAGCTTTGGAACAGGAGGTAATGCGCGTGCCATCGCCAAAATCACGTCTGGATCGCGCGTGATCGGGGAATGGCCATTCACACCATCTCGCTCCAGCGTCATCCAATCGGGTCGAATATAGCCTTCTTCAAAGACATGCACGTGAATGCCGCGCAACTGGGCCATTCGGATCGCCGCCTGATGCACAGGTCGGCAGTCTCCAAATAGGACGAGATCGGTTATGTTCCAGTCCCGCACGATGCGATCAAAATAGATCGGCCAGCGGCGCATCCGTCCGCGAAAATTAACGCAAGCGCCGGGCCAGTCATATTTGTCGCCACCGGAAAAATTAATGCGGTGAATGCCCGCGCCATGTTCTGCCAGCTTGTTTGCAAGCAATCTGAAAAACGGCCCCGGCGGGCCTTGCAGAAACAAAAATTCTCGGCGGTCTGCCGAAACGCTGATGGGGGCGCGGCCTAACATTATCGCTCCCCCCTAAAGTGTCGCAGCAATGCTCGCAAGCGCCCCTGCCATTGCCGCAACGTGATTAGTGGGGTTGATATATTTGCCGCGCCCTGTGCCATCCGCTCCACCAGCACTTCCGCGGGGCAGGGCAGGCGCGTGACGGGGTCGATGTAGCGCGGATAGACGAGCAACGTGCCTGCGACGAGCTCATCCAGCGAGAGGCGCCGGGTGCGGCGCGCGGGCACATCCCCCAAATCCTTAGTCAGCCCCCAACCGGCATAAAAGGGAACGCCATGCGTGGTCACAGCCTTGCCTCGCAAAAGGGCTTCAAAGCCGGCAAGCGATGTGATGACATGAACAGCATCCACAGCATCAATAAGCGATGTGATTGATAGGTCGAGAATTTCATCGGCAAAGCGCAGCGCGTCTGCTGGGTCCACATGGCCCTTTCGGTGTCCGGCAACCACATCGGGATGCGGCTTGTAGATGATGTGCGCATTGGGTTCACAGGCGCGCGCGCGCGCCAAAAGTTCCAAATTTGCCGTCCCGGATCCCCCCGTGAGAATGGATCTGTCATCTTCCACCTGCCCCGCCACCAGCACTTTATATCGGTCTTTTGCCGCGTGCTTTATGTCATTTCTAGATTGCCCGTATTTGCTGATGTCCGCCTCGACGAGGCGGTTCCTCAAAGCTGCGGCGCGACGACATGTTTTCGCGCTGAAACTCGTATTCTTTAATATAATCTCCAAATCGCTTGGCTGGCTCGGATCAAAATAAATCCCCTCCAAATCAATAATTGCTGAGAGAGGTGGTACGCAATTTGCCCCTAAGCCGACGGATCGGATAAAACCGTCCTCCACTTCTCCGAGAGGCACGCCTTTGTCAGCCAGTGTCGCAAGCAGTTGAGGAGATGTTCTGGATTTCCAAGCAACATGATGCTGTCCAACGGCCCTGACCGGCCGGAAGCTGCGTGCGTGGCGCACGGGGGAGGACCCATCCCAAAGCAGTGCGTCAAGCGTAACACGCTTCCAGCCTGCGACCCCATAAACCGCATCAATCCGCCGATTGGCATCAATCAGCTTCCGCCAATCGGCAAGTTGCGCAATGGCATCCATCGCGCTCCAATTCTCACCCGAAAAAGGGTTTGAATAGCCCCAGCAGGATATCGCATCGGCAAGTGCTGCTTCAGGGGCGCTGTCGCATCCGACAAAGCGGCCTTGCCCAAAAAGGCGCAAGGGGGTGCCGTTCAAGCCCGTGATCAGGGCGAGCTCTTGATCCGCTCCGGCCCAGATTTCGCTGGCGGTGGATGCCAAATGCCATGGATCGCAATCGGTCGGCAGCCTCTGGCAGTGGCCGGGGAGGCTCATGCCCGGCGCGATAGCGGCACATGCTCGTCCCTTGCCCAAGAGCGCCAGCATGGCCTGAAGCTGGTTTGCGCTATCGGGCGCTAGGATGATGAGATCATCCGAAACATCGGGTTGCGCACCCCAAAACCTGCCGCCAACCCGCGCCGCGGAGATGGCTGCTGCGACTTCCTGGGCATCAACTTTGCTATTGCCGGTGTGCGTTAAGGGCGCGCCCTTGTGGCCCGGAAATGGGGGGATGCGCAAAAAAGGTGAATGGCCGCCGGGCATTGCGGGCATTAGCCCTTCACAATGGCGTCAATCGCCAAAAGGGGACGTAGAAACCCCTCAAGATTGGCCAAGGGGAGGGCGCACCGGCCATCGCATTTGGCGCGCGTTGGGTCTGGGTGGGCCTCCAGAAACAGGCCAGCAATACCGACAGCAACGCCGGCTCTGGCAAGCGTATCGACCTGAGGGCCCCTGCCATCGGCACTATCTTCTCGCCCCCCCGGCTTTTGCAGCGCATGGGTCACATCAAAAATGACGGGCGCCATGGGCTTCATCAGATCTAGGCCAAGCATGTCCACGACCAGATTATTATAGCCAAAGCTGGTTCCGCGTTCGCACAGGAGGATATTCTCATTGCCCACCTCCCGGCATTTTGTGATGATATGCCGCATTTCTTGAGGCGCTAGAAACTGGGGCTTTTTAATGTTGATGACGGCGCCTGTGCGGGCCATCGCCACCACCAGATCGGTCTGGCGCGCCAGAAACGCTGGAAGCTGAATGATGTCGGCAATTTCTGCAACGGACGCTGCTTGATCTGGCTCATGCACATCGGTCAGGATCGGCACATCGAAGTGCTGCTTCACCTCTTCTAGGAGGCGCAGTCCTTCCTCTAGCCCCGGTCCACGATAGGAGTGGATGGAGGATCGATTGGCTTTGTCAAAGCTCGCCTTGAACACATAGCCCATGCCCAATTTACGGGTCACATCCAGCATATGCTCCGCCACGCGCAGCAGCGTGTCTCTGTCTTCGATGACGTTCATGCCGCCAATCAGCGCCAAGGGCCGATCATTCGCAAAGGTGAGACCGCTGGCCAGAGGGACATTCGATATGCTCATAAAATGGCCCTAGCGCATTCCGCGTTGCCGCAAAACCTCTTCTATCGCAGGAATGTCTTCGGGGTTGTTGAGCTCAATGCAATCCCAGCCAATGGGATCGAACGGAACAACCCGAATGCGATGGCCGGTTTCAAGGAAGCGCAACTGCTCCAGCCCCTCTAGATTTTCGATTGAGGATGGGGACGTCGCGGCATAGGTCCTAAGCGCATCGGGGCGATAGGCATAGACGCCAAGATGCAGGTGAACGTGGCTATGGGCATTGGCCAGCGTTTCCGGGATATGGGGAATGACCCGCTTTGAGAAGTAAAGGGCGGTCAGCGCCGAATTGAAGACAATCGTGGTTCCACCCACGCGGCCCTGTTTCTGATCGGCGACAAGGTGACGGTAGAGCGTTTCTGAACAGCGCACCGCTGGCGTCGTCATCACCGCGCCTGCATCTGCTTTGAGCGTTGCAACCAGATCTCGAACAACAAAATCTGGGGTTAGAGGGGCATCACCTTGCAGGTTAACGATGATTGGGGCGATGTCGCCCAAAACATCTAGAGCGGCCGCACAGCGCTCCGTGCCATTGCGGCAGGTCTCTGGCGTCATGACAATTTGTCCGCCAAAGTCCCGCACGGCTTGGGCAATGCGGTCATCATCCGTCGCGACCCAGGTGTGCGCTGCACCTGCAATGGCCTGAGCTGCCTCCCAAGACCTTTGGATCAAGCTGCGTGCCTGCCCATCTGCGCCCCGCAATTCGGCCAATGGCTTTCCAGGAAAACGCTGAGACGCATAGCGCGCCGGGATGATGATGGCGAAATCGGATGCCATGGCCACAGGTTCAGTTCAGCCCGAGACGCAAAAGTTCGTGGATGTGGATAATCCCCAGTGGCGGCTGGGCGCCAGCAGAGGGATTTTCGACGACAAAGGCGGCGCTGATCTTATTGTCATTCAGAAAGGCCAGAGCCTCGTCCGCGAGCATATTTGCAGAGAGGGTCTTGGGCGTTCGGGTCATCACTTCATGCGCAAAGGCTGTTTCCAAGAGGCCGAAGCGGCGCCGCAAATCGCCATCGGTGATGACGCCAACCAGTGCACCTGAGGCATCCAACACCCCAGCCATCCCGAAACAGCCCGACGTCATGACGGAAATTGTCTCCGGCATGCCGGCCTGGTGGCTCACCAAGGGCAGTCGATCTGGGTCGGTCACCATAATCTCCTGCACCGGCGTCAGCGCAAGGCCGATAGCGCCAGCCGGGTGGAGCTTGCGAAGATCTTTGCGCGTCACGCCGCGCATCTGCATCACCGTCATGGCCAGCGCATCGCCCAAGGCGAGTTGCATCGTAGTGGATGTGGTCGGCGCGAGATTTTCCGGGCAGGCTTCCCGAACATTGGGGAGAAGGAGGGCGATATCCGCAAATTGGATGACGCTAGACTTTGGACGCGATGCCATGCCGATGATCGGAACACCTAGTTTTCGGGCGTAGTTCATCACGGGCAGCAATTCTGGCGTGTTTCCAGAATTAGACAAAACGAGCAGCACATCCCCTTTGGCGATCATCCCCATATCGCCATGCCCAGCCTCGCTGGGGTGCACAAAAATTGCAGGTGTTCCGGTCGCCGCAAATGTTGCTGCAATCTTGCGGGCAATGTGGCCGGATTTGCCGAGGCCGGTAACGACGAGTTGTCGTGTTTCCGCGAATATGGTCAAGCAAGCGGCGGCAAAATCGTCGTCCAGTGACTTTTCAAGGGCGACGAGGGCAGCCGCCTCCATTTCCAGGACACGGCGTCCTAAGGAAATAATGCTCTCATGGTCGGGTATAGTGCTGATACCACTCACGCTATTGGGTTTCTCGACTTAATTATCATCGTTCAATGCGTATCAAATCTCTAAGCTAGAGCCAATCTTCTTGCAAAGGTAGCACTTGGTTAGCCCAAAGCCCAGATACATATTGGTTTAAACGAGGCTTGATTGCCTTTGTCACTAGGCCATTTCTGACGGCCCCTATGATTCAGATTAGAACTTAAGCTATACGATATGTGGGGCGCTGGGCGGAAAACCTGATCGCTGTTTGGACCGTCTTCAGGCAAGGAGAGCGGCCGGTAATCGCAATTATGCTGGCTCTTGATGCAGGTTCGGAAAGCTATTGGCATTTGTTGCACAAACTGCTTTGAGAGCACTTGCGTAGGATCCGCCCTGGACTGCCGGAAGGAGTTTCAATCTTGGCTATATTGACGACATCATCTCGCAGAAAGGGTATCATCCTTGCGGGTGGATCCGGGACACGACTTTACCCGCTGACGCGCGGCGTTTCAAAGCAGCTCATGCCCGTGTTTGATAAGCCAATGATTTACTATCCGCTCAGCACCCTGATGCTCGCGGGCATTCGTGATATTTTGATTATCACGACGCCCGAAGATGCGACGCAGTTTCAGCGGGTTTTGGGAAATGGGTCGGCATATGGTGTTTCGCTATCCTATGCGGTCCAGCCGAGCCCTGACGGCCTCGCTCAGGCCTTTCATATCGGGGCTGACTTTATCGCTGGCGATCCAAGCGCTCTCGTGCTTGGCGATAACATCTTCTACGGACATGGTCTGCCGCAATTGCTCAATAATGCAAATGACCGGACGACAGGGGCGAGTGTCTTTGCCTATCGCGTCAACAACCCAAAAGACTACGGCGTCGTCTCTTTTGATGGCAATGGTCGCGCAGCCACCATTGAAGAAAAGCCGTCCCAGCCCAAGTCGAATTATGCGGTGACCGGGCTTTATTTCTATGACAACACGGTTGTTGACCGTGCTCGCGATCTTAAGCCCTCGCCGCGCGGTGAGTTGGAAATTACGGACCTTAATAGGCTCTATATGGATGAGAGCCAACTTTCGGTCGAAATCATGGGCCGAGGATATGCTTGGCTCGACACGGGTACGCACGCATCGCTGCTTGACGCTGCATCCTATGTGCGGATCACGGAAGAACGGCAGGGGTTAAAAATTTGCTGCCCAGAGGAGATCGCCTGGCGGCAAGGCTTCATTTCAGATACGGAACTTGAGAACATTGCCCAGCCATTAGTTAAGTCTGGCTATGGCGAATATTTGCTGCAACTCCTTGCCCAGAAAGACGTAGTATGAACGTCATTTCATGCGACATTCAGGGCCCGCTTATCCTTGAGCCGAGAGTGTTTGGCGATGAGCGGGGCTTCTTCTTAGAAAGTTGGAACGCGGCATCCTTCGCCGAAATTGGCCTGGATGTAACATTCGTCCAAGACAATCACAGCCGATCCCAAAAGGGCGTGTTGCGGGGGATGCATTTTCAAAATCCTGCGCCTCAAGGGAAGCTTGTGCGCGTTGTCCGCGGCGCAGTATTTGATGCGATAGTGGACCTGCGGCGTTCTTCCCCAACATTTGGTCAGTGGACGGGCGTCACACTGTCCGCTGAAAATAAACGCATGTTTTGGGTGCCAGAAGGCTTTGCGCATGGCTTTCTGACGCTCGAGGATGATACGGATTTTCTTTACAAGTGCACGTCATCTTATGTGCCGCAGAACGAGCATAGCCTGGCCTGGGACGATCCAGAGGTCGGCATTGAGTGGCCGCTTGATGGGATTGAACCCAAATTATCTGCCAAAGATGCGGCAGGGGTGCCGTTGTCACGCGTCCAGGCCTTTGCATGAAGGCGTTGATTACGGGTGTGAATGGCCAGTTGGGCAAGGCCTTGCTTGCGGATGCGCCGGCGGGTTGGACTTGCGTGCCTCTTGACCGCGCCGCGCTCGATCTTTCTGATCCAGAAGCAATTGCCCGCATGGTGGATACCGAACAGCCAGATCTGGTCCTGAATGCTGCGGCCTATACGGCAGTCGACCGCGCCGAGAGCGAGCCAGAACTTGCCCATGCGATTAATGCTAGCGCGCCAGCGGCTTTTTCTAAGGCATTGGGTAATGCTGGACGCCTAGTGCAGGTTTCGACCGACTTTGTGTTTGATGGTGCGCGCGGTCATGCTTACCTGCCTGATGACGTCCGCAACCCCCAGTCCGTTTATGGTGTCAGCAAGGCGGCCGGCGAGGACGCGGCGGGCGATAAAGCCATTGTTGTGCGAACAAGCTGGGTTTATGCGGTAGGGGGTGCAAATTTTGTGCGGACCATGCTGCGGCTCATGCGTGAACGCGATGAGCTTCGTGTGGTTGCGGATCAAATTGGTTCGCCGACTTGGGCGAAAGGCCTTGCAGCTGCCATCTGGGATCTGGCTTTAAAGGATGCGACAGGTATTTGGCATCACCGCGATGCGGGCATTGCCAGTTGGTATGATTTTGCAGTCGCAATTGCAGAAGAGGCGCACGCGGTTGGTTTACTTGACCGCATTCCTGCTATCCACCCGATTGCCTCTTCGGAGTATCCAACGCCAGCGCGCAGGCCTGCGTTTTCAGTCTTGGATGTCACAGCAACGCGTGAAGCCTTAGGTGATGTATCGACGCATTGGCGATCGAACTTGAGAACGATGCTAAAAGAGGAAAAAGCACTTGGCTAATTTACTTGTGACGGGCGGCGCCGGCTTTATCGGCGGCAATTTCGTTCATTATTGGGGCAAGTCGTATCCCGATGACACGGTAACTGTGCTCGACTGTCTTACGTATGCCGGGAATCGCTCGACGATTGCCGATGTACCCCAAGCAGAACTGGTTGTGGGGGATATCCGCGACACAGATCTGGTTGAAAGCCTCCTGCGGGAGCGCGATATTTCAACGATTGTGCACTTTGCCGCAGAAAGCCATGTTGACCGCTCGATCACAGGGCCGGACGCGTTTATCGACACTAATATTTTGGGTACCAATAGCCTTCTAAAGGCCGCGCGCAGCATTTGGCTTGACCAAGGCTCCGGGCGTGAACATCGGTTCCATCATATCTCTACCGATGAGGTTTATGGCTCGCTTGGGCCCAATGATCCGGCATTTAGCGAAACCACCCAATATGCCCCCAACTCACCCTATTCGGCATCGAAGGCAGCGAGTGACCATTTGGTGCGGGCCTATCACCATACCTATGGCCTCAATGTGACCACCACGAATTGCTCCAATAATTATGGGCCCTATCATTATCCTGAAAAGCTCATCCCCTTGTTCATGCTCAATGCATTGTCGGGTAAGCCGCTGCCCATTTACGGCGACGGCATGAATGTGCGTGACTGGCTGTATGTTGAAGACCATTGCCGCGGCATTGAGGCAGCCCTTCTGCGCGGCCAGCCTGGCGAAACCTACAACATTGGGGGCGGGGAAGAACTTCCCAACATGGCTGTTATCGACCGAATCTGCGCAGAAGTTGACCGCGCATTTGCAGAGATTGATGGCCTCGCCGATCGCTACCCCGACGCGCCGGCCGCAAAGGGCCGCTCCACTGCGGAGCTCAAGATGTTTGTTGAAGATCGCAAAGGTCACGACCGGCGTTACGCAATCGACGAGACCAAGGCACGCTCAGAGCTGGGGTATGTGCCTCAGCATGACTTTGAGACAGGTCTGCGCGGGACGCTACGTTGGTATCTTGACCATGAGGATTGGTGGCGGCCGTTGTTGGCAGGTTGAACGATCGTTGAAAGAAGTAG
This sequence comes from Pseudomonadota bacterium, assembly GCA_041174825.1. GTDB lineage: Bacteria > Pseudomonadota > Alphaproteobacteria > Sphingomonadales > Sphingomonadaceae > Aquisediminimonas. Next base: position 14,655 of record JBEDGC010000045.1, on the reverse strand, counting down.
TGGCTATTCGGCTAAGTCGGGCACAATTTATCAAGGGTGTCCCCTTTGCTAACGTCGCCTTTTTTATAACTCTCCGTCGCCCCCTTTCCTGAACTCAATCTCTTTCTAAGGCGGCTTCTAAAAAATACGTTGGTGGTTCTCTCTATGTCCAATCAAACACTATTTTTGCCCGCAAAATATCAGTCAAGGCTAAGCCCAGATTATTATGATGACGCCCTAAGCGACCGTGCTGATACTATTTTTCAGCCCGAAATTTATCCTGCGGCTGAAGCCCTGCTTACCGCGACGAGACGCACGCGTATTGTAGACGTCGGCTGTGGGCGCGGAAGCAAGCTGGCCGCCGCTAATGCAGGCCGAAAGCTTGGTATAGATTTTGGTAGCAACATCGCTCAGTGTCACAATGATTTTCCGGCAGAAGCGGAATGGCGAGAGTTTGACTTAGGTCGCTCTGTCTCTGCTGAATTCATCGAATTGATTGGCCCCGAGGATGTCATCATATGTTCTGATGTTATTGAGCATATCCCAAACCCAAATCACTTATTGGCTTTTCTTGCTGGGTGCTTTCAGCGGGGAGCACTTGTTATTACGAGCACGCCCGATCGAGCCCTAGTCCGTGGGAGAGACCATATGGGGCCGCCCCCTAACCCCGCGCACGTACGGGAGTGGTCTTGCAGCGAGTATCATTCTTTGCTTGAATCTAACGATCTTCCGCCCTTGTATGTGGGGCTAACTTTGAACAATGACCAAGACCGACAGCTGCGGACAATTGTTTCCATTCATGAGCCCTTGTTGCAACATAGCTATCGCCCCGCATTGCAGCGCCCATTGGCAATCATGTCGAGCTTCAATGAGGCTGATGTACTGAGCGAGGTTATCGCCCATTGGATTGGGCAAGGTTGCGACCTTCACATCCTAGATAACTGGTCAACCGACCAGAGTTGGTCGATACTAGCGGCCGCAGCGAAGCGCTACGGTGCCCATGTCACTATTGAGAGGTTTCCAGCAACAAAGCCTATGACGGCAAGCTGGCATGAAATTCTTGTCCGCAAAGAAGAGATCGCATTTTGCCACAAGGGACGTTGGATCATTCATACTGATGCGGACGAGATAAGGCAAAGCCCCTTTCAACCGTATAATCTTTCTGACTCATTGGCATTGGTTGAAGCCGGAGGTTGGAATAGGGTTAACTTCACTCTGATGAACCACCGGCCTATCGATGATCGGCCTTTCGGCCCTGGAATGCTGAAGAGTGAGCTGCCCTATTTTGAATTTGGAACCCAGCCGGGTCACTTTATTCAAAGAAAGGCCTGGTTGCAGGAAAATGTCAGGGTCAATCTTGCGGAGTCTGGGGGGCACCTCGCCGATTTTCCAGATGCACGTGACTGTCCTTATCAGTTTTTGTTGCACCATTACCCCTTAAGGTCTGCCGAGCACGGGACCTGCAAAATCAACCATGAACGAAATGGGCGTTGGGCAGAAAATGAAGTGAACAAAGGATGGCACGGGCATTACGCCCACCTAGCCGGAGAGGCGCCTTTAATATGGGATGCGGCAAATTTGCATGATTCTCGCAACGCCTTCTGGGAGCGCCATGGCTTGCAAATTTTGCTTGGTTTGCGGCGATAATCCATATCTGACTAGGTATCATTTTTTGTTCATAAGCAGCCTAAGGCTGCCCTGAGCTATGCGCCAATTCGGCAGCATGCTAAGAACGCCAATGGGCTGAATGCGAAGCCGCATCAGCTTTTAATGAGAGATATTTGCCGTATTTCGATGTTCTTTTTACTGGCGCTAGCCCCCTAAGTGCGGCAAGGGAATAGCATGATGCTAGTAAGAAATTGGCGCGAAAAAGCTGCTCGTAATCCTTGGTTTCTGATCGGCGTTGTTCTGCCTGTTTTGGTGAGCGCGATTTACTTTTTCCTTATCGCGTCCGATCAATATGTGTCAGAATCTCGCTTTGTCATTAAAGCACCCAATCAACGCAGCGGACAAATTTCGACCTTTGCAAATTTGATCCAGACGACTGGGCTCTCAGGCGGGCAAGAGCAATCTAATCAAGTCATTGATTATGTCCGGTCCCGATCTGCTCTTCAGACGCTTTCTAAGGAAGTGCCGCTGGGTAAGATTTATGCAAGCGACAGCGCAGATTTCTTCTCTCGGTTCCCAAAGCCTTGGCAACAAGATGCGCGAGAAGATTTGCACGATTATTATCGTGAAAAAGTAGCGATCGATCGTGATGCGGATACGGGGCTTGTTGTTTTGCGCACCATTGCTTTTGATCCGAAAGACGCAGCGCGCATCAACGAAAGCCTCCTTCGCCAAAGTGAGACCCTTGTCAACGAATTGAACGAGCGCGCCCGTGTAAGTGCAATTTCTGAGTCTGAGAGTCGCGTGCGAGAGGCTGAAGCTAGGGCGATGGCCGCTCGTAAGGCGATGGCCAGCTATCGCAATAAAGCCGAGCTGGTTGATCCACTCAAGCAGGCGGGAGGCGTTGTTGAGATTGCCAATCGTTTAATCACCGAGAGGGCTGCACTTGAGGCACAATTGTCCACGTTGCGACGCGTGACGCCAGATCACCCATCTATCGGCGCGCTGCGTGAGCGTATTGCTTCCCTAACGCAGGAGATTGATCAGCAGACAGGGCGTATCGTCGGCGGTGGCAATACGATTAGCGGAAAGCTTCCTGCTTATGAGGCTTTGGCACTAGAACAAGAATTGTCGTCCCAACTCGTGATGCTGGCGCGGGCTTCCCTCGAGCAAGCACGAACAGACGCATTGAAGCAGCAGTTTTACCTTGAGCGGGTCGTCGACCCGAACGTACCGGACCTTCCGGAATATCCACACGCATGGCGCAACGTTCTGACAATCTTTGGCTTTGCGCTTTGCCTCTATTTCATCGCCTGGATGTTCATAGTTGGTATTCTCGAGCACGCGCCGGAGGATTGATCGGTGGCATCGCTCCGCAAGGGTTGGGATATCCAGGTTCGGGTCGTTACCGCACTCATGCTCCGCGAATTGACAACGCGGTTCGGCAGAGAAAATATCGGCTTCTTATGGATAATGGTGGAGCCGTTACTGTTTGCTGTGCTGATCGCTATTTTCTGGCGCGTGTCTAAGGGGCCCACGGATTATGGCGTTGATATTGTTGCGTTCGTTATCAGTGGCTACGTCCCAATGGTCATGTTTCGCAGCGTTGTTAATCGCGCAGTTAGTAGTTTTACCGCCAACGGTAGCTTAATGTATCATCGGCAAATCAAAATCTTAGACATTATTCTAGTACGCTTTCTCATAGAGCTTATCGGTCATATGATGGCCTATTTGTTCATTGCAGTTGCATTGATCACCTTTGGATTTTTCCCAATACCTTACGACCTTGGCTTTCTCCTTTTGGGCTGGGCATATTTTTCCCTCTTCTCGCTTTCTGTGGCGCTTGTGGTCGCCCCTCTATCGGAAATGAGTGAGGTAATCGAGAAGATCGTTCCGGTAACAAACTACATGATGGTCCCGTTTTCCGGTGCATTTTTTCTGGTCGGTTCCTTAGCTCCGGCCGCTGCGAACATCGTGCTTTACTCTCCGCCCGTCCATGGGATGGAAATGATGCGCTTGGGCGTATTTGGCCCCTCTATTAATCCTCAGTTTGATTATCTTTATCCGTTAGTGTTTTGTTTGCCTTGCATGTTGATCGGCTTGCTGTTGTGCAGATTTGTACGCAAGGACTTGGTGGTAGAGTGATCAGGTGCGAGAATATTCGGAAGAGCTATCGAACCGGCCATGGCCGCCAAGAAGTTCTCAAGGGGATAAACCTCACGGTGCATCCAGGTGAGAGGTTTGCCTTGCTTGGGCGTAATGGCGCAGGCAAGTCGACGCTCATCAAGCTTATTGGCGGCGTAGAAATGCCGAGTGGCGGTCATATAACTCGGAATATGACCAATAGTTGGCCGATAGGGTTCAACGGTGGGTTCCAAGGCAGTCTTACTGGTTATGATAATGCTCGCTTTATAGCCCGGATCTATGGCACTTCCTTCTCTGAGGTGCGTGAATTTGTTGAGGATTTCACCGAACTTGGTGGTTCGTTGAAAATGCCGGTGAAAACCTATTCGTCAGGGATGCGTGCAAGACTTGCGTTTGCGCTATCGCTAGCAATCGAATTCGATTGCTACCTGATCGATGAAGTCATTTTGGTTGGCGATCAAAGTTTCCAGCGCAAATGTCATTACGAGTTGTTCGAGAAACGTGCTGATCGCTCGATGATAATAGCAAGCCATGACATGCATACAATCAGAGACACCTGTAATCGAGCACTGGTCCTGCATGACGGGATCGGCACATGTTATGATGATGTTGGTGAAGCAATTAGGCTTTATGATAGCCTATGAATACTGATTGACGGCAGTTTAGTTTTAAAACCGGGAGCAAGAAACTTTCTATGCCGATCCTTTTGACTGGTGGCGCCGGATATATAGGCAGCCATACCGCTGTAGCACTCGCCTCGGCAGGCTTTGCGATTATTTGCTTTGACAATCTGTCGAACAGCTCAGCAGAAACGGTGAAGCGCGTTGAGGCAATTACAGGCAAAAATATACCGTTGATTGTTGGGGATGTGCGGGACCAGAAGCTATTGGAAGCCGTCATACGGGACAACGAAGTTGATGCCGTTATTCACTTTGCCGGCCTCAAGGCCGTTGGCGAGGCAACGGCCAATCCACTGATTTATTATGATAACAATGTTAAAGGTACGCTTAGCCTGATCGAGGCTATGACAAATTGTGGCCTGAAAACGCTCGTGTTTTCATCCAGTGCGACAGTGTATGGCGAGCCCCAATATCTTCCTTTGGATGAGACGCACCCACTGTCGGTCACAAACCCATATGGTCGCACAAAGCTTATGGCTGAAGAGATTTTGGGTGATATTGCGGTTTCGGATCCATCCTGGAGAATCGCAATTCTGCGTTACTTTAACCCTGTTGGCGCGCATTCGAGCGGCCTTATTGGCGAAGACCCTAGCGGCATTCCTAGCAACCTTATGCCGTTTATAAGCCGAGTTGCGGCCGGCCGGCTCAAAGAGCTGTCAGTTTTTGGGGACGATTATGACACATCTGATGGCACGTGTGTGCGAGATTTTATTCATATAGAAGACCTTGCTCAAGGGCATATCGCTGCGCTCAAGGCTATTGGTAAAAGTTTCAATGCCATATCTACTTGGAACTTTGGCACTGGGCGCGGCTATTCCGTTGTTGAAATGATCCGAGCGTTTGAGAGGGTAAATGGAGTTTCTGTTCCATTTCGCATTGCAGAGCGGCGAGAGGGGGACGTCGCCGCATGTTATGCAAGCCCTGACAAGGCAATGAAGGAACTTGATTGGCAAGCTAAGCTAGGGTTGGAAGAAATGTGCCATTCTGCATGGCAGTTTGAACAGATGCGTAACCTATCGCCTTAGCATTTTGGAAAGGGCCTGTTAGGCGCAATCCAACCGCGCGAGGTTGCAGGCTTTGCTTTATCGGGCAGGAGCTTCGTGCGATTGAATCCACTGAAGCTTCAGGGCATTTAGTTTGCGTTCACTTTCCGCAATCATATCAACATATTGCGTGTTTTGAAATCCCCATAGGGTCGAGTGAAGCTCTTCCCTGTGCCCGACAATATAGGGGTCCGTGACGACGATCCTGAGGTCAGAATTTTCTAAGTAACGGTCAATGGTGTTTGTTTCAGCGTCCTCGTTGGATGGATCCCACAACGAAATAAGCTTTATCGCTCTTTCAGAGTAGATGTTGAATACCATACTGGTCATCTTGTCGATCGTTATGAAATCAAGGCTGCGATAGCGTTCTACGCCTAGCACCTTCGCGTTATCGTGCAGGTGCGCGATAACGCCTGAAAACACGTCCCACTGGCCACGGTGCTCTTCTAGATATTGGAGGATGATCTCCATCTTGTTGTCGTGGTCGGGAGAGAGCAAAACGTCGTCTTCCATTATGGTAATCTGTGTGACCCCAGCCTTCAGCGCGCTCCTGCAAAGATGCTTGTAGCTCATCCCGCAGCCGATCCAGCCGGGTCGCCTCCGGATGCCGTCAAATACCTGGCAATCCGATGAGCGGGTTTCGGTGTCGAACACACGGCGACGCTTGATTGTTTCGGGCAGTGAAAGGGCGTATGCAGAGCCCTCCGAGACAGGCTCTTGACCCATGTCATCTAATGCATTTGCTCGCAGAATGCCTGCTCCTATCAGGAACCGGTCGAGCATAAAGCTGTGACGGTTGAATGAAGCGCTCGTCGCTTCGATTGCACAGTCGGCGGCACCTTGAAAATTCTGAAGCACGCCTGCGATGGCATCTAACATGGCACCGCCATTTCCCGCCTCGAAAAAGGTGACGGCTCCGGTGAGTTCAGCATAGTCGCTCTGGTCTGAGGTGCTTTCAGACACAACCGGCACGCCTAGAGAAATGCACTCTTGAATGCGCGGTGTCTCGAGTTGCGCGTCTTCATAATAGTGTAAATTGAGGACAAGTTTAGAACGAGCGATCAGGCTCTTAATGTCCTCCCCAAAAAGCGAGTCTGCCCGCGTGACATTGAAGGAGGCGCTCGCTTTATCAAGCAGCACGCGCCGGCGTTCACTAGACTTGTAGTCGCCATAAAAAAGGACATCTATGTCCTTCTCTTTGGAATTTTCAGCTGCATATGTTTTTGAAGCGCCAATAGGAACATAGTATATTTGAGGAAAGGCGAGGCCCTTTGTCTCAAGAAATTCAATGTTTTCAAGCGAGTAATCAAATACGGCGAGAGAGTTTTCCATAGCAGAAATATATGTGTCGCTAAACCACCTCGAGCTGGCAGACTGCTCCAGCTGATAAATTATCCGCTTTTCTCCCGGCGGCAGCCTTTCAAACATCTGAGCGCAAAGCACAATGTAGTAGTCATGAGTAAATTGCTCAGGCGGGCTGAGTAAAATCTCCACCGACCAATTATATTTTTTGAGCGCTTCGGCAAGCGTGTGAGCAATGAACAGCACGTGAGGCGTGGCAATAATGCACCAGCGCAAGGCGATGCCATTGGCGCGTTCAAAATCTGCACGCGTCGGGAAGCGACCTAAGCGCTGACCAATCCACATGTAATGACGAAGGGGATCGATGCCTGAGGCTACAACGTCAGGGTATTCTTTGGCGTACCAGTTATCATCAAACTGGATGCTTGCTCGAAAGGCGCTGACGTCCTCGTCTGAAAACTGCGCCTCTAACTTTCGTCTAAACTCCGAACTCATTCAATAAGCACTTTCAAAAGGACAGTCTTGGTTGGACTTTGTTTGACTGAGAAGGAAGATCTGCCAAAGTGAGCAAGGCGTATGCCATGCAAATTTGAAATTCTCAGAGAGTGAAAGGTCAACGTTGCTCAACCTGCTGTTTCTATTTAACTTAAAACTTGCTGCAAATTGAACCAGTTATACGTTTATGTCTAGATTATTACTCCCGCGACAGAAATTTCTAAATTGTTATAACCCGAAATTATCGTCGACTAGTCGTCATAGCGTTAATCTTTTAAGGTTCGCCCCTCTCCCATGCCATGCAAAATATAGTGCCTGACAGGATCCATCCCGTGTTCTGCTACATCTGGATAGGTTTCCAAATAGCTCTCCGCATCCAATAGTCCGCTGTTGCGATAACGCGCATGCTCCCGTTTGCGGCGCCATTTTTGAGGCATGATTGCCCACCATTTGGGAAAGCTTGCTGCCAACTGCAGGGCGCTGCGCAGCCATTCTTCATTTGCATGCGCGCGGTCAACTTTTACGCTCTCGTCTGCAAGCATAGTAGTCAATCGGGCTATTTCGGCAAATCGATCTCCAAGCTTCTGCTCTGCCAAAACCCTAGCCGTCTCGGCTGACTGTTTCCCAGCCTGCAGTCGCTTGAGTTCTGCGTCGAGTTGGTTCGTTTTTTCTTGCTGTGTGGACAATGCTTCTTCAGCAAGCTCTCTCGCGCGTTGCGTTATCTTCGTTTCTTCTTCTTGCTTTTGAAGCATCTGAGTTATCTGCACGATCTCAGCTTGAAGGCGAGCTATTTTGACTTCGGCAGTTTCTCGTTCGGCTGCGCTGCGCTGCGCAATGGCCTCAATCTGATCAGCGGCCTCGGCAATGCTTTGTTTCGCGCTAAGAAGTTGTTCTTGAGCAATTACTTCTTTGGCGACCGCCTGAGCTGTCGCGGCCTCCGATTCTAAGAAACGCGCCATGAGCTGCGAAAGCTCTTCTTGCCGTTGGATCATCGTGCTGTCGGCGACTGCCAGTCGCCCTGACAACTCGGTGTTTCGCAATTCGTGCTCGCGCGCTTTTTCTGCCATCTCAGCCAGCTGGGCTTCGATAGCCCGGCGATACTGCGTCTCTCTCTCCACATCGGAGTTGGTGGAAGCCGCAACAGCCTCGAGCCGCGCTATTTCCGCTGCCAACTCTGCCTCTCTTGCCGCAGCAGCAGAAGCGCGAGCTTCGGCTTCCTCAGATGCAGCTTGCGCTGCTACAACTTGACCCGCAAGTTCCCGCTTCATGCGGGGACCAAGACCAGGCTCTCCGGCCAAGTCGTTGGGCAGCAGTAGACGAGCGAAGGTCGAATAAGACCGATTAAACTCTATGCGAATTTTGTCCAACTCAGCATAATCGGAAGACTTCTCACCGTCCTCGCTCCATCGCAACATAATCGCAAAAGTTTTGCGCAGCCATTCCGAGAGTGCTGGGTTGCCAATCACAGCTTCTGCAGGAATTTCGTGATGGCGTTGCTCGCCATTGAGATATTGTTCAATCTCAAGATGAACGGACGTCGAATTGCGTGGCAAGGTGATACCCAAGCTGGTCCGAACCCGATCAACGACTGAAAACCAGTTCGTCATTAGCTGGTCATAACGGCAGACGACCCGGTTACTTCCGCGGGAAAAAAACTCTGCGTCAAGAACATGCCGCAGCCATAAAAGTTGGCCATATCCAGGCGCCATTAAATCGCGACTTTCCAATGATGCGATCACCTCGGCTGGATTTCGCACCATCAGAACGGCTGAAGGCTCAACTTTGGCTTCCGCCATAGCGGCCAGCCACACATCAGCTAGACGGCAAAGACGAGGATCTTTGATCGCAAAAAGAGACCCCAGATCAGTATGTTCTTCAATCAGCGTGACCGCCTTTTGCAACATGTCGTCCCGCAACGATGACTGCCGCCAGTCATCGTTTAGCGGGCCCCAGTCGTCCCATCTGGACCCCGCCGAGGTGAAAATTTGATCATTTAGATTGACAACGGAAATAGCTTCCCAGTGGCCCGTTTCATTGCCGTCGCCTGCCCCAATCAAATTCTCAGGCAGAGCACAGCCCAAAAGATTTAGCACTCTGGTAAAAGCGCTGGTGCCACTTCGGTGCATGCCTAAGACCAATATGCCTTTTGGATGCGCAACGGGCTTCTTCTGGGGTGTTGGACGTGGGCGCCGAATGGAAGTATCTTTCATGGAGCGGCTATATTCCGTTCGATAGGGCTTTGTCCATAATGGCATGGCTATTTACGGCTGTAGGCATTTTTTGTGATTTCCGTCCAAGCTCACCTCGAAAATCTTCTTTTCATGTTATTGCAAGAAGGGGTACGTGCTGTAGCCATGCCATCAAGTCTGATAACTTCAATCCAAAGGGCTTTGGCCAATGCGTGGCTTCTCGCTGGCATCCACTTTGACGCATTTAGAATTCATCCAGCCGCCTACTTGAAGGCTTCTGGATGGTATATTGTGCGCAAGCGCGTGAGAGCTCGCGGGCAATTGGCGCCATTGCTCAGCCAGTCGCCCAAAGCTTATATGCTGTGGGGCTTGCGGGAGGAGCAGGAAAATAGGTCCCATAGTCCGCGCGGACAATCACCTCTCATCATTGCACTGGTCGATGTAAGCTGCGTGGATGCTTTGAACGAAGCGCCACTTCATGCGACATTAGAAAGCCTAGATGCAGAAGGTGTGCCCGCGCTCTTAATCGGGGCTGAATTTGCGCGAGACCTTGCTTCTGCTGATACCACTATTGATTGGGCTGTCAGGCCTTGGTTGATGCCTATGACAGCAGGCGACATCTTCGCAGCGGGCGCTGCTGCGGCCTACCGTGCTGCGATAACTTGTGAAGCTCTAGGTCTGCTCTATGCGGATGATGACCAATTAGATCGCTGGGGTCGGCGCACTGATCCGCATTTCAAACCGGATTGGAACGGGGAGCTCTTCCGACATTTTGATTATCTAACCGGCGCTTGCATTGTGCGGGGGGACCAAAAGAGCTTTCGCCTTGCTTCCAACTCGGCAAATTGGGCGGCGCTGCTCGTAAATCAGGCGGCTCAGGCCGAAGAAGTGAGGCATGTGCGGCGCGTGCTGCACAATCGTAATCATAGAACTCCTGCGCCTGTCGCCGCACAGCCAGTGGTCTTGGGTGGGGATATGCCCTCTGTCACAGTGATTATTCCGACCCGCAATAGGGTGGATCTTTTGCGCACCTGCTTGGAGGGTGTCGCGTCGACTGACTATCCTCGGCTCGATGTGATCGTCGTCGATAATGGAAGTGATGACCCTGAAACGCTGAACTATCTTGCGGCTGTGGAAAGATCGCACATTCGGGTGATGCGGCATCCGGGTCCGTTTAACTATTCAACGATCAACAACAGAGCCGCGCGCGCGGCAAAGGGACAGTTGCTGTGCTTGCTCAACAATGACATTGAAGTAATATCGCCCGATTGGTTGTCGATTATGGCCATGCAAGCTGTTCGAGAGGATGTCGGCGCAGTTGGCGCTCAACTTCTGTATCCCGATGGACGCATTCAGCATGCAGGGGTTGTCATTGGTGTTGGCAATGCAGCAGGACATGCACACCGTTTTGTGCGACCTCAGGAAGAAGGCTATTTTCGTCGACATATGCTGCCTCAATTCACCTCAGCGGTAACGGGCGCCTGTCTGCTAGTTGATCGCGACCGGTTTTTGGCGGTCGGTGGGCTCGATGAACGCAATTTTGCCGTTGCGTATAATGATGTAGATCTTTGTTTGAGGCTCAATGAACGGGGCTGGCAGTCTCTTTACGAACCGCGCGCCGTCTTGATCCACCATGAATCCGTATCGCGGGGACAAGATCTTGATCCCGTTGGATCCGCGCGCTTTGCAGGGGAACTTGCGGCCTTAAAGCGGATATGGAGAACGGACGAAATTGTGGACCCTTTTCACCACCCGCAATTGAGCCGAGCTGCTGAACGATTTGCCGTTGCGATCTGACGGTATGATTGTTGATCATTCTCTTAGCCGACTGGCATTGCCGCAAGTTACGCTCTGTGCGGTGACGTCCGTCAATGTCGCCGCAACTGTTCGGGCGCTAGAGCAAAGCATGGCCCAGATAGACTTTGCGGCATGCAAGCTTTTCACTGATGCTGATATCATGGCTACACCGATGGGAATTGAGGTTGTCAAAATTCCGCGCCTCAGCAGTGCTGCTGCCTATTCGAATTTTGTATTGAATGACTTAGTCGATCAAATTGACACATCGCATTGCTTAATCGCCCAATGGGATGGGCATGTCGTCGATGCGTCTAAATGGCAGCCCAATTTTCTGAACTTTGACTATATCGGTGCACGATGGCCTCAGTTTTCGGATGGCCATGATGTTGGTAATGGCGGCTTTTCTCTTCGCAGTCGCCGCCTGATGCAGGCTTGTAAGTCGCCTGAGTTTCAATCTTCGCACCCAGAGGATGTGGCCGTAGCGCGGATTAATCGGGATTGGCTAGAGGAGCGTGGCATTCGCTTCGCAAATGGTGCGACGGCTGACAGCTTTTCCGCGGAACGCAAAGGCAGCCTCCGGTCCAGTTTTGGTTTTCACGGCGTCTGGCACATGCCGCGGGTGATTGGCAGTGATGGCTTTTGGGATGTTTACTCAGGACTAGATGATCGCAGCACAATTCGGCATGATCTCTTCAAGCTGGCGGCAATGATCGCTCAGAGCCCGAGAGGTCTGCGACGTGCGGTTAGGCTCATTGCGGATCAGGTGCGCGATGCAATTCAACAAGGATGAAAATGCTGTGACGAACATCTTCCCCGGCATCCCGATCATTGAGTCTCCGTTGTTTGAGGCGCTGGAGCCTTCGCTAGGGCTGACGCCTGAGGAGGCCCGCATCGCTAATGATTTGCGGCGGAATGGGTTTGCCGTTTTTGATTTCCCTGATCCCGATTTGGATGCTCGCATTGATCGCATTCAGAATAATCTTGGCCCGCGCTATGGGATCGATTTTGAGAACCCGCAAAGTGATAAAACAGTTGCTGAGCGGCGCATTCAAGACGCTTGGAAGTTTGATGAAGACGTTGGAGCGATCGCCGCAAACCAGCTGGTGATCGACCTTCTGACGAAACTATATGGCCGCACGGCCTTTCCCTTCCAAACGCTAAACTTTCCTGTCGGCACGCAGCAAGATGCCCATTCAGACTCCGTCCATTTTTCTAGCCTGCCAGAGCGGTTCATGTGCGGCGTATGGCTTGCCATGGAAGATGTGAGTCCGGATGCCGGACCGCTCTTTTACTATCCAGGTTCGCACGCATGGCCGACGGTGAGCAATGCCATGATCGGGCGTCGAGGCTTTGGGGGTGACCTGAGTTCTGCACAGGACCCTTTCGCGCCAGCGTGGCGTGCGCTGTGTGACGCTTATGGCTCAGTGTCTGAGGTTTTTTTAGCTCGCAAGGGCCAAGCACTTATCTGGTGCGCTAACCTTTTGCACGGTGGCAGTCACCAGAATGACCCGTGCATGACAAGGTGGTCTCAGGTGACCCATTATTATTTTGACGATTGTATTTATTACACACCGGCATTTTCTGACGAAGCGACGGGGCAGCTGCAGTTGCGCTCCATCCGTGCGGTGAGCGATGGACGTCTCCGGCCCAATCTCTATTTGGGTGAAGAGGTAAATCCGTCCTCAATAGCCGCGCCCTCGACGCCGTCTGGCGAGCATTATGCAAAGCCCTCTGTTATGGGGAGGGTGAAGCGCGCGCTGAGGCGAGGCCGATAGCTTGCTGCCGTCCTTGCTGATTGGGGCCAGCGGGGCTAGGAGACGAGTGCTTCGGACAAGACGGTTGACGTCTGAACGGCACGTGGTTGAGGAAGAGATTTACGTGAAACGATCTAGAGTTACTGCTTCAATGTCCCGCCGCGCTTATGTGCTTCCCCTTTTTATCGCTCCTGCTCTTCTGGTTGGGTGCGCTGCTATCCCATCAAGCGGGCCAAGCGGGGCCCAGATAAGATCTGAGATAAAGGCAGACACAAGCCACCTCGGCATCTCGCTTTTGGAGGTGAAAACTGCGGCCGATTTGCCGAGCTTTGCCGAACCTGCAGCCGTATTTAGTCCCGACTACACGCCCCCCCCATCGACAGAAATGTTGGGTGCCGGCGATGTTCTCGATATTGTTATATACGAGTCTGGCATCACCCTTTTTGGTCGTGCCGCTCCCGTCGGGGGAGATGCAAACGCCGAGACATCCGCCAAAGCCGAGCGATTGCCGCCTGTGCGTGTGGGGGATGATGGCGAAATCAACATTCCCTTTGTGGGGAACGTGAATGTCGCTGGCCGGACGACTGCCGAAGTGGAACGCCTCTTGCGTCAGGCGCTTCGACGTAAGTCCCAAAATCCCCAGGTGCTCGTATCAATCCGGGAAGGCTTAACCAATTCCGTTATCATTGGGGGCGATGTTGCTCGGCCAGGGCGGCTCGTCTTGCCGACAAATCGTGAAACTCTGTCAGATGTCATTGCACTTGCAGGCGGAAACCGCGGCGAAATCAAGGACATGCTCGTTAGGGTGCAGCGTGACGGCACAAATGGCGAATTCCGCCTAAGTGACATCTTAAGCAACCCGGAACGTGATCTTCGCATCTTCCCGGCAGATCGCATCTCTGTCGTCCGGATGCCGCGCAGTTTCTCCGTTATGGGAGCTGCGGGCAAAGCGGAGCAAGTGCCATTTCCGACCGCGAGCGTTTCGCTAGCTGAAGCTATTGCGCTTGCGGGTGGTGCCAACCCGAATACAGGCGACCCAAGGGCCATTTTTGTGTTTAGGTTTGCAAAGGGCGCCGACGGGAAAGAGACGCCCGTGGTCTATCACTTAAATATGATGCGGGCTGGGTCCTATCTTCTGGCGCAGCGCTTTTACATGACCGACAAAGATGTCCTCTATGTTGGTAATGCAGCCGCAAATCAGCCAACCAAGCTGGTTCAGATCATCAGCCAATTGTTCTTCCCGTTAGTGGCTTTACAAAGTGCGACGAACTTTTAGGTCTTGATAGAAGCTGATTTGGGGCTGGATGAGTGTCCGCGCATATAAGGTTCAGATCATGACAGTCTTTTGTTAAGAGCTGAAGCGGAGCTGATAAGTGATTTCTTCGCCCTTAATTTTGTTATCGGCACTAAACACGATAGTTCAGGGTCAAGCGTCCGTTTTTGGCAGTTGGAAGATGCTGGATACGCAACCACTGACTAAGTCCAAATTAGATCCAAATTGCAGCCCTATGTGCAAACAAGTGCTTTTAAATTAGATTTCCGCCCCTTCAGATCACATAGTCACCATTGTTGATGGCGGCGTATGTAGCGCTGTTTCCGAACGCGAGGATGTCTGGGTATCCATCGCCGTTGATGTCGCCGATCTGGCGGTGGAACGTGTTGT
>JBEDGC010000044.1:0-121698 GCA_041174825.1 Pseudomonadota bacterium | reverse complement strand
GCGTCCCCCTCCCTCTCCCCGGCCCCCAATTTGAAAAGACAGACAGCGTCCCCAAAGGAGTTCAGAATATGGGTATTTTTTCCCGCACCCGCGACATCATTGCCGCCAATGTCACCGACTTGCTCGACAAGGCGGAAGACCCGGCCAAGATGATCCGCATGATCATTATGGAAATGGAAGAGACGTTGATCGAAGTGCGCGCGTCTGCCGCGCGCACCATTGCCGACCCGAAGGAACAGCGCCGCCACATCGCCCAGCGGGAAAAATTGGAGGTTAGCTGGTAGGAAAAGGCAGAGCTTGCTTTGTCTAAGGATCGTGAAGATCTTGCCAAGGCCGCTCTGGTTGAGCGCCAAAAGGCCGCCGACATGGCCGACCAGCTGACGGCAGAAATCAGCGTGCTCGATGATGCGCTTAAGGCCAATGAAGATGACATCTCAAAGCTTCAGGCCAAGCTGCGCGAAGCGCGCGCGCGCCAAAATTCCATCGTGACCCGGCTGGAGGCGGCGACCAACCGCATTCGGGTGCGCGAAGCCTATGCCGGTGCAAAGGTGGATGAAGCCTTTGCGCGCTTTGATGTTCTGGAACGCCGCGTTGACCTGGCCGAAGGGCGTGCCGATGCACTGGGCATGGGCGCTGCCCCCAAAACATTGGAAGAGGAAATCGCCGAACTGCGGACGTCTGAAAAGGTCGATGCAGAGTTGGAAGCCCTCAAGGCCGCTGTGAAGAAGGGCTGAACCGATGGAAGACATCATCGTCGCCCCGCTGGTTGTGGGCATCCTCTTCATCGGCCTGCCCTGGCTCATCCTCCACTATATGACCAAGTGGAAGACCGCCGCGACACTGACCCGCGAAGATGAAAATCTGCTCGATGAACTGCACGACATTGCCCGCCGTCTGGAAGACCGGATGACAACGATCGAACGGATTATTGCCGCAGACGACCCAAATTGGAAGAAAGGCGCCTGAGCGCCAGACCCCCTGCGTAACAAGGAGTAAAGATCATGGCTGCAAGCCGCACCAAATTCTACCTCGACAAACAGAACCGCAAATGGCTCGGCGTCTGTTCGGGGATTGCCGATTATACCGGCGTTGACGTCACCTGGGTTCGTGTGGGCACGGTTATTTTGACCCTGCTGGGCGGCTTTCCCTGGACGCTGATTGCCTATTGGGCGACCGCCTGGATTGCCGATGACAAGCCCTATGGCCTGTATGAGGACAAGGAAGCGGCCCAATTCTGGCAGGGTGTCCGCCAATCGCCGACTCGCACCACCCGCGATGTCCGATCCAAGCTGCGCGATATTGATCGTCGTCTGGCTGATGCGGAAGCCCATTACACGGCCCGCAACACCCGCTTGTCCGATGAAATTGACAGTCTGAAATAAGGATCAGCTGATGAGCACTGGATCAGACCTCGCCCATTTTCTTCCTTACATTCTCCTGATTGCGGTTTCGACGGGCCTGCTCGGCGTGATCGGATGGATCTTTACCACCTGGCTCCGAATCAAAAACGGCTATCCGCTCGAGAATAGCTGGGGCAAGGCGATTTACCCCAAGGTCGATCAGGAAATGGTCGAGCGGATCAAGCTGCTCAGTCAAGAAAATGCGCAGCTGCGCGCAGAACTTGGGTCGATGAAAGATCGCCTTGCCAATGTCGAGCGCATCGTGACCGATGACAGCCACAGCCTGACGCGCGAGATTGAACAGCTGCGCGGAAAATCTAACTGAGAACCGGCCGCCGCGCCGGGAAGGGAGAGAGATATGAACCCGTTTGAAATGGTCGTCCTGATTGTTGCCATTGTGACGTTGGGCGGCGTTATCCGCAGCAAGAACGGCACACGGCGTGGAAAACGCGGCGCAGCCCCGGTCGAAGAGCAAATGGAAAACCAGCTTTTGCGGTCTGAAATCACAGATTTGAAAGAACGGATTGCGGTTCTGGAGCGGTTGGCGACGGACACACACAGTGCCGCCGCGCTCGACCGCGAGATCGAAAAGCTGCGTTGAAGGGAGACGAGAGATGACTGACGTTTCTGCCCTCATTTATGCCATCACCGCCTTTGCCGGCCTAACACTCGCCGCGCTGGTGGGGCTTGCCGCCTTTGGCAAATGGATCGACCTGAAGCGTGCTGAGATTGATATCCTGCGCGGGCGCAAGGAAGATGGAACCCCCGCCATCGCCAGCCGGATCGAACTGGCGGATCTGCGTGAACGCCTGCGCAAGCTAGAAGCGATCGCCGCCGGCGTCGATTTGTAACGCTGCCGACCCCGCATAGCACCAATTCTGCTCCAGCTTGTTGAATTTCCTCTCGCCTCCCGCTCATTTCGCTGGCAAGATCAACCAGAGAGAGCCTTTAGGCTCCATGAGGGTGAAGGATGCAGGCCCAATAATATGGGCCTTTATATGAGGGGTGAATTCATATCATGACGTCACGTGGTTTTTTGCTCGGCAGCGCAATGGTTGCCGCCATTTCCATTCTATCCGGCTGCGCGGAAAAGGGCGGCAAGCTTGCCAATGTGGATGATGAGCGCCTGATCGCGGGTAGCCCGGACGGGGCAGACTGGCTGTCTTATGGCCGCACCATGGATGAACAGCGCTTCTCACCACTGACGCAAGTCAGTGATCAGAATGTCGGCCAACTGGGCCTGGCCTGGTCGTCTGATATGGATACCGCCCGCGGGCAGGAGGCCACCCCCATCGTTGTTGATGGCGTCATGTATGTCTCAACCGCTTGGTCGATGGTGAAGGCCTATGACGCCGCGACGGGTAAGAAGCTGTGGGAATATGACCCGCAAGTGCCTCGGTCTAAATTGGTCGATGTCTGCTGTGACGCGGTCAATCGTGGCGTCGCCGTCTATAAAGGGCGCGTCTATGTCGCCACGCTCGACGGGCGTCTCGTCGCGCTCAATGCCGATACGGGCAAAGTCCTGTGGGACAAGCTGACCATTCCCAAAGGCTCGCCCATGTCCATCACAGGCGCACCGCGCATCGTGAAGGGTAAGGTGCTGATCGGGGCAGCGGGTGCCGAATATATTGTGCGCGGCTATCTGGCCGCCTTTGACGCCGAGACAGGCAAGGAAGCGTGGCGCTTTTACACCGTCCCCGGCGATCCATCCAAGCCATTTGAAGGCAAGCATTTGGAGGCAGCCTCCAAGACATGGGCCCCGGACGCTTGGAAGAATGGCGGCGGCGGCACGGTTTGGGACTCGATCACCTATGATCCCAAAACCGACCTTGTCTATTTCGGCACGGCCAATGCAGAGCCTTGGAACCCCAATGCGCGCGGCGGCAAAGCGGGGGACAGCCTCTACACCGCCTCTATCGTCGCCATTCGGCCGGATACGGGCGAATATGTGTGGCATTTCCAGCAGACACCAGAAGATCGCTGGGACTATGACTCGACGCAGCAGATTATCGCGGCTGACCTGCCAATCAACGGCAAGGTCACACGGGTTGTCATGCACGCCCCCAAAAATGGGTTTTTCTACGTTTTGGATGCCAAGACCGGCAAATTCCTATCTGGCAAACCTTTTGCGAAGACGATCACTTGGGCCAAGGGTCTGGATCCCGTTACTGGCAAGCCGATTGTCAATCCCGAAGCCCGCTATGAGCTGACGGGCAAGCCCTTTATCGGCATGCCAGGTGCCATTGGGGCGCATAGCTGGCAACCCATGTCGTACAGCCCGAAAACGGGTCTGGTCTATATCCCGGCCAATGAAGTGGCACAGGCCTATCATGCCGCGCCTAAGGATTGGAAACCGGGCAAGGTTGGCTTCCAGATTGGACTGGATACCGGCAAGCTGGGCTTGCCTGCCGACAACGCCGTCCGTGCCGCTGCCGCCGCTGCCACCACAGGGTCTCTCATCGCTTGGGATCCCGTCGCCGGTAAAGCGCGCTGGACCGTGGAGCATCCCGGACCGTCCAATGGCGGCACGTTGGTGACGGCGGGCAATCTGGTCTTCCAAGGCACCGCAGGCGGGGAGTTTCGCGCCTATACTGCCGATACCGGTAAGCAGCTCTGGAGCTTTGCAACACAGACGGGCGTGATCGCAGCACCCATGACCTATGCAGTCAAGGGTCAGCAATATGTGGCTATCCTAGTTGGCTGGGGTGGGGTGTTTGACGTGGCCGCGGGTATCTTATCGGGCAAGTCGGGCTCCATGCGCAACATCAGCCGCATGCTTGTCTTTAAGGTTGGGGCCAAGGGCCAACTCCCACCGCCGCCAGCAGACGCCAAGCGCGTGCTGGATCCGCCGCCCTTTACCGCCTCAAAGGCCTCCTTGGCTGATGCCGGGGCCAGCCCCTATCAAAACAGCTGTAGCGTCTGCCATGGCGATGCCGCGATTGCAGGTGGGCTCAACCCCGATCTGCGTCACTCAGCGGCGCTGGGCAATGAAAAGCTGTGGCAGCAAATTGTCCATGACGGCATTTTGAGCGCCAATGGCATGGTCGCTTGGAAGGGCCAATATACGCCCGCCCAAATTGAGAGCATCCGCCAATATGTCATCCGCCGCGCCAATGAAGACAAGGCGCTGGAGACAAAGAGCAAGAAAGTGGCGATGCGCTAAAGCCGGATATGCGGGCGTCGCGCACGACAAGAGCGACGCCTCTCCGCTCGTCATGCTGAACTTGGTTCAGCATCCAAGGTCATGGCAAGCGCCCCATTTTGAGGGCTTGCGGGCAAGTGGACCCTGAACCAAGTTCAGGGTGACAGGTGAGGGTGTGCAGCGCTCTACCCTCTCAGAAAAGGCCTTAGCTCTTCAACCAGTCTGCGACATCAATCGCAATCTGGTTCGCGGCCTTGTTCAAGGCGCGGCCCGCGCTTTGGGCGTCAATTGACCCAGCGGGCACACGCGCTTCAAAGCGACGGGTGCGCACCGGGCGATCGCGTTCGCCCGAGATGGTTGCATCATAAATCACAACCGCCTCAGCCCCGCGTTCATCAATATCAAAGCGCAGCAACTGGCCCGATAAGGTTGCCCCCGGCTCCATGCTAAATTGACGCGGATCCAACACGATACGGCCGGTGTGCAGCCGCACCGTTTCGGCCAGAAGGCGCTGAAATAAGCGCGCCGGCGGCTCTACCCAGACAGCATTTTTGATAAAGGCCAATGCGGTCTGGCCTTGGGCAACGGGCAAGCGCGTTGTTGCAATGGCCTGCGGCACAAGCGGCGTCGTAATGGTCAGGCGATCATCCCCTTGGACCAAGATCCCCGCATTGGCCTCTGGCCGGGCATCTGGCGTGAGGGTGAGCAAGAAGGGCGGTGGCGCTGAAGATAGGCCAAGGCTGCACCCAGACACAGCGAGTGCGGTTGCGCTCATCAAAAAAAGCTTGCGGATCATTTGCCGTCCTTTCCGCCCTTATAATCGGGCAATTTGGAACCACTGATCAGCGCCCCTGCCCCTTGCTGGTCAATCTTGCTCGCCACCGAATTTAACGACTCCGACATGGCGCGCAGATCGCGCACCAGCTGGCCAATTTCCGGCAATGTCTGGGTTGAGAATGTTCGGATGCCTGGCCTTGCTTCGACCAAGGCTTGATCAAGCGCCGCCATGCTGCGTTCGGCCGACCGCACCGTCCGGCGCAAATCCTGAACCAGCGGACGGCCATCCTCATTCAACATCGCATTGGTTGTTCCGGCAATTTCGCCAATTTGCTTGGCCGCAATGCCAGCTTCTTGGATGGTGATCCGGGCTTCGCGGATGCTGGCCTCTAGCTCTGGCCCGCTGCGCGCCAGATGGCCCGACACCGTGTCGATATTGGCAAGGATGTTGCCGATGGACTTCTGATTGCGATCCGACATTAATTCGGTCAGCCGTTCCGTCAGGGTCGATAGCCGCTCAACCAATTGCGGCGCATTGTTGAGCAACGCGCCCAGGCCCGCGCTTTTCGTGGGGATAGTCGGGACGCCAGCCGGGCCGGGTTCTGTGATAGGCGGCGCACCCTTGACGGCCCCAGTCAATTGAATTTGCGAGACACCGGTAAAGCCAACACCCTGAATAGAGGCCGTTGTGCCGACGAGCATGGGCAGATCTTCATCCACGGCAATGCGTACACGGACAAATTCCGGGTTGGGCCGCCAAAGCTCAATATGCCGCACCTGCCCAGAAGGGACGCCGGCAAAGGTCACGCTGGACCCCTTGGCCAGACCCTCAACCGATTGGCGGAAGAAAATATCATATTCCTTCATATTGCCGCCAGATAGGCCCGCAATCCAAACCGCAAAGGCAAGCACGGCCGCCAGCAGCGCCAAGACGACACTGCCGACTAGAAGATGGTTTGAACGCGTTTCCATTGTGCCGTCATGCCTCCTTGGCGGGGTGTCGATCAACTGCCGCCATCGCAGCACGGCCCCGCGGGCCATTGAAATATTGCTGGATCCACGGGTGATCCGATACGAGAAGTTCGGGCAGAGTGCCAATAGCAATGACTTTATGGTCCGCCAGCACCGCGACCCGGTCACACGTCGCATAGAGCGTATCGAGATCATGCGTGATCAAAAACACGGTCAGGCCAAGCGCGTGAGACAGGCTGCGCACCAAGCTGTCAAAGGCGGCGGCCGAAATCGGATCCAGTCCGGCGGTCGGCTCATCG
The DNA here is from genome assembly GCA_041174825.1 of Pseudomonadota bacterium. Lineage (GTDB taxonomy): Bacteria > Pseudomonadota > Alphaproteobacteria > Sphingomonadales > Sphingomonadaceae > Aquisediminimonas. Next base: position 115,108 of record JBEDGC010000044.1, on the reverse strand, counting down.
AGAAACAGCAATTGCGGGTCGAGCGCCAACGCGCGCGCCAGCCCTGCGCGCTTTTTCATCCCGCCCGACAGTTCGGCTGGATATTTCGGACCCGCATTGGCAGGCAGACCGGCCATCAAAACCTTATAGGCGGCAATCTCATCCATCAGTTTTGGCCCCAGATCGGGGTAAAATTCGCGTAGAGGCACTTGCACATTTTCAGCGACGGTCAGTGTTGAGAAAAGGGCACCGCCCTGAAACATCACGCCCCAGCGCCGCCGCAAATCCAATTCTGTCTCTGGATCGGCCCCCGTCATCGGCTCGCCAAATATCTCAATCGACCCGGCTTTAGGCTGTTGCAGGCCGATGATGGTGCGCATCAAAACCGACTTGCCCGTGCCCGATCCACCGACCACGCCCAATATTTCGCCATTGCGCACATCAAGATCCAGAGTGTCATGGACAAGCTGATCCCCAAAGCTGTTGGTGATGCCGCGCACGCGAATGGCGATGGGATTTTCAAGATCCATCAGATCCACCCAATCTGCGTGAAGAAGACCGCGAAAAAGGCATCCAAAACGATCACAAGGAAGATCGCTTGCACCACGGCCGATGTGGTTCTCAAGCCCACTTCCTCGGCATTTCCGGACACCTGCATTCCTTGAAAACAGCCCGTCATCGCAATGATTGCGCCAAAGACAGGGGCTTTGAGCAGGCCGACCCATAAATCGGTCAGCGGGATCACTTCCTGCAACCGTTGAACAAAGGTGACAGGCGGAATCTCAAGCGAGACCCAGCAGAAGAGGCCCCCGCCGATGATGGCGACCAGCGCCGAGTAAAAGCCCAGCAGGGGCATAAGGACAATCGCCGCCAACATGCGCGGGATGACCAGCGCCTCAATGGGCGAGACGCCAATGGTGCGCATCGCGTCAATTTCTTCCGTCAGCTTCATCGTGCCGATTTGCGCGGCAAAGGCAGAGCCGGAACGCCCGGCCACCATGATCGCGGTCATCAACACGCCGAGTTCGCGCGTGGTGATCCGCCCAATGAGATTGACGGTGAGCACTTCGGCCCCAAATTGCTCCAACTGGACCGCGCCCTGTTGGGCAATGACGATACCAATCAAAAAGCTCATCAACCCGATAATGCCCAGCGCCTTGACACCGACGAGTTCAAAGCGATGCACAACGGCATTCATGCGCAAGCGGCGCGGCGCGCGGATGAGGGCCCAGCTTGCGATCAGAATTTCCCCGAAAAAGCTGATTAGGCCAACCAGCGTCTTGAGCGACAAGAGGGTCGCTTCGCCAATTTCGCCAATCACCCGAACCACCGGGTTTGGCGGCTCTGGCCGAACGCGCACGTCTGTTTCGGCGGCGCGCACAAGATCCATTAGCCGTTGTGCATCGCCGCTGGCACCTGTGATTCGCGCACCCGTTCGCTCGGCCAATTGCTGCACAATCCACGCGCCAACCGTGTCGATGCGGTCAATGCCCGATAGGTCGATTTCAGCTGGGGTGGCAGATAGCCCTTCCAGCCGACGCGGAAAATCCCCCAGATCGGCAAGCGTCAGCCGACCCGACAAGCGCACAGACAGGCCCTGTGCGCCCGAATCTTCTACAAAGTCTGCCATGCCCGTCATCGTCAAGCACAGTGGTGCAAAATGGGGGGATCGGCAAGCTGGATTGCCCTTTGAAGACGGATGGATAAAGCCCTATGGCGGCGTCATGCATCAGCTTTCAATCTTCGATATGGATAAGACCATCACCCGCGCGGCGACCTTTGGGCCGTTTCTGGTCTATGCCGTGCCGCGCTATCGCCCCTGGCGGGCAGTTTTTGCGCCGCTGGTTCTTCTCACCAGTCTCGGCTTTGCTTTGAAGCTCGTGGGCCGCGCGCGGCTGAAGGAAGTGAATCTTAGGTTGATGATGGGTCGCCATGTTCGCACGGACAGACTCACAAAAATCTCCAGAGGCTTTGCCGGTTTCACCCTTGCCAAAAACAGCTTGGCCGATGCCCTGGCCCGGATTGAGCAAGAGCGCGCCGAGGGCCGCCGGGTGGTTTTGGCCACCGCCTCTTATAGTTTTTACGTGCGCGAAATCGCCAATTTATTGGGCATTGCCGATGTCATTGCCACCCGCCCAACACAGGCAGGCGACGCTTTGATGAGCAAAATCGATGGAGAAAATTGCTATGGCGCGGCCAAGCTGCGCATGGTGAAGGGCTGGATGGCGAAAAAGGGTGTGGCGCGCGAAGACGCCCATATTCGGTTTTTCTCAGACCATGTGTCCGACGCCCCTTGCCTTGATTGGGCGGATGAAGCCTTTGCGACCAACGCCCATGGCCCCTTACGGACGCTGGCCGCCAAACGCGGCTGGACGATCCTCGATTGGGCGTAGCGGCTTAACCGATCACTCGGCCCATCATCCAAACCACGCCGACAATCAGCGGAATACCCACAAGATCGAGTGTCAGACCGGCCTTCAACATGCGTGGCAAGGCAATATGGTCTGTCGCCCAAGCAATGGCATTGGGGCCGGTTCCCGATGGCAGCATAAAACCCCAGCTGGCGGCCATTGCGGCACTCACGGCCAGCAGGGCCGGGTCTGCACCTGTCGCCACAATCAACCCACCGACCACCGGCATAACGCCCGATGCCGTTGCAACATTTGAGGCAAATTCCGTCACCAGAATGACAATCGCGACCAGCGCAAGCGCGACAACAACCGGGTGAACCGCACTCAATGGTTCCAGCGCCTCTCCCAGCCAGCCAGCAAGACCAGAGGCGCTGATCCCCGCCGCCAGCGCAAGGCCGCCGCCGAACATCATAATCACCCCCCAGGGCGCGCGATCCGCCTCCTTCCAGTTGAGAATGGGGCGCCCCGTGCCATCGGGCACGACGAAGAGCAGCAGCGCGATGAGAATGGCAATTGTTCCATCCTCAACCATGCCTTTCGGCAGACCTGCTGACATCAGGGGAAGCAGCACCCAGCCCGCGACGACCGCTAGGATGAGAGGCACAAGCCGCTTTTCAGCGGTTGACCAAGGCCCAACATCGCCAATGCTGGCATGCGTTGCTTGTGCATCAAAGCTGCCTGCGGCCACATTTTGAATGCGCATCAAAATGTACCAGCACGCAGGAATGGCCAGCGCGACAATCGGCAGGCCGTAGAGCGACCATGTCAGAAAATCGATCCGATAGCCGACGCTGGTTTCAATCAGCCCGACGGCAATCGCGTTGGTGGGGGAGCCAACCAACGTCCCCAGCCCCCCAATAGAGGCGGCAAAGGCAATGCCCATGGGCAAGGCCCCGGCGAGGCCCTGCGTCTCGCCCGCCTCCGTCCGATTGGCGCGAAGCACGGCCACGGCAATCGGCATCATGATGAGTGCGGTTGCCGTGTTGGACACGATCATCGAAATACAGGCCGTTGCAATCATGAACGCCAACAAAAGGCCGCCCGCCGTGCGCCCGCCGCGCGCCAAAATGGTCAGCGCAAACCGACGGTGCAGCCCGGTGCGTTCAATGGCGAGCGCAATAAATGCCCCGCCCAGCACGAGAAAAAGAATAGGGGAATAATAGGCCGCCGCCACCTTATCCGCGCTTAAAATGCCCATGAAGGGAAAGGCAACAAAAGGCAGGAGCGCCGTCACCGTCAGCGGCAGGGCCTCTGTCATCCAGAGTATGGCCATCAGGATCACCAGCGCTGCCGCCCGCCAGGCAAGCAATGCCATCCCCGCTGGGGGCGGGAGGAGAAGCAGGACGACAAAGATGATCAGGCCCGATCCTAGGCCCCATTTTTGTGCGCTATTCATGTCGCCCTCCCCCTTGATCTATGGGGCAGAGCTAGGGCCGATCTGTCCGCTGTGCAAGACGATCAGTCGCGAAGACCAATGAGGGAAATTTGCCGACCATAGCCCGGCTCTCCCCGATGGGTCGCACGACGAAAGCTGTAAAAGCTCTCCGCATCGCCATAGGTATCAATGCCCATTGCCTCGACACGAGAGACGCCGGCGACCGCAAGGCGATGCGTGACATAGCCTTCCAGATCAAATTGCACATGGCCTGTGCGCCCCGGCGAAAAAAACCGTTCATGCGCTGGATCTTGTTCTTCAAAGCGGCGGGCAAAGCCATCATCCACCTCATAAGACGCGCGCGCAATGCACGGGCCAATGGCGGCCACAATTCGCCCAGGATCAGCGCCGAGCGCGACCATCGCCTCAATCGTGCGATCGGTCACACCGGCAAAGGCGCCTTTCCAGCCGGCATGGGCCGCACCGACAACGCCCGCTTGCGCATCCGCCAAAAGCACCGGCGCGCAATCCGCCGTTAAGACACCGAGCAGCAGACCCGGCCTGTTGGTCACCATCGCATCGGCCGAGGGGCGATCCGCAAGGGCAATGGGCGCATCGACCCGCACCACATCTGGAGAATGCACCTGAAACACCGTCACAAGCGACGCGCCGGGCAGAACCGCCTCTGTTGCCCGTCGTCGATTTTCCATCACGGCATCAGGATCATCCTCTGACCCGACACCCACATTCAGCCCGGCATGCACCCCCGTTGACACGCCCCCGCGCCGCCCCAAAAAGCCATGCGCCACAGCGTCCAGCGCCCCTGCACGATAGAGATTTATGTCATCCATGATGGGGCCTTAGCCGAAGGCCGCCGGATCAGGCCAGCCCATGCCTGTCAGCGCCATCGCCCGAAACAAAGCCCCCATTTCAGACGGGTGGGTTAGCCTGTGATGCGCCTCTGCCAAATCCGGGCCGCGATCTGGATGGGCCCGGGCAAGCGCGGCGGCGCGATCTGCGATCCCCAATAGGCCGAGAAAATCGCCCTGCCCCACTGGCCCATGCACCGTGGCACCCGACAATTCGGCCATAGCGCCCAAAGTTGTAAAATCGACATGCGCCGTCAGGTCATGCGCGCCCGGTGCGTCAAAGGGATTGGCAAAGCCATGGCCTTTGACCGCCTGAAGCGTCTCGCCAAGGGCCGGGCCATCATAGCCATAATCAATGACCAAGGCCGCCCCGCCTTGCGCCGCGAGCCGCTTGGACAAGGCCCGGATAATGGCAATGCCCGCCGGGCAGCTTTCGATAATGCTTCCAGGGGCTGCGTCCCGCAGCGCCTCTGGCACCAGATCATCGGGCACGGGTTTTCCTGCGATTGGCAGGAACATCGTGTCCTGACAGGCAACGCGCCGTTCATGCCAATGATCGGCCCGACGCACGAGCTGGTAAACGGGAAGCGCATCAAAAAACTCATTGGCCATGATGAGGAGGGGCGCGTCCTCGGGCAGAGTTGTAACATCGTCATGCCAGATCGCACCGGGCACAGCCGCCGCCTGCGCGGCCCGCAAGACCGGGCTGGTTTCGACGAAATGCACATCCGGCGTCAGCCCGGCCTTCGCCATCGCCCGCAGCGCATCCTTGGCAAGTGTGCCGCGACCCGGCCCGACTTCGACATAATGGGTTGTGGGCCGACCGGCCCGATCCCAAAGATCTGCCAGCCACAGGCCAATCAATTCGCCAAACATCTGGCTGATTTCAGGAGCTGTGACAAAATCCCCGGCCGCGCCCAAGGGATCACGCGTGGCGTAATAATGGGCATTTGCCGCAGCCATGAACTGCGCCACCGGAATAGGCCCGCCCAGCGTAATCGCCCGCGCCAACCGTTCCGGCAGCAGCGGATCAGGCGATGCTGGTGTGTCCGTCACTGGCGTCTGCCCGGTCACGACGCCCTTGGGCCGTCAGAATAAGATAAAGACCCAGCAGGATCATCGGGACGCACAAAGTCTGTCCCATGGTCATGCCCAACAGCCCATGAACGCCCACATCCGGCTCTCGCACAGTTTCCGCCACAAAGCGGAAACCGCCCATCCAAAAGACAAAATGTCCGGCCAGCGCCCCCGGCTTCAGACGGGAGTCGGATTTCCAGAACAGCACTGAGAGGATGATCCCAAGCACCAGCCCTTCAAGCCCGGCCTGATAGAGTTGGCTGGGGTGGCGCACCACTTCTCCGCCGCCCGGAAAAACCATGCCCCAAGAAACCGTTGTTTCCCGGCCCCATAATTCCCCATTCACAAAATTGGCGAGGCGGCCGAGGAAATGGCCAATGGGATAAACGACGACAAGATAATCGAGCGTCCGCAGCCAATTGACCTTTTGCGACCTCGCAAACCAGAGCACGCCCAGAATGACGCCAATGACCCCGCCGTGAAAGCTCATGCCGCCTTCCCATAATTTGAGCATGCTCAGCGGCTGGCCAAGCATCTCTGGTCGGTAAAAGAGAATATAGCCAAAGCGTCCGCCCAAGATGATGCCAAGCGTTGCGTAGATGACGAGATCTTCCACCTGCGCCTTCGTCATCGGCGCGCCGGGGCGTGTGACCAATTTGGTCAGATACCACCAACCGACAAGGATACCCGTAATATAGGCAAGGCTATACCATCTGACCTTGAAAAACCCCAGATCAAGGGCGACGGGGTCAAGGCCAAGGCTCTCCCACCGCACAGCGGACGTAGCGTCAATGAGACTTGTAAGGATCAAGGCTTTTCCCCTCAGAATTTAGCCCTACATAGGGGGAGGAGAGAAGAACATAAAGGGAGAGATTCTGATGCCCTCTGAATTGGACCTGCGCATTGCAAAGGTCACGGACATGCTGACGGCACCTGGCGCGCCGATGGCGCTGACGGCCCATCATGCTTTTGGGGTCGATTTGCCTATGGTCGCTGTGGCCCCGCCAGCCTTGTCACATTATTTTGCTTATTTCTGCGCCCAACATGGCGACACGGAATTCATTGTGGATGGCGATCAACGCCTCTCCTTTAAGCAGACCTATGCCGCTGCAGACCGCGTCGCCAAGGCGCTGGTTAAGCTGCACAATGTTCAGCGGGGGGATCGGGTTGGCATTGCGATGCGCAATGCGCCGTCTTGGATCATCCTCTATATGGGCGTGTTGATGGCGGGCGGATGCGCCACGCTGCTGAATGGCTGGTGGCAAGGTGCCGAACTGGCTGCCGGTATTGACGATGTGGGCGCAACTTTGGTGCTGGCGGATCAGCCCCGCGCCGACCGCCTGAGCGAAGTCGGCTATGCAGGTGCAGCCCGGATTGTGACACTCGATGTGGCCGCCCCGCTGGAGCAGGCATTGGCCCCGATCTTAGGGACGGACGATCTCTCTGACGTGGCTTTGCCAGAATTGACGGGTGACGATCTGGCAACGATCCTGTTCACCTCTGGCTCAACGGGCCAATCGAAGGGCGCATTTTCGACCCATCGCGCCGTTGTGCAGGGCACGTTCAACTATATCGTCCAGGCGCTGATGATGCTGCAATTGGCCACCGAGGATGGAACAATCTCTGCGGATCGGCCGCAGCACGCCACGCTTTTGACGGTGCCTTTGTTCCACGTCACCGGCGAAGTGCCCGTGATGCTCGTCAGCTTTGCGATTGGTCGCAAGATCGTGATGATGCCCAAATGGAATGTCGTGACGGCGATGGAGCTGATCCAGAAGGAAAAGATCACCAATTTCACCGGCGTGCCGTTGATGAGCTTTGAGCTGATGACGCATCCTGATCGGCACAAATATGATTTGTCGACGCTTCAGGGTCTGGCGGGCGGCGGTGCGCCGCGCCCGGTGGAGCATGTGAAGCGGATTGCCGATGAATTTCCAACAGCGCCGCCCGCGCTCGGCTATGGCCTCACCGAAACCAACGGCATTGGGGCCGGCAATTTCTCGACCAATTATCTGGAAAAGCCCAATTCGACGGGCCTTCCCTCCAAGCCTTTGGTCGATATGGCGATTTTGGATGATGCCGGAAAGCCTGTCCCGCAAGGGCAGCGAGGCGAAGTCTCCATCCGTTCCGTCGCGCTCTTTTCCGGCTATTGGAACCGGCCGGATGCAACGGCTGAATGCATGACCGATGATGGCTATTTCCGCACCGGTGATGTCGGCTATTTCGATGAGGACGGCTATCTGTTCATCGTCGATCGCAAGAAGGACATCATCATCCGGGGTGGCGAAAATATCAGCTGCCAAGAAGTCGAAGCCGCGATTTACGAACACCCCGCCATTGCAGAAGCCTGCGTCTTTGGTTTGCCAGATGAACGCTTGGGCGAATTGCCCGGCGCTGTCGTCTATTGCCATCCCGGTCAGGCGTTGGACGAAGCTGGATTGGCGGCATTTTTGAAGGACCGGATCGCCGCCTTTAAGGTTCCCGCCAAAATCTGGTTCGAACCCCATAATTTGCCGCGCCTGGGCACAGAGAAAATCGACAAGGTGTCGCTGCGCAAAAAATATCGGGCACTTTGGGAACAGGCGTCGGCCGCATGAAGATTGCCGAACCGCTCTGCCTGCCCTGTGGCGCCACCCTCCCCAATCGCCTCGCCAAAGGGGCGATGACCGAAGGACTGGCGACAGCGCAGGGCGTCCCAACCCCCGCTTTGGATCGGCTCTATCGCTGCTGGTCTGAAGGTGGGGCGGGCATGCACCTGACCGGCAATGTCATCATTGATCGGGACCATCTGGAGCGGCCGGGCAACGTCATTATTGATCGTCCCCCCTCTGCCGACATGAAGGCGGCACTCGCATCTTGGGCGAAGGCGGGAACTGTCGCTGGCAATCATCTGTGGATGCAGATCAGCCATGCCGGTCGGCAAACGCAAGCCATTGTCAATAAAACACCCAAGGCCCCGTCTGCTGTGCCTTTGGGGTTGCCCGGCGGGCAATTTGGCATGCCCGTTCCACTGACGGATGGCGAGATTAAGGATTTGATCCAACGCTTTGCCATTGCCGCTGCCGCGGCCAAAGAGGCGGGCTTTACCGGTGTGCAAATTCACGCCGCCCATGGCTATCTCATCTCGCAATTCCTCAACCCGCGCGCCAATCAGCGGACAGATGAATGGGGTGGCAGTCTTGAGAATCGCGCTCGCTTTTTGATGGAAGCGGTCAAAGCCGTGCGCGCGGCGGTTGGCGCAGAGTTTCCCGTCTCAGTGAAGCTCAATTCCGCCGATTTCCAAAAAGGCGGCTTTGACTTTGGAGACAGCCTGACAGTTGCCCGTTGGCTCGAAGCCGCCGGTGTCGACCTGCTCGAGATTTCGGGTGGCTCCTATGAGCAGCCGCGCATGATGGATCTTGACGGCATGGAGGCCGTTGAGACGCAGAATGTCGCCCCCTCCACCGCCGCGCGCGAAGCCTATTTCGTGGATTTCGCAAAAGCGATGAAGGCCGAAATCAAAACCATGCCGCTCATGGTGACAGGCGGATTTCGCAGCCGAGCGGCGATGGAGCATGCGCTGTCGACCGGTGCTGCCGACCTGATCGGCATTGGGCGGCCACTGTGTGGCGCGCCGGATGCCTGTCGCGAACTTCTTGCGGGTGCAGAAGCAATTCCCCGCTTTGAGCGTCAACTTCACCTTCTGCCCGGCTGGCTGCGCTGGCTGGAGACATTCAAAATGGTGCGCGCACTGGCCGGATTTGGTGTCCAATTTTGGTATTATGCGCAAATCTACGCAATTGGCCAGACGGGCAAGACAGATCTTGGCATGTCGGTCTTCGCCGCGATGCAGCAGGTCAATGCCATGAATAAAAAACTGCTGGCGGGCAGAACAGACTGACCAAATGTCCAAGGGGCGCGGACAGCGCCCTTTGGACAGGTGGCTCTGGGTGGGTTAGGGCGCTAAGCAACCATGATGCACATTCCCACGGATCACCCGCCTATAGCCCCACGCCGGATCGGCGTGTTGTTGATGAACCTTGGCACGCCGGACGCGCCCGAAACCGGGCCGGTCCGCCGCTATCTGAAGCAATTTCTGTCGGACCGGCGGGTGGTGGAGATTCCCCCGATCATCTGGCAGCCGATTTTGCGCCTGTTTGTGCTGACGACCCGTCCCGCCAAATCAGCCCATGCCTATGCGCAAATTTGGACCGACCAAGGATCGCCCCTTGCCGTTGTGACGCGGACGCAGGCCGAGACCATGCAAAAGGTCTTGGGCGAGAGCGTGATGGTCGATTGGGCGATGCGTTATGGCAGTCCGTCGATCGCAGATCGGCTGGTCGCGATGAAGGCGGCCGGGTGCGACCGCATTCTCATTGCGCCGCTCTACCCGCAATATAGCAGTGCGACGACAGCAACGGGATTTGATGAGGTCGCCCGCGTGCTCGGCAAGATGCGTTGGCAACCCGCCATCCGCACTCTGCCAGCCTATCATGACGATCCTGCTTATATCGCTGCACTCAAAGAGTCGGTGGACCAGGGATTGAAAGATCTGCCTTTTACGCCGGACGCAATTCTGGCGAGCTTTCACTCCATGCCCGAGCGGACATTGATGAAGGGGGACCCTTATCATTGCCATTGCCGCAAAACGGCCCGGCTCTTGTCGGAAGCCTTGGGGCGGGAGGTGTTGGTCTCTTTCCAATCCAAGCTGGGCCGCGCCAAATGGCTGGAACCGGCAACCGATGCGATGCTGGAGTCTCTGCCGGGTCGGAACATTAAGAATGTCGCGGTTATTGCCCCGGGCTTTTCCGCTGATAATCTTGAAACGCTCGAAGAAGTCGCCATCCGCGGCAAGGAGAGCTTTGTTGAAGCCGGCGGCGAAAATTTTGCCTATCTGCCCTGCCTCAACACAAGCGCACCCGGCACAAAAATGCTAACCAGCTTACTCTTACGTGAACTTGCGGGCTGGCTTCCCCCGCAATAGCCTTTGATCCGATCTTGGTCGGTGAAAGGATATGCGATGAAAAGAGTTGCGATCGTCACAGGGGGAACGCGCGGCATCGGCGCGGCTATCAGCAGAGAGCTGCACGCCATGGGCATGACCGTTGTCGCCAATTATGCGGGCAATGCGCAAAAGGCGCAGGCATTTGAAGCAGAAACAGGCATACGCACCTATCAATGGGATGTGGGTGACTTTGCCGCCTGCCGAGAGGGATGCGCCCGGGTGGAGCGAGACATTGGCCCAGTGGATGTTCTGGTCAATAATGCCGGAATCACGCGGGATGGGACGCTGCTCAAAATGACCTATGAGATGTGGGATGAGGTGATGCGCGTCAATCTGGGCGGCTGCTTCAACATGGCCAAAGCGACCTTTGCCGGCATGCGCGATCGTGGCTGGGGCCGCATCGTCAATATCGGCTCGATCAATGGGCAGGGCGGGCAATATGGGCAGGTCAATTATGCCGCCGCAAAATCGGGTATTCATGGCTTTACCAAGGCGCTCGCACAGGAAGGGGCGAAATGTGGCGTGACCGTCAACGCCCTTGCGCCGGGCTATATTGATACGGATATGGTGGCCGCTGTGCCCGAAGATGTCTTGGCCAAAATTGTCGCCAAAGTCCCGGTCGGCCGTCTTGGCCATGCCGAAGAAATTGCTCGCGGCGTTGGCTTTCTCTGCGCCGAAGATGCAGGCTTCATCACCGGATCGACCCTGTCGATCAATGGTGGCCAGCATATGTATTGAGGATGATGGATTGAACATAACCCAAGGCCCCATCAAACGGTCGGTGACCATTGCCGGCCATGAAACATCCATCAGCCTAGAGCCGATATTCTGGGACGCCCTGCGCGATGCAGCGGCGGATGAGGGCATTCCGGTGAATGCCCTCATCGCCCGGATCGATGCCGAGCGAATCGCCTCGGCCAATCCCGCCAATTTGGCGAGCACCTTGCGCGTCTGGCTGTACGCGCGAAAGAGGTGATGTCGGCGCGCGGCCCTTTGGGCTGTGCGCCCGCCGGATAGGCGCAGATTTTTGTCCCTCGCCGCATTCCACCGCGCGACAAGGCGTCCGCGCCGTAGCGTCAAGCGCCTAAAGCACGGCACTACCCGCAAAAAGTCAATTGACAGCCCCGATTGAAGCCTATTTCTGGGGCAAGTTTACGAATGGAGAGAGACGCCATGAATTTTCAATTCTCAGAAGAAGCCGAAGCGCTGCGCGATCAGGCACGACGCTTTCTTGAAGAGCGGTCAGGCCGTGAAAAGGCGCGGGCTGTCATGGAGTCCGGTGCCAGCCATGATGCCGCCTTATGGGCCGAAATTGTCGGCCTCGGCTGGACGGCGCTGCGTATTCCGGAAGAGCATGGCGGGCTTGGCCTGTCGATGCTGGAATTATGCGTGCTGGCGGAAGAAGTTGGCCGTGTTGTCTCGCCAGTGCCCTTCACCTCTTCTGTGCTGCTCGCAACCGAAGCCTTGATCGCAGCAGGAACCGATACCCAGAAGGCTGCATGGCTGCCCAAACTGGCCGATGGCTCCGCCATTGGCGCGGTGGCGCTGGCCGAAGGCACTGGGGCACCGGGTGTCTCGTCGCGCCTGCAGATTAAGGATGGCAAAGCCAATGGCGTAAAGCTGCCCGTGCAAGATGCGCTGGCCGCAGACATCATCATCCTGTCGGGTCAGGATGGCCTGTATCTGCTGGAGACCAAGGCCCCGGGTGTCACGATTGAGGCGGTGGAAACGATTGATCTCGTCCGCCGCTCCGCGCGGGTGACATTGAAGGACGCACCTGTCACACCGCTGAACGGTGGGCGGACCGCCCTTGAAAAATTCCTGCAATCGGCGGCCATTTTGCTTGCCTTTGAAGGTCTGGGCGGGGCGGATGCAGCCATGGAAATGGCCCTTGCCTATTCCAAGGATCGTGTGGCCTTTGGTCGCAAGATTGCAGGCTATCAGGCAGTCAAGCACCGTCTGGCCGATATGTATATCAAAAATCAGCTTGCGCGCAGCCATGCCTATTATGGTGCTTGGGCCTTGCTGACCGACGCGCCAGAATTGGTGCAGGCGGCAGCCGGGGCACGGCTGGCGGCGATGGATGCCTTTCAATTTGCCGCGGAAGAAAATGTCCAACTGCATGGCGGCATTGGCTTTACGTGGGAAAGCGACTGCCAATTTTACTATCGCCGCGCCCGGCTTTTGACCCTGGCGCTGGGCACAAAATCACATTGGGCCGATGTGCTGGTGCGCTCGCTTGAGCAACGCAACACAATGATGGCCGGTTAAACGCAGAAGGAAGACGGATCATGGATTTCGAAGATACACCCGAAGAAGCCGCCTACCGTGCAAAGGTGAAGGCCTGGCTTGAAGCTAATAAAGATGCACTTCCCGAAGGCGATCATTCCAGCCGCGCCGAATCTGTTGCCGCCGCCAAAAAATGGCAGGCGCGCAAGTTTGAGGCGGGCTATGTCGGCATCACTTGGCCCAAGGTTGTGGGCGGTCAGGGCGGCAGCGCGATGCAGCAGATCATCTTCAACCAAGAAGAAGCCAAGTATAATGCGCCAACCGGGCTTTATGCCATCGGGCTTGGCATGTGCATTCCCACGGTCTTCACCCATGGCCTTTCGCCCGATATTGCCCAACGTTATGTGCCCAAGGCGATGCAGGGGGAAGAAGTCTGGTGTCAGCTCTTTTCCGAACCTGCCGCTGGGTCTGACCTTGCGGGGATCCGCACCCGTGCAGAGCGGGATGGCGATGAGTGGGTGATCAACGGCCAGAAGGTCTGGACGTCTGGCGCACATTTGTCTGACTTTGGCATTGTTGTGACCCGCACCGACCCGACCGTGCCCAAGCATAAGGGCCTCACCATGTTCATCGTCGACATGAAGGCCCCGGGCGTCGAAGTTCGCCCGATCAAGCAAATGTCGGGCGGCAGCGAGTTTAACGAAGTCTTCTTCACCGACGTTCGCATCAAGGACACGCACCGTCTGGGCGCGGTTGGTGAAGGCTGGAAAGTCTCGCTGACCACGTTGATGCATGAACGCGTCGCCGTGGGCGGAAAGCCCGCCAGCGCGCCGGGTGTGAAGGAAATGATCGCACTCGCGAAGGCGATTGATTTGGACGAAGGCAATGCGCTTGAGCAGAGCCATGTCCGCCAGCGCATTGCCGATGCCTATATCGCGGATCAGGGCATTGCCTTGACCCGGATGCGCACCATCTCTGCCCTGTCATCGGGCCGGACGCCGGGGCCGGAATCCTCCATCTCCAAGGTGGTGGTCGCCAAGACGATGCAGGATATGGGCTCCTTCGCCTCTGACCTGTGCGAAAGCGCGGGGATGATGATGGGTGCAGACACGCCTGACCTGCCGCATTTGTCCCGCTTTCAGACCAGCTATATCGGGTCTGCGGGCCTGCGTATTGCTGGCGGCACGGATGAAATCCTGCGCAACATCATTGCCGAACGCGTGCTGGGCCTACCGGGGGAAATCCGCCCGGATAAGGATATTCCGTTTAACGAGGCAACGAAGCTCGGCCTTTAATCAAAGCCTGTAATTATGGCTCTCCCAGCCTCAGCCAAGGCTTTTCGAGGCTTGCTCGAAAACATCCTTGCTGAGGTTGGGGGTCGCCAAAATCCGCTCCAGCTCTGCCCGCATCAGCTTTTGCCGAGACTCATCAAAGCGCTGCCAGCGCCCAAGCGGCGGTAAGAGCTTGGCCGCGGTCTGCGGATTAATGGGATCGAGATCGAGCAATATGTCCGCCAAGAAGCGGTAGCCGCTGCCATCGCGCGCATGGAATTGCTGCTGGTTCATAGAAAACGCCCCAGCCAAAGCCCGTACCCGATTGGGGTTGTGGAGCGTAAAATCTGCATGCCCTTTGAGCACGCGCACGGCCGCCCCCGTATCTGCCCGCGCCGAAAGCGCTTGGGTTGAAAACCATTTATCGATGACAAGCGCATTGTCCCGATATCGATCATAAAAGGCCGAAAGCGCGCGCGCCCGTTCAGCGGCATTGCCATTGGCCAGCGTGCCGAGTGCTGCAATCCGGTCGGTCATATTGTCCGCCGCCTCAAATTGCGCAAAGGCAAGCGGCCCGGCGTCATCCGCGCGGGCCGCCGCCAGATACCCCAGCGCAACATTGCGCAACCGCCGCGCGCCCTTGGCCTCAGGCGAATATTCAAACCGCGCGGCAGCATGGCTGTGATATGCCGCCTCCCAAAGCCCCTGAAGCTCGGTACCAAGATCCTGCCGAAGCGCATTTCGCGCCGCATGGATGGCATCGGGATCCACCTGATCCATCTGATCGCCGATCAGCGCCTCTGACGGGAGCAGAACCGTCTCGCCGATAAAGGCCGCGTCCAGCGCATTATTGGTGAGCGTCGTGCGCACTGCGGCAATGACAGGCGCATGATCGGCAGTTCCCGTGGAGACGGCATGGATCAGCGTATCGAGCATCAACTGCTGCATCGCCTCAAACCGGCCAAAGGGATCATCATCATGCGCCGACAAAAAGGCGAGATCAGCACTCGTCCGATCACTCTCAATCACCACCGGGGCGGAAAAGCCGCGATTGATTGAGAGGATGGGGTGCGCACCCGCGCCTTTGCTCAACGGAATTTCTGTTCGCGCCTCGGTCAGAATTTCCAGACGCTCCCCCTCATGCGCGCCGGTCGCCCGATCAAACAGCGCGAGCTTGATTGGGATAACCATGGGCTGTTTATCCGCTTGCCCCGGCGTGTCGGGCAGGGATTGTTCTAGGATCAGGCGATCCTCCGCGACCGTGAATTTGACCTTTGGAGTCCCGGCCGTTGCATACCAGCGCCGAAACTGGCTGAGGTCTTGGCCGCTTGCCTCTTCCATCGCGCGGACGAAATCTTCGCAAGTCGCAGCAGTGCCGTCATGCCGGTCAAAATACAGATCACAGCCCTTTCGAAAGGCGGTCTGGCCCAGCATCGTGTGGAGCATGCGGATAATCTCCGCGCCCTTATTATAGATGGTGGCGGTATAGAAATTTGAAATCTCGATATAGCTTTCCGGGCGGATGGGATGGGCGAGTGGCCCCGCATCCTCTGGGAATTGTGCGGCCCGCAGCACGCGCACATCCTCAATCCGCTTCACCGCTGCCGACCCCTGATCGGCGGAGAAGCATTGATCGCGAAACACGGTAAATCCTTCTTTCAGGCTCAGCTGAAACCAATCCCGGCAGGTGACCCGATTGCCCGACCAATTATGAAAATATTCATGCGCGACCACGGCCGCCACCGCGTCATAATCAAGGTCGGTCGCGGTATCAGGGTCGGCCAATATGTAGCGCGAGTTAAAGATATTGAGGCTCTTATTTTCCATCGCGCCAAAGTTAAAATCGGCAACGGCCACGATGTTAAACTGACCCAGATCATATTCGCGACCATAGACATCTTCATCCCAGCGCATGCTGGCCTTCAGCGCCTCCATGGCGTGGGCGGTCTTGGGCACATCCGCTTCCGCCACCCAGATGGCAAGATCCACCGACTTGCCCGACTGCGTTATAAATGTGTCGCGATTGGCAAAGAGCTGGCCTGCGACAAGCGCGAACAAATAGCTGGGCTTGGGGAAAGGGTCGGTCCATTCCGCCCAATGCTGCCCGCCAGCCAAATCGCCCGACCCGGTCAGATCGCCATTGCCGAGCAGGACCGGGAACAGCGCCTTATCCGCCGTCAGACGCACCCGATAGCGGCTGAGCACATCGGGCCGATCGGGAAAGAAAGTGATCCGCCGAAAGCCTTCTGCCTCGCACTGGGTGCAGAGCAGACCGCCCGACGCATAAAGACCCATGAGCTGAGAATTGGCCTCTGGCGCAATTTCCACCTCAGTCTCCAAAACCGCCCGATCCCCCGTAATGGGGACGACCAAAGCACCATCCTCCAACGACCAGCCGCTGGCCATCGCGCCATCCAGTTTGACGCTCAAGGGCGTCAGGCCATCGCCATCGAGCCGGATAGGCCGATCATGCGCGCCATTGCGAACAAGCGTCAGTCTTGCCCGAACCCGCGTCTTTGCCGGGTCAAGATCAAACTCAAGCGCAATATCGGGCACCAACCAATCAGGCGGCGTATAGTCCGCGCGGCGGATGACGGACGGGGCGGCGGGAGCGTTTTGGACGTTGAGCATAGGCCAGATGTAGGCATCACCACCCATTAAGGCAAAGGGGGATCAGCTTGCTGGCTCCTCGGGCGCATCCTCCGCCTGTCGGAACAGCCCCTCCAAATCGACTGCCCCTTCTTTAGACTTGGCCTCGGCTGCCCGCTGAAGCGCGGCAACCAATTGTTGCACCCGGCGGGCTGACGGCCCGCCATGTGGTGACGCCGCTATTGGCTGTAGGTACCGGGCGGCATCTCCAAACGCTCCTTTGCGGGCAAGCTCATTGGCATAAGCGAACCTTAGGCGATCTGCTTGAGGCACTAATGCCGTCGCCTTCGCCAAGCCGTCTATGGCAATGGGTGGGACGGCGAGACCCGCACGATGGAAGCTTCGATAATTCTCAAACAGGGGCATGGGATCTTCGGTGTCAGCGCGGTTGGCGCGAATAATCCAACTGCGCGCCGCCTTCCATTCTGTCGGCGACTGATTGCCCGCCACCTCCAATTGACGCATGGTGCCCAGCCCACGCCAGAGAAGGGCGCGGGACAAATTTGGAGACAGAGCAAGCGCTTTATCCGCCGCAGCAATCGCCGCATCAAAATGATCGGCATCCAGTTCTGCCTCCGCCAGCAAAGTCCAGACTTCGGCATCATCGCCAAATTTGGCAGCCGCCGCGCGCAATCTTTGCGCGATAGGTTCTCGCTCGTCTGGGCGCGTCCCGCGACGTAAGCGAATGCGATCCATTACCGTTGCTTCAAATCCGGGGTTAAGGGCAGTTACGGACGGCTTGATCTCGACAGGGCCTGCAAAGTCGGAAGACATGTAAGAGATTTTATTTCCCGTCAAATAGCGTTGCATGTCACGATGCAAAACATCAATGTCGCCAAAGGCTTGCTGGGCGGCGTCAAGCGAGGCGCGACCATCGTTGATGAGCTGGAGATATGTTCCCATTTGCCCAACACGCTCAGGCGCAAAATTCAAATAATGGGTGAGCAACCAAGCCCGGCCATAAAAATTGCCAATTTCTTCCCGTTTCAATTCATAGACTGCGTTTGAGAGTAATTTGGTGATGGGAACCGTGCTTTCCGCCAACAACTGATAAGCGCGATGCCGCGCGGGCAGGCCGACTTGTATCTTGTCCCCCTTGAACCGCGTTGTGGAATAAAATTCGGCGAAACCCTCTGTGTACCAAGCGGGATAGGCTGCGGGGAAATATTGCAACATCAAATGATGGGCATATTCATGGAACAAGACGACGTCTTGCCATTCCTCATCCCCTGATCGGCCCACAACCGCGATAATGCCTGTTTCATTCGCGTCGTAAAACTCGGCCACATCGGGCTGCTTGGCTCCGTGCACCTTGACCACCAATGGGCGACTTTCAAGAACGTAAACGGAAAGCTTATTCGATGGCATCTCTGCCGAAATCTTAAAACGCTGCCGCAGATACGCGTCATATCGTTCGAGGCGGAGCGCCGAGGCTTTGAGCGCTGGAGCGGAGGTTCCGTAGAAAATAAATCTGGGCGTCTCCACCCGATACCATGCAGCCTCAACAGGCGCAGTCGCGATGAGAGACAGGCAGAAGAGAAATAGAAAACGCACCCACACCTCCCCATAACACGGGATAGATTCTAATATTCATATAAATGTCGCAATTTTACAAGGGCGGTCTTCTGCGGAAATCACACAAAACTATAAGGATCAATATCCACACTCACCCGCACGCGGCGGGGCCAGGTGCATGTGCCGAGCCAGTCGCGCAGCACATGCTGCACATCGAGCGTGCGGCGCGCATGGACGAGGAGGCGCTGGCGGTGGCGGCCGCGCAGCATGGCGAGCGGCGCGGGGGCAGGGCCGTAGACATCCATCCCTTCTAATTTGGGGGCGGATTCCGCGATTTGGCGCGCAACGCCCTCTGCCTCACGTAGATTTTCTGACGAGACGATGATGGCGGCAAACCGGCCAAAGGGCGGGGCATTGGCGAAGCGACGGGACTCTGTTTCGGCGTCATAGAAACTTTCTGCATCGCCAGAAATCAGCGCGCGCATCACCGGGGCGTCGGGCTCATGCGTTTGCAGATAGACATGGCCCGGCTTGACCGCGCGCCCGGCGCGGCCCGCCACCTGCATGATCTGTTGAAAGCTGCGTTCCGCCGCCCGCAAATCCCCGCCTTGCAGGCCCAGATCGGCATCGACAACACCGACCAGAGTCAAATTGGGAAAATGATAGCCCTTGGTCACCAATTGCGTGCCGATGACAATATCAATCTCTCCCGCCTCCATCCGCGCGACGAAATCTGCCGCCTTGGCGGGCGACCACAGCGTGTCGGATGTGACGACGGCGCGCCTTGCAGTTGGAAAGAGCAGGCCTACCTCATCCGAAATACGCTCCACGCCGGGGCCACAGGCGACCAGCGCATCTTCCGTCGCGCATTCTGGGCAGGCGCGCGGTGGCGGCTCGACATGGCCGCAATGATGGCATTGAAGCCGATTGGTCAGCCGATGTTCCACCATCCACGCCGTGCAATTGGGGCATTGAAAGCGATGCCCGCAATGGCGGCAAAGAGTGAGCGGGGCAAAGCCCCGGCGGTTGAGGAACAGCAACGCCTGTTCTCCCCGGTCCAGCGTCTCGGTCATCGCCGTGACCAAGGGTGGGGCCAGCCAGCGACCCCGATCTGGTGGCGTCTGGACCAAGTTGATCGCAGCGATGCTCGGCATTTGGGCCGCGCCATAGCGCCCGGGCAATTGCACCTCGCGATAGCGGCCTTGGGCGACTTGCTGGCGTGTTTCGATCGCGGGGGTGGCGGTGGCCAAGATGACCGGAATCTTCTCAAAATGTCCGCGCATCACGGCGGCGTCCCGGGCGTGATATTGAACGCCATCTTCCTGCTTAAAGCTGGTTTCATGGGCTTCATCGACAATGATCAAGCCCAGATTGCGATAGGGCAGATAAAGCGCCGAGCGCGCGCCGACCGTTACCAGTGCCTCTCCGCTGGCAATGGCGCGATAGGCCCGCCGCCGCTCAGACTGACGCAGGTCAGAATGCCAAGCGACAGGCGCATGACCAAAGCGATCCACGAAGCGCCGCAAGAATGGCTCGGTCAGGGCAATTTCGGGCAAGAGGACGAGCGTCTGCTGCCCCCGGCGCAGCGCCTCTGCCACCGCCTCAAAATAAACCTCGGTTTTGCCAGAGCCGGTCACCCCATTGAGCAGGACGGGGGCAAAGTCATGCGCGGTCACAAGCCCGACCAGATCCTCCGCTGCAGCCTGTTGCTCCGCGCTCAGCTGCGGCGGGGCATGATCGGGATCGGGGGCGACAAAGGGGGCGTCGAGCGCAACCTCAACGCCTTCCAACACGCCTGCCTTCACTAGCCCGCGCACAACGGCTTCGGACACATCGGCCAAGTCCGCCAATTCGCGAATCAGGCCCTGACGATCTCCAATCCGGTCCATCGCCTGCGCGCGCTGGGGCGTCATACGATCCATCTGCTGTCCCGAAAGCCGATATTCGGTAACAGCACGCGCCCCCACCAGCGCGGCGGCAGAAGACAGGGCCATGCGCAGTACGGATTGCGGCGGGGCAAGATAATAATCCGCCGTCCATTCAATCAGGCGGCGTAAGGGGGCGCCCAGCGGCGGCACGTCATACACCTCTAAGATAGTGCGCAGGCGATTATCGCCGACCGTTTCCGTCGGCAGGGCCGCCTCTTCCCAGACCACGCCCACCATCTCACGCGGGCCAAGCGGTACGCGCACGATGCTGCCCAGCGCGACATCCATGCCATGCGGCACGCGATAGTCGAGCGGCCCGAGAGCCGGGTTGGTATGGAGGATGCGAATGCGCGCCATAATTGTCTCGTTAGAGGCTCTGGCCAGAGAGGTGAAGCGCCTTGGTGACGCGGGCATCGGCTTGCAGGGCGCGAGGGGCACTGCTAGGCGCGGCTGCTAGAGTCTGTGCTGAACCGACCATCAGGGAATTCCATGTCTGTCGACCACATAACCGTCCGCAAGATTGCCTCGCTTGCCCGTATCGCGATGACCGATGCCGAAGTTGAGGCGATGGCGCCTGAGCTAAACAACATTCTCGGCTGGATTGAGCAGCTGGGCGAAGTGGATACCGCCGCTGTCGAACCGATGACTGCGGTCATCCCCAATACGCTGCGCCTGCGCGAAGACGCGGTGACAGATGGCAATGTGCGCGATGCCGTTTTGAAAAACGCGCCACAGGCCGAACATGGCTTTTTCGCCGTGCCAAAGGTGATTGAATAATGACGATTCTGACAGATTTGGGCATTGCCGCCCTGCGCGATGGGGTTGCCAACGGGGAATTTTCCGCCCGCGATGTCGCCCTTGCCTTTAACGATGCCGTAGCAAGTGCAAAGGCGCTCAACGCCTTCATCGTGGAAACGCCAGATCATGCGCTGGCCGCCGCCGATGCCGCGGATAAGGATCGGGCCGCTGGCACGCTCAAGCCTTTGTCGGGCGTGCCCATTGGCATGAAGGATTTGTTCGCCACACAAGGCGTGCAGACGACGGCTGCCAGCCACATGCTGGAAGGCTTTACCCCGCAATATGAATCGACCGTGTCCGGCAATCTTTGGCGCGCAGGTGCCGGCATGTTGGGCAAACTTAACTTAGATCAGTTTGCCATGGGCTCCTCCAATGAGACGAGCTATTTCGGCAATGTGATTTCCCCTTGGCGGCGCAATAATGGGGATACCACTGCCCTTGCCCCCGGTGGCTCGTCGGGCGGATCCTCCTCTGCCATTGCAGCGCGGATTGTGCCGGGTGCGACGGGGACGGACACCGGCGGATCGATTCGTCAGCCCGCTGCCTTTACCGGAATTTCGGGCATTAAGCCCACCTATGGCCGCTGTTCGCGCTGGGGCGTGGTGGCCTTTGCCTCCTCGCTGGATCAGGCAGGGCCCATGGCGCGCGATGTCCGCGACTGTGCGATCTTGCTCGAAAATATGGCGGGCTTTGACGCGAAGGATGCAACCTCGCTCAACCTGCCCGTGCCGAATTGGGAAGCAGGCCTGTCCGCCAGCCTGAAGGGCAAGAAAGTTGGCATTCCAAAGGAATATCGCGTCGATGGCATGCCCGCCGAAATTGAAGCCTTGTGGGAACAGGGCATAAATTGGCTGAAGGATGCAGGCGCCGAGATTGTCGATGTGTCGTTGCCGCACACCAAATATGCGCTGCCCGCTTATTACATCATTGCCCCAGCTGAGGCCTCGTCCAACCTCGCCCGTTATGATGGCGTACGTTATGGCCTGCGCGACTTGCCGGATGGGGCCAATCTGCAAGACATGTATGCCGCCACCCGCGCGGCAGGCTTTGGCGCAGAGGTGAAGCGCCGCATCCTCATCGGCACCTATGTGCTCTCCGCTGGCTTTTACGATGCCTATTACACACAGGCGCAAAAGGTCCGCACACTCATCGCCCGCGACTTTGACCGGGCGTGGGAAAGCTGTGATCTTCTGCTGACGCCGACCGCACCCAGTGCCGCCTTTGGCCTGGGAGAAAAAAGCGCCGATCCGCTGGCCATGTACCTCAACGACGTCTTCACCGTGCCGACATCTTTGGCAGGCTTGCCCGCTATGTCGGTGCCCGGTGGGCTGGATGCACAGGGCCTGCCTTTGGGACTTCAGATTATCGGCAAGGCGCTGGATGAACAAAGCGTGCTGAATGCCGGCCTTGCAATAGAAGAACGCGCGGGCTTTGCCGCCCGCCCGGGTAAATGGTGGTAAGATGAGCAGCTATCGTATTCAGGGCACCACGGGCGATTGGGAAGTCGTCATCGGGCTGGAAGTGCACGCGCAGGTCGTGTCAAAGTCCAAGCTGTTTTCCGGTGCGGCGGCCAGCTTTGGCGCGGAACCCAATACGCAGGTCTCACTCGTGGATGCCGCCATGCCCGGCATGCTGCCCGTGCCCAATGCAGAATGCATTCGTCAGGCGGTGCGCACCGGCCTTGCCATCAACGCCCAGATCAACCGCTGGAGCCGGTTTGACCGTAAAAATTATTTCTATGCGGATTTGCCGCAGGGCTATCAGATTTCCCAGCTTTATCACCCGCTGGTCGGGGAAGGCTATTTGGATATTGAGGCCGATGAAAAGGCCGGCATAGCAAGCGACAAGCGGATCGGCGTTGAACGCATCCATGTGGAGCAGGATGCCGGCAAGCTGATGCACGATCAGCACCCGACCCGATCCTATGTTGATCTCAACCGATCAGGCGTGGCGTTGATGGAAATTGTGTCGCGGCCCGACATGGCCTCCCCCGCCGAAGCCGGGGCCTATCTGCGCAAGCTGCGCGCCATTTTGCGCTATGTCGGGTCGTGCGACGGCAATATGGAAGAAGGATCGATGCGGGCGGACGTCAACGTCTCTGTCCGGCGTCCGGGGGGCCCCTTGGGCACGCGCACCGAAACGAAGAACGTCAATTCCGTCCGCTTTGTCATGCAGGCGATTGAGCATGAGGCAAACCGCCAGGTCGATGTGATCGAAAGCGGCGGCAAGATTGTGCAGGAGACGCGGCTGTTCAACCCAGATACGGGCACCACGCGGTCGATGCGATCCAAAGAAGATGCGCATGATTATCGCTATTTCCCCGATCCCGACCTTCTGCCGCTCGAACTGACTGAGGCCTTTGTCGCGGACTGTCTGGCAAGCCTGCCCGAATTGCCCGATGCCAAGCGCACCCGCTATGTCGAAACGCTGGGCATCAGCGCCTATAACGCCGCCGTGCTGACGGCAGAGGTGGAAACCGCCCGCTGGTTTGAAGCCCTATTGGCCGAAGGCGCAGAGGCAAAGCAGGCGGCCAATTGGGTCATGTCCGAACTGTTCGGCGCGCTCAACCGACTTGGAGCCTCGATTGAAAATTGCCCGGTCACGCCCGCACAGGCCGCCGAATTGCTGAAGCTCGTCACTGATGGCACGCTGTCGGGCAGTCTGGCCAAGCAAGTCTTTGAAAAGATGCTGGAAACGGGCGACGCCGCGGGCGTCATTGTGGAACGCGAAGGCCTGAAACAGACAAGCGATACCGGCGCGATCGAAGCCGTCATTGCAGAGATTCTGGACAAGAATCCGGGCCAGCTGGAGCAATATCGCAGCGGCAAAGAGGCGCTGTTCGGCTTCTTCGTTGGCCAGACGATGAAGGCGATGGGCGGCAAGGCCAATCCGCAGGTGGTGAATGACCTGCTGAAGAAGGCATTGGGCTAAACGGGCAGGGCATCAAGCCGCTTTGTTCAATGCAGGCTTGGGTGGACCTCTATCCATCCCTTGCCCTTCGGCCAAGCCGTGCTATAGCGCCGCCCAATCCGGCCTTTGCGGGCGTGGCGAAACTGGTAGACGCGCCAGATTTAGGTTCTGGTATCGAAAGATGTGGGGGTTCGAGTCCCTTCGCCCGCACCAGCTTCGCCAAGGCCCGGTCTCTTGGGGGTATGAGGCCTCGCAGAATTCCTGAAGGATAGAGTGACGAAATGCAGACTGTCGAAACTTTGAACGAAGGCCTTAAGCGCGCCTATACGCTGACGATCACCGCGAAGGATATCGCAAAGCGCGTGGAGCAGGAAGTGGCGCGACTCGCACCGCAGATCCGCATGCCCGGCTTCCGCCCCGGCAAGGTGCCTGCCAATCTCGTCAAGAAAATGCACGGCGAAGCCCTGCAAGGCGATGCGCTGAATGCGTCGGTTCAGGAAGCCGTCCAAACTCTGATCGCAGATCAGAAGCTGCGCCCGGCCATGTCACCCTCTGTCGAACTGGCCGAAGGCTATACGCATGGCAAGGATGCCGAATTGTCGGTTGCGCTGGAAATTCTGCCCAACATCGACACGCCCAACATTGATGGGATCAAGCTTGAGCGCCTGACGATCGAAGCCAGCGCAGAAGCCGTTGAGGAAGCGGTTCTCCGCATTGCCCAGCAGCAAAAAGGCTATGACGACGCACCTAAGGGCCACAAGGCCAAGACAGGTGATCTGGTTGTCATGGACTTTGTCGGCAAGGTCGATGGCGTCGCTTTTGACGGCGGCACGGGCGAAGACATGTCGGTTGAAATCGGGTCGGGTCGCCTGATCCCCGGTTTTGAAGATCAGATTATCGGCGTGAAGTCGGGGGATGAAAAGACCATCACCGTCACCTTCCCGGCCGATTACACTGTTGAGACGCTCAAGGGCAAAGACGCGACTTTTGATCTGGTGATCAAGGATGTGCGCGTTCCGGGCGAAGCCAAGGCCGATGACGCCTTTGCCAAGTCGCTGGGCCTTGAGGGCATTGATCAGCTGCGTGAATTGATGAAGGGCCAGCTGGAGCAGGAATTTAACCAGCTCACCCGCACCCATATGAAGCGCCGCCTGCTCGATCAGCTGGCCGCATCGCATGATTTTGATGTGCCCCCGGGCATGGTCGAAGCCGAGTTCAACCAAATCTGGGCGCAGCTTGAGCATGAAGCCGGGCATGAAGCCGATCCAGAAGCAGCGCGCGCCGATATGGAAAAGGATCGCGACGATTATCGCGCCATCGCCGTGCGTCGCGTTCGTCTGGGCCTGTTGCTGTCAGAAATTGGGCAGGCCAATAATGTTCAGATCAGCGCGCAGGAAATGAACCGCCTGATCACGCAGGCCTCGATGCAATATGGCCCGGGTGAGCGCGAGCGCTTCATCCAATATGTCCAGCAGGACCCGATGGCCGCCGCACAAATCCGTGCCCCGCTTTATGAAGATAAGGTCGTCGACTTCCTCTTCTCCAAGGCGGAAATCACCGACCGCGCGGTGACTCGTGAAGAGTTGGAAGCTGCAATTGAAGCGGATTCGGACGAAGGCCATGTCCATGGCCCGGGCTGTGGTCATGATCATGGCGATGCGAAGCCGGCGAAAAAGCCAGCCGCCAAAAAGGCAGCTGCGCCTAAGGCCGAAAAAGCTGAAAAGCCTGCTAAGGCTGAGGCTGCTGCCAAGCCCGCGAAAAAGGCACCGGCTAAGAAAAAGGCCTAATCGCCCTTTTTCACGCGAAAACGAAACAAGGCCCTTCGCACTGCGGGGGGCCTTTTTCGTTGGGGGCGATATCTGAGAGATTAGGCGCGTCATAATATGTCGCACCCTGGCCCCAATGGGCGGAGAAAGCTGCGCTAAAGGTCAGCATACGATTTCAAGGGTTCACAGGCGCACATGCGTCCTTATAGCGACGGTGCGAGTCGCTATGTGTGCGATTCCTATGTCTTGGAGGTTTTTTTGGGCGAATCAGGGTTTCCAGCGAATCAGGGTCTTTATGACGCGCGCAACGAGCATGATGCGTGCGGCGTCGGCTTTGTTGCCAATATTAAAGGCGTGAAATCGCACGAAACCGTGAAACGCGGCCTCGAGATCCTTGTGAACATTGACCATCGCGGGGCCGTGGGCGCTGACCCGCTCTTGGGCGATGGCGCAGGCATTTTGATCCAGATTCCAGATGCTTTGTTCCGCGAATGGGCGACAGGCGCGGGTGTCACCCTGCCTCAGCCCGGCGATTATGCCGTTGCCATGTGCTTCCTGCCGCAGGATGATCGGGCCCGCGACTTTGGCGTCAAAAATTTCGAAAGCTTCTGCATCAAGGAAGGCCAGCATGTAATTGGCTGGCGCGATGTGCCGACCAATCCTACCGGGCTTGGCAAGGCTGTGATTGAGCAGATGCCCGTCATTCGTCAGCTCATCATCGGGCGTGGTGATAATTGTGCAGATCAGGATGCGTTTGAACGCAAACTGCTCGCCATTCGCAAGCAGGCGCAAAACCCGCTTGTTGCGCTCGCTGAAAAGCATAACCTGCCCGATCTGCCCCGCTTCTACATGCCGTCGCTGTCGACGCGCACAATTGTGTATAAGGGCCTGTTGCTCGCCGATCAGGTCGGCAGTTTTTACAAGGATTTGCAGAACCCAATCGTCACCTCGGCATTGGCGCTCGTCCACCAGCGGTTCTCAACCAACACCTTCCCCAGCTGGAAGCTCGCCCACCCCTATCGCTTCATCGCGCATAATGGCGAAATCAACACGGTTCGCGGCAATGTGAACTGGATGAATGCGCGCCGCCGCACGATGGAATCAGACCTATTGGGCGCTGACCTCGACAAAATGTGGCCGCTCATCCCGCATGGCCAGTCCGACACGGCGTGCCTTGACAATGCGCTCGAGCTGCTGCTCGCCGGCGGCTATTCGCTGGCGCACGCGGTTATGATGCTGGTGCCCGAAGCTTGGGCCGGCAACCCGATGATGGATGCCAAGCGCCGGGCATTTTACGAATATCACGCCGCCCTGATGGAACCATGGGATGGCCCCGCGGCCATTGCCTTTACCGATGGTCGGCAAATTGGCGCGACGCTGGACCGGAATGGCCTGCGCCCTGCGCGCTTCCTTGTGACCGATGATGATCATGTCATCATGGCCTCTGAATCGGGTGTTCTTCCGGTGAAGGAAGATAATATCGTCCGCAAATGGCGGCTCCAGCCCGGCAAGATGCTGCTGATCGATCTGGAAGAAGGCCGCATCATTGAGGATGAGGAAATCAAGGCGCAACTGGCCGCTTCCCAGCCCTATGATGAATGGCTGGATGCGGCCCAGTATAAGCTGAAGGACCTGAACGAAGTCGAGGTCTCTGCAGCAGTTCTTGCCAATGATCCGTCTGTCTTGCTGGATCGTCAGCAGGCCTTTGGCTTTACGCAGGAAGATACGGCGAAATTCTTGGAACCAATGGCCCGTAATGGGGAAGACCCCATTGGCTCTATGGGCACCGACACGCCGATTGCCGTGCTCTCAGCCAAGCCGCGTCTGCTCTATGATTATTTCAAGCAGAACTTCGCACAAGTCACCAACCCGCCCATCGATCCGATCCGCGAAGAATTGGTGATGAGCCTTGTGTCGATGATTGGCCCACGCCCCAATCTTTTGGGTCGCGTGGCGGGCACGCACAAGCGGCTTGAGGTGGACCAGCCCGTCCTCACCAATGCGGATCTCGCCAAGATCCGGTCGGTCGAAGAAGCGCTGGACGGAGCCTTCCGCACCGAAACCATCGACATGACCTGGGATGCCAAATCGGGCGTCACCGGTCTGGAACTGGCCATTAAGGAAATGTGCTGGGCCGCAACCGAAGCGGTGCTGGCCGATAAGAACATCCTGATCCTGTCCGACCGCGCCCAAGGGCCAGATCGCATTGCCATGCCGTCGCTGTTGGCAACGGCGGCTGTCCATCATCACCTTGTGCGGCAAGGCCTGCGCAGCAGACAGGCTTGGTCGTTGAAACGGGCGAAGCGCGCGAGGTGCATCATTTCTGCGTGCTCGCAGGCTATGGTGCAGAAGCGGTGAACCCCTATCTCGCCTTTGAAACGCTGGAGGATATTCGCGTTCGTCAGGGGGTCGACCTCACGACCGAGCAGGTTCAGAAAAACTATATCAAGGCTGTCGGCAAAGGCATTTTGAAGGTCATGTCCAAAATGGGCATTTCGACCTATCAATCCTATTGTGGGGCGCAGATTTTTGACGCGGTTGGCCTGTCATCCAGCTTTATTGACGCCTATTTCACCGGCACGGCGACCACGATTGAAGGCGTTGGCCTGACCGAAATTGCCGAAGAAACCGTCCGCCGTCATGCGGCCGCCTATAGCGACAATCCGATCTATCGGAACATGCTCGATGTTGGCGGCATTTATGGTTATCGCGTGCGCGGTGAAGACCATGCTTGGACGCCAACCAATGTCGCCAATTTGCAGCATGCGGTGCGCGGAAATAGCAAAGATCGCTATGAGGATTTTGCCCGGTCGATCAATGAGCAGAGCGAACGCCTGCTGACGATCCGGGGGCTTCTCACCCTCAAAACGGCAGATACCCCGCTGGACCTGAGCGAAGTTGAACCGGCAAGCGAAATTGTGAAGCGCTTTGCAACTGGCGCGATGAGCTTTGGCTCGATCAGCCGCGAAGCGCATACGACGCTCGCCATTGCGATGAACCGGATTGGCGGCAAGTCCAACACCGGTGAAGGCGGCGAAGAGACAGATCGGTTCACCCCGCTTGCCAATGGCGATTCCATGCGCTCGGCGATCAAGCAAGTTGCCTCTGGCCGCTTTGGTGTCACCACCGAATATCTGGTCAATGCCGATGACATTCAGATCAAGATGGCGCAGGGTGCAAAGCCAGGTGAGGGCGGCCAGCTGCCCGGGGATAAGGTCGATCAGAATATTGCCCGCGTCCGCCATTCCACGCCGGGCGTCGGCCTGATTTCACCACCGCCGCACCATGATATTTATTCGATTGAGGATCTGGCCCAGCTGATCCACGATCTGAAGAATGTGAATACGGGTGCGCGCATTTCCGTAAAGCTCGTGTCCGAAGTGGGCGTTGGCACGGTTGCCGCAGGCGTTGCCAAGGCGCGTGCCGATCATGTGACCATTGCCGGCTATGAAGGCGGCACGGGGGCGTCCCCGCTCACCTCGCTCACCCACGCGGGCTCTCCTTGGGAGATTGGCCTTGCCGAAACCCAGCAGACCTTGCTGCTCAATGGTCTGCGCTCGCGCATTGCGGTGCAGGTGGATGGCGGTCTGCGCACAGGCCGCGATGTCGCCATTGGTGCGCTGTTGGGTGCAGATGAATTTGGCTTTGCAACTGCGCCGTTGATTGCGGCGGGCTGCATCATGATGCGCAAATGCCATCTCAACACCTGCCCGGTCGGCGTTGCAACGCAAGACCCGGTTCTGCGCGCACGCTTCACGGGTCAGCCGGAACATGTGATCAATTACTTCTTCTTCGTGGCGGAAGAGCTGCGCCAGATCATGGCAGAGATGGGCTTCCGCACGCTCGAGGAGATGGTCGGCCGCGTCGACCGGCTCGATATGAATAAGGCGATTGACCATTGGAAGGCCCATGGCGTTGATCTCTCGCGCCTGCTGCACAAGGTTGATCTGCCGGAAGGCGCGCCGTTGCGCTGGGTCGAAACGCAGAATCATGGCCTTGAAAAAGCGCTCGATCGTGACCTGATCGCCGCCGCGGCCCCTGCCCTTGAAAAGGGCGACGTCGTGCGCATTGAGCGGGAGATTAAGAACGTCAACCGCACGGCGGGCGCGATGCTCTCGGGCGAAGTCGCCAGGCGTTACGGGCATGACGGCTTGCCGTCCAACACCATCCAAATTGCCTTTACCGGCGTTGCGGGACAAAGCTTTGGGGCCTTCTTAGCGCATGGCGTGACGCTTGAGCTGACGGGCGATGCCAATGACTATGTCGGCAAGGGCCTGTCGGGCGGACGCATCATCGTGCGTCAACCTGCTCATGTGACGCGCGAGCCGACCGAGAATATCATCGTCGGCAATACGGTGCTCTATGGCGCGATTGCGGGGGAAGCCTATTTCAACGGCGTGGCCGGCGAACGCTTTGCCGTGCGCAACTCCGGCGCGCTCTGCGTTGTCGAAGGCACCGGCGATCATGGCTGCGAATATATGACGGGTGGTGTCGTTGTCGTGCTGGGTAAGACCGGACGCAATTTTGCCGCCGGTATGTCGGGTGGCGTCGCCTATGTCTATGATGAGGACGGCCGCTTCCGCGAACGCTGCAACATGGCGATGGTCGATGTAGAGGCCATATCGGCCGATGGTCCAGAGGCCGACAATTCAACCGGCACGCCCCAGCAACGCGCGCTCAACGTGCATGACTTTGGTATGGGCGACATGCTCTACCATTCGCAGGATCGCTTGCGCGTCCTTCTCGAGCGGCATCACCTCTTCACCGGCAGCAAGCGCGCGCGCGCGCTGCTCGATGATTGGGACAATACGCTCAAGCGCTTCGTGAAAGTCATGCCGAAGGATTATCGGCGTGCCCTTCAGCAGATTGAGGCGGAACGCCTTGCCTCTGCAAACGTCGCTGCTGAATAATTTATTATTGGAGACTGACCGTGGGAAAGGCCACTGGCTTCCTCGAAATTGACCGCTCTGACCGGACATATGCCGACCCTAAGGAACGGCTGACACATTATCGTGAGTTCGTCATTCCCATGTCGGAAGAGAAGATCCGCGGGCAGGCGGCACGCTGCATGAATTGCGGCATTCCCTATTGCCATAATGGCTGCCCGGTGAACAACATCATCCCCGACTGGAACCATCTGGT
The DNA here is from genome assembly GCA_041174825.1 of Pseudomonadota bacterium. Lineage (GTDB taxonomy): Bacteria > Pseudomonadota > Alphaproteobacteria > Sphingomonadales > Sphingomonadaceae > Aquisediminimonas. The sequence continues at coordinate 84,205 of JBEDGC010000044.1, read as the reverse complement.
CTATGAGAATGACTGGCGCAATGCGCTGGAAGTGCTGCATTCAACCAACAACTTCCCCGAATTTACGGGCCGCATTTGCCCCGCGCCATGCGAAGCCAGCTGCACGCTCAACATTGATGACGCGCCCGTCACGATCAAGTCGATCGAATGCCAAATTATCGATCGCGGATGGGCCGAAGGCTGGGTCACGCCGTTGGTCCCTTCGCGCAAAACGGGTAAATCTGTCGCCGTCATCGGCTCTGGTCCCGCAGGCCTTGCCTGTGCGCAACAGCTGGCGCGCGCGGGCCATAGCGTCACTGTGTTTGAAAAGAATGATCGGGTGGGCGGCTTGCTCCGTTACGGCATTCCCGACTTTAAGATGGAAAAGCAGCTGATCAACCGCCGCCTCGTTCAGATGGAAGCGGAGGGCGTTCAGTTCCGCACCTCGATGGAGGTCGGCGTTCAGATTTCGTTTGAAAGCCTTGAAGAAAATTATGATGCCGTCGTCATGGCCGGCGGTTCGGAAGAGGCGCGCCGTCTGGATATTCCGGGCGCGGAAATGGCGGGCGTCCGTCCGGCCATGGAGTTCCTGACCCAGCAAAATAAGCGCAATGCAGGCGATGATGAATTGCGCGCCGCCCCGCGCGGCACGCTGAGCGCGACGGGCAAGCATGTCATTGTCATTGGTGGCGGCGATACGGGATCTGACTGTGTTGGCACATCCAACCGTCAGGGCGCGGCTTCCGTCACGCAGATTGAGATCATGCCCAAGCCTCCTGAAAAGGAGAATAAGACGCTCAGCTGGCCTGATTGGCCTATGAAGCTGCGCACCTCGTCCAGCCATGAAGAAGGCTGTGAGCGCGATTGGGCCGTGTTGACCAAGCGGGTTGTTGGATCAAATGGCGTTGTTGAGGGGCTGGAATGTTGTCGTATTGAGTGGATCGACGGCAAGATGGTCGAAATTCCCGGCAGCGAATTTACTCTGAAAGCAGATCTCATCCTGCTGGCCATGGGCTTTGTCGGCCCGGCCAAAGCCGGCTTGGTGGAACAGGCTGAAGTTGCGCTGGACGGCCGCGGCAATGTGCTGGCGGATACCAATGGCTATGCCACCAGCCGCGACCATGTGTTTACCTGCGGCGATATGCGGCGCGGGCAGAGCCTTGTGGTTTGGGCGATCCGCGAAGGCCGCCAATGCGCCCGTGCGGTTGACCTGCACCTGATGGGGGCAAGCGAACTGCCGCGCTGATCGGCACCTTCCGCTTGCGGGAGGGGAGTGAGACTTAGCGGCTCTTAATAAAGGCCCGAATGTCGCGCGAAAGCTTCGCTCGATCTTCATCACGCACATACATCATGTGGCCTGAGTCATAATATTGAAACTCTATCCGCTCTTTTGGGAAATCGGCACGCGTCAGAGCATATTCCGCTGCGAAAAAGGGCGTGGCAAAGTCATAATAGCCTTGGCCGACAAAGATTTTGAGACCGGAATTCTCGCGCAGCGCGCGTGATATATAGGGGGCGACATTCATATAAGTGTCGCTGTCGCGCCCTTCATTCAGGCGCCAGTCCCATTTTCCAACGCCACCAATGGTCACATAGCTGCGGTCCGTCTTATAGCCGAGGGCACCCCGCGCATGCGCGTTGATCGCGGCCGTATAGCCGCCATCAATGCCATAAAAACTTGGATCATTATCCGGCTCTGATCCGGCGGAATCTGAATCCTTGCCCGTATAACGGGAATCGAGACGGCCGACGGTGAGGCCTCGATCGCGCAGCAGCTCCTTGTAAAAGCGGCTGGGCGTCACCCGCAGGTCAGCACGATCCAAAAAGGCCTCGCTCAAGCCGGTGAAACGCGCCAAATCGCGGCGAATGCTGGCCCGTTCATCGGCGGGCAGCGCATTGCCTTTCAGCAAAGCGGCCAAATAAGGCCCTGCGGCCCAAGCGCGGGCCTCCGCTGAGATGCCAGCCGCCCCCCCTGAATGAGAGAGCTTACCATGATAGAGCGCGGTCGCCGCCATGGAGGGGATGTTGAGCGCATAGCCAATTTCATTGCCCTGCGTATCTGCGCCAGCCCCGAAATCCAGCACCGTTGAAATCAAGATAACGCCGTTTAAGGAGACGTCATTATACTGGCCTTCGAGCTGATTGAGCACCGCCGCCGAGCGGGTGGTGCCATAGCTTTCCCCACCCAAAAATTTCGGTGCATTCCAGCGGCCGTGTTCATTGAGCCACAGGCGGATGAATTGCGCGATGGATTTGGCATCCTGCGTCACGCCCCAAAAATCCTGCGGATCAACGCCGGGCATTGCATAGGAAAAGCCAGTGCCGACGGGATCAATGAAGACAATATCGGTCGCGTCCAACAGGCTGTCGGGATTGGCGACAAGCGGATAGGGCGGCGCGCCATCATCGCGTGCGTCGGATGGAATAGCAACGCGCACGGGGCCGAATGCGCCCATATGCAACCAGACCGAACCAGAGCCGGGGCCCCCATTGAATAGGAAGGTGACAGGGCGGTTTGGATCCTTGCCATCCTTCAAATAGCTGGTTGAGAAAATGGCCGCCCGCGGCTTGCCATCGGGACCGGGCAAGAAGGTTTCGCCAGCAATCGCCGTAAAGCTGATCTTCTGACCATTGAACGTGCCGACATGTTTGGTGACAGAGCGGTTGGGCGCAGGTGTCGGCGACTGCACAGCTGCAGGAACTGATTCCTTTTTCTCGGCAGGAGAGGCCGTCTGCCCGGCGACCATTTGCGCCGAGCCGAGCCCCATCAGAAAAATTGGTGCCCAGAAAATCGAATTATGCATATGAATTTCCCCCCGCGACTCATGCCTCTACTTCAAAAAGCCAATGGGCGTCGCTGTGCCTGGTTACGCGATAGTTTCGAGACCTAGACCGTCCTTAGAAAGGACACAACTCCTCGAATGAGGGGCAAAATGCAGCCTCTCAATTGTCGGAGACAGACCTCCATTAATGTCCTCGAAAAAATTAGTGCAATGGGCTGGGGGCAGGGTTACCATCACGCCATGAAACTTTGGATCACTATCGGCCTTCTGCTTTTTGCAGCGCCGGCCTTTGCCGAACGGCTTCAATTTGACCATCGTCTCTACCCGCCGCTGCAACAGGTTTTGGACAGCGGCGATGAAGCTATGATTGATTTCAATGATAAAAATCCCGCGCGGCTCGTCGATTTAATCGCGATTAAAGGGAAATCGGCACAGAGTTGGTCAGAGGCGCTCGAGATTGTGGCGATTCGGCGTCCGAGCGATGTTGAAACGGCACAGGATTGGATGGCAATTCTCCAGCAACAGGCTCTGTCACGCTGTCCGGCGACGTTCAAAATTCTTGCTGAAGACACGACGTCTGTCACATTTGAACGCACGTCGCCCAATTGCCCTGCCGAGCGTGCCCAAATGGGCCTCTATCGGCTTGTCGCTGGAAAGCGCTCTTGGTTCCAACTCTCTATATTGGTGAAGGGCGATCTAGACGATCTGTCACGTCAGCAGTGGCTGGCGCTGCTGGCCTCTGCGCAGCTCCGCTAAGGGCGCACCTGACGCTGTCATCAAAGTGTCACACGGCTTACTTCGTCCTGACACAAGCCATCCCTAGACGCACGATCGAAGCCGGGTTCAGGGGCAAACCGTAATTCCTGGGCGGCGAATGATCGAAAGCTAACCAGGGAAGTTAATCTCATGAAATCCGCACTTACGCTTCGCACTGCATCCATGGCAGCCATCGCTATCGCCACGCTTGGGCAGTCAGCTTTAGCCAATGCTGCCATTCTCGTTGCTGCCGACTCGGTGACTGTCATGGGCCCAGGAGACTCGGGAAGCACAGCTCCCCTCGCAGCCGAAGATCAGCAGCAGGAAACCAATAGCAACGGACTGACGGAGATCATCGTAACGGCCACCAAGCGCGAAACCAATCTCCAAAAAACGCCGATTTCGATCTCCGTCATGGGCGCTGAGACAATCCGTGAGCGCAAGGTTCAAAGTCTGATGGATCTGGCCGATGGCGGCGTTCCCAGCCTGCGCGTTGCGCCTTTTGAATCGCGTCAGTCCGCTTTGACGGTTGGTATTCGCGGCATTGTTCCGCTGGACGCGAACCAGCCTGCGCGTGAACAAGGTGTCGGCATTTATATCGATGGCGTTTATTTGGGTCGCCAACACGGCCTCAACACAGGTCTGTTCGATGTTGAGCGCGTCGAAGTTCTTAAAGGCCCTCAAGGCACGTTGTTTGGTCGCAATACCGAAGGCGGCGCTGTGTCGATCGTCGCCAAGGGCCCAACGGGCGAATTTGGCGGTCGCGTCGATGGTGGCATGGGCAATTTGGGCACCTATAATGCCGGCCTGCACCTGAATCTGCCGGAAGTCGCTGGCTTTGCAGTCAAGCTCGATGCCGTGCTCGCCCATCAAGACCCCGTCACGAAAAACCCACTTGCGGGGCAAGCGGGATGGGGACAGTTCCACCGCAAGGGCGGCCGCGTTGCCGTCCGTTGGAACCCAGCAGATGGTGTGACGAATGACTTTTCATTCGATAAGTCGCGCGATGAAAACTCCCCTTTTTACAGCCAATTGCTGAACTATAATCCAAACAACTGCTTGAGCGGTGGGACGAATGCCGCCCCGCTGGCTATTCCAGCCGGCAGCACCTGCGTCACGCCGGGCACAGCCTTTATCGGTACACAAGGCACAATTAAGCCGCTGACGCCGGGTGTGGTCGTCAATGGGAAGACGCTTATGCGGATCGCCGACATTGGTGTTCCCCAAGCGTTGACAGTCGACGAGACCTTTGGTGTCACCAACCTGTTTAAATGGAAGATTGCTCCGGAAATCGAACTGCGCTCCATCACGGCATGGCGCGGCGTTGAAGTACAGCAAAATGACAATGCGGGCGGCCTGCACCGCGTGCCCGTCGTCAATCTGACAGCATCCTGCACGGCGGCGGCCCCTTGCACATTCAGCCGTTATAGCCGGGCCGATTTGTTTCAACGTCAGTTCAGCCAAGAACTGCAGGCTGTCGGCACCATCGGCACAATCGATTATGTCGCTGGCGCCTATTATTTTAATGAGCGCGTCCGCGACGATGCGGCGACGCCAAATTCCATGGGCGCAATCGCCGTTCTCAACAGCTCGAACCAAGTTGTTGGCGCAACCTTCACGCCGATCGCATTCTGCACGGGTGCTGCAAACCCCGCCCTTGGTAATGCCGTTCAAGGCTGTTCAATCGACCGCGCTTCTTCAGTTCGTTCAAAGAGCTATGCCGTTTATGGCCAGGCAACTTGGAACCCAACCGACGTGCTGCACATCACCGTCGGCGGTCGCTACACGAACGACAAGAAAAAGGGGGAACTGCTCTATTCGCGTGGGGTCAATTATCAGACAAGCCCCGCAACGGCCTTGGCCAATGGCTATGCGCCTTTGGACAAGTCCTGGAGCCGCTTTAACCCGATGGCGACCATCGCTTATGATTTGAGCGACACCATGCATACCTATGTGAAATATGCGACCGGCTATCGCGCCGGTGGTGCAAGCTCGCGCACGTCGGATTATCGCGCCTTCAATCCGGAAGATGTGAAGAGCTATGAACTTGGCTTTAAAGCGGACTTCTGGGATCGTCGCGCCCGTATCAACCTTGCGGCCTATATGATGGATCGTAAGGGCAGCCAGGTTGACCTGTCCACCATTCAGCCAACAGCGACTGGCAATTTCAACAATCTGGTGACGTTTAACGCGCCAGGCACAACCAAGATCCGCGGGCTTGAGGCAGACCTGACCATTAAGCCCACGGATAATTTGAAGTTCGACCTGTCCTACGCCTACACCTACACGAACATTCCCGAAGTGCCGGTGACCTATCGTGAGTTCACATCGGCTGGCGTGGCAACGGGTAAATCCTCCACCGTCCTGCAGAAATTCTACATCGTCTATACCCCGCGCAATGCAGCCAGCGGTTCAGTCGATTATGAATTGCCGCTGGGCGACACTGACAGCAAGATCAAGTTCCATATCGATGCCAATTATTCGCAAGCCACGCAGAGCTTTGACCAATTTGCTGTGAAGAATGATGAATCCTTCGTCGTCAATGGCCGCATCTCTTGGGCGGACATCGCCTTGGGCAATGGGGATCGCAAACTTAACCTTGGCCTGTGGAGCCGCAATCTGTTCAACAACCAATATGTCTTCCGTCGCGACCCTTCCAACAGCCTTCCTGCCGTTCAGTCGAACGCTGCAACGGGCGTCGCCAACATCGTACTGGTCGGCAACAACAACAACATCTTCGGGGATTATGGCAACTTTAACATGCCGCGCACCTTCGGAATTGATGCATCGATCAAGTTCTAAACATCCAAGACTCTTCCCCTGAATGGCGGGCAGTGACATTCGTTCACTGCCCGCCTTTTTTGTCGCGCGCGCACAGCTTGACCTATCACGCATCGGGCAGGTCAAAAGGTTTGAGGTCCATATCAGCGCGTGAGGCTTGCCGAATTGCAGACCTTATCCAATGCTCTGGGCATAACAGCCACGGGTCGCGCAAAAATGATCATTGATGCCAAAGCGCCCAAATGATCAGTCGCGGCGCGCACCTGTGAGTGCATTTTCTTCAAAAGTGCCAGCATCTCTTATCTGGGCGCGGATTTCCTTGCGCAACACCTTGCCGACCGGGCTGCGTGGCAGTTCAGGCCAAAAGGCGACATGCTTGGGCGTTTTGACGCCCCCCAATTGGGGGCGACAATAATCAAGCAGCTCCTGCGCCGACACGGCGGCACCCGGCTTGAGTTCAACGACCACGGTCACCGCTTCACCCCAATCGGAATCCGGCAGCCCGACCACGCCGCAATCTGCCACGGCCGGGTGGCTATTGACCACCTGTTCGACTTCAGCCGGATAGACGTTGAAGCCACCTGTTATGATCAGATCTTTCTTGCGATCGACGATGTGCAGAAAGCCATCACCATCGACAAAGCCGATATCGCCCGTATGGATCAGGCCGTCGCGAAGCACCTCGGCTGTGGCGGCTTCGTTGCGGTAATAGCCGGTCATGGCGAGGTCGCTTTCCACGCAAATTTCGCCGGGAATGCCGTCGGCAAGGATGGAGCCATCCTCCCCCTTGATCACCACGCGCGTGCCAATCGACGGCCGACCACAGGCCGACAATCGGTCATCCCCGGCCAATTGGCCATGAATAAAGTGATCTTCTGGTCGCATGAACGTGACGAACGTATGGCATTCAGTCTGGCCGTAGCATTGGGCCATTACCGGTCCGAACAGGGCGAGCGCCTGTTTCAATCGGCTCACAGACATGGGGGCCGCGCCATAGATGAAGTGACGCAAGCTAGAAAAATCACGGCTCTCTGCACCCGGCAAATCGAGCAGGCGATAGATGACCGTGGGCGGCAGGAATGTCGTCGTCACCTGCCGTTCGGAAATCAAATCAAGGAAGCGCGGCAGATCTGGCCGGGCCATCATCACAATGGTTCCGCCCTGCGCGATGATGGGCATCGCCAGCATCCCGGCCGCATGCGTAAGCGGCGTTGCCGCAAGCAGCACTGGGGCCGGGTAGGACATTTCGGCGAGATATTTCTCAACAAAAGCAAACACGGCGCGGTGGCTCAGCAGCACGCCCTTGGGCTCGCCTGTGGTGCCGCCGGTCTGGCCGACAAAGGCTGTATCGGTGAGTGTGGCGGCAATGCGCGGCACTTGGGCGTCGTGCTCGGCGATGAAGTGGTCGAGCGTGCGGTCCCCGCTGCAGGGCGTACCCAGCGCGACGAACAGGGCGATCTTGGGCAAAGACGCCCGGACCTGATCCACCAGGGCGGCCATAGCGCTGTGATAAAATAGCACGCGGACATCAACGAGATTGAGCGCACTGGCGATCGCGGCAGGCGGATTGTGCGGATTGGCCGGCACATAGGCCATGCCTGCGCCAAAGATACCGAAAGCGGCGGTGAAGGCGACCGGATCATTGGGGCTGAGCACCGCGGCGTGATCACCCGGACCAAAGCCTGCGACACTGAGAGCCGCGGCAATGCGCTTTGCAAGGCTCAGGGTCTCGGCATAGCTGGTTTCGACGCCCTCAAAGACTGCGAACGGGCGTCCATCACAGCGTTGTGCTCCGCGTTCGAGCAGACTGAAGACTGACATGGCTTTATTTCCCGATATTGGCGAGGACGGCGCGCATCATATCGGCCTGCCCCCGCTTGGCGGCGTTCGATAACCCAGCGGTAAGGCCGCCATCGACGACAAGATCCTGTCCAGTGACATAAGAGGACTCGTCACTGGCGAAAAAGACCGCAGCGGCCGCAATATCATCGCCATGGCCAGCACGCCCGATGGGCAGGGCGCGCGCAAACGCCCCCTGTAATGCGGCGAGCGCCTGATCTTGTTGGGCCGGGGGAATGCCCAGCGACTGGAGGAAGATCGGCGTGGGGATAGCCCCCGGCGAGACTGTGTTCACCCGGATATGGTAATCCGCCAGTTCCAGCGCCATGCAGCGCGTGAAATGACAAACCGCAGCCTTGAGCGCGCTGTACAGAGACGGTGAACTATTGGCGCGATGGGCGGCCGTCGAGCCATTGTTGAGAATGGAACCACCGCCCTGCGCCTGCATCACAGCGGCGACATGCTTGGTCATCAGCACAACACTGCCAAAGATCGCCATGGAGGCGCTGGCGATCTCTTCGGCGGGCAGCGCCGTGACGGGTGTGTCGCGGGTTGCAGGTGCAGCGTTGTTAAACAAGAAGTCGATCCGCCCGCTACCAATAGTCTGCGCGGTTTTGACGAGCGCGATGACGTCCACCTCATCAGTCACATCGGCACGCATGAAGTGGGCAGCGGCTCCAATTTCAGCCGCCACAGCTTCTCCAGCTTCGGAAGATCGGCCGCAGAAAAGGACATTCGCACCTTCAGCAACGAATCGCCGGACCACGTCGACGCCCATGCCAGATGTCGCCCCGGTGATAAGTGCCGTCTTACCGACCAGCCGCTGTGTCATGTGCCCCTCTCCCTCAGTAAACAGACGGCAGACCGACGCCCGGAACGTCCACCTGCACCGTAAAGAGCTTCCCGGTTGGATTGTGCGCCATCACGGAGCGGTCATAGCTATCAGACGCGGTGATCAGCAGCGTACGGCCATCGGCTCCGCCAAGAGCAACAGCCGTGGCCAAGGTTGTGCCCATATCGACCTCGTCCAACACGGCGCCACCTTCGGCGACCCGCACCACGCGGCCATGGACAGCGACCCAAACGGCCCCACTGGCATCCATGCACATGCCGTCGGGCATCTCGCCCGGTAATGCCGCAAAACAGGTTCGCGCGCTCAGCGTGCCATCGGCACCAAGTGTGAAGGCGTGAACGCATTGGTCTAGCGAGTCGGCCACCAATAGGCGTTTGCCGTCGGGCGTGATTGCCATACCGTTGGGAAAATTGACGTCTGACGTCGCGACGGACACTTTACCGTCGGCGTCCACACGGGCAAGAACGCTGGGCTGGGCTTCGCCATCACCACGCGCATAGGCAACAAAGTCAAAGCTGACCGTATCGATGAAGCTGACGCCAGACTGTGTGCGGACCATGTCGTTGATGCCATAAGGCGCAATCTCGGCGAGCGAGGCAATCATTTCGGGAGCGGCATCGGGTTGATCAAGATGCACCCGCACAAGTGAACGGCTGCGCGCATTGGTGACCAGCAGACTGGTGTCGCTTTCAAAAGCCGTGCCCGACACCCAATCAGGGCCTTGATACACCATCTGACGCTGACCATCGGTTGAAACGGCAAACACTTGGCCACGATCAATGTCGCTCACAAAAAACTGCCCGCGTCCAGCGTGCCAGCGCGGCGCTTCTGGAAACAAGAAGCCGTCGACGAATAAAGTGGGTGTGTGTTTCATGGTTTGGGTCCTCAATATTGACGCTGAAGGATGGTCACGACGGCGGCACCTTCCTCGATGCCGAGCAGACCACCGCTATTTTCTTGCAGCGCAGTCCGCGCGCCGCTGACCTGTCGCGCGCCAGCCGTTCCGCGCAGTTGCTGGGTCAATTCATAAATCTGACCGAGGCCGGTCGCGCCAATGGGGTGGCCCTTGGATTCAAGGCCGCCCGATGGATTGACTGGGAGACGCCCACCAATACGCGTTTCGCCGCGCTCGGCCATTAGACCACCCTCGCCCATGGCGCAGAAGCCCAACAACTCGGTCATGAAGATTTCCCCAAAGGCGGCGGCATCATGCACTTCGGCAACATCGATATCGCTTGGGCCAAGTCCGGCACGATCATAGGCGGCCAGTGCCGCGCGGCGCGCGACATGTGCATCAAAATCGGCAAAGTCACGCGTTGTGGCTGACGTCAATTCACAAGCCTTGATCAGAACTGATGGTGCCTGGCCTTGCAGCTTTTTCAGCCCCGCGTCGGTGCACAGCAGCACCGCCGCTGCGCCATCAGACAAAGGCGAACACATTGCGACGGTCAGCGGATAGCCCAGTGGCCGAGAGGCCAGCACGTCATCGACGCTCATCGCCTTGCGGAAATGGCATTTGTCATTGTGGATGGAATGATCATGATTCTTGGCCGCCACGATCGCCAATTGGCGCTGCGTTGTGCCAAAGCGGGCCATATGGGCGCGGCACAGCGCGGCATAAATGTCCATGAAGCGAGTGCGATGACCTTCACCAGACGGCCCGTCGATGCCGACGCCCAACTGCATCAGTGCGTTGAGCGCTTCGTCCCCCGCGCTCACATCCATGCCACCTTCAAAGGCCCGCATCACAGTGGCGCGTTGCGCCTCTTGTGCGAACACCATCTTTTCCACGCCCACAGCAAGCACGATATCGGCGGCACCTGATCGCAGATGTTGGCAAGCCAACCATAGCGCAGTTGATCCGGACGCACAGGCATTCTCGACGTTAACGATCGGCACACCCTCAACGCCGGCTTGGCGCAACGCAATCTGACCGGGGATCGACAACTGACCGTCGAGCAGACCCTGCAATGTGTTGGAGAAATAGGCCGCCTGCACACTAGCCGGCGACGCACCCGCATCGGCCAAACAGGCCGCAACAGCTTCAGAGGTGAGCGATTTAACAGTGGCGCCGAGATGTGGACCAAATTTGGTCATCGAAACGCCTGCGACATGGATGGTCGTCATCTGCTGCGGTTCCTCCTGCAGGCCGTCGCGGCGGCGTGGAAAGCACGAACTTCCACTTCAGATGCAAGGCTAGGACGACCCTTCGCAAGTGTCAAGTGCAGCTTGACACTTGACATAATTGGCAGAAACGGGCCTTGTGCGCGACATGGATAAGGCTCCAAACCCCATAGCCGATGCGCCCCGCGCGCTGAAGATGCGCGACCTGACCGCCGGGACACAGCTTAGCCGACAGGCCATTCACTTCTATATTTCTGAAGGCTTGTTGCCGCCGCCGATCCGGTCGGGGCGCAACATGGCGGTTTATGGGCCTGAGCATCTAGAGCGGCTGCACTGGATACAGAAGTTGCAGCGCGACCATTTCCTGAGCTTGAATGCGATCAAGTCCGTGCTGAATGGCGAGGAAGCGGATGGCTTCTCACCCGAACAGCAGCAATTGCTGCGTCGCGTGCGTGACGAACTTCCTGATTGGGCCCGCCCGCCGGGCAGCGATCAGGTGCAGATTGCCGACCTGATCGGGGCGCACCTATCAGAGGCTGATTTAATCGAACTGGCACAGGCAGGCCTGATTGAAATCAGAGGAAGCGGTATTGAACGGCGAATCTCGCAGGCCGACCGTGAAATCGTCGAGTGCTTCATCCAATATGGCGAAGTCGGGGCTTCCCGTGCCCGCGGCTATCGCCCCCGCCATCTCGCCAGCATGAATGAGGCGATTGACGGCTTGGTTCAGCAATTTGCGCACCTCTATGCGGCGAGCTGGGTGGATGCACCGGCCAAGGAGGCGGCAGCATTTCTGGAAGCGGTGCTGCCCATTGACGAGCGGATGTTGGCCATATTGCTGCGCAAAAAGTTCCGCGCCATGCTGAAGTAAGTCAGGCTGAGAATAGGCCGCTGACCAGCAGGGCCGCGCATGGACAGGCAAGCCTGTTCTCAACGCTGCCTAATCAAGCGTGTCTGGGTCCCGTATTGCCAAGATCTGCAATATAGCTCCGCTGCATCGCCGCAAAGGCGCACGCTGCGAGCACACAGGGAATGGGCAGAAGGTGAAGCGCATCGGCAAGCCCGAGACCATCCGCCAATCGCCCAGTTAAGATCGGTCCTGGTGCAAGGCCAATAAGATTATTGGCCAATGTCAGCGTCGCAAAGGCCGATCCATGCAGCGCCAGAGGGGTGAGATTGGCGACCATCGCACCGGCCGGGCCGGTCGTGGCGGCGACCAAAAACATCGCCAGCGCGAGCAGCGCAAACTGGGCCGGACCGGGCGGCAGCGCAAAGGCCAGACTGAGGCTGGCGGCGGTCCCCAAACTAAATAGGATGGCGAGGCTGATCTTGCGTTCCGCCCGATTGCGCGTCAGCCGATCAGTCAAGATCCCGCACAGGATCATGCCCAGTCCGCAGATCAGCAGCAGCACCGCCGCGCGGCGCCCAGCCTGATCAAGCGGCAGACCGTAATAGCGATTAAAGTAGGTCGGCAGCCAGGCGGGCAAAGCCCCAGCCGCGAAAAGCTGAAGCCCGCTGCCCACATAAGCCAGACGGACCGAGCGACTGGCAAAAAGACCTTTCAGCGCAGGAATTGAGGCTTGGGACGATGCCGATGGATCCGTTCCGGCCAAGGCATTGATCCGGCGATCCCGCACCAGCAACGGATAGATGAGGCCGAGAATAAGACCGCCCATCCCGATCACAAAAAAGGCCTGTCGCCAGCCATGAGCCGCCGCAATCTGCGCGCCAAGTGCAACGCCAAGCACCTGCCCAAAAAGCCCCCCCGCCATGAAAGCGGCAGACAATGTGGCGCGGAGGCGCGAGGGAAACACGCTGATGACCAGCGCAATGCCAACACTGCCATAGGCCGCCTCACCGACCCCAACCAAGGCGCGCCCAAGGAGCATCTCCTGATACGTGCTGGCTATGGCACAATAGAGCGTCGCCAAGCTCCACAAGATGGCCATGACGGCGAGGCTTTTGGCACGCCCCCAACGGTCTGCTGCCAGCGACAATGGAAAGGTCAACAGCCCCACCATGACCGCGACAATCCCGGATAGGACGCCCAATTGTCCGTCACTCAGCTGCCATTCCGCCTTCAAGAGGGGAAAGACCGCGTTGAGCACTTGGCGCGCCATATAATCGGAAATCAAAAGCCCAAAGCTAAGCGCAAAGACCAACCAGCCATAGGCACTGCTCCGGTCTGGCCCATTGGCCCCATCGGTCAAGATAACAGCGCCCGCCATAAATCGTCTCCGTTTGAAAGCCTCAGCGCGCGAGTTGGGCGATCAGGTCCAGACCTTCTGGCCAAGGCCCATAGCCCGCAGGTGGGTTAAGATGCCCGATCCTCCCGCCATCATGTAGCGTTGCACCCCAGAGCTCTGCCAAATCCTGCACCCGATCAAAATCGGCAAGCGGATCATTCTGGCTGGCCACCACAATCGTTCGAAAGGGCAAGAGGCTGCGGGCCATCGGCACCCAGCCGCCAGCCTCTAGCTCCTCAGGGCGTGGATAGGCCGGTGGCAGCGGCCGCTCCACATCCGCCGGGGTGGCCAGCAGCGCCCCGCGTATCGCGCGTGTCGGCGCCAACGCCCAATGCGCAACCATCAAGCAGCCCGCGCTATGCGCGGCGATGATCACATCCCCCTTTATGGCCGAGAGCGCAGCGTCCAGTGCGGCGACCCGCGCGGCGCGGCTCAGCCGATCACGCGTCAACGGCTCTACCGTGACCGCGCGGGGCATGGCCCGAGCAGCGTGCGTCTGCCAATGATCCTCAACATGATCCCGCAGTCCGGGGACAAACAGGACCGTCACGTCCCCGGGAATAGAGGCGGCTTGGCTCATGCTGCCGTGCGAATTGGCACGGCCCGCTGGCCGCGTTCGCGATTGGGGGCCATACCAAGCTTGGCGAGCGTTTCTTCGGTTGAGTTATATTGTTCACCAATCCGGTAGATCGCGCGGGCTTCTTGGCCCGTTGCAACGGGGCGGCCGAGCTCCTTTGAAATGCGAACAAGCTGTTCAATTTGCGCAACCGACCCCATTTTATCTCCATATGGATCATAGATCGTATCTTCATTTCCGCAGCGGCAATGCATGCCAAGCGCAATGGCGATGGTATTGATGGGCAACACATTGCCCATGACACTTTCGAGGGTGACGGTGGACCCATCGGGCGCACGCCGGATGAATTCCATGAAGTTCGCTGGGTTCGGGCCGTCAAAGCCGCCGCCAATACCCACCCAAGTGAGATTGAGCGGACCTTTATAATGACCGCGCCGCACGAGGCGTTCGACGGTTTCCATGTCAGGCATGCAGGTCAGCTGGAAATGGGGTTGAATGCCCGACCCCGTCAAGCGGCGCAGATGCTCTTCCACCCATTGCGGTCCCGCTGGCACGACCATTTCCCGATAGGCATGATAGAGCGCAGGCGCACTAATGCTGGTCTTCTGATATTCCCAATCTTCCATCAAATCCATGATGTTCATCTGGGTCGTATTGACGGCGATAGTCACCTGTTCTGGCGCGGGAGTCAGATCCGCCAACATGTGACGGACTTCATCAGACAGCCATTTGGCTTCGGCGCCATCTTCTTCCGTTTCGGGGGCAAAGCTAATCGAGCCACCGACTTGGATAATCATGTCTGGCACGGCTGTGCGCACACGGTCGATCAGCTCATTGAACATCGACAAACGCTTTGAGCCATGACCATCAAGCTCACGGCAGTGAAGGTGCAGGACGGTTGCGCCGGCATTATAGCAATCAACCGCCTTTTGGACATGCTCCTCCATCGTCACCGGGATGTCTTCCGGGAAATCCTCTGGCATCCATTCTGGGCCATAGGGGGCCGCCGTGATGACCAACTTGTCTTGGTTCTTGGGAAGCAAAGAGTCGTCAAGAAATTGCATGTTCGGTCTCCTATGAAATTAAGTTATCAGAAGGGCTTGTCGCCGATGATCCCGGCGCGCTCCATTTTTCGGACGGTCGGCGCGTAATCCATCACGGCGTAATGCTGGGTGCAGCGATTGTCCCAGATCGCCATAGAATTGGGCCGCCAGCGCCAGCGCACTTGATATTCAGGGATAGCGGCTCGGCCGATCAGATAGTGGAGCAGCTGCGCCGCGCCCGGCGCATAATCTTGCCCGTACCGGACATTCTCGGCGGTATGGAAATTTGTGAAATGGGTCGTGAAGCCGCAGACATAAAGGGCCTTACGGCCCGTTTCGGGATGGGTGCGCACCACGGGGTGCTCGGCATCGGGAAAGCGCGCCTTTAGATCAGCGCGCGCCGCATCCGACATGCGCGCGCCAAAACTGGCTTCAATGGAATGTCGCGCTTTCAGCCCTGAAATCACATCTTTGATGTGGCGCGGCAGATCCTCATATGCCCGTTCCATATTGGCCCACATCGTATCGCCGCCAACGGGCGGGCATTCTACGCAGCGCAGCACCGCGCCCATTTGGGGGGCCTCGCGCCAAGTGGCATCAGCATGCCACGCATTCTCATAATGGTCAGGGGGGGAGTTTTCATCCTTATAGATGCGCACAAGACCGGGATGATCGGGATCGCTTCCGACCACAGGATGATCCTCAAGCACGCCAAATCGCTTTGCGAAGGCAATATGGTCACTGCGACTAATGTCTTGGTCGCGCAGGAACAGCACCTTATGATCGAGAAGAGCCGCATGGATCGCGCCAAAGAGATCGTCATTGGTCGCCGCCTCGGCGATGTTCACGCCAGATAATTCAGCGCCAATATGCGTGGTGAGCTTTTCGATCTTCATCGTGCGTCCTTTCAGATCACGAAGATGGTGGAGCCAATGGTGCGGCCCGCCTCAAGATCCCGATGCGCTGTCACACAGTCCGCAAGAGCATAACGCTGTCCGATTTCCACCTTGATTTTGCCTGCGGCAAGATTGGAGAACCAGAAGTGCGACAGCTCTGCCCGCTCGACTGGGTCGGCATAATAATCGGCAAAGGCGGGGCGGGTGAAATAAATGGAACCCTGCAACATTGTTTGAAACGCATCAATTGGCGGGAAGGGGCCCGATGCTGTCCCGCAGGCGACCAGCATACCGCGGCGGCGCAGCGACTTGAGCGAGCCTTCATACGTATCCTTGCCAACGCCGTCGAAGACGGTCTGTACACCCTCACCCTGTGTGAGGTCCTTGACCCGTGCCGCCACATCCTCCCGACGGTAAAAAATAATCTCATCACAGCCATGCGCCTTGGCAAGCGCGGCCTTTTCCTCACTGGATACAGTGCCGATGACGTGCAGGCCAAGCATCTTAGCGATCTGAACGGCCAAGAGCCCGACACCTCCGGCTGCGGCATGGAGAAGAATTGTGTCGCCCGCCTTCAGCCGCGGATCCGCCTTCATGAGCCAATAAGTCGCAGATAGACCCCGCATTGTGGAGGCAGCTGCATCTTCAAAACTTACGCTATCGGGCAGTTTGAAAAGCGGGGCCGCAGGCATCACCCGTTCTGTACTATAGGCGCCCAAGGGACCGCCATTATAGCTGACCCGGTCGCCCAGCGCGAAACCAGAGACTCCTTCGCCAATTGCAATAATGGTCCCAGCCGCTTCCACGCCAATCCCGCAAGGGGGCTGAACAGGATAATAGCCAGAGCGGAAATAGGTATCGGCAAAATTGCAGCCAATAGCGGCATGACGGATGCGGACTTCGCCCGGACCCGGCAGGCCCACATCGACATCTTCTAGCGTCAGGACCTCAGGCCCTCCGGCTGTGTGAAAACGGACTGCTTGCGCCATGCCCTCATCTCTCCCCATGTCCTATTCTCGAGGTTTAGCGCGTTCATCGCTTGTATTTTTCACATTTGATGCCATTAATTTATCATTCGGCGTCATGCGAAGGAGGGGTCATGCCAGAGCTGGTTCGCGTTGCAGCCCTTACCGGATATTTTGAGACCATGGCGCGCTTTGGCGCTGACCCCCGCCCGCTCTTGCGCGAACAGGGACTGGGCATCGACATGCTCTCCAATCCAGAGCAGATGATCCCTGCTGTTGCCGCAATCCGCCTGTTAGAACGCAGCGCGCAGGTTACGGGGTGTGCGACACTCGGACTGCGCATGGCCCAAGGGCGCTCTCTCGCAAATCTCGGCGCGGCTAGCCTGCTTATCGCGCATCAACCCACGTTGCGCCTCGCGCTTGAAGCGCTGCGCGAATTTCGGATGAACATCAATTCAACGCTGATGCTCCATTATGAAGAAGGGCCAGATTTTGCCATTCTGCGCGAAGACTTCCAACTTTCCCGAGCAGAGCCATCACGCCAATCCTCGGAATTGGCGTTGGGGGTCTTGTCGCGCCTGTGCATGTCCGTTCTTGGCCCAGATTGGTCGGCAGACACTGTTTGCTTCACGCATTCCCCACCTGCTCGGGAAGAGTTGAGTATCTATCAGGCATTATTCCAATGCACGCCCATATTTAATGCGGACTTTAACGGGCTCGTGATCGCGCGGGGAGACCTAGATCTCCGCAATCCGAAAGCTGATGAACAATTAGCGCTCCATGCCCGGCAATTGCTGACCGCTGTCGCGGGTGCCCAGCATGCGTCATGTTCAGAACATGTGGCGCATCTCATCCGGATTTTCTTGCCCGCGGGAAAAGCATCCGTGCAGATTTGCGCTGCAACGCTTGGTATGTCCGTCCGAACCCTTCAACGCACATTGGATAGCGAAGGAACGCGCTTTTCGGATTTGCTCCATGCAGCGCGCCAGCAACTCGCCCGCCAATATCTCGCCAATCCAAGAATGCGGGCAACAGACATTGCAGACCTGCTGGGTTATAACTCGATTGGCGCCTTTTCTCGCTGGCATAAGACACATTTTGGCGCGCCGCCCAGAAGGCCGAGACAAGCGACCCGCGGAAAATAGTCCGATTGAATTTGGATGGCTCCGGCCCTTGTGGCGCGCCCGGCAGGATTCGAACCTGCGGCCCCAAGCTTAGAAGGCTCGTGCTCTATCCAACTGAGCTACGGGCGCGCGATGCGGGTGCAGATAGCGCGAAATAGGCGGCAGCGGAACCTTTTGCTGACGAGAAGGTGACAGCGCAGGATTTTCCCGCCAGAAACGGGTCATGATCCCGGTAAAGTCAGGGCCAAGTCGCCTACCCCTTTTTGGCATTGCTGTGGCAGCCCTGACCCTCGCCACGATGGCGCTGCGGCTATGGGCCAGCCATGGCCTGCCCTTATGGATTGACGAAAGCTGGACGGCGATGATCGCCAGCCAATCGAGCTGGGCGGCATTTTGGCGTGAAGTCTGGCTGGATTGCAATCCGCCGCTTTATTATGCGCTGATGGCGCTTTGGACGAAGATGTTCGGCCTGTCCGCTTTTGCCCTGCGCCTGCCCAGCCTCTTATTCGTGACAGCAGCGGCGCTGCTGCCCCTCATCTGGCGCGTGCCGGGATTGAGCCGGGCGGCCACTTTGTGTTGGGCGGCCTTAATCCTGCTCTGGGGGCCGGGCTTTGATCTTGCGGCCGACGCGCGCGGTTATGGTTTGTTGCTGCTTCTCTCCGCAGCACAAGCGCTGGCTTTCATCCACCTGATGCACAGGCCTGATATAAGGCGGGCAGCGCTTTGGGCGGGGCTTGGGAGCCTTTCGGGTCTCACCCATTATCATGCGCTGTTGCTGGCGGGGGTGCAGGGCCTTGGGTTTCTGGCTGTGCATCGCGGACAGGCGCTGCGCTGCTGGCCGGCGGCCCTTGCCTTTATCCCTGCCTTTGGCTGGCTTGCCATTCATGCGCCCCGGCTGGCCGATTATGCCCGACCCGATGTCGCTTGGTATGAGCCGATGACGCCCGCTTTGGCTGGCGACTTTATTCAATTTGCACTCGGCCTGTCGGGCACGGCCGCCGCTATCGCCCTTGTCATTTTGGGGGTGACCATTGCCCTGTCGCGCGGGCGCGTCGCCACATCCACCGATATACGGGCCCATAGGATCCTATGGATGACATCGGGTTTAGGCTTTGCGGCTTTGGCGATGGAGTTGGGCATTGGCACGGCGCGCCCGATGCTAACGGATCGCTATCTGGTGCCCTTGGTTCCCGTGCTGTTGCTGGGCCTTGTGCTGGTCGTCGCGCGGTGGAGGCGATCTGGGCCGGGGCTTGCCGCTCTGATCATCCTCTTTGCCCTATGCGTGGCACCTCAAGCGCTGCGCGCGCGGCTTGAGGCAAAGACGGGCTATGGATTTGCACGGGCCAGCGCCTTTATCGCGCCATCCCAGCCCACAGCGCTGCTCTTTTCATGGGATCACCCGGCATCGCGCATTCTTGACCCCGGCTCTTTAGCGAAGCTGGGCGGTGTCTTTCTGAACCGGGACGGATCGCCTGTTGCGGTGCGCGCCATTGCTCTGCGCCCCGGTGAGGATGGAAATCATGTGCTTCAGGCAAATTCAGAGGCGGGCGTCATCTGGATTTATAACCGCGCCCGCGCTTCTGCGGCCCGCACGCGCCCACCGGAGTTAAAATACTGGGCGGGTCGCGATTGCCAGCTGGAGCAAGGCCGATGGATTGGCACCCTCGCCTGCCGTCCGCAGGGGCGCTGACCCCATTTTCTGGCCCGATTTGCCAAATGCGATAGGCCAGCTAATGTTGCGGCATGACCAAATCCCCCCTGATCGCCGTCAAGGCGGACTCGCGCCACCAGTTCCGCAGTTTTGATGTGGTGATGGCGGCCTTTGTCGCCATCTTACTGCTGTCCAACGTCATCGGCGCGGCGAAAGTCTCGTCTTTGGGAGGCTGGGAATTTGGGGCGGGGATTTTGTTCTTCCCGCTGGGCTATGTGATTGGCGATGTCCTGACCGAAGTTTATGGCTATGCCCGCGCCCGACGCTGCATCTGGGTGGGTTTTTCCGCTTTGCTGTTCATGGCCTTTATGAGCTGGGTCGTCGTATCCTTGCCGCCCGCGCCCGGCTGGACCGGGCAGGCCGCTTATGAAAGCGTCTTTGGGCAAGTGCCGCGCATTGTCTTTGCGTCTATCGTCGCGTTCTGGGCGGGCGAATTCGTCAACAGCTATGTCCTTGCCCGCATGAAAATCTGGACGCAGGGCAAGCATTTATGGAGCCGCACCATCGGCTCCACCATTTTCGGGCAGGGCGTGGATAGCCTGATTTTTTATCCGCTCTCTTTTTGGGGCGTGTGGGACAACAGCCAGGTGATGACGGTGCTCGTCACCAACTGGCTGCTCAAGGTGAGCTGGGAAGTCGTGCTGACGCCCGTCACCTATCTGGTCGTCAACAAGCTCAAACAGCATGAAGGCGTGGACCTGTTTGACGAGGGCACGGACTTCACGCCGTTCAAAACACAGGCCTAAGCTAAGGCCCTTGCGTCAGCCCATATACGCTGGATCAAAAGGGAACGTCGTCGTCCAGATCGCTGTCAAACGGGCTGGGCTGAGACACGCCGCCGCCAAAATTGCTGCCGCCGCCCGATCCGCCACCCGCCAAGGCACCGCTTGACCCGCCGCCTGCAAATTGGCCGCCATTACCGCTGCCCATATTACCGCCCGATCCGCCTTCACGGCCAGACAAGAGCACAAGCTCTCCCCGGAAGCGCTGCAACACGATTTCGGTCGTGTAGCGGTCATTGCCGTTCTGGTCGGTCCATTTGCGGGTCTGGAGCTGGCCTTCAATATAGGCCTTTTGCCCTTTGCGCAGATAATTTTTGGCCACTCGACCCAAATTTTCGTTGAAGATGACGACATTGTGCCATTCGGTCTTTTCTTGCCGATTGCCGTCGCGGTCATTCCATGTTTCCGACGTCGCAAGCGTAAAGCTCACAACTTCGCCACCGCTGTTCATCGACCGCGCTTCGGGATCCTTCCCCAAATTGCCAACCAGAATAACCTTATTGACGCTGCCCGCCATGTGCTTCCCCTCAAAGTCCTAAACTTGTTGCGAACCAGTATGTAGCGCCTGCCGCCACATATGCCAGCGCGAACAGATAGCCGACCATGATGGCAGGCCATTTCCATCCATTTGTTTCGCGCCGAACAACGGCAATGGTCGAAATACACTGGGGCGCAAAGACAAACCAAGCGAGAAAGGCCAGTGCCATGGGCAAGGTCCAGCCCGCGCGCAGGCGCTCGCGCAATCGCTGTTCGGTCGTCGCCTCATCCTTGGCATCCACAGCATAGGTGGTGGCGAGGGCCGAGACCGCGACCTCACGCGCGGCCATTGCCGGGATCAGCGCAAGGGCCATGTCCCGATTAAAGCCAATGGGCGCTACGACGACTTCCAAACCGCTGGCAATTCGTCCCGCGATGGAGTGATCAATCTGGCTTTTGGCCGAGCCATTGGGAACTTGAGGAAAGCTGAGCAGCGCCCAAAGGACAAGCGTGGTGAGCGCAATAATCGTGCCCGCCCGCTTTAGGAAAGAGACCGCGCGCTGCCAGAGGCCTAGCGCCACATCCTTAAGGCTGGGCAATTGATAGCGCGGCATTTCCATCATGAAGCCAAGGCTGCGGCCCGGCACCATCGTCCGCCGAATCAACAGTGCCGCCAGCATCGCCCCCGCAATGCCAGACAGATAAAGGCCGAACAGCACCAGCCCTTGAAGCCCTATGCCGGGGCCAACTCTTTGGTCGGGAATGAAGGCGCCAATAATAACGGCATAAACGGGCAAACGCGCCGAGCAGGTCATCAGCGGGGCGATCAGGATTGTGGTCAGCCGATCCCGCGGATCTTCAATTGTGCGCGTCGCCATAATGCCCGGCACGGCGCAGGCGAAAGAGGAGAGGAGCGGAATGAAAGCCCGGCCCGACAAGCCGACGCCGGCCATCAGCCGATCCATGATGAAGGCGGCGCGCACCATATAGCCCGACATTTCAAGCACGAGGATGAACGCAAAGAGCACAAGGATTTGCGGCAAAAAGACAATCACCGCCCCGACACCGGCAATCACACCATCGATGATCGCAGAGCGCAGCAGATTATCGGGCATCACCCGCAGGACCCAATCCTGAATCTGGCCAAGCCCAGCCTCAATGAGCGCGACGGGCGCTTCGGCAGCGGAATAGACCAGCTGGAACATGGCAAAGAGCGTTGCGAACAGGATGATTGGCCCGGCGATGGGATGCAACACGACCGAATCGATCATCCGCGTTGTCCGCCGCGCTGGCCGCTCTGCAAGGATGGCAGCATGTGCCAGCCGCGAGGCCTCTCGCCGAAGATCGCCCAGTGCAACGGGTGTCGTCACCGCCCGGTCTGCCTGCGACGGAGCTGTTGATAGAGCGTCTGTCACGGCTGTGCGCAGATCCTCCAACCCGCGCTTGCGCACGGCAATGGTGGGGATGACAGGCACGCCAAGCTCTGCAGACAATTTTTCAGCAGACAGGGTCAAGCCATCCCGCTCGGCCAAATCAACCATGTTGAGCGCAACCACACAGGGCAAACCGAGAGCGATCAGCTCAAGCGCGAAGCGTAGATGATTATCCAGATTGCACGCATCAACGACAATGATGATCGCGGCGGGGCGCCGCTCCCCCGCTTGGCGGCCCATCACCACATCGCGCGTCACCGCTTCATCGGGGCTGGTGGGTGTGAGGCTATAGGTCCCCGGCAGATCGACCAGCTCCGCCGGGCGGCCATCATCCAGCGAAATACGTCCGGAATGGCGCTCCACGGTGACGCCGGGATAATTGCCCGTCTTTTGGCGCGCGCCCGTCAAGGCGTTGAAGAGCGCGCTCTTGCCCGCATTGGGATTGCCAACAAGGGCGACGAGCGGCAGCGCACTCATAGTGGCGCGACAGTCACGGCAGAGGCATGGGCCAAACGAATGGCAACCGTCATCCGGCCAACGCGAACCGCCAGCGGATCGCGCGCCAAAAGCCAGCCCCGGTGCAGCGGCTCCACTTCGACCCCTGCCTCAAAACCAAGACAGCGCAAACGATGACCCTCAGCTTCACCGAGCTGAGACCAGTCAACCTCAATGATCCGCGCGACCCTGTTCAAAGGCAAAGTGTCTAGCTGCACCCGACGTCCTGAAAATCTGCTTTAGTTGCGAGTGATTATCATTTACGTTTGGAAATAGCTAGCAAAAATCAGCGGGCGGGATAGCGCAACCGCCCGAGAAACCGGGCCATGCTAAACATGGGAATGCCGCCTTGGGTCCATTTGGCCTTGGCCGTTTCAAAGCGCATCACACCATCAATCCGCCGAGCCAGAAAGGCACGTGTTTCCTCCCAGTCTTCGCTATCATCATTGACGAAGATGAGGAGCGTGGCGGCATAAACCGACCCAAGGATGGCACGCTTGGTATAATGATTATAGTCGGTCGACTGATCGCCCGCCGCGCACCACATATGGTCGGCGGCACGCCAGCCCAATTGGGCTGCGGTTTTCGCCTGCAGGGGATTGGCCAAAATGGCGTGCGCCCGGCGCAGGGCCTCCCGATGCGGGGCCAAGAGAGTCAGGCGCGCCTCAACAAGTCTGGTAATCCGCGCGCGAATTTTAAGGGCCGCCAGCTGATCAGCCGGGCAGGCGAGGGCCATGGCCGTATCCACATGGGCAAACCACGCATCGATCATCTCAACTGCGCCGCCGCGAAACGCCAATTGGGCGACATCCCGGTCTATACCCAATCGGTCCGCCGTTGCGCACAGGGCGGCCTTGCTCCAGCCGTCAAAAGCTGCATCCTGAGGCAATTCAGCCGCTAGAATAGGCCGAAGCTCCTCCAGCGTCATATCTTGGTAATTGTCCGGCACGGCAGCGTTTTCCCAGCAAAAAGGTGACACGCCCTAGATGGGGTGATAGGATTGGTTCGTCAATCAATGCTTCAACACTATGGGGGATCGTCTCAATGGCGAAATTTTTTGGAAACCTGAACGCGGTGCTGGCCGCAGGTCTTGTCCTGATGCTTGCCGTGCTTATCGGCGTTCAGGGCAGCTTTGATACAAATTATCTCTGGCGCTGGGCTCACGTGATCTCCGGCATCATGTGGATTGGCCATCTTTATTATTTCAACTTCACGCAAATTCCGACCATGCCGAAGATTCCGGCTGAGCTGAAGCCTGCGGTGTCCAAGCATATCGCCCCGGCGGCGCTCTTCTGGTTCCGCTATGGCGCGCTTGCGACCATCGTAACCGGCCTCGTCGTTACGATGCAGGCGGGCTATGCACATGAAGCCTTCACGCTGCAGCCTCCGTTCCGCACGATCGGCATTGGCATGTGGCTGGCCCTGATCATGGGCTTCAACGTGTGGTTCATCATCTGGCCGAACCAGAAAAAGGCACTTGGTATCGTCGCTGCGGATGATGCGACCAAGGCAAAGGCCGCAACCACGGCAATGATGTTCAGCCGCACCAACACGCTGCTGTCTATTGCGATGCTCTATTGCATGATCTCAGCCGAAAGCGGCTATTGATCCTTTGATCGATCGGTCTGGCGCACAAGAATGAGCGCCAGACCGATCATCGCGGCCCCGATGAGATCGGGCGCTGCCAGCGTCTCTCCATAGCTGATCCAGCCCATCGTGGCCGAGACAACAGGCTGAGTGAGCAACGCCAAACCAAAAACCAGCGGGCTGACCCGCCCCAGCGCAAACACCATCATCCCCTGCCCAATAAGCTGGCTGACCACCGCGAGCGCGATGACTGGCGTCCAGTTATGCGGCATGATTTGTTCGCCCAGAGCCGTAGCAATCAGGAGCAACGGGGGAACAGTCGCCACCGTTGACCAGGACAATAATGTCCAACTGGGGAGCGACTGGCGCGCGCGGGCAATGGCAATCAAATACCCTGTGTAGAGAATGCCCGCGGCCAAGCAGAGCATATCGCCAATAAGATTATCTCGGCTGAGTTCAGCCGAGCGACCGACGAGCAACAACGCACCCACCGCCGCCACGCCAAAGGCCCAAGCTTCGCGCTTATTGGGGAGGCTACGGGTAACCAGAAACCCCCAAATGGGAAAGAAGAGGCTCGCCGCATTGGCAAAGAGCGTGGCGTTGGCCATTTTTGTTTTCAAAATGCCAATATGCCAAGCGGCCAGATCAGCGGCGAAAAAGACGCCCGATAATGCGATTGGCACAAGCAGCGCACGAGCGGGCAGGCGCAGAGGCTGTCGCCGGACAGCCGTGATCAAAAACAAGAAGGGCGCGGCAAGCGCCAAGCGCCACATGGCCGAGGCGCTTGGCCCGACATCGGCCAGCCGGACCAGCCATGGCCCAAAAGCAAGCGCGAAATTACCCAAGAATAATGCGCCTAAGACGGCAAGCCTGCCGCCCGTTTCCGGCGTCCCAAATGAAGGTTGCTGTTGCGCCTTGCTCATTGCCTCCATATCCGGGAGCGCGACTCACAAAGCAACAGGGGACACCAATGCCGAACCTTTTTGATCCCATTGATCTAGGGGCAGTTCATTGCCCAAACCGGATCCTCATGGCGCCACTGACGCGCGGGCGCGCCAGCCCCGGCCATATCCCCAATGATGTGATGCGCCTTTATTATGAACAACGGGCGAGCGCAGGCTTAATCATTTCCGAGGCGACGGGCATTTCGCAAGAAGGCCTTGGTTGGCCCGCCGCCCCCGGCATCTGGACAGAAGCGCAGACCGAAGGCTGGAAGCCAATCACAGAAGCGGTACACAAAGCCGGCGGGCGCATCATCATGCAGCTTTGGCATATGGGCCGCCTTGTCCATTCCAGCTTCAACAATGGCCAGCCGGGTGTGTCTGCATCCGCGACAACCGGGCCGGGCCACGCCCATACCGCCACCGGCCGTCAGCCGCTGGAACAAGCGCGCGCATTGCGCCTTGATGAGATGCCACGCGTTGTCGCCGACTATGTGAAGGCCGCTGAAAATGCAAAGGCCGCTGGCTTTGATGGCGTGCAGATTCACAGCGCCAATGGCTATCTGCTGGATCAGTTCCTGCGCGACAATTCCAACTTGCGTGACGACGCTTATGGCGGGAGCATTGACAACCGCATCCGCCTGATGCGCGAAGTCACCGAAGCCGTCGTGAACGTCTGGGGCGCAGATCGCGTTTCTGTGCGCCTCTCCCCCAATGGGGATTCGCAAGGCGTGGATGACAGCAACCCAGAAGCGTTGTTCACCGCTGCCGCGGCGGCGCTTCAGAAGATCGGCATTGCCTTTCTTGAGCTGCGCGAACCCGGCCCAGATGGCACATTTGGACGTACCGATGTGCCCAAGCAGTCGCCGGCAATTCGCCGCGTGTTTACCAATCCGCTGGTGCTCAATTCTGATCTGACAGCAGAAGCTGGCGCAGACTTAGTCGCATCGGGACTGGCCGATGCTGTCAGCTATGGCCGCCCGTTCATCTCCAACCCCGATCTGGTCGAGCGTATTCGCGATGGCAAGCCATGGGCCGAAAGCACGATGGCCACTTGGTATACGCCGGGGCCGGAAGGCTATACGGATTATCCAGCTGCAAGCTGACCAACGCGCCCTCCCCCAACCCCTCCCGCTTGCGGGAGGGGAGCGAGGCTTAGCTGACCTTTGGTCGGCTTAGTCGCAGCGGGGAGGGCGTTTGTCGGCGACCGCTCGGCTCAGCTAAATTGGCCCTTGAGATCCAGCAGGGCGATGGCTGCCTTGGCAGCTTCCCCGCCCTTATCCTTCTGCTTCGGATCGGCGCGGACAAGCGCCTGAGCCTCATTCTCAACCGTTAAAATGCCATTGCCAATAGCAATGCCATCCATGGTCAGCGCCATGATGCCGCGCGCGCTTTCGCCCGCCACAATTTCAAAATGATAGGTTTCCCCGCGAATGACGACGCCGATGGCGACAAAGCCATCATAGCGGCCGCTTTCTGCCGCCAGCGCAATTGCGCCGGGAATTTCAAGCGCGCCGGGCACGGTGATGACATCAGCATGATGCCCCGCATCCTCCAATGCCGCCTGCGCACCCGCGACCAGCATGTCGTTCAAATGATCATAGAACCGGGCTTCAACGATGAGAAAACGGGCCATGCTTATGCCTCCGGAATGGGGCGCTCGCCCACAATGTTGATGCCATAGCCTTCAATGCCAACGACATTGCGATGGGCGTTGGTCAAAAGGATCATGTCGTGAATGCCAAGATCGGCAAGGATCTGTGCGCCAATGCCATAGCTGCGCAAGTCCATTTCCGGGGGCTTGCCAGCCGCCGCGCTGACCTCTCGCGTCAGTTGTGCTGGTTCGCTGGGCATCAGCAACACGATAACGCCGGACCCAGCATTGCCAATTTCCATCATCGCACGTTGCAAGACACGCTTGCGCGGGCCGGGCGCGCCCAGCACGTCGGAGAAAATAGAAATGCCGTGCATGCGCACCAATGTGGGCGCGCCGTCAACAACCTTGCCCTTTTGCAGGACAATATGCACCGACCCATCGACCTTGTTGCGATAGGTTTTGGCCGTCCAGTCGCCTCCATAATCCGACACGAAGGGCGCTTCAGACACGCATTCCACCAAATGGTCATGCCGCCTGCGATATTCGATCAAGTCCCGGATCGTGCCCATTTTCAGATTGTGCATCCGCGCGAAGGAGACGAGATCGTCCATCCGCGCCATCGTGCCATCATCCTTCATAATCTCGCAGATCACACCCGATGGGTTGAGGCCCGCCAAACGCGAAATATCAACGGCAGCTTCGGTGTGTCCCGCGCGGACGAGAACGCCGCCATCGCGCGCAATCAGCGGAAAGACATGGCCCGGCGTCACAATATCTGCGCGGCCTTTGGAGGCATCAATCGCGACCGAAACTGTCCGCGCCCGATCCCCCGCCGAAATACCCGTTGTTACGCCTTCAAGCGCCTCAATAGAGGTGGTGAAGGCTGTCTCATGGCGTGTGCCATTGGCCCGGCTCATCAATTCCAGACCAAGTTCATCGACGCGCTTCTTGGTCAGCGTCAGGCAGATGAGACCCCGGCCATGCGTCGCCATGAAGTTGATGGCGTCGGGTGTTGCCATTTGGGCCGGGATGACAAGATCGCCCTCATTTTCGCGATCTTCATCATCTACTAGGATGAACATGCGCCCATTGCGTGCTTCCTCGATAATCTCTTCAATGGGGACAAGCGCCGGGCTTTCGTCATTTGCAAAGAGATAGGATTCGAGCTTGCGCAGCGTCTCTGCGGTCGGGTTCCAATCAGGCTGGTCCAGATCGCGAAGGGTGTTGGCATGAAGGCCGGCGGCACGCGCCAGACCTGAGCGCGACAGGCCGCCCTCGGTCACAAGCTTGCGGAGTTTTTCGATGAGTTGTGTAGACATGACCCCCATAAATCACATCGGAATGTGATCGTCAATGGAGAGAATCACATCAGGCGATTAAGAGCGTGCGGACAGCCGCTCCTGCATGCGGGCGAGATAGCGGGCGAGCACATCAATTTCGATATTGACGGCCTGACCAACCGTCAGATCACCCAAAGCTGTCACATCCCAAGTATGGGGAATGATATTGAGGCCAAAGCTGGCACTGCCATCGGCATTATCCGCAACGCTATTCACCGTCAGCGACACGCCATCCAGCGTCACCGACCCCTTGGCGGCAATGAACGGCGCAATCGCCGTGCCAACCGCCACGACCACACGGTGCGAATCCCCTTCAGGGGAGATGGCGGACACGGTGCCAATGCCATCGACATGGCCCGTCACAATATGGCCGCCCAATTCATCGCCAATTTTCAGCGCGCGCTCCAGATTGAGCCGTCGGCCTTGCGCCCACATGCCGCCTGCCGTTTTGGAAATGGTTTCCGCCGATGCGTCGACAGCAAACCAATCCGGCCCCTTATCAACGACCGTCAGGCAGACGCCCGAACAGGCAATAGAGGCCCCCAGATCCACGCCAGACATGTCATAGCCGCATTGGATGACCAACCGCAGGTCGCCGCGCTGTTCCGCTGCTGTGATCGTGCCAATATCCGTGATGATGCCGGTAAACATGAGTGCCGCCCCTTTTCAAACGCGCTCGTAAACGTCGAGCTGGTCTTTGCCAAGCAGGCGGCTGTCCGCCAATTGCCATTGGCCCTGCGCATCCGCCAGCCGACCTAAACCGATATCCCCAAGGCAGGCACGCCCCCCGCCAATCAAGATCGGCGCGCGATAGAGCAAGAGCCGATCGACCAGCCCGGCCTTCAGAAAGGCAGCCGCCGTTTGCGCCCCGCCCTCGACCAGCAGATAGTGAACACCCGCCAGCCCATGAACCTGGTCCGGTGCAGACAGCGCCATCCAGCCCGGCGCGGCCGCGCCCCGTGTCAATAGCGCACGTGCAGGGGAGCGCGCCTCTAAGCCCGGCAGCCGAACATTCAGCCGGGGCGCATCGGCCCGGCCTGTTTCACCGCCGACGAGAATCATATTGGTGCGGGCGCGCTCCAAATGCCCATGCGCCCGCGCCGCATCCCCCGTGATCCATTTGCTTTCCCCCGAAGCCAGCGCGATGCAGCCATCCAGCGAGGTTGCAAGTTTCAGGGTGATGAACGGGCGACTGGCATGATGCTGCATCAACCATCCGGCCATGGCGCGCCGTGCATCGTCCGCCAATAGGCCTGCCGCAACATCAATCCCCGCCGCTTGAAGCCGGGCAATACCCTGTCCATTTGTACGCGGGTCAGGGTCAGTCAGGGCAATGACAACACGCGACACGCCAGCGGCGATGAGACTGTCCACACAGGTCGGGCCGCGCGGGCTTTCATGCGCACAAGGCTCCAGCGTGACATAAGCGGTTGCGCCGCGGGCGGCCTCTCCCGCTTGATCCAGCGCCATTGCCTCTGCATGGGGCCTGCCGCCGGGCTGCGTCCAGCCGCGCCCGACAATGCACCCCGCCTGCGTCACGATGCAGCCGACATTGGGATTGGGGGCAGTTAAGGCCTGCGTGCGTCCAGACAGCGCAATCGCTGCGGCCATCAACCGCCGATCCTGCGATGTTAGAGGCCCCATTCGTCCATCTTCTTTTGCATGTCCTTGAACGGCTTGCGATTGGCCTCAAGAATGCGCTGGCGCTCTGCCTCTTCTGCTGCCCGCCTCTTGGCGTCAATTTTCTGCTGGGCAATAATCTCTGCGTCGCTGCGCTTGGGATCAAAGTTTTCAACATAAACAATTTTGGGCGGCCGATATTCCATCGGCACCTGGCCCAGATAGAAGAGCGCAACCAAGACGAGAGGAATCGTCGCCGAAAGAACCGCCAAGCCCAGTTTATGCGCGACGGGCAATTTGAAGAAGGCCTTTAGGTCGCGCCAAGCGGCCTTGGGACTGGCGGGGCGGGGAAATACAGACATGATTGGAAAGATAGGCTGTCAGCGGTCGATATACCAGCCCGGATCAGGCCGATGCCGCCAAGAGTCGAGCAATGGCCCTGTCGCGCCCGATGAGCGGCAACAACGCCTTCATATCCGGCCCATGATCTACACCCGTCAAGGCTTGCCGCAGGGGCAGGAACAGCGCCTTGCCTTTGCGATCTGTGCTGGTTTTGAGCGCATCCGTCAGGCCATGCCAAGGATCTTCTGACCAATTGAGCGCAGTCGCAGCCTTGGCGGCCTGTGCCAAATAGGGCTTATCCTCTGGGGCGATAGTTGGGGCAATATCCCCCGTCACCACGGCCCACCAAGGGCCAACATCGGCTAAGGTTTCGATATTGGGACGAATGGCGCACCAGGCCGCCTCGTCCAAGCCTGCCGGCAAACGATCCGCCACTGCCGAAAACTCGGTCTGGTGCAAGATCTTTGCATTGAGCTGCGCCAATTCGTCCTCATCAAAGCGGGCAGGCGCGCGGCCAAAATGGGCAAAGTCGATTGAGGCAATTAGGGGTGCGACATCCGTCACCGGCTCAACAGGTGCACTCGTCCCCAATCGGGCCAAGAGCGCAAGAATCGCGATCGGCTCAATCCCGCGTTCCTGAAAGGCGTCCATGCCGAGCGAGCCCAAACGCTTTGACAGCTTGCCTTCCGTGCCCGTGAGCAGCGCCTCATGCGCAAAGTGCGGCGGCGCCGTGCCAAGCGCCGAAAACATCTGAATCTGGGTTGCCGTGTTGGTCACATGATCTTCACCACGCACGACATGGGTGATGCCCATATCAATATCATCAATGGCAGAGGGCAGCATATAGAGCCACGATCCATCGGCCCGGCGAATGACGGGATCAGAGAGGAGCTTGGGGTCAAAATGTTGCGCCCCTCGGATCATATCAATCCATTGGATCGGCGCATCATGATCCAGCTTAAACCGCCAGTGCGGCGCACGCCCTTCCGGCACAGGGGCATCCGGGGCCGGACGCTCATAGACCGGGGGCAGGCCTCTGCCCAGCAGCACTTTGCGGCGTAAGTCCAGCTCTTCCGGTGTCTCATAACAGGCATAGACCCGTCCCGCCGCCTTCAGCTCTTCAAACCGGCGCTCATAAAGATCGAACCGGGCGGACTGACGCGTTTCGCCATCCCAATCCAAGCCCAGCCAGTGCAAATCCTTTCGGATGGCATCGACAAAGGCTTCTTTCGACCGCTCCCCATCGGTATCGTCAATCCGCAGCAGAAAGCGGCCGCCCTGTTTCTTGGCCCAGAGCCAATTATGCAAAGCCGTGCGGACATTGCCGACATGAAGCGTACCCGTTGGGGACGGCGCGAAGCGTGTAATGATGGTCATAACAAATCAAGCCGTTCGAAAAGCATTGGTGATGGGATAGCGACGGTCGCGGCCAAAATTGCGCTGGCCGAGCTTCACGCCCGGCGGGGCCTGACGCCGCTTATATTCGGCAAGGTAGAGAAGCCGCTCAATCCGGGCGACAATGTCTCGATCAAAGCCGCGGGCAGCAATATCCTCCACCGACAGCTCTTCTTCGACCAAGGCCATCAGAATCGCATCGAGCACCGGATAATCGGGCAACGAATCCGAATCTTTCTGATCCGGCCGCAATTCAGCACTGGGCGGTTTGGTGATGATCCGTTCGGGCATGACCGGGCCATCCGGGCCAAGCCCCAGACGCGGCTTATGCGCATTGCGCCAACGGGCGAGCGCAAACACCGTCATCTTATAGGCGTCTTTGATTGGGTTATAGCCGCCCGCCATATCGCCATAAATGGTCGCATAGCCGACAGACATTTCGCTCTTATTGCCCGTCGTCATCAGCATGTGGCCAAATTTGTTCGACAAGGCCATGAGCGTCACGCCGCGCAGACGGGATTGGAGATTTTCTTCGGTAATGTCTGCGGGCTTATCGGCAAAAACGGGCGCAAGCATTGTTTCAAATGCCTGAAAAGCCGGAGTGATCGGAATGGTATCGATCCGGCATCCCAAAAGGCGCGCTGCCTCGGCCGCATCTTCAAGGCTCTCTGCGCTGGTATATTGGCTGGGCAGCATGACGCACCAGACCCGATCTGCGCCCAGAGCATCAACGGCAATAGCCGCACAAATGGCGCTATCAATCCCACCCGACATGCCCAGCACGACGCCGGGAAAGCGATTTGTAGTCACATAATCCCGCAGACCCACCATCATCGCATGCCAGGCATCAGACGGGCTTGGCTCTAAGGCACTCAATTCGCCCGGCGCACAGACCCAGCCCGTCTCTGTCTGCGCCCAATGGGTGATGCGGACATGTTCTTCCCAGCCAGGCAATTGGTGAACTGTGGCTCCATCCCCATTGATCACGAAGGACGCGCCATCGAACACCAGCTCATCCTGACCGCCGACGCGGTTCAGATACGCAATGGGCAAAGCCGTTTCGACAATGCGGGCGCCAATGACTTGGGTTGCCCGATACTCATCCTTATCAATTTCATAGGGGCTGCCATTGGGCACAATCAGAAAATCAGCGCCCTTCGCCTTCAGATGCGCAGCGACATCGGCAAACCAAATATCTTCGCATATGGGCACGCCGATCTGCGCTCCGCGAAACGCGATTGGGTCTGGCAGAGGGCCGGGACGGAAATACCGTTTTTCGTCAAAAGTGCCGTAATTGGGCAGCTCATGCTTGAACCTTAAGGCGGCCACCTGCCCGCCGTCCAAAAACGCCACGGCATTATAGAGCGCGCCGGATGCATCCTTGTGCAACGTACCGACCAGCATGGCCGGGCCGCCATCCTGCGTAGCGGCAGCCATGCGTTCAAGCTGTTCTGCTGCGCGCGCCGCTAGGGACGGCTTTTGAATCAGATCTTCTGCCGGATAGCCGATCAGCTGCATCTCTGGAAAGACGATGAGGTCAGCACCCTGCGCCGCCGCCTCTGCCCGACGCGCCAGCATGGCATCGGCATTTCCAGCCAAATCGCCGACCCGCTGGTTCATCTGGGCCAAAGCAATGTTTAGACGTGCGCTCATTGCGCCTCTCTATTGAGCACACGCCGCTTCCGCAATC
Source organism: Pseudomonadota bacterium (assembly GCA_041174825.1). Taxonomy (GTDB): domain Bacteria; phylum Pseudomonadota; class Alphaproteobacteria; order Sphingomonadales; family Sphingomonadaceae; genus Aquisediminimonas. The sequence goes on along the minus strand of JBEDGC010000044.1, from coordinate 50,829 downwards.
TCCCCGCCCCAAAAGGGGGGTGACAGGGGCCGCGATGCACCGATCGCGCCAACTCAAATGCTTTTCCTGGCGCAAAGGCCGAAATAAGGCTCTTTCCGCAAATGGCCTTGGCCTTTAAGGGACGGGCGACTCTTGTGGAGCGGGGCACGATTCATGAAGCTTATTACCGGCAATTCGAACATTCCCTTGGCGCAGGCTATTGCCGATTATTGCGACCTGCCCCTGACCAAGGCGAGTGTGCGTCGCTTTGCCGATGAAGAAGTTTTCGTCGAAATTCATGAAAACGTCCGGGGTGAGGATGTGTTTGTCATTCAATCGACAAGCTATCCGACCAATGACAATTTGATGGAATTGCTGATCATCTGCGATGCGCTGCGCCGGGCGTCGGCAAAGCGGATCACAGCTGTGCTGCCCTATTTCGGCTATGCCCGGCAAGATCGAAAGCCCGGGCCACGCACGCCAATTTCGGCCAAGCTGGTCGCCAATATCATCACGACCGCTGGGGCCAATCGTGTTCTGTCGGTTGATCTGCATGCCGGCCAGATTCAGGGCTTTTTCGACATTCCGACCGACAATCTCTTTGGCGCGCCTGTCATGTCCGCCGATATCCTGGCGCGATTTGGGGATCGCAATATCATGGTCGTCTCCCCCGATGTGGGCGGCGTTGTCCGCGCCCGCGCTTTGGCCAAGCGGCTCGACAATGCGCCGCTGGCCATTGTCGACAAACGGCGGGAGCGGGCTGGCGAATCCGAGGTGATGAATATCATTGGCGATGTGCAGGGCCGTTTCTGCATCCTGATTGACGATATTGTCGATTCAGCAGGCACGCTGTGCAATGCAGCAGCCGCGCTTAAGGCGGCAGGCGCCGAAGATGTTGTCGCTTATTGCACCCATGGCGTGCTGTCGGGTGCAGCGGCCGAGCGTGTGGAAGGGTCTGCACTTCTGGAATTGGTCGTGACCGATTCCATCGGCGCACAGGCCAACGCTGCAGGGGCCACGAAAATCCGTCGACTGAACATCGCCCCCCTCATTGGGGAAGCGATCAAGCGGATTGCCGACGAAAGCTCCGTCTCCAGCCTGTTTGATTAAAAGCGCGGCACGGCCTCAGCCGTGCGCTGGGCCTTCCAGCCGATCAGCATAGATCATGCGGCCCGGACCCATGCGGGCAATAACTTCTACCAAGCGATCCTGCGGGAAGGCAAAGCAACCTTCGCTGCGGCCAAGCTTGCCCATCGTGCGGATCATGTCGGGATTTGCATAATCAGCGCCATGCACCACGATGGCGCGCATTTCAGCATTGCCATTATCGCGCTCAAGCCCGGTGAGACGCATGGAAAGACCGTGTTTGCCTTCGTAGTAATTGCGGGTGAGATAGGCCCCGCGCGACGTTGCATTCGACCCCGGCTGATTTGAAAAAGCCTTCAGCCAGCCATCATGTTCCGGGTCAGATCCACGCCCATGCGTCACATAAAAGCGCCGAACATCGCCAGACGCCATGTCGATAATGAAGAAGCGGTGCTCCGACGAGGGTAAAGAGAAATCAGCAAGCCCAACAACATCGCGTATCCAGATGCGATTGCCCATCCGGTCCAATTGATGCCGAGCAATGTCGCGCAAGCGCGTGTCCGTCGGCGCAGCAAAAGCGGTGCCGGGCAAAAGGCTTAAGGCGGCGGTTGCGACCGAACCTGCCAATATGTCTCTACGGCCGAACTTTGCGGCCAAGATTTTTTCCATGTCCTATGTATAGGCATTGCTTGTGGATAAAGTCGAGACGATCGCGGCGAACTGCGCCTTTTCCGGGGTGATTAGAACTTAGCAATCACCGTGATACGGGCGTTGAGCGGCGCGCCTGTTGAGATGTTATTGTCATTATGCGCGGTTGGGAAATAGCGGCTGTTGGTAAGGTTCTCGACATTGATCTGAGCTTCCAGGCCGGGACGAAGTTCAAAAAATGCGGCGGCGTCCAAGCGCGTATAGGCCGGTAGCGACACCGCATTGCTGATCGTCGTGAAGGATCGGGATTGATGATAAAGTCCCAGGCCAAGGCCAAAACGCTTGGTCAGATCATAACGGTTCCACAGGCTCAACTGATGACGCGGCACTTGCGCCACCGCGCGCCCTTTTGGCGCCGCGCTAGTGGTCGAGGTGATCTGGGCCTTGGTATAGGCATAGCCAAAGGACGCCTGCCAAGCATCCGTGACATGCCCGATTAAGCTGACCTCTGCGCCCTTGGATCGCTGCGCGCCTGTGAGGACAACAACCCCCGGTGTCGCGCCAGCCGCTCGGGTATTGGTTCGATCTAATTGATACAGGGCTACCGTAAAGCTGAGCGTGGGACGAATGTCCCATTTTGCGCCAATTTCATAATTGTCGAACGCTTCGGGGTCGAGTGCTGCCGTGGTAGCGTCCAGTGATGTGAACTGGTCGCCCGATTGGGGCAGGAAAGACTTTGTGTAGCTGACATAGAGGGAAGCGGTCTTGGCTGGTTTGACAACCAAGCCAGCACGGGGCGACCAAAGGTCATCCACGCGCGACAATCGGCTCCCATTGAACAAATTGGTCAGCGTCAGATCAAAGCGATCATAGCGCAGCCCAACCACCAAATCGATCATTGCGCCAAAGCTCAGTTGATCTTGAAGATAGACGGATGTCTGCTGAACTGCGCTTGAGACCTTGCGATTGGCGACCCCTGCTGCGCCCGCGATGAAGCTCGGGGTCGGAATGGCCAAGGGCAAGGTGAAGCCAATGGTGGCCCTGCGATTTGCAGCTGTTGCAGGGGCATTCGCAAAGGCCCCCGTGATCCGCTCATTGCGTGTATCTTGGTTTGTGAACTCAGCGCCGGCGAGCAGGAGATGCTCGACCGCACCGGAAGCAAAGCGCCATTCTAAATTACCTTGGGCAATGAGGTTCTCGCGCACGGTCGGATCGCGATAGGCCTCAACGCCAAGCTGCCCATTGCTGATCGGCGTCGCGGCATAAGCATTGGTATAGATTTTGTCATAATGACCATAAAGCGCGCTGGCATTGACCTTTAAATTAGCCGTCAATTCAGCTTCTGCGCGAAAGCGCACCATATGCGCTTCAACGTCAGATTCATTAACGCCCGAAAGCCCGAAGAACAGGTCCCGATACCCGGTCAGCGGCTGGCCGTTGACCGATGGAATGCCGCGATCCACCCCGCGCGCGTCGCGGACATATTCATAGCCAAGCTGAAAACGGGCCGCGCCAACGTCCATGCCCAGAACCGGATTAACCGCGTAACGTTCACCGCCAAAGACGTCGCGATGGTTGCCCAGCTTTTCATAAAAGGCGTTGAGCCGCAGGCCCGACACGTCCCCGAGCGCTACATTGGTATCTAGGCTGCCATACCAACTGCCAAAGCTGTTGAGCGACGCCATGGCACTGCCCCGTGTTTCTCCCGCAGTTGCGCCTTTGGTGCTGCGGTTGATGATCCCGCCGCCGCCGCCCCGGCCAAAGATCATGGCATTGGGGCCCTTATGCACCTCAACCCGTTCAATATTGTAAAAGCTGCGGAAATATTGGGCATCATCGCGCAGGCCATCGACAAAGAAATCGGCGGTCGAATTATTGCCGCGCAAGGTGATCTGGTCCCGGTGGCCCTCGCCCTGTCCCGCGGATGCGCCGGGGATATGACGCACCAGATCTGAGATCGTCAGAATCGCCTCATCACGCATCTGCTTTTCGGTGACGACCGAAATGGCCTGGGGGACATCCAATATGGGCGTTGAGGTCTTGGTTCCGCTGGTTGTTGCAACAGCGCGATAGCCGTCGAGCTGACCGGTCACGATAATTGCCTGCTCTTCGTCAAAGGCCAGCTCGTCAGCACAGGCTTGGCCTGCGCTCAAAATGCTCGCAACTGCAGTGGCCAGAAAGAGCCGCATGCCAGAATCGTCCTTTGACTCATTGTTATTGCGATTAAGTCGCAATCTTTATGCTGGCTGTCGTTATTGATAATCACTCGCAGTTGCAAGCGTAAGTTCAACAATTTTGCTCTTCCCTGATTTGCGCTAAGAGGAGCGCAAGGAGACGCACATGAAAGCGACAATCTGGCACAATCCAAATTGCGGCACGTCCCGCAAGACGCTCGACATTCTGCGCGAAACGCCCGGCGTTGACGTCGAGGTTATTGAATATCTGAAGACACCGCCAAGCCGGGAAACGCTCGCTGCCCTCTATGCGAAGGCAGGAATTACGCCACGTCAGGGCCTGCGAACACGCGGATCGCCGGCCGAAGAGATGGGCCTGCTGGAGGCCGAGGATGGCCGCATTCTCGACGCCATGGCGCAAGAGCCGATTTTAATCGAGCGCCCCTTGGTGCGCACCGATAAGGGCGTACGCCTATGTCGGCCGCAAGATGTTGTGCGCGAGATTCTCTAAAAACAGTGCAACCGGGAGACCCGACGCATGCGCGTTCTAAAATGGCTCTTTATCTCCATCGCCGGCTTGCTCGTCATTGGGTTCGCCATTGGCTATACGCCTGATACCGACCCCGTCGCCATGCGCGCCAAATATGGCAGCGCACCCTCCCAATTTGTAACACTGTCTCCCGGCTTGACCGTCCATGTCCGCGATCAAGGCCCGCGCGATGGGCAAGCGATCCTCCTCATTCACGGATCCAATGCCTCGCTCCAGACTTGGGAGCCTTGGGTTGCCCGCCTCCAAGATCAATATCGTGTGGTGTCTCTTGATCTACCCGGTCATGGGCTGACAGGCCCCAACCCCAGCGGCATTTACGATTATCCGAGCTATGCCGCTGTCGTTGATCAAGTCATGCGAAAACTGGGCATCCCACGCGCCATCATTGCCGGCAATTCCATGGGTGGCGGGGTTGCTTGGACCTATGCTTTGGCCCATCCGGACAAGGTTGCAGGGCTTGTTTTGGTCGACGCGGCTGGCGCGCCAAATGCGTCCGCTCGCAAGGCGCCCATTGGGTTTCGCATTGCGCGCATGCCCATCATCAAAGAATTTGCCCGCGTGATCATGCCGCGTGCGATGTTTGAATCGAGCCTGAAAACATCGATCAGCAATGCCGCCATCATCACGCCCCAAATGGTGGATCGATATTGGGAGCTCAACCGTTACCCCGGCAATCGCGAGGCCACGATGCTGCGCTTTGCCGCCGCCCAGAAATCCCGCCCGGCAACGCCTGAAAAATTGGCAAAAATTAAGGCTCCTGTCCTTATCCTCTGGGGCGCAGAGGATAATCTCATCCCCGCCAGCTCTGGCCAATGGTTCCATAGGCATCTGCCGGGGTCAAAGCTGATCATCTATCCCAAAGTGGGTCATATCCCGATGGAGGAAATACCAGATCGGAGTGCGGCAGACCTGACTGCGTGGATCAAGGGCCTCACGCCCTGAGGTGGTGGGCGCGCACGCCAAGATGACCGACCAGATCGATCTCAACCTGCTGCTCAACGCCTATGCCATGGGCATTTTTCCCATGGCGGATGATCGCGATGCGCCAGACATTTATTGGGTTGAACCAAAGAAGCGCGCCATCTTGCCGCTGGACCAATTTCATCTCTCCCGATCTCTGCGCAAGACGCTGAAATCCGGCAGATATGAAACAAGTTTTAATGCCGCTTTTGCGCAAGTGCTAAGGCTTTGCGCTGCATCCGCACCGGACCGACCCGACACATGGATTAATCGCCAAATTGAAGAGGCGATGCTCGGCCTGCACGCCATCGGCCATGCCCATTCGATTGAAACATGGGCGGATGGAGACTTGATCGGCGGGCTTTATGGCGTCTCGCTGGGCCGGGCCTTTTTCGGCGAAAGCATGTTCAGCAGGCGCACCGATGCCTCAAAAGTCGCGCTTGCGCATCTGGTTGCACGATTACGCACGGGCGGGTTTAACCTGCTGGATTGCCAGTTCCAAACGGCCCATCTGCGTTCTCTTGGCGCGATTGAAATTGATAAAAAGGCCTATTCCGCCGTGCTGGCTGCCGCGCTTTCAGCAGGCGGCGCGGCGGGAGCCGCCTCAGTCTCGGGGGATTTAGGGGCGCTCGACGCACTGCCCGACCCTGATGTTCCGCCGCGTGCGATGATCGTTGACGGACCGACATCGGCATGGCGCATTTTGCAGGCCTTAACCCACACATCGTAAATTGGGTGCTCGACAAGAGTGAGCGAGGGGCTTTCTTTATAGAGCCAACCGGAAAAAGTCTTGCGCCAAACGACCCGATTTTCCCGTGTGATGACCTGCACGAAAGCGCCCGTCCATTTTTCAGGCTCCCAAGGCGCGGTTTCTTCACAGGCGCGCAGACGCACAACCAAATCCCCTAGGCGCACCGCCTGACCCGGCTTCATCACCAGATCGCGCGACAGGCCATTGCGCTTATTGAGCACGCCCAGCGTCGCAACGCGCTCCGCCATGGGCGTTTCCGCCCGATTTTCGGAAAGAGGGGGGGATTTGGGGCCAGAGTGCGCGGCGGGCGGCTTTGCCACGATCGGCGCGTCCGGCGGGGCGGTGCTGTTCGCCTCCGCGCTATCCTGCAAGGCCTCGGCTGCTTGCCAGGCGACAAGCCCGCCCAACAGGATCAGGCCCGTCCAGACAAAGACGAGCTTCACGCGGCGTCCGGGCTCCAGGGTTCATAATCGCCCGTTGCGGCGGCGCGCTTGCCACCGGCTTCGAGCGCGCCTTTCGGGCGATAGGCCAGCGGCGTGCCGGTCAAATTGGGCAGGGCCGGGGATTCCCAGACATGGGGCTGCGACGCGTCCTCAGTGGGCGGTGCGTCATGTGTATTGTGCAGCCATCCGAACCATTCGGGCGGAATGCGGCTGGCATCATTGCTGCCCTGATAGGTGACCCAGCGGCGAAAGCGGCCATCCGGCTCTGGCTTACGCGCCTGAAAATAGATATTCCCGACAGCATCTTCGCCAATGCGATTGCCGTTCATCCGGGTGTTAAGCCAGGTGCCGAAGGTCTGACCTTCCCACCATGTGAAGATGTTTTTGAATACGCCCATGACCCGGCCGATACGACGTTCGCACGCACGATGCAACGCCACACACGCGGCTATCGGCGTTTCCAGACAACCTTATCACCTTCTGCCAAGCCAAGCTGCGCCGCCCGACCGCCTGCAAGCTCCAGCACCGCGGCCACAGGCTCGCCTGAGTCAACGGGCAGAAGCGAAAAGGGCGTGGTCTCCGCCACAATACGGGCGATGCTGCCATCGGGGCGGATGAAAATCATATCGAGCGGGATGACCGTATTCTTCATCCAAAAGCTGGCATAGCGCGGCGGCGACATGGGGAAGATCATGCCGGCGTCCGGGGCCAAGGTCGCGCGGAACATCAGCCCGCGTGCCTGCTGCGCTTCGGTGGCGGCAACTTCGACCGTGAAGCGATGGCTTTTGCCCTCAGCGGTCGTGATGGTCAGCGGAATAAGGGCCAGCCCATTTTCAGACAGAGCCGGGCGATCTGCCGCCTGACAGGCGGCGGGCAGGAGCAACATCAAGGCAAGCAGTGCACGCAACATCATCATGGGCCTTTTACCTCAATGGCCAAGAGACCGCGATCACTGTCCACCAGCCGTACCTCAACCGGGTCGTCGGGCAGGACATCGATGATGCCCGCGCGCCGCATCGTTTCCATATGCACAAAAATGTCGCTGCCATCCGACCCGCGGACCAGAAATCCATAGCCTTTGGGGCGATTGAACCATTTGACCGTCGCGGGTTCAAACGGACTGGCGGCGGCCAATTGGTCGGGTGCCAATTCACGGGCGCGACGCGGCAGCGCGCGCTCTGTCGGTTCTGGCACAACAGCGGTTGTCAGATCGAACGAGAACAAAGCGGTGGCTTGCAGCCCACGCGGGCCAAGCTCTGCCTGAAAAACGACCTGTGCACCTTCGGGCAATGTCCGGCGACCATGATCGCGCAGCACCGAAAAATGCAAAAGCACATCTCCGATGTCGTCGTCATCCGGGACGATGAAGCCAAAGCCACGGGTGGAGTCAAACCACTTCACATAGCCACTAAGAGCGCGCGTTGCGTCCAGCGGCTCTTGTGCGGCTGCATTGGGCGGATCTGTCGTCACCCTTGACCCTTTTGATCTGCGATTGTGAACCAACTCCGCATGCGTGCGCCCCATAAATCTAAATGGTCAAAAAAAGACGGCGCTAGAATGGTTTACGACGCGTGCCACTCTTCATCCAACCCAGTATCGATAGTGTGGACAAGTTCAGGGGGTAAATCAAGAATGCGTCGGGCAATTGCATAGTCATGCCCGGCTCTCAGCATTGCAGCAAAGGCCTTTTCACGCTGCTTTTGATCAGGTGCGGCTCGCGAAAATGGTCCGATCCGCCGTCGCTTTGCAAAGGCCAGAGCGGCGGACTCCTGATCCTGCCGAGCGGCCTCCAGGGCATCCCCCATATCTTGGGCTTCAATCCCGGCGGCGGAAAGCGCAATTTGCACCCGACGCGGGCCATAGCCGCGCCGTGTCATGCCTTGGGCTTTCATGTCGGCATAAACGCGGTCATCAACAAAATGATTGGCAACCATGGTCACAATGATTGCGTCAACCGCCTGAGCCTCTGGGGTTTCTGAATCGGCCCAGCCCCGTTCTCGAAGCTTGCGGCCAAGATAGGATGCAAGCTTAGCCCGCGTTGTCGCATAGCGCCCGACATAGGCCAAGGCGAGCTCCCGAAGTTGCGGGCGATCAAGTGGTTTTCGTGCTATCGAATGTGCCATAAGTGTCTTCTGGCCCAATTTGTGCCATAGTCAGCGGCGAATGGAAATGTTCGCAGAGATAAAGCCGCAGGCTTTATGCTCATTTGGTATCATGCGCATCTGGCCCAGCCAGTGCCAATTCGTTTTTAGGGGATGCACCGTGCAGGACACTCTTGAGCGGCCCGCCCCGGCGCTGAGCGCCACTGCAACGCGGGATGATTTGCCCCGGCGCTTTTCAGACTTTGCCACGCTTGGCGAAGCGCTGGATTATGCGGCACGCGGCAATCGAGGGCTTAATTTTCATGATCCGCGTGGCACGCTTGCCCGTCCCTATCCCTATTCGGAATTGCGCACAGATGCGCTGGCCATGGCCTATCGCTTGATCGGGCACGGCGTGAAGCCAGAAGATCGCATTGCCCTGATCGCCGAAACATCACCGGAATTTGCCGCATTGTTTTTCGGTACAATTTACGCAGGTGCTTGGCCTGTGCCTTTGCCGCTGCCCACCTCATTTGGCGGACGCGATTCCTATGTCGATCAGTTGGCCGTGCAGATGCAAAGTGCCCAGCCCAAAATGCTGATCTACCCCGCCAGCCTGGCAGCGATGGCACCGGACGCTGCCAAAACTGTCGGCGCAGAAGCGATCAGCTGGGAAGAGTTTGGCAGCCGCGCCGCGCCGGAAGCCCCGCTGCATACGGCCAGCACAGATGATATTGCCTATCTGCAATATTCCAGCGGCTCGACTCGCTTTCCCCATGGTGTCGCCGTCACGCATCATGCTCTGCTCAACAATCTGGCTGCGCATAGCCATGGTATGGAATTGGTCGAAAGCGATCGGTGCGTGTCTTGGCTGCCCTGGTATCATGATATGGGGCTGGTCGGCTGCTTCCTCTCGGTCGTCGCCAATCAAGTGTCAGCCGATTACATGAAGACCGAGGATTTTGCCCGGCGTCCGCTTGCTTGGCTAGATCTTGTCACGCGCAACACGCGCGCGGGCGCCACCTCGATCAGCTATTCCCCTACTTTTGGTTATGACATTTGCGCCCGGCGCATCTCCAGTCAGACGCAGGTCACCGAACGGTTTGACCTGTCGGGCTGGCGGCTTGCCGGCAATGGCGCGGACATGATCCGTCCCGATGTCATGCAATCCTTTGTCGATGCCTTTCATCAAGCGGGCTTCAGTGCCAAGGCGTTCTTGCCGAGCTATGGCCTTGCCGAAGCCACTTTGGCGGTCACAATCATGCCACCGGGCGAGGGCATTCGCGTTGAGTTGGTTGAAGAATCGGAATTATCGGGCGAAATCTGGCCGGGTGATCGCCCGCAACGCTATCGGGCTATCGTCAACTGCGGCAAGCCGTGTCGTGACATGTCTCTCGAAATCCGTGGGGAGGATGGGTCACCACTGCCCGACCGGCAGATTGGACAGGTTTGGACGGCCGGCCCGTCGCTGATGCACAGCTATTATCGCGACCCCGAATCGACGGCGGCCTGCCTCCAAAATGGGTGGCTGAATACCGGCGACATGGGCTATATGTCTGACGGGTATCTCTATGTTGTTGGCCGCGCCAAGGACATGATCATCATCAATGGCAAGAACCATTGGCCCCAAGACATTGAATGGGCGGTTGAGCAGCTCCCCGGCTTTAAGCAGGGCGATATCGCCGCCTTTTCCATCACCACACCGGGCGGCGAAGAATCACCCGCAGTTTTGGTGCATTGCCGGACCATTGATGACGAGGAGCGCACCAAGTTGCGCGATGCGATCCGGGATAAGGTGCGGTCGATTACGGGCATGACCTGTGTTGTTGAGTTGGTTCCGCCGCGCTCGCTTCCGCGCACCAGTTCTGGCAAGCTCAGCCGCGCCAAGGCCCGCAGCCTGTATCTGTCCGGAGAGCTGCAGCCCTATTCGCTGGCGGCCTGATCGCGATTGACAGGCACAGCGTGCTTGCGCCTTGGGGGCAGCTTCGCTATGCGCGCCCCTCTGGCCATAGGAGTGTAGCTCAGTTGGTAGAGCATCGGTCTCCAAAACCGAGGGCCGTGGGTTCGAGTCCCTCCGCTCCTGCCAGTATCGCGAATCGCAGCCCGAATAAGCGGCTGGATCGCTGGGCCTGAAAAGGCCTGAAACCCCTAAGCACCGCTTGCTTTTCTAAGGAAAGCGGACTAAACGCGGCGCAATCCTAACATGAGGGTTTTCGAATTAGCCGGTTCTCCGGCCGCGAACCTGTTGGGAAACCGTAGTTTAAGGATGGAATCGGGTTCATGGCAAAGACCAACCCAGGTGAATTTATCCGGCAGGTGCGTGCGGAGACAGGCAAAGTCTCTTGGCCGACCAGTCGTGAGACGGGGGTCACCGTTGTGATGGTCATCATCATGACGTCGATCTTGGCCGTATTCTTCCTGGGCGTTGATTCGGTGTTCAGCTGGATCGTCAAATCGCTCCTCGCCCTCGCTTCCTGACGATAGAAAAGAAGACGCGCATGTCACGTTGGTACATCATCCACGCCTATTCGGGCTTTGAAAACAAGGTGCGCGACGCCGTCCTCGCCGATGCGCAGCGTCTGGGCCTTGAAGCGCTTGTGGATGCCGTCGAAGTGCCGACGGAAACCGTGACCGAAATTCGGCGCGGCAAAAAGGTGCAGTCCGAACGCAAGTTCTTCCCCGGCTATGTCCTTGCCAAGCTGAAGATGAATGATGACGTGTATCACCTCATCAAGAATCAGCCGAAAGTGACGGGCTTTTTGGGGTCCAGCGGCAAGCCGCAGGCGATTAGCGAAGCTGAAGCCGCACGGATCCTGAACACCAAGGCTGAAGCCGCTGCCGCACCCAAGCAGCAGATTCGCGTCGACTATGAAATTGGCGATCAGGTCAAAGTTCTGGAAGGGCCGTTTGCAAGCTTTAACGGCCTTGTTGAAGAACTTGATTTTGATAAGGGCCGGGTCAAGGTTTCTGTATCGATCTTTGGGCGTCCGACGCCTGTCGAACTTGAGTTTGAACAGGTCGAACGCATGAAATAATGCCTTTTAGGCATTGCATGATCTTATTTCGGTAAGATCAAAAAACTGCGGGAGGGGGCCACCCCGTTTGTACCGCTCAACTTGAAAGAGAGTGAGTAACAATGGCAAAGAAGATTGAGGGCTATATCAAGCTCCAGGTGCCTGCGGGCGCCGCCAATCCCTCACCGCCAATTGGCCCGGCTTTGGGTCAGCGCGGTGTGAACATCATGGAATTCTGCAAGGCGTTCAACGCGTCGACAAGCGAGCTTGAAAAGGGCATGCCGATTCCAACCGTGATCACGGTTTTTGCAGATCGCAGCTTTTCTTTTGTGACGAAGACGCCGCCGGCCTCTTACCTCATCAAAAAAGCTGCCAAGCTGGACAAGGGATCGAAGGAGCCGGGCAAGTCCGTTATCGGCACCATCTCTATGTCGAAGCTGTCGGAAATCGCGCAGACCAAAATGAAGGATCTGAACGCGAACGATATTGAGTCTGCAACGCGCATCATCGAAGGCTCTGCCCGTTCGATGGGCCTCGAAGTGGTGGAGGGATAATCCATGGCGTTCCAGAGCAAAAAGGCGAAGACGATCGCCGCCGCGGTTGACCGCGAAAAATTGTACGGCGTTGATGAAGCCATCGCGCTGATCAAGTCGCATGCGACAGCCAAGTTTGACGAGACGATTGAAGTCGCGCTGAACCTGGGTGTTGACCCCCGTCACGCCGACCAGATGGTTCGCGGTGTTGTCTCGCTGCCCAAGGGCACGGGCAAGACGGTGCGTGTTGCTGTGTTTGCCAAGGATGCAAAGGCTGACGAAGCCCGTGCAGCTGGCGCAGATGTTGTCGGCGCGGAAGACCTGATTGATGCCATCACCAACGGCAATATTGATTTTGACCGCTGCATTGCGAGCCCGGACATGATGGGCCTTGTTGGCCGCGTCGCCAAGATCTTGGGCCCCAAGGGCATGATGCCAAACCCCAAGCTTGGCACCGTTACCCCGAACGTGGCTCAGGCCGTCAAGGACGCCAAGGGCGGCCAAGTTGAATATCGCGTTGAAAAGGCTGGCATCATCCATTCGGGAATCGGCAAAGCGTCGTTCCCGGCTGCGGATCTGCGCGCCAACTTCAATGCGCTGGTGGATGCCGTCATCAAGGCGAAGCCATCGGGCGCCAAGGGCAAATATCTCCGCAAGGCGGCGATCAGCTCCTCTATGGGCCCGGGCATTCGCTTGGATGTCGCCGAAATCGGCGTCGCCTAATTTGAATTTTGTGGGGGCCGCCTTCGGGCATCCCCCACAAGACTGAACCAGCCCTTGGGCTGGTTCGACCGTCCGAGACAGCAGGGGAAGGGAAAACGCCCTTCTTAATGTCCTGCCGAGACGGGGATATGGATTTACTCAGTCTCTCCAATGGTGGGACTGCCATTCCCCACGGACAAAGGATGTCGTGCCGCTTTCGGGCGGTGCGAGATCACCCGGTTTGCGGATGGGCCGCAGACCGAATGTTGAAGGAGAATGGCATGGATCGTGCTCAAAAGGCCGATGCTGTCACCGAGCTCAAGAGTGTCTTCAACGAGGTTGGGGTGGTTGTTGTCACCCGCAATCTGGGGCTGACGGTCGCGCAATCGACCGAGCTCCGCACGAAGATGCGTGAGGCCGGCGGCAGCTATAAGGTCGCTAAGAACCGTCTCGCCAAGCTTGCTTCCACGGATACACCCTATGCCGGGATCAGCGATATGCTGACCGGCCCGACGGCCCTTGGCACTTCGATCGATCCGGTCGCAGCTGCCAAGATCATCGTCGAATTCGCCAAGACGACCGACAAGTTGGAAGTCGTCGGTGGCGCAATGGGGTCGCAAGTCCTGGATGCAGACGGCGTGAAGGCTCTGGCATCGCTTCCGTCGCTTGATGAACTGCGCGCCAAGATCGTGGGCCTTGTACAGGCACCCGCGACCAAGGTTGCTCAGGTTGTCGGCGCACCGGCGGCACAGCTGGCGCGTGTTTTTGGCGCATATGGCGCCAAAGCCGCCTAATTTTGACACTCAACTAACTTTTAGGCGGGCACAGGCCCGCACATTGGAGACATAAAATGGCTGATTTGAACAAGCTCGTTGACGACCTTTCGGCTCTCACTGTTTTGGAAGCAGCGGACCTCGCTAAGCTTCTGGAAGAAAAGTGGGGCGTTTCGGCTGCTGCCGCTGTTGCTGTTGCAGCACCGGCTGCTGGTGGTGGCGCTGCCGCTGCTGCTGATGAGCAGACTGAATTTGACGTCATCCTGAACGGTGATGGCGGCAACAAGATCGCCGTCATTAAGGAAGTCCGCGCCATCACTGGTCTCGGCCTGACCGAAGCCAAGGCGCTGGTGGAAGCCGCTCCGAAGGCGATCAAGGAAGGCATCAACAAGGATGAAGCCGCCAAGATCAAGGCTCAGCTTGAAGGTGCTGGCGCACAGGTCGAAGTTAAGTAAGCTTCGCTCTCTGGCAAGAATTAAGGGCGGTCCCGATGGGGCCGCCCTTTTTCTTTGCGCGCAGGATCCATTGACAAATTTGTCACAGAGGATGCGAAATAAACCCAAGGGGAATGGATTTTGCATTTCTTTTTGCCAGAATAGCGCTGCTGTTCGTCCAGAGTGAAAAAGGAAATAGATATGCGCGCAACACTTCGTCAGATGGCTCTTGCCTCGCTTGCCCTCCCGGCTTTTCTGGCGGCAACGCCTGCCTTGGCCCAAGACGAGGAAACTGGCCCCCTCGACATCAGCTTTTCCATTGCGGGTGTATCTGACTATCGCTTCCGGGGCGTCTCGCTCAGCAATGGCGATCCGGCCATCCAGCCGTCGCTCACCGTGAGCCATGAATCCGGCCTTTATGCGTCTCTCTGGGGATCCAACATCGCCAATAATGATGGCGACGACATTGAGATTGATGCCACAATCGGCCTGTCCAAAGAGGTCGGGAGCCTGACCCTAAATGCAGGAGGCATTTATTATATTTATCCCGGCGCGTCCGAATATGATTATGCCGAACTCTTTGGGTCGGTTGGGACAGACATTGGCAAAGCCAATGTGACCGTCAACGTTACCTATGCCCCCAGCCAAGATAATATTGGCAACCAAGACAATATCTATGTCGGCGTGGCGGCCACTCACCCGCTTGGCGATATCATCACGCTGAACGGGGCCTTCGGCATTGAAGACGGCGCTTTTGGCAATAGCAAGCGCGATTGGTCAATCGGTGCGGATGTCGATGGCGGCAATGGATTTGTCATCGGCATTAAGTATGTCGACACCGCCCGCACCCAGAGCAGTTCGTTGACAAATGGAACGGCGCTTTTCTCTATCAGCAAAGCCTTCTAAACTTCTCTGACCAATAGGAGGGTGCGCCCCGCGCGCACAGACATATCATGCCGACCAATCTCGCGTCCTGGATCGCAGAACATGGCGTTAGTGAGGTTGAATGCATTGTTCCTGACATGAACGGGGTGCAGCGTGGCAAAGTGCTGCCTGCATCCAAGTTCCTCTCAAGCGTCAAAGACGGCACCCTCCGTATTCCCGGCAGTATCTTTACTGTCACCATTAATGGGGAATACCCCGAAGATATCGGCCATATCGTCCCCGAATATGATCCTGACCAGGTTATGGTGCCTGATCCCGATACGATCCGCGAAGCGCCCGGTTTTGCCACGCCGACGGCTTATGTGATTGCCGACACCTTCACCAAAGATGGCGTGCCCGTGGCGATTGCGCCGCGCATGATCCTGAAAAAGGTTTTGAAGCTTTATGCGGACCGCGGCTGGAAGCCCGTGATCGCGCCCGAGGTGGAATTTTATCTCGTCTCGCAAAATGTCGACCCGGATTTTCCACTCGTGCCGCCAACGGGTCGGTCCGGCCGACCGGAAACCGCGAGCCAGCCTTATGGGTTGGAAGCGCTTAACGAATTTGAAGACATTATCGAGCATACCTATGAATGGTGCGAGAAGGCCGGGATCAATATCGACACGATGATCCATGAATCGGGTGCCGCCCAGCTCGAGGTCAATTTTCTCCACGGCGATCCGCTCAAGCTGGCGGATGAAGTTTTGCTGTTCAAACGACTGGTGCGGCAGGTCGCACTCCAACATGGCGTCTATGCAACCTTCCTCGCCAAGCCGATGAGCGACCAGCCCGGCAGCGCGATGCATATCCACCAATCCGTCCTGGACATGGACACGGGCAAAAATATTTTCAGCACGGCATCCGGCAAGGACAGCGTGTTGTTTCGCAGCTATATTGCCGGGCTTGCACGATTGCTGCCGCAGGTGACGCCACTTTTTGCGCCCAATGTGAACAGCTTTCGCCGGATGCGGCCAGATAGTGACGCGCCCATTAACGTCCAATGGGGCACGGACAATCGCTCGTGCGGCTTGCGCGTGCCCGTTTCCAACGCGGCCAACAGACGGATCGAGAATCGCCTCCCGGGGGCGGACAGCAATCCCTATCTCGCCATCGCCGCGTCGCTCATCTGCGGCTATATCGGCATGACAGAACGGATGCTGCCACCCAAGAGCATTTCCGGAAGCGCCTATAACCGCGCGCGCACCTTGCCCCGCACGCTGGAAGGGGCGCTCGATCGCTTTTCTCACTGCAAGCCCGTGAAGCAATTGCTGGGCGAGGATTTCTTTGAAGTCTTCTACGCGATCAAGGAATGTGAGCTGTTCAATTACCAATCGGTGATCAGTTCTTGGGAGCGTGAGCATTTGCTGCTCCGCGTCTGATGTGGCCGATCCGCTGACCCACAGCTATTATGCCGCCAGCGCCAACCCGGTCCCAGCGGCCGACACCGCCAAGGGGGATCTGACCTGCGATATTGTGGTGATTGGTGGCGGCTTTACCGGCCTCTCTGCAGCGCTCGCGTGCGCGGAAAAGGGGTTTGATGTTGTTCTGCTAGAGGCAGAAACAATTGGCTTTGGCGCGTCTGGCCGCAATGGCGGGCAACTCATCCCCGGCCTGCGCTGGTCAATGCGGGAGATTGAAGCCGAATTTGGCCAAGACAGAGCCAAAGCCATCTTCACGCTTGCCTATGGTGCGCGCGACCGCGTCTGGAACCGTATTGCCAGCCACAACATCCATTGCGATCTGAAATCCGGCCATTTGGAGGCGGCCGTTAAGCCTGCCCATTTTGATGCAATGCGCACTGAGGCAGATTGGCTGGCGCGCCATTATGGGCATGAGACACAGTGCATATCCCCTGCGGATATGGGCCAGCACATCAATGCTGCGTGCTACCATGGCGGAGTTTATGATCCCATGGGCGGCCATTTTCACCCGCTCAACTATGCGCTGGGGCTGGCCGATGCGGCCCGGACAGCGGGTGTACGCATCTATGAAACCTCCCCCGCTTTCCGCATCTCGCAAAAAGCAGGCGTTGAGGTGGAAACGGCAATGGCGCGGGTGCAGGCGCGGCATGCCATATTGGCGACGGATGCTTGGATGGCCGATCTGTCGCCTGCGCTTGGCCGCTACACCATTCCCATCATGAATTATAATATCGCAACCGAGCCATTGGCCGATGCTGACGCGCTTTTGCCCAGCGATGCAGCCGTTGCCGATAGCCGCTTCGTGCTCAATTATTTCCGCCTGTCTGCCGATAAACGCCTCATCTTTGGCGGAGGCGAGGCCTATGTTGCGCGCCCGCCGCGCGATATTGACCGCTTTGTGCAGCGCCATTTGGCCCAGGTCTCCCCGCAGGCCGCCCGCGCGCCAATTGCCTATCGCTGGGGTGGGGCGGTGGCCGTGAGCATGAACCGACTTCCCCATATGGGGCGGCAAGGTGATGTGTTTTACGCCCATGGATTTTCCGGCCATGGCGCGCTGATCACCACCCTTGCAGGAGAGGTGATGGCAGAGGCTGTGGCGGGCACGGCGGCTCAATTTGATGTGCTGTCTGGCCTGCCCGCACGGCCCTTTCCCGGCGGACGATTGCTCCGGCGGCCCTTGGCGACTTTGGGCCTGCTTTGGTATGCGCTGCGGGATCGTTTATGATTTTTCCGGCGCGGACGTAAACAGAGGAAAGGAGCAAAAGGCGATATGATCAACCGCAACCGCCTTGCCGAGGTGCGCGCCGCAGAAGAGGCCCGTTTTCGAGAGGCCAATCCCAAATCTGCTGAGGCTGCCGAAGATCGCGCCTTTGGCTGGCATCAAGGCGTGCCTTTTCACTGGATGCGCGATTGGCCGTCGCCCTTTCCGCTGACGGCGGCGCATGCCCATGGGGCCACGCTGACCACGCTGGATGGCGATGTTTTGGATGATTTTTGTCTTGGCGATACGGCGGCCATGTTTGGGCATTCGCCCGAGGCGCTCACCCATGCGCTCGCCCTGCAGGCGGGACAGGGGCTGAGCTATATGCTGCCCAGTGAGAAAGCAGCTGAAGTTGGCGCGCTTCTCGCCGGGCGCTTTCACCTTCCCCATTGGCAGCTGACAACCTCTGCCTCCGAAGCCAACCGATCCGTCATTCGCTGGGCCCGAGCGATGACCGGGCGGGACAAAATCCTTGTCTTCAACGGCTGTTATCATGGCGCGGTGGATGATGTGTTCGTTGATCTGCGCAATGGCCATCCCGAGACCCGACGCAGCCTGGTTGGCCAAGTCAGGGATGTGCGCAAGCACAGCATCGCCATTGAGTTTAATGATGGTCGCGCGCTGGAAGCAGCTCTTGACCGGGGGGATGTCGCCTGTGTGCTCGCAGAACCTGTGATGACCAATTGCGGCATGGTGCTGCCCCGCCCCGGCTTTCTGGCGCTGATGCGCGAGGCCACCGCGCGGACGGGCACCATCCTGATTTGGGATGAAACGCACACCATCTCCTCTGGTCCGGGCGGACATTCGGGGACTTTTGGCCCAGCAGGCGATATGTTTGTCATCGGCAAATCCATTGGCGGGGGTGTGCCCTGTGCCGCCTTTGGTTTTTCAGACATGGTCGCCCAGCGCATGGAAGCGGCACGGGCCAAATTGCCCCCCGGTCATTCTGGCATTGGCACGACTCTGTCCGCCAATGCGCTCACCATCGCGGCGATGCACGCGATGTTGGACGATGTGATGTCGCCTACAGCCTATGCCCATATGATTGGCCTCGCACAGCAATTGGCGGGCCGGATTGAAGGCCTGATCGAGCGGCATCGGCTGGATTGGCATGTCTCCAGTGCTGGCGCGAGAGTCGAATTTATTTGTAGCGACCATCTGCCTGCCAATGGCACAGAGGCGCGGGCCGCCATGGACCCAGAGCTGGAAGGGCTGATCCATCTGATGCTCGTCAACCGCGGAACTTTGCTCGCCCCGTTCCACAATATGATGCTCGTCAGCCCCGTGACGACCAGCCATCAGGTGGAGCGTCTTGTCACAAACCTTGACGCAGCGCTTTGCGCGTTGGAATGAAGGGGCATGACCCACGCCCAATCTTCGCATCAAATCGCTTCGCTCGCTGAGGCAGAGGCTTTTTTTGCTGCCCATCCCGATGTGGATGCGGTCGACATTATCTTCACCAATATGTGCGGCGTACCGCGCGGCAAGCGGCTGCGTCGGCATGAGGTGTTGGCTGTTTACAAAGATGGGCGGTTCCTTCCCGGCTCTGCCGTGATTGTCGACATTACGGGCCGTGATACCGAGGAGACCGGCCTTGTCTGGGAAGATGGCGATGCAGATCGGCATATCCGCCCCATCCCCGGCACGTTGGTTCCCGCCCCTTGGGCTGGCCCCAAGGCTGCGCAATTCCTGACCGGCTTTTATGAGCTGGATGGCACCCCCAATGATCTGGACCCGCGCCATGTGCTGGGCCGCGTTCTGGATCGGCTGGCGGGCCATGGGCTGACCCCCGATGTGGCGGTGGAGCTGGAATTTTATCTGGTCGATGCCAAGCGGGCAAAAAATGGACGCCCCATCCCAGCCCGATCCCCCTCATCCGGCGAAACACCGCAGGATATTCAAGTTTATGGCTTAGCCGAGATGGAGGATTTCCGCCCCTTTTTCGATGAGCTTTATGCGTGTGCCGATGCGCAGGGTCTGCCGCTGGAAGCCGCCATCTCTGAATATGCGCCGGGCCAGTTTGAAATGACACTGGCGCATAAGGCAGATGCGCTGCGCGCCTGCGATGACGCGATCCTGCACAAGCGCATGGTGAAGGCCGTTGCCCAGAAATATGGCATGGAAGCGACCTTCATGGCCAAGCCATTTGAAGATAGTGCGGGCAATGGCATGCACCTACACGCCTCCTTGCTGGATGCGGCTGGCAAAAATGCCTTTGCCAGCGAAGACCCAGCGGGCACGCCTTTGCTCCGCCAAGCCATTGCCGGGATGCAGGCGACAATCAGCGATGCCTTTTTGATCTTTGCGCCCAATGCCAACAGCTATCGCCGGTTCAAGGCCAATAGCTATGCGCCCGTTGCCCCAACATGGGGCGTGAACAACCGCACCGTCAGCTTCCGCGTAACAGCCGGGCCTGCCGCCAGCCGCCATGTCGAACATCGCATTGGCGGGGCCGATGCCAACCCCTATCTGGCGATGGCAGCAATGCTGGCGGGCATGTGCCACGGCATTGAACATAAGCTCGACCCCGGTGCCCCTGTCGTCGGCAATGGCTATGAAGCTGCAACGACCGCGCCCGCCATGCCGACCAATTGGTTTGCCGCACTTGACCGCTTCACAGAGTCTGACCTGATGAAAGACTATCTGGGCGCGCGTTTTGTTGAGATGTACGGCATTGTGAAGCGCACCGAGCAGGAACGCTTCTTCGCATCGGTACCTGATCTGGATTATGCTTGGTATCTGCGCACGGCCTAAGTGGCCGGCAGATCAGCGAAAATTATCGGCGTACGCTTGAAGCTTCAAGACGCGCGGCGCGGCAGGCACGACATGATAGGTCAGACCATGCTTATCCGCATAAGCTTTCGCCGCCTCCAGCGTCGGGAAGCTTAAGGTCACCTGCGTCTGGGTGTCGCCTGATCCAGCCCAACCCATCAGCGGATCTGGACGCATCGCGTCCTGACGTTCAAATTCAAGAACCCAGCTGCCCGTGCCATAACGGCCCGACTGCATGGCGTTCTTTGCCTTTTGGATGATGCGTGCTTGCGTCATGGCCGCCCTTTCCCCCAATCCGTCGCTGCGATCAAGGGGAATCACGCAGGATTCAACTTCGCGCCTGTGCCTTTTTGGTTTTCAGGCTGGCGGTGGCACTGGCCGGATCATCGGGCCAATTATGCTTGGGGTAGGCGCCCCGCATTTCTTTTGCGACATCGCGCCAACTGCCCGCCCAAAAGCCCGGCAGATCCCGTGTCGTCTGGATCGGGCGGCCCGCGGGGGAGGTGAGCGAGAGGATCAGCGGCACCCGATCTGGCCCAATGACCGGATGGTCGGATACTCCAAACAAAGCCTGCACGCGCAACTCCACCATAGGGCCACCGTCCGCCGCATAATCAATGGGGTGCGTGGTGCCCGCGGGCGACGTGAAGTTTGCAGGCGCCAGCCGATCCAGCATTTGCTGCCCATCCCAGCCCATCAGACCGCGCAGGGCATTGCCCCAAGCGCCTTCATCAATATCCGACAGTCGTCTTTTGCCGGTGAGCAGGGGGGCCAGCCAGAGATCGAGCGATGCGAGCAAGGCGGTATCGGTCACAGCGTCCAGCCCGGCCCACTGGGCGCGCGTACGCAGCCGATCAACAGAGGGCGGCCAGGGCAGGATTGTGAGGCCATGGCTGCGCACAGCCTCGAGCAAGGCCTGGGCAATGGCCTCCGGACTGGCGGTGCTGTCTTGCCCCTTGGCGAGCGTGATGGCCCCCAAATGCCGCCCGCTTTCGGCGCGCACGCCACCCGTTGCGGGATCAAAGCTCAGCCGCGTGCCGCTTTCCATCTGATCTGCAAAAAGCGCGTCCACCTGCGCGCGGTCGATGGGTACGGCAGACATAATCCGCGCGCCCGATGCGGCCCCTTGAATATCAGCAACCGCCAGCCAATCCGCGCGGGCCAAAGGGGACGTCGGGTCAAGGCGGAAGCCCCGGCCGCCGACGCTGATCCAATTTTCGCCGCGTGCGTCACGCCGTTTGGCCAGTCGGTCGGGAAAGCCCAGCGCAATGATGTCGGCGAGATCAAGGTCGCGCTCTGGCCCGGCTTGGCATAAAGCGGTGGCCATCTTCTCCAGCCGCTGCGCCAGACGTCGTGCGGCCTCTGCACGTGGCCCGCTCTCTCTGCGCCATCGGGTGAGCCGGGATTCGAGATCGGCATCCTGCCCGCCAAGGCCGCGTTCCGACAAGAGCATAGCCGCTTCTGCCGCCAGAGATGCCGCGCCACAGGCAGCAGCGGTCAGCAGCATATGGGCAAGCCGGGGCGGCAGCGGCAGGCCCGCAAGGGCACGGCCATGGGCGGTCGGCCGCCCATCACCATCGAGCGCATCAAGCGCGGTGAGCCGCGCCCGTGCCTCTGCCAGAGCAGCGGCAGGCGGGGGATCAAGCCAGGCCAACTGCGTTGGGTCTGTCACGCCCCAAAGGGCACAATCGAGCAGCAGCGGAGATAAATCGGCCTCTAATATCTCTGGGGGATCATAGGGGGGCAGGCCCGCCGTCGCGGCCTCTTCCCACAAGCGATAGGCAATGCCGGGCTGTTGTCGAGCGGCACGACCCGCGCGTTGGGTGGCGGCGGCTTGGCTGACCCGCTCTGTCACCAGCCGGGCAACGCCTGCCGCCCGGTCATACCGGGCGCGGCGCGCAAGGCCCGAATCCACAATGATCCGCACGCCATCAATGGTGAGGCTGGTTTCGGCAATGGCGGTGGCCAAAATCACCTTGCGATTGCCGCTTTTGCGCAGCGCCGCCTGTTGCTCAGCGGGATCAAGACTTCCATGCAGGCGGTGAAGCTGAGCCATGATCCCATCCAGCCGCTCGGCTGTGCGCTCAATCTCTCCCACGCCGGGCAGAAAGGCCAGGATGTCCCCCTCTTCTTCTGACAGGGCGCGACGGATGGCGGCGGCCATTTCATCCTCAATCCGGGCTTCGGCCCGTCGGCCAATATGGCGCAGCTCAAGCGGGAAGATGCGGCCTTGGCTTTCAATTACGGGGGCCGAGAGAAGGCGGGCGAAGCGCGCGCCATCCAGCGTGGCCGACATGGCGACCAGCCGCAGATCGGGGCGCAATCCCGCTTGGGCATCGAGCGCAAGAGCAAGGCCAAAATCACTGTCGAGGCTGCGTTCATGCACCTCATCGAACAAGACGGCCGATACGCCCGCCAGTTCGGGATCTGCCTGTATTCGGTTGCGGAAAATGCCCTCGGTTACAACAAGGATGCGCGTGTTTGCCGCATGCCGACTTTCCATGCGGGTTGCATAGCCCACCAGCGACCCAATGGGTGTATTCAACAGGTCGGCAATGCGCTCTGCCGCCGCGCGCGCGGCAAGGCGGCGGGGGGAGAGCAACAGAATCTGCCCGGTGCACCAGGGCTGATCAAGAAGAGCGGGGGCGACAGCCGTTGTCTTGCCAGCCCCTGGCGGGGCAACGAGCACGGCATTTGGCCCCACGCCAAGCGTTGCCAATAAATCCGGCAGCACGGCATGAATGGGAAGCGTCACAGAGCCTTAATAGGCGCGCGCAATGGCAAATTCGACCGCCTCAATCAGCGCCGCCTTTGCCTTGCTTTGCGGAAAAGGCCCCAGCGCATCAATGGCACGGCGGCCATAGAGACGGGCTTTCTCAAATGTATCTGCAATGGCGCCCGTCTGCGTGACGAGAGTCTGGGCATGGGCCAGATCTTCATCTGACACGCGCCGCCCTTCCATGGCGTCTGTCCAAAAGGCGCGATCCGCATCGCTGCCACGCGCCATCGCAAGGATTACGGGCAGAGTCATTTTCCCGTCGCGGAAATCATCGCCCACGCCCTTACCCATGGTGGCCGCATCCGACGTATAGTCAATCGCATCGTCGACAAGCTGGAACGCAATGCCGAGATTGCGGCCATAGGCATCCAGCGCCAATTCCACCGACTCATCCCGTTCTGCAATGACAGCCGAGATTCGGCAGGCCGCCGCAAAGAGTGCCGCTGTTTTCGCGCCGATGATGTCCAGATATTGGTCTTCATGCGTCGCGACTTGGCGCTGGGCACTCAGCTGATTGACTTCGCCTTCGGAGATCACCGCACTTGCGCCAGAAAGGATTTTCAAAACCTTCAGGCTGCCATCTTCTACCATCAGTTCAAATGCGCGGCTGAAGAGGAAATCCCCGACCAGCACGCTGGCAGAATTGCCCCAGATAACATTGGCGGTCTTGCGACCCCGCCGCAGATCAGAATGATCGACAACATCATCATGCAGCAACGTGGCGGTGTGAATAAACTCAACCGAGGCGGCGAGCCGATATTGGCGCGTGCCCGGATAATCGAGCAGCGCACAGGTGGCGAGCGTGAGCATCGGGCGCATCCGCTTTCCGCCGCTTGCAATCAAATGGCCCGACAATTCTGGGATCAGCGGAATCTGCGACTGCATCCGATCAAGAATCACAGCGTTGACCTGATTCATGCCGGAGGCCACAAGCGCGATCATGGGATCAAGCGAAGGGGCTGCGGAATTTGATAACCTGTGTATGGTCGCTGTCATGAAAAAGGGCCTTGGCGGCGCTTCACGGCAAAGGCAAGGGGAAGAGAGTTGCAAAGCAACGCATTTGACGAAACAGGGCAAATCATGACCGACGAAACTCTTCAGCGTTACCGTGAAAGCATCGATAATATTGATGCCGCGATCATTTATATGCTCGCCGAACGGTTTAAGGTCACCAAGAGCGTCGGCGAGTTTAAGGCCAAATCCGGTCTTCCAGCCGCCGATTCGGGGCGGGAACAGCGGCAGATTGAACGGCTGCGCCGTCTTGCGACCGATGCGAACCTTGACCCGGAGTTTTCGGAGAAGTTTCTGCGTTTCATCATTGATGAAGTCATTCGCCACCACCAGAAGATTAAGAATGCCAGCTAAAAGGCCTAGGCAAAACAGCATGGGCATAAGCCCATTGTCGGTTGCGCTTGCGCGCCCTAGCTAAGACTTATGGCAGATCCCTATAACATTCTTGGTGTGACCAAAGGGGCAAGCGAGGCCGATATCAAAAAGGCCTATCGCAAGCTCGCCAAAGAGCTGCACCCCGACACCAACCGCGACAACCCCAAGGCCACGGAGCGCTTTGCGCAGGTTACGGCGGCCTATGACTTTTTGTCAGACAAGGACAAGCGCGCCCAATTTGACCGGGGCGAGATTGATGAAAATGGCCAGCCGCGCAATCCCTTTGGCGGCGGCAACCCCTTTGGCGGTGGGCGCGGTGGCTTTCGTCCAGGGCCGGGGGGAGCCGAGTTCAGCACCGACAGCATGGACTTTGGCGACATATTTGATGGCCTGTTTGGTGGGCGCGGCCGAGGCGGCGGGCCATTTGGTCGCCAAGCCCCTCCTAAAGGGGCCAATGCGGCTTTTCGCCTGACGGTCTCTCTTCCAGATGCAGCGACACTCGCCCCGCAAAGAGTGACGCTTACCGATGGCAAAACCATTGAGCTCAAGCTCCCCCAAGGTCTTGAGTCGGGCATGCAGATGAAGCTTGCTGGAAAAGGCCATGCTGGCCCCGGCGGCGCTGGAGATGCGCTCATCACCATTGATATCGCGCCCCACCCCTATTTCACGCGCGATGGCGACCATATCCGGATTGACCTGCCCATCACCTTGGTTGAGGCGGTGAAGGGTGGGCCGGTTAAAGTTCCGACCGTTGAGGGGCCGGTGATGCTCAACATTCCCAAAGGGTCTTCGTCGGGCAAGACGCTGCGTCTTAAAGGCCGGGGCTTTACGGGCAAGGGCGGCACACGCGGCGACCAGTTGGTGACATTAATTGTCGATCTCCCCGCCGGAGATGCCGCGCTCGAAGCCTTTGTCGACGAATGGCAGGACAACCGGACCCCTCGGGATAAGCTCGGCGTTTGACTGGAGTATTCCCGCATTCGCCGCAGACGCCCGAAGCGCGGCGTCGGCAGGGTGTTGAGGCGGGGCAAAAGGATGGATGTGCCGACTGGTGCGACACCAGATCTCGCATTCCGGAGGTTGTCCGCCGAGTCGTGGGCGGCGTGTCGCATGACGGTGTGCTCCATGCCGGCAATCTTGCCTATCTGACCCTGCTCACCGTCTTTCCCTTTTTCATCCTGATGGCTGCCGCCACGCAGATGATTGGCCGGGCGGATGAAAATCTGGCGTTGGTGCGCTCAACGCTGGCCACACTTCCTCCGGCGGTTGGAACCTTGATAGAGGACGTGGCGCGCGAGGTGCTTATGGCGCGCACTGGCCCGTTGCTCTGGTTTGGGGTGGTGGTCGGTCTGTGGACGGTTAGCGGCTTTATTGAGACCATTAGAGACATTTTGCGGCGCGCCTATGGCACGCGGGCGGGTCGGTCTTTCTGGCACTCCCGGTTGACGTCAATCCTTTTGTCCTTTGCGGCCGTTTTCCTGCTGTTGGCAGCATTAGTCGCCCAGATTGCGGTGACGGCCATTGAGGAGTTGGCCTTTCGATTCATTCCGCAGAGCGTCCACCTGATCCCGCTTCAGCTCAGCTGGCTCTACACCGGATTTGCGGTCTTCTGCGGCGTGTTCGTGATTTTTTGGACGCTGGCCCCGTCAGCTTATCGCGCCAGAGACTTTCCGAAATGGCCGGGCGCGCTGGTGACGACCCTGTGGTGGACGGGGGCATTGGCGCTTTTGCCGCCCACACTTTCTCTTTTTGGAGACTATGCGCTGACTTATGGCAGCCTGGCCGGTGTGATTATCGCTTTACTCTTTTTCTGGATCGTCGGATTCGGGCTTGTTATTGGGGCGCATCTCAACGCGGCACTGGCCAATCCGGCCCCAAAAGAACCGCGAAAAACAAAGAACAAAACTGAAGGGAAGACATGATGGCAGGGTATATGGCGGGCAAAAGGGGGCTCATCATGGGGCTGGCAAATGACCGGAGCCTTGCATGGGGCATCGCCAAGAAGCTGAAGGAAGAGGGCGCCGAACTCGCCTTTTCTTATCAGGGCGACGCACTGGAAAAGCGCGTTCGCCCGCTGGCCGCAGAATTGGGCAGCGATTTCCTGATCGATTGCGATGTTGCCAATATGGACGATCTGGATAACGCCTTTGCAACGCTGGCGGCCCGCTGGCCCACGATTGATTTCGTCGTTCACGCCATTGGCTTTTCCGACAAGAATGAATTGCGCGGCCGCTATTGCGACACCAGCCTCGATAATTTCCTGATGACGATGAACATCAGCGTTTACAGCTTCACCGCCGTTGCCACGCGCGCCGCCGCGATGATGCCCAATGGCGGATCGCTGCTGACGCTCAGCTATTATGGCGCGGAAAAAGTGATGCCCCATTATAATGTGATGGGCGTTGCCAAGGCTGCGCTCGAAACATCGGTCAGATATCTTGCGGTCGATTTGGGGCGGGATAATATTCGCGTCAATGCCATCTCCGCCGGGCCGATCAAGACGCTCGCGGCCTCTGGCATTGGTGATTTCCGCTACATTATGAAATGGAATGAGCTGAACAGCCCGCTTAAGCGCAACACGACGATTGAGGATGTGGGCGGGGCTGGTTTCTACCTGCTGTCCGACCTGTCAGCGGGTGTGACGGGCGAAACCCATCATGTCGATTGCGGCTATCATGTTGTCGGCATGAAGGCGGAAGACGCGCCCGATATTGCGCTGGCATAAGGGTGCCTTGGCAAGGCGGGATGATGCTCCCACAGCAACCCGCCTTGCAATAAGAGGCAAATCGCGGCATCGCTGAGGCCATGAGCTTCAATACCTTTGGCCGCGTCTTCCGCTTTACCACCTGGGGCGAAAGCCATGGGCCCGCTTTGGGTGCTGTGGTGGATGGCTGCCCGCCGGGCCTTGCGCTGTCAGAAGCCGATATTCAGCCCTTTCTTGATAAGCGCCGCCCCGGCAGTTCGCGCTTTACCACGCAGCGGCAAGAGCCGGACGCCGTGCGCATCCTGTCTGGCGTTTTTGAGGGACGGACGACGGGCACGCCGATCAGCCTGATGATCGAAAATGTGGATCAACGGTCCAAGGATTATTCGGATGTCGCCAAGGCCTATCGGCCCGGCCATGCGGATTATAGCTATGACGCCAAATATGGCTTTCGCGATTATCGCGGTGGGGGCCGATCCTCGGCACGCGAAACGGCGGCGCGGGTGGCCGCAGGCGCCGTCGCGCGCGCAATCCTTCCCGAAGTTGAGCTTCTTGCCTATGTGGTTGAGATTGGCGGCGACGCCATTAATCGCGACAATTTTGAAGCGAGCCAGATCGACAAGAACCCATTTTTCTGCCCCGATGAAGCCGCGGCCGGCCGCTGGGAAAAGATGGTGGACGAAGCGCGTAAATCCGGCTCCTCACTGGGTGCGGTTGTGGAATGTGTGGCAACGGGCGTCCCCGCCGGCTGGGGTGCGCCGCTTTACGCCAAGCTCGACAGTGAATTGGCCGCTGCGATGATGAGCATCAATGCGGTCAAGGCCGTGGAAATTGGCGCGGGCTTTGCCGCTGCGCGCCTGCGCGGAGAGGAAAATGCCGACCCCATGCGCCCGGGCAGCAATGCGCCAGAGTTTTTGGCGAATAATGCAGGCGGGATTGCAGGGGGAATTTCGACTGGCCAGCCCGTTGTGGTCCGGGTGGCGTTTAAGCCCACCTCATCCATCCTAACCCCCGTTGAAACGGTAACGCGCGAAGGTGCGGCCGCCGAGATTGTGACCAAGGGCCGCCATGACCCCTGCGTCGGCATAAGGGGTGCGCCCGTGGTGGAAGCCATGATGGCGCTCGTATTGGCCGATCAAAAGCTGCTTCACCGCGCCCAGTGCGGGTGACAAGCCCAACTGAGGCTTGCCCTCTCCCCTGCTTTTCCGCACAAGGCTGACAAGGCCTGTAAAAACAGGCCGTCAGGAGAGTGAAAGCATGAGCGTATCTACCGCCGGGACAACCCGCAGCGTTCGGCTGCTGATGTGGACGCTCTTGATCGTCTATATTCTCAATTTTCTCGATCGACAGATCGTCAATATTTTGGCGGAAGAGATCAGCCGCGATCTTGATTTGTCGGATGCGCAAATTGGGCTGATGACGGGGTTGGCCTTTGCGTTGTTCTACACCGTTCTCGGCATTCCCATCGCCCGATATGTCGACCTGCCAAAGACCAATAGGGCGCATGTCATCACCATTTCTCTGGGCGTTTGGTCAGCGATGACAGCCGCCTGTGGGCTTGCGCAAAACTATGCCCAATTATTGTTGGCGCGCATCGGCGTGGGCGTGGGCGAGGCGGGATGCACGCCCGCTGCACATTCCTTGATTACCGACGCAGTTCCGGCCGATAAACGCTCTTCCGCCATGGCCTTTTATGGGCTTGGCATTCCGATTGGCGGGTTGATCGGGATGGTGATTGGCGGCACGCTCAATGACATTTACGGGTGGCGCAACGCCTTTCTAGCGGTGAGCATTCCCGGCATCCTCTTTGCCTTCATACTGCCGTTTCTCTTGCGTGATCCAGGCCGCCATCAGGCAGTAGCTGCAGCCAAGCCACAACAGCCCTTTGCCGTGGTGGTTGCCGATATTATGACAAATAGAAGCTTCCTGCTCGTTCTGCTGGGCGCCAGCTTCACCGCCTTTTTGTCTTATGGCAAAGGGGTGTGGGTCGTCATTTTGTTTCAGCGCGATTTTGGCCTGAGCGCCGGACAAACAGGCCTTTGGCTAGGCATTATTACCGGCCTTGCTGGAATGTTGGGGACTTGGGCGGGCGGCTATTTGGCTGACCGATTTGGCAAGAAGGACAAGCGGCATATTCTGACAGCCCCGGCACTCGGCATGACGCTGGCCGCGCCAATCCTATTTGCAGCCTATTATGTCAGCGACTGGCGGCTGGCGCTTGCGCTGCTGATCATTCCCACGGCGCTCAACTATTTTTATTATGGGCCAAGCTATGCGCTGGCCCAGCAATTGGTGAAGCCCAATCAACGGGCAGTCGCGACATCTTTAGTCATCTTTGGGCAGAATTTGATTGGCCTTGGCTTAGGGCCGCTCTTCTTCGGAGTGCTATCCGACGCATTCAAGCCAATGGCGGGCACAGAAAGCGTGCGCTGGGTGCTGTATGGAGCGGCTTGGTTGGGATTGTTGCCCGCCTGGTTTTTCTGGCGCGCGTCCAAGCGGCTGAGCCAGGATTTGCCCAGCCCATCCGCCTGAACCTAGTCGCTAAAGGGATCGCGCACCAAAATTGTGTCTTCCCGCTCTGGGCTGGTGGAAACCAAAGCGACCGGGCATTGGATCAGCTCTTCGATGCGGCGGACATATTTGATCGCTTGGGCCGGAAGCTCCGCCCAGCTGCGCGCGCCAGCCGTGGTTTCAACCCAACCATCCATTTCTTCATAAATGGGTTCCGCCCGTGCCTGATCGGCGGCATGGGGCGGAAGATAATCATAAACCGTATCGCCAATCCGGTACCCAGTGCAGATTTTGAGCGTTTCAAACCCATCCAGCACATCAAGTTTGGTGAGCGCAATGCCGGTGATGCCCGACACGGCTGCCGATTGACGCACCAGCACCGAATCAAACCAGCCGCAGCGCCGCTTGCGGCCTGTGACGGTGCCAAATTCATGCCCGCGCTCGCCCAGCCGCTGGCCAACTTCATTCTCAAGCTCCGTTGGGAAGGGGCCAGAGCCAACGCGCGTGGTATAGGCCTTCACAATCCCCAGCACGAAACCGACCGACGACGGGCCAAGGCCCGATCCGCCCGAGGCCGTCCCGGCAATGGTGTTGGACGAGGTGACGAACGGATAGGTGCCGTGATCAACATCCAGCAACACACCCTGTGCGCCTTCGAATAAAACGCGGTCGCCGCGCTTCTTGGCTTGATTGAGCGTGACCCAGACGGGCTTGGCAAAAGGCAGGATGAAATCTGCAATCTCTTTAAGATCATTGATCAACCGCGCCCGATCAATGGGCGGCTGGCCAAAGCCCGCACGCAGCGCATCATGGTGCGCGCAGATGCGGTCAAGCTGGGCATCCAAATCATCGAGATGCGCCAAATCGCACACGCGGATCGCCCGCCTGCCCACCTTATCCTCATAAGCTGGGCCAATGCCCCGCCGGGTGGTGCCGATCTTTCCGCTGCCGCTGGCATCTTCGCGCAGGCCATCCAGGTCGCGGTGGAAGGGCAGGATGAGCGGCGCATTTTCGGCAATGTGCAAATTGGCGGGTGAAATGGTGACACCCTGGCCCTGAAGCTTCGCGACTTCATCGCGGAAATGCCATGGATCCAGCACAACGCCATTGCCAATGACCGACAATGTGCCCCGAACAATGCCCGAGGGAAGGAGCGAGAGCTTATACGTCTGATCGCCAACGACCAGCGTGTGGCCCGCATTATGCCCGCCTTGAAAGCGGACAACGACATCGGCGCGGCTGGCGAGCCAGTCGACAATCTTACCCTTGCCCTCATCGCCCCATTGGGCGCCGATCACTGTGACATTGGCCAAGGGATAGTCTCCATGTTTAAGCGGCTGTGCCTGTTGCGTGCGTTATTGTGCTCGAGCCAGCGCGTCCACCCCAAAGAGCAGTCCCGCGAGCAGGAACGCGCGAAATTCAGTCGATCGCAACGGGCCGGCCATTGGACAAGATATGCGAACAAATCTGCGCCTCTGCCGTGTCTTCGTCGCTCAGGGCAGCAACCGTCACCCAGCCTTCGGCGCGCAAGGCGGCGGCTTTAGACGTCAGCGTGCCCAGCGGGAGGAACAAGCGACGTCGCTCTCCCTGCGCCAATCCTGCATCGATCAGAGGGTCGATATAGGCTGAAAAGCCAATTGCTGGCTCTTCGCCGAGCCGATAGCTGCCCCCCCGCGCAATTTCGCCAGAGCATTGCGCCGAGAAAAGGGAAAAGCCGAACCAGCTTTGATATTCAAAGCCATGCCGCTCAGTCGGGTCAAGCGTGACGCGCACATCACTGGGCAATAGGGCGACCAGCGCATCGAGTGCGGCGAGCCGTGCGGTGAGCAAGCCCTTTTCATCAAAGGCCCTTAGCCGTGCCGCCGCCTCTGCATAGGCGCCGGCGGCTGAAATAAGGGGGCGAAACGCCTCTGGCACGGCGGCGGCATCCTTGGCATCCAGTCGAGCCTTTAGGTCTGTCGTATCTGCGCCAGGGAGCAAGGTATCGATCAAATCGGGCATGGTCAGATCGAGCGTCAGATCGCGTGCGCCAGCGCCTTTGAGCGACTCAATCGCAACCGTCACAACTTCTGCCACGGCCGCCACGCTATCGAGACCGATCAGCTCTGCACCGACCTGCATCAATTCCCGCTCTGGACGAAGCTGGGTCGCGCGCAGCGTCACCACCGGGCCGCCATAGCTCAACCGCAAGGGGCGAGGGTGATGGCCCATGCGCCCGCGGGCGATGCGGCCAATCTGACCCGTAATGTCGGATCTTATGGCCATTGTTTCCCCCGAAACAGGATCCACAAAGCGCAACAAATCCCGCGAGGACGTGCCCAGAGCCGCTGTGAGGCTGGCCTCATATTCCGCCAGCGGGGTCTGAACGCGCTCATAACCATAAGAGGCGACTGTATCGAGAACGCTGCGCACCAGACGCGCAGAGGCATCTGCCTCTGGCGGCAAGCGATCCCGAAATCCGGTTGGGAGCAAAGCTTTTGTCATGAGCGCGCCTTAGCAGATCAGAATTTTAATGCCTTAACAGTTTTCACACCGGCAAGCTTACAGGCATCCCACAAAACGGGTTCCGGGATGGCGTGGTCCATAGACAGCAGCAGAACAGCCTCCCCGCCCGCTGTGCGGCGACCGAGATGGAAGGTGCCAATGTTGAGGCCATTTTGACCCAGCAACGTCCCAATCGACCCGATAAAGCCCGGCGCATCTTCATTGACGATGTAGAGCATATGTCCATCCAGATCAGCCTCGATGTTAATCCCGAACATATCGACCAAACGCGGCGTGGTGTTGTTGAACAACGTGCCTGCGACCGAGCGATCCCCCTGGCTGGTGGCCACCGTCACGCGGATGAGCGTGTGATACACGCCTTCGCGATCATGCCGGATTTCACGCACATCAAGGCCGCGCTCCTTCGCCAAGAAGGGTGCGTTGACCATGTTCACCGTGTCGGAATAGCGGCGCATCAGGCCCGCAAGGACAGCGCCTGTGATCGGCTTGATATTGAGCTGCGCTGCCGCCCCTTCGACTTCGATGGAAATCTGGGTGAGATTGTCATGCGCAAGCTGACCAACCAGCGAGCCGAGTTTCTCGGCAAGCGCCATATAGGGTTTCAGCTTGGGCGCTTCTTCGGCCGAAAGCGAGGGCATATTGAGCGCGTTGGTGACGCCGCCATTGACCAGATAATCGGCCATCTGCTCAGCAACCTGAAGCGCGACGTTCACCTGCGCTTCGGTGGTCGACGCCCCCAAATGCGGCGTGCAGATGAAATTGGGCGTGCCAAAAAGGGGCGAGCCTTTGGCTGGTTCAACGGCGAACACATCAAGCGCGGCCCCAGCGACGTGCCCGCTGTCGAGCGCCTCTTTCAAAGCGGCTTCATCAATCAGGCCGCCGCGCGCGCAATTGATGATCCGCACGCCCTTTTTGGCTTTGGCCAGATTTTCCCGGCTCAAGATATTGCGCGTCTGATCCGTCAGCGGCGTGTGCAGCGTGATGAAATCTGCCTTGGCCAAAAGCGTGTTTAGGTCTGCTTTTTCAACGCCCATTTCGATGGCGCGTTCTGGCGTCAAAAAGGGATCAAAGGCTACAACCTTCATCCGCAGGCCCAAGGCCCGCGCGGCGACGATGGAGCCGATATTGCCCGCACCAATTAGGCCCAAAGTCTTGCCCGTGACTTCAACGCCCATAAAGCCATTTTTCGGCCACAGGCCTGCTTGCGTCTGCGCATTGGCTTCTGGGATTTGCCGGGCAAGGGCGAACATGAGCGCAATGGCATGTTCTGCCGTTGTGATGGAATTGCCGAACGGCGTGTTCATGACGACAACGCCCTTGGCCGAAGCCGCCGGAATATCAACATTGTCAACGCCAATGCCGGCGCGGCCAATGACCTTCAAATTGTCGCAAGCATCGAGGATCGTCTGTGTCACCTTGGTCGAGGAGCGAATGGCAAGGCCATCATATTTACCGATGATCTTGATCAATTCTTCGGGTGAGAGACCCGTAATTTCATCCACCTCACAGCCGCGTTCACGGAAGATGGCGGCGGCATTGGGATCCATTTTGTCAGAAATGAGAACTTTAGGTTTGGTCATGTCAGTGATCCTTTTCGACCGTCACCCTGAACTTGTTGCAGGGTCCATCGTCACGCAGGTGCAAATGGATGCTGAAACAAGTTCAGCATGACGACATTTAATGAGAACGTCAGGCGGCCGTCATTTGGGCGTAAGCCCAATCGAGCCAGGGGCCGAGGGCCACAATATCGGCAGTGTCGACGGTGGCGCCGCACCAGATGCGCAGGCCAGGTGGCGCGTCGCGATAACCGGCAATGTCATAGGCCGCCCCTTCGGCATCGAGCAGCGCTGAAAACTTCTTGATAAAATCTTCATCCGCACCCTCAACCGTCAGGCAGACCGATGTCCGCGAGCGTGTGGCCGGGTCCGCCGCCAAATGGCCGAGCCAATCCCGATCTGCCACAATCTTATCAAGCGCGGCGGCATTGGCATTGGATCGCGCCATCAGCCCGTCTAGCCCGCCCAGAGACTGGGCCCATTCCAGCGCAAAGATGACGTCTTCGACCGCGAGCATAGAGGGGGTGTTTATGGTTTCCCCCTTGAAAATGCCTTCGATGAGCTTGCCGCCCTTTGTCATGCGGAAAATCTTGGGCAGCGGCCATGCAGGCGTATAACTTTCCAGCCGCTCAACCGCGCGCGGCCCCAGAATGAGGATGCCATGCGCGCCTTCCCCGCCCAGAACCTTTTGCCAAGAAAAGGTCGTCACATCGAGCTTGTCCCACGGCATGTCATAGGCAAAGACAGCCGAGGTCGCATCGGCAAAGGTCAGGCCGGTGCGGTCATCGGCAATCCAATCCCCATTGGGGACGCGCACGCCAGAGGTGGTGCCATTCCAAGTGAAGACGACATCATGGCCGGGATTAACCGTCGATAAATCGGGCAGCGTGCCATAAGGCGCTTTCACGACAGTGGCATCGAGCTTCAGCTGCTTGACCGCGTCGGTCACCCAGCCTTCGCCAAAGCTTTCCCAAGCCAGCATGGTGACGGGTCGTGCGCCCAGCATCGACCACATGGCCATTTCCACCGCACCCGTATCTGACCCCGGCACAATGCCGATGCGATGGGTGTCGGGGACTTGCAAAACCGCGCGCGTCAGGTCGATCGCCAATTGCAGGCGCGACTTGCCAATTTTGGCACGGTGTGACCGGCCAAGTGAGTCGGTTTTGAGTTTGGATGCATCCCAGCCCGGCGGCTTGGCGCAGGGACCGGATGAAAAAAACGGGCGCGCAGGCAGCGCGACTGGCTTCGATATAGTCGTCATGTAGTCTCTCCTCACAGAGAGCACGCGCGGCGTTGGGACCGCGTGGCCCGTTGCCGCCTTTAGAGACGGACCTATCGAAGTCAAGCGAATAGCAGTTTTAAGCTAAGTTAGAGCCAGAGCGCGCAATTTCCCCAGAAAACCCATCCAAATCAATGGATGCGGCGAGGCTGAATGATGGCTTTTGATCGGCCTAATCGGTATGTCTTGGCTAACCAAAAAGGGTCGCAAACCATCTTTAACTTTTTGGTGAGGCGCATTTTATGCACACATATAAACTTTGTTTCGCAGCAGCCATTGGCATGGCCGCCACTCTGGCCCCTGCGCAGGCAGCAACGGTTTTCCTAAATAACGGGGCCCCTTATGCCGAAGTGGTTCATGCCAATTCGGCAGGCTCTGCCACCACGCTCAACACTTTGACGAAACCCGGCGCCATTCCGGTTGCCCTGACCGCAGCCGATGGTCTTGATGTCGGCAATGGCGATGGCGTTGCCATCGTCAAAGGACTGGGCAGCGGTGATGGCAACGGCTTTTCTGCATTGCTCATTGATCCGTCAACGGGCTTTAGCGTGATGCAATTCAAGATTGAGGATTTTGCCAATCAGCGCGCGAGCAATCTGGACATCAAGGTCAACTTCATCGGTGGCGGATCGCAAATCTTCAGCGGATTTGGCCTGCCGTCGAACAGCAAGATCGACGTCATGGCTGGGGCCAGCGAAGTGCTGGACAGCATTGAGCTTTATGGTCTGGTCAATCAGGCTGGAGGGTCGTTGAAGTTCAAGGACGTCAAGCAGATCTCTTTTGATCCCGTCATGTCTGGCATTCCAGAACCAGCCAGCTGGGCGATGATGCTGGCGGGCTTTGGCTTGGTTGGGGGTGCTGCGCGCCGTCGCCGGAGTGGGGCTGCGCTTATCTCTGCCTGATCACGGCAGGCTCAGTTGTGGCGAAAGGGGCTGGTGCATTCCGGCCCCTTTTTTTGGCGCTAATAATCCTTTGAGACACGCACCGATGCACCTTGTTCGCCAATGGTTGAGATGGTGGACAGGATCGAAAGCCAGCGCGTGACCTGAAACTCTGCCCGTGTTGCGGAATAGCCCTGACCATCCGTCACGATTTCAACAAAGGTGCGTCGCGAGAGATACTTCCCCGCGGCAATCGACGTGCGCTGGCCCGTGGCCAAATCGGCGGGGAGAATACGCAGCCGATCCAGACCGATGGCTTTGCGCAACGCATTTATCGGGTTCAACCCAGCGCCGCCCTGCATAGAGGCAATGGCGGCTGCCAACTGCACCGCTTCGGGTGCGGACAGATTGGTGATGGAGGTGCCAAAGAGCAGGCGAGACAAAAGCTCTTCCTGCGGCAAGGCAGGCACGCTGGAGAATGCAAATTCGGGACGTTGCCCCGTACCGCTGACCCGGATGGTCGCGTTTAGGCCCTGTGTGTCCCCGCCCGCGACAATATCCAACAGGGGATCAGGCGGGCTTTCCCCCCGAAAGCGGATTGCCCCGCGCTGCAAGTCAAACCGCCGTCCGGAAAATTCATAATTTCCGCGCACTAGATCGGCCGTGCCTGTCATCGTTGGCGCGAGGAGAGAGCCGGACAAAGCAAAGCTCGCCCGCCATTCGCTATCCAGCCCCAAGCCCGTCACCATCAGTCGGCTTGGCGCATCCGCTTTGATATCCAATGTCCAGGGCAGAGCCGATGCGGCGATCGGCGCGTCACTGCGTCCATCATTCAGCTCCGTCACCTTTAACCGAGGCACAGTGGCCGCCATGTCTGATCTGCCCAGAACATATAGGCTGCGGGTGAGCCGAACGGACCCCTTAATCATTCCGCCTGTGGCGTTGGAGACGATGCGCAAGGGACCTGTGACCGTCGCCGCCAGATCGTCGCGGGCGATAATCTGGGCGTTTTCGGTATCGACCGACAAATCCATGCTGGGCTGTCCCGCTGAAAAATCAATGGCACCCGACCCATTGACCCGTCCGCCACGCCCCGCATTGGCCGCAAAATTCTCAATCTCCAGCTTGGCCCCGTCAAACCGCCCAAAGGCCGACACATTGGTCAGCACCATGCCGATCGCAGAACTTTCAATTCGGCCTGATGCCGTGCGGATTGACCCGCGAATAAGGGGATCAGACAATCGCCCTGTGACGTCCATTCCGACCGCCACATTGCCCGACAGGTCAAAGCTCTCAATCCCCAACATTCGCCACAAAGCCCCGGCATCGCCATTATAGCGCAGCTGACCAATGAGATTCGCCGTTGCAATGCGACTGGCCAGTGATCCGCCCCCTGAGAGCCCCGTGAGCTGCACCTGCCCTCTGCCAATAGAGACGCCATCAGACGCCGCCACCAGCCGTGCGCCTGCGCGGCCATTGGCGAAGTTAGCGCGCACGGCCAGATCAATTGGCCGCGCCGTCAAAGCCAGCCCCGCCCGCGACAGCCCGCGAACCTTAAGATCGGCGCGCCCGAATGGGATTCCCTCTGCCTCGGCATAGGAAAAGGTCCCGCTGGCTTGCCCGGTCAGGCCAAGGTCTGGAACCAGAATATCCAAAATGGCGAGCGGCAAAGACGATAGGGCTGCGGTGATTTCTGGGTGGTCCCCGCCAATAAGTCCTGACAATTCCGCGGCGCCCCCACCATAGGTCAACCGCGCCGAGGCCAACCGCCAACCCCGGCCTTCTTTGAGCAATTGCGCTGGTGCATTCAGCGCAACGGGGAGGCGATCAATTGTCCCACCCCCAGAAATGATGACGCGGTCAGGGCTGAAGCGGACGGTGGCTTGCACATCATAATCACGCCCACGCGAACCAGCGACGCTCCCCTGCACCTCTCCCCGACCGGCCGCCATCCGAAGGGAGCCCGCAAGCCGCGCGACGCCAAATCCCCCATATTGCAGATTGCGGGCCGTGACCTGACCCTCAACGGCCGCCCCGCGCGGATCGAGGAGGATGGTCCCGACGAACCGCCCGCGCTGCACAAGCAAAGCTGTTGGCTCTGAAAACCGAATATTGCGGGCATCGACATTGGCGCGAATGCGCGGGAGCCCATTATCGACATCCAGTTGAAGGGACCCCTGCGCCGCGCCACTCAAGGCGATCGTCCCGGCAAGGCCGCCCGTGATCGGCCGCAATTGCCCCCGCGCCTGAATGCCACCGGCCTCGATCATCGCAATTTGAATCTGAGCCGGGGCGCCCGGTGGCAGCGCAATCGATCCTGCGCCCGTAAAGGCCCCTAGGCGTGAGCCCCCTTGGGCGCGCCAGTCAAAGCCCTGCGGGGTCGGATCGAGATCAAGATGGACATTGGCAAGGGCCATGGCAGCGTTGGGCCGCGCAAAGACCAAACGGAGGCGCGGCCGAGACACCTGCCCGTCCAGCATCAGCGTAAGGGGGCCATAGATGGATTGCTGGCCAGACCCGCTCAGGGAAAAACTGCCATCCACCCGCCGAGTGCCGCTGAGAACCAAAGACAGGCGCGGCGCAAGGATACGCAAATTGCTAAAGCGCAGCTGGCCGTCCGTTGTGCGTTCCAATGCGGTTTCCAGCCGGGGCAGGCCGCCTGCCAATCCAGCCAGAAAATTGTTATCAAACCGACGCACCCAAGCTTTTCCTGTGCCCAAGATACGGGTTCCGCGGGCATTGGGTCCGGGCACGATGTGGAAATCGCTTTGCACATCGACAAGGCCTATGCCCGGCACAAAATAGCGGGACAGACGACCGGCAAAGCCGACATCAAACCGTCCTGTTTTGATGTCGTAGAAGAGGCCAATTTTGCCGCTAAGCTTATCCGAGCGAAGCTGAATATCCTCCCCGACAAGTGATTGCCGCGACGCAAGTAGGATCCCTTGCGCCGAAATATTGGCCAGAATGCCGCCCGCGACATCCCCAACACCCGTGATCCGCCGGGCGGAAAATTGCACCGGAATTCTGATGGGCAATTGGGACAGCCGACCCTGACCCGAGGCACGGATTTGTTCCAACCCAGTGGACCCAAATTTCAGCAGGGGAGCCGTCAGCAGATAATCAAAAGCGGACTGACGAAATGCCCCGTCGAGCCGCAGCTTCAGAGACAATATGGGTCCCGCCATGGTGGGGGCAATAGCCCGAACATCCCGCAGCGTCGCTGTGATGAGGAGATCCTCAAAGCTGCCGGACGCAAAATTCACGCCGCCTTCGGCCTTAAGACTCAGGGCAGAGGATTTGCCCATCAGCAGTCCCTTTAGGCGGCGATCCGTGAAGCGGGCCGAGCCCTGAAGCCGCAATTGGGGTGCTGCCAGCGAACGGGCGTGGCCAGCCGGAAGGGCCGCGGCCTCCAATTGACCCGACAGGCCATATAGGCCCGCCTTATTCGTCAAGGCCAAACGCGCGACCTCTGCGCCATTGAGGCGGGCAAGGAACGTGCCACGCCAAGCGCGCCAGGCACCATCGCCATCAAGCCGCAGCTGAAGCGGCAAGCGCGTGCCGAGCATGGCGCCCAATGTTCCTTGCGCCGGGGCATCTAGGGCGAGGCGCACATCAAATTGATCCTGATCGGGGGCGGCGTCGAGGTTCAGGATCAGCCGATCCCCCTGCGTTGTCGACGCCAGAGCCGCGATCAACGCCCGGCCATCCCGAATATCTGCGCGCGCCGAAACCGTCCCCATTTGCAGCCGACCCGACACGCCGGGCCGAATGGTCAGGCGATCAATGGCCAACTTATCCAGACGAATATCATAATCCGGCAACAAGGGCGTTCCCGGCGGGGCCGGGCGCAGGCGGGGCAGTCGGTGCAATGTCGCCTTGGCCGCGTGCAGGCGCTGAATATCGAGACGGTTCAATACCCAAGCAAGGGGCGTCCAATCCAGATCGACATGGGCCGCCTCAAAAAACACGCCGCGCTGGTCGCTGAGCTTCAGCCCCTTGATCTGCGTATGGCCATAAAGGGAGCCATCGATGCGATCGATGCCGATCCTAAGGCCGTTGCGCGGCTCAAGAGATTCAATCCGATCGACAACAAACCGATGCCCCAGCCGGGTATCGGCCGCAAACAGCAAAGCTGCGAGCACCAAAAGGCCAAGGCCCAACGCCCCGACAAACCGGCGACTATGGCGCATCAAAAGGCCTGTCCGAGCGACACGTAAACGCCAATGGGTGTTTCCCCCGCACGCCGATTAATCGGCGTGGCCACATCCACCCGGATGGGACCAAAAGACGAATAAGAGCGCACGCCCAAGCCGGCCCCCAGTCGCAGACCCTGAAAGCTTGGCAGCGACCCGGTGTAGATGTTGCCACCATCCAGGAACGGCACAAACCCAAAAGCCCCGCGGCGAACGCGGGCTTCGAGCGAGAATTCGGTGAGGCTGCGCCCCCCCGTCGGATCGCCAAATGGATCGCGCGGGCCAATGGCCTGATAGCTGTAGCCGCGCACCGAGCCGCCGCCGCCTGCATAAAAGCGGCGCGATGGCGCAATGTTGAAATTCCGGGCGCCGCTGATGGAGGCCAGTCGCACCCGCGACGCCAAAGTCACTCCTTGGCTGACTGGTAAATAGGCGCTGGCGTCTACCTGGAGACGGGCATAGCCAAAAGCTGCCCCCTGAAGCGAAACTTCGGGGGACAGGCGCGCAGTCAGGCGAAAGCCGCGCCGGGGATCAAGCAAGTCATCCGATCCATCATAGGCCAGCAAAGCGGGGAGAGCAGTGATGAAATAGGTCCGCCGCCCAAAGCCTTGGGCGACACTATCCCGCTCATCGGAGGCGAGCAGTTCAAAACCTGCATTCCATGTCCATTGCTTTTGCCAAAGCAAATTGGTCTGCCGTTCAATATTTGCCCC
The DNA here is from genome assembly GCA_041174825.1 of Pseudomonadota bacterium. Lineage (GTDB taxonomy): Bacteria > Pseudomonadota > Alphaproteobacteria > Sphingomonadales > Sphingomonadaceae > Aquisediminimonas. Next base: position 9,810 of record JBEDGC010000044.1, on the reverse strand, counting down.
GATTTGAAGCGTGCGGGCGTCATAGGCGGTGCGGCGTGCGTTGCTGGCCGTCACGCCCGCATTGAGAAGCTGATCCCGCCGACGCCAATTGTTCATCCGCAAGGCGCCCGACAAAGACTGTTCGCGCGTTCCGATAACACCCGCAAAAGTTACGGCACCTTCTGGCCGAATAAGATTGCGGTGGGTCCAGCTGGCGCTGGCGCGAACGCCTTCCCCCGTGCCGTAGCCGAGTTCGCCCGCAATTGTCCGCACCGGAGCCGGTGTTGTTGTGACAATGATATCCGCAGTCCCCGCAACGCTGCCCTCACGCGGTTCAACCTGCGCAGAAGACAAAAGCCCGGTTGCAATGACCGCGCGGCGCAGATCATCCACATCAGCCTGCCGATAGAGCTGGCCTGATTTGAACCGCGCCAAGCCAGCCATGTGCTGCGCCCCAAAAGGCACATCATCCCCTTGCGGAATAATCGCGCCAAAGCGCCGCGTGCCGCCAGTTGTGACCGCCAAGTCGAGCGTGGCGGATTGCAGGTCATGATCGATGCTGATGTCTGGCTGCGGGACGACGGCAAAGGGGTAACCCTGATTGCCGAGCGCGACTTTCAGCGCGGCTTGAGCTTGAGTGACAGCATCCGCATCAACAGGATCCGTCGGCGCGAGTTTAAACGCGCGACGCAGGCCGTCATCGGCATCGAGGCCCGAAACGCGAATGTGATCAAAGCGATAAAGCGGCCCCGGCGTGACGAGTAACGTCACGGCGAGACGTTCCCCCACAGCCTCAAGTCGCGAGTCAATTTCTGCCGCATAATAGCCATCCGCCCGAAGCAGATCCCGCAACAGGGCGATGTCATCCCGCGTGCGTCGATTAATCTGCGCCAGATTGGCGGGCTGTCCTTCAGACTTCCGGAGGACCGAAAGCTCTTGAAAGCGTGTCTTAACTTGATGTGCGGTGTCTTTGGGGGCCCCATCCAGAAGCACGGTATAGCGCCATTCCTGCATCTCAGTTTGTGCCACACGCTCGGCATCGGGCTCGCCCGCTTGCTCCGGCAGCAGGCTGGGCCAGTCGACCCCAATATCGGGCATGTCGTCGAGCGGAGAGGTTGGGTCGGGCCCCTCTGCGGCCATTGATTGTTGGCCTGTCTGCCCAAAGGCCGCCGGGGCAAGGCATAGCGCCGCCGCGGGCAGCGCGATGCCAAGGCAACAAAATAGACCAGACTTCATCAAACGAGCCTATCCCCAGATGACAGAAAGCGGAAGCGTCTGGTGCTCTTTGCTTTTCATTTAAATTGGCCGGAGAGCAAGGTCCGCGTCAGGCTAGCCTTTGCCAAGGGTGCGTGATAGGCATTTTACATGATGAAACCTTCTACCCCTACCCCGCGCGCAGCAGGTGCTTTCATTGCCTTGGGCCTGATTATCGGTCCTTTGGTTGGCATTGGCTTTGGCCAACCGACAATCGGTCTGTTGGCGGGCCTTGGCGTTGGCTTGATCATTGCGATTGGCCAATGGCTGGTTGATCGCGCCCGCTGATTAACTTTTACAAAAAGCGTCGGCCCGCCCAAATCACCCGGCCGATCACGACAATATTGCTGGGATCACAGTCTTCCCAACTGGGATAAGCAGGATTGTCACTGCGAATGCTGATGCGCCGATTGGTCGGATTGAGCACCACGCGTTTCACGAGCAGCGCGTCATCCATGCGCACCACATAAACTCCGTCGCGCAGACGCTCTGCCGCGTCGCCGCGATCGACCAGAATGTCATCCCCTTCGCCAAGCGTCGGGTGCATGGACTCACCCCGCACCGAAATGGCCGACACAAGCTGCGGCGTCGCTGTCAAACTGCGAAGCCAGCGGGCATCAAATCCGAATTTCGCAACCGCTTCTTCCTGATCAGAAAGAGCCCCCGGCCCGGCCGAGGCCTCAACCGCGAGCCGGGGCACTGCCATAAGGGCGGCGGGCGCGGGTGGCGCACCCAAGGGCTCTAGCGCGCCGAGCAGTTTTTCATCAATCGCCAGATAGCGCGCGAGCGTCTGACGATCCGCCTCAGCCAAGCGCCGCGGGCTGCCCCGCCGGATAAACTGTTGAATATAGGCCGGATTGCGCCCGATGAGGCGGGAGAGGGCGGCATAATCCTCCCCCCGTTCCCGAATCACCCTGTCGAGCGTGAGGCGCACATCAGCCATAAGGTTAGTCTAGCGATAGGAAAAATCCTAGACAAGTAGGATTTCAAGAGGAAGACATAGGCCAGTGACAAGGCGACTCAATCGAGATCCAAAAAGGAGAACAAAAGGTGAATATCGGGCGCGATATTGAAATCTTCCTGAGACAAAATGACATGCCGCCGACCAAATTTGGGCGGCTCGTCGCAGGCGACCCCCGGCTGGTGTTTGACATTCGCCTAGGCCGGGAATTGCGCCCACCCCTTGCCGGGCGGGTGCGCGCGTTCATGCAAAGGAGCCGTGTATGAGCGACAAGGTTCACGCACAGTTGTGCGCCGCGCTGCTGCGGATGGCAGCCCCCGCGCAGATCATCAGATCGCAGGAGCGGCCCTGGGCCAGTGTCACCTTTTCAGGTGCGCGCCATTGGATAACGCTGCACGTGCCAAGCGACCGGGTCGCGGCGCTTGAGGCCGAATTACCAGAGGCGGACTTCACCCTGCCCGGACAGCTGGTCGCCGACCTTGCCATCACCGCAATGCGGAATTTGGGTGACGTAACAGAGATGGAGATAGAGGCTCTCACCGTCGTCTATGCGGACATAGGGACCTCATTCTCCCTTGCGCAGCCCGATTTTGCCGCGCAAAGACAGGGCTGAATTGACGCTGAGGCAATAGGGAGACCCCAGATGCGACTGATCCTTTCGGCCTTGCTTGCGGCCACGACCCTTGCGGCGTCCGCCCAAGCAGAAACGCTTGTGATCCAAGCCGGCCGCGTCATCACCGATGCCGCCCAGCCCGCCTCTGGCCCGTCCACCATCACGGTAACTGACGGCAAAATCGTTTCAATCGCCGCTGGCTTTGCCGATGCGCCAACGGGCGCGCGCCTCATCAACTTGCGCGACAAGACGGTGCTGCCCGGTCTGATCGACCTGCATGTTCATTTGCAGAGCAACCCGGGTGGTGATTATCGGGATGAAGCGGTTTTCAGCGATGATTACGCAACGCTGATGGGCGCGCGCAATGCGCTCCTCACGGTCAAGGCCGGGTTCACCACGGTGCGCGATTTGGGATCGACCCCACGTGGTGGATTTGCCCTGCGCGATGCAACGGCCCAAGGCCTGATCCCCGGCCCCCGGATTATTTCGTCGGGTCCGGCCATTTCCATCATTGGTGGGCATGGCGATGTGAATGGCTTTCGCCCCGAAGTGGCCGACGCCCTGCACGCCCATAATACCTGCACTGGGGCAATGGAATGCGCAGCGCGGGTTCGGGAATTCTCCAAAGCCGGGGCCGATGTGATTAAGATCACAGCAACAGGCGGCGTCTTGTCACAGCAGGGCCGCGGCCTTGGCCAGCATTTCACCGACCTTGAGCTGAAGGCCATTTCCGATACGGCCCATAGTCTTGGCCTGCGGGTCGCCGCCCATGCCCATGGCGCACGCGGCGTGGAAGCCGTGGCCCGGGCGGGCATCGACACGGCAGACCATGCGACCTTCGCCGATCTGGCCGCCGCCAAGGCCATGAAGGCCAGCGGCACAGCCATGGTGCCGACATTAATGGCGCTGGCGGGCGTTAAGGCCCGGCTGGGCAAGAATATCTACACCCCCACCGTCGAGGTGAAGGCGCGCGAAGCCGTGGCGCAAATGGGCAAAGCCCTGAAGCTTGCAAGGGCAGAGGGTGTGACCATTGGTTTTGGCACCGATGCAGGCGTGTTTGAACATGGCCGCAATGCAGGCGAGTTTGCCCTAATGGTCGATTGGGGTGGACTGACGCCGCGTGAAGCACTGGCCAGCGCGACCACCACAGCTGCAAAATTGCTGGACAAAGAAACCGAGATTGGCCGGATTGCCCCCGGCTATTCCGCAGATATGATTGCCGTGGCCGGCGACCCCCTGACCGATGTTCGGACGCTGGAAAAGGTTGACTTTGTAATGGCCCGAGGCCGCATCATCGACTGACGCACGGCAAATGGCGAAGATGAAGCTCAAGACCCCGCAGGAAAGGCTGGCCGACCTTGGCCGGAGCGTTGCGCGCAAGCTCAAAGCCTCTGGCCGGGCGCAGATTGTCGCGCAGAACGGCCTGACCCTCTACTTTGTCCAAGATTTTATGAGCCGCACAGAGTGCGAGGACCTGATCACCCTGATTAACAAGGGACGGCAGCCATCCGGGCTTTTATCGGCATCGGCGGATCCGGAGTTTCGGACGAGCGACAGCTGCAATTTATCGCATCTCGACCCGCTGGTGGAGCGGATTGAGGGCCGTATTTGCACCCTGATGGGCATTGATTATCGGCATGGCGAAACGCTGCAAGGCCAAGTCTATGAAGTGGGGCAACAGTTTAAGCCGCATCACGACCATTTCATGCGTGGGACCGTGTATTGGGATGAGATGATGCGCCAGGGCGGCCAGCGCAGCTGGACCGGCATGATCTATCTTAACGAACCCGCAGCGGGCGGCGAGACAGAATTTCCGCTGGCAGGCATGACCGTATCTCCACGCACGGCGATGCTGGTGTTGTGGAATAACATGCAAGAGGATGGGTCACCAAATCCTGCAACGCTGCATGCGGGCAAGCCCGTGCTCGCGGGGACAAAATATATTGTCACCAAATGGTTTCGGGAGAAATTCTGGGTGTGACCAAAGGGGCCGCACTTTCCACGGCCTACCTTCAAAGATGCTGGAGCTTGCGGATGCGGCTTGATAGGGTGCGCGCATTCATTTCCAGAGGGGAAGCCTTATGCGTAACTTGATTTCAGCACTGCTGCTCACCGCAGCGCCCTTGGCCTGTGACGCCCCACCCGTCCTTGCGCAAACCAGCCCCGCTGCCGTGCAGCCCGCAGCCCGCAGCCCAGAATGCGGCGGCCCAGCAACTGCATCAATTGTTCAAGGACAGCGACGAAGCTTCGCTGCAACGCAACCCCCTAAACGGTATTTTCCGGGGCGATATGCGCTATGCGGATCGATTTGGCGATTACATCACCGATGGCTATTTCGCCGCCGAGAAAAAGGCGAATGAAGCGGACATGGCCCGGCTCGCCAAGATTGACCGATCCAAGCTCAACCCGACAGACCAGATCGCTTATGATGTGTTTCAGTGGCAGACCGAGCAAATTGCCATTGGCTATCGCCCGGATGTGCTGAAGCTCAACGCCGTGCGCCCGCTCAATCATTTTTACGGCTTTCATACCTTTTACCCGACATTTTCAAGCGGGCAGGGCGGCGCACCTTTCGTCACACTCACCGATTATGACAATGCGCTCAAGCGGCACCGCGACTTCATCCTTTATCTGGATCGGGCGATTGGCCGCTTTCGCGAAGGGATGCAGTCGGGCGTTTTTGAAACGAAGATGACGATCACAAATGTGATTGCTCAGTTGGATGCGCAGCTGGCGCAGTCGGTTGATGAGTCGCCATATTACGGCCCCATCAAACAGATTCCGGCCAGCTTTTCCGATGCGGATAAAGCGCGCCTTGCCGCAGACTATCGCGCGACCATCGATCAAGGCATTTACCCCGCCTATCGCCGCCTACGGAATTTTTTGAAGAATGATTATCTGCCAAAGGCGCGTGAGACCGTTGGCCTGTCGAGCATGAAGGGCGGCGCGATGCTCTATAAGCTTGCCATTGAAAACACGACGACCCTGCCGCTGGATGCAGAGACGGTTCACCAAACAGGCCTATCCGAAGTCACGCGGATTAAAAGCGAGATGGAAAAGGTGCGCACGGAAGTGGGCTTTACGGGCACGCTGCCGGAGTTTTTCGACTATCTGCGCAATGACCCCAAGTTCAAGAAAGAGAGCCGGGACGCGCTGACCCAAGGCTATTATGAAATTGGCAAGCAGGTTGATCAAAAGATCGGGGCCTATTTCTCAACGCTGCCAAAGGCCCCACTTGAGATCCGCCCCTATGAAGAATTCCGAGAAAAATTTGAAGCGGGCGGCTCTTATGAACAAGGCACGCCCGATGGGAAACGTCCGGGCCGGTTCTATTTCAACGCCTATGATCTGCCGAGCCGGACAACGCCAGGGATGACCACGCTCTATCTGCATGAAGGCGCGCCGGGCCATCATTTCCAAATCAGCCTGGCGCAGGAAAATGAGGCGCTGCCGAGCTTCATGCGCTTTGGCGGCAACACCGCTTATGTCGAAGGCTGGGCGCTTTATGCCGAAACATTGGGCTATGAGATGGGCTTTTACAAAGACCCTTATCAGCGGTTCGGCACGCTATCTGACGAGATGCTGCGCGCGATGCGACTGGTGGTCGACACGGGCCTGCACGCCAAGGGCTGGGGCCGTGATCAAGCCATTGATTATATGATGGCCAATTCCGACATGGGCCGGACCGATGCGACGGCCGAAGTGGAGCGTTATATCGCGATTCCCAGTCAGGCGCTGGCCTATAAGACCGGGGCCATGACGATTCAGCGGTTGCGCGCAAAGGCGCAAGACGCGCTTGGCCCGAAATTCGACATTCGCGCCTTCCATGAACAGGTGCTCGGCACGGGGGCATTGCCGCTGGCGGTGTTGGAAAAGAAGATCGACGCCTGGATCGCGGCGACGCAATAAGCCCTTTATTTATCGCCGGGCGCGGGAAACGGGTCGTGGAAGGTAAAGGCCTCCGCACTTGGGCCGCGCTCGGCGAGCAGGGCAATCTTCGTCATGCCTTCCAAGATACTCGGCCGGTGCCCAGCAGGGACCCACCACAGCGCCATGAAGGCATCCATCTTGTCAAACCAGTCTCGCCGTCTGCGCATGACGGCGAGATGATCCGGCTGGCGATAAACAAAGTCCGACAAGGCTTCCAGATCGGTCCAGACCGACATGTTGACGATGAGGTTCGGGTCACCCGCATCCGGCACAAGATCGGTCGCGTCCCCGCCATCACCGACCAGACGCCAGACAAAGCCGGGCGACGCGTCGGCCATCGCGTTCACATGGTCGAGCGCATTCATAAAATCCGCATTGGCGGGATCAGCTTGCGGGCGCCGGAAGCGCGCCACATTGATCTGCGCCAAATGCCACCCCATCAGTCCAGCGCCTCTGCGATCAACTTGCGGCTGTTGGCGATGCCATACAGCGCGATGAAGCTGCCCATGCGCGGCCCGGCGCTCGAGCCGAGGAGCGTTTCATAGAGCGCCTTGAACCAATCCCTCAGATTTTCAAATCCGCCGGTTTTACCAATTTCATAGACGATGTTCTGAATGGCCTCTGCCCCCGTGTCGGGCGCCAGCGTGGCGAGTTCGGCATCCAGCCTTTGCAGCGCGTCCACTTCCACACCCTCTGGCTTGCGCCGCTTGAGGGTGGGGGCAATAAAATCCCGATTATAGGCGAGCGCCAAATTGATGAGCGTGGCGAGTTCCGGATGGGTCGCCGCACTCGCATCTGGCACATAGTTGACGAGATAGGCCCAGACTTGCGGCGCGGTTGCGTGTTCACCCATGACGCCGACCAAATTGAGCAATAGGCCAAAGCTGACTGGCGGGACATCGGCGGGCACTTGCCCATTATGGATATGGTGCACTGGGTTGCCGAGCTGCTGTTCAACCGGCTGGCCGGCATAATTGCCCCGGAATTGGAAATATTCATCCACGGCGCGCGGGATGACGCCCATGTGCAATTGCTTGGCGCTCTTCGGCTCTCGATAGGCGTAGAAAGCCAGACTTTCCTGTGTGCCATAAGAGAGCCATTGTTCCAGGCTCAGGCCATTGCCCTTGGACTTGGAGATTTTCTCTCCCTTATCATCCAAGAACATTTCATAGATCAGGCCTTCCGGCTTACGGCCGCCCAAGACGTGCGCGATTTTGCCGGACTGAACGCCACTATCGGTCAGATCCTTGCCATACATTTCATAATCCACGCCAAGCGCGACCCAGCGCATCGCCCAATCCACCTTCCATTGCAGCTTGGCTTGGCCGCCGAGCACAGATTGGGTGATCATCTCCCCCTCATCCTCAAAACGGACGAGGCCGGCATCAGCATCAATCACCTCGACCGGGACTTGGAGGACAATGCCCGACTTTGGGCTGATGGGCAGAATGGGCGAATAGGTGGCGGCGCGCTCCTTACGGAGCGTCGGCAACATGATGTCGAGAATGGCCTGATTGCAGCGCAGAACATTTTTGAGCGCATCATCAAAATGACCGCCTTCATAGCGGGTGGTTGACGAGACAAAGTCATAGTCAAAGCCGAAGCGGTCCAGAAATTCCCGCAGCATCGCATTATTATGATGCGCAAAGCTTTCAAATTTTCCGAACGGATCGGGAATGCGCGATAGCGGCTTGCCGAGATGCTCCGTCAACATCGCCTGATTGGGGACATTGTCCGGCACTTTACGAAGCCCGTCCATATCATCGGAAAAGGCTATAAGCTGAGTCGGCAAATCGGTCAGCGTTTCAAAGGCGCGACGGACCATTGTCGTGCGCAGCACTTCATTAAAGGTGCCGATATGCGGCAGACCCGACGGGCCATAGCCGGTTTCAAAAATGACTGGCCCCGACGCTTTGCCCGATGGATAGCGTTTGAGCACCTTGCGCGCCTCTTCAAAGGGCCAAGCTTTGGATGCCATCGCGATATCGCGCAAATTGCTCACGTCGTGTTGCTCTTTCGTTCCTATTGGGCCAATCCGGGCTTGTGTCCCGGTCTGTGTCTGCCCCTTTGCCCTATCCTGCGCTGCATGCAAGCCATGCTGGCATCTGGATTGCGACGGCCAATGGTGAAACCCGCCGGGTAAGCCGGGGAGACGCCATTGCCTTGGCCGCCGAAACCCCCGTGATCCTGCTCAACGCGCCGTTGGTGGCCGCGCGACTCGGCTATGGCGATTTATCTGGCCTTGACCTGTTAGAGCTGTTTGCCTTTCTGCATCCGGCCCGCTTCATGGTCCCGACGATCAAAGGTCTGGCCCGGATCACAGGTCTGGATGTTCCGCGCGATGAAAGCGGTGCGGCCCAAATGCTGCAACAGGCCGCACAGGTTCTTTTAGAAACTGCCCAAGGGGAGTGGCCTGAACGCGACGGGGCCTGGACCTGTGCACAGGCGCTGGCCCGATTGCGCTGGCCCTGGGCGCCCGCCCTTGCCGATCGGCTGACGCCGCCCGGCCGCGATGAGCGCTGGCTCTTTTCCAAATTGCCTGAATGGGAAGAAGCCGCCCCGCGCCCTGCGCCCCGCCCGGTCGAGCTGACCCAAGAGGAGGTGATTGCGCGGCTGGGGACGCTGACGGGGGAAGGGGCCGAGCGACGGGAGGGTCAGCGCGCTTATGCGTCTGCTGCCATGTCCGCCTTTGCGCCGCGCCTTGCGGTGGACATGCCCCGGCTTTTGCTTGCAGAGGCTGGCACCGGCATCGGCAAGACGCTGGGCTATTTGGCACCAGCATCGCTTTGGGCCGAAAAATCTGGCGGGCCAGTTTGGATTTCCACCTACACCAAGGCGCTGCAACGCCAGCTAACGACCGAAACGGCGCGCATTTATGGCACAGATGCAGCGGCCAAGGGCCGCGTCGTCATACGCAAGGGGCGCGAAAATTATCTGTGCCTGCTCAACCTAGAAGATGCCTTGCAGGGCGGCTTTGCTGGGCGTGCTGCGATTATGGCGCAGCTTGTGGCGCGCTGGGCCGCCTATAGCCGGGATGGCGACATGGTGGGCGGCGATCTGCCCGGCTGGCTGC
>JBEDGC010000043.1:0-15817 GCA_041174825.1 Pseudomonadota bacterium | reverse complement strand
TCATCATATGGCCCGCCATGTCCTTGTGATGGGCATCAAATTCATCCTTGCTGATGGCGCCATCCTTATTGGCATCCATATCGGCAAACATCCGATCCTGCATGTCTTTGCGCTGTGCGGCTTGATGCGCTGCAATTTCCTCACGGGTGATGGCGCCATCCTTGTTCGCATCCATCTTTGCAAACTGCGTCTTGACCTGCGCGGTGACATCGGCGCGCGTCTGAGGGGGCATGACGGGCTTGGGCGTGGCATGATCGCCATGGTCCGCCATTTGGGCGTTGAGCGGTGCTGCCAAGAGCAACGCCACGCCCGCCAGAAGGATGGATTTAGACATGAGCTTCTCCTTTATATTGTTCGTGAATTTTGGTCGCCTATTCCCAAATCCTTCTACTGACCCTTCATGTCGCCAAGATGAACGGCTGTTACAGGCTTGGATGCGGAACATTGCTCTTCCCCTGCTCTTGCGCTAAGGCTCTGACATTGCCCCGGTAGCCGCGGACGAGGTGTCCCCGCCCGCCGGGGCGTTGTGCTTTATTCGACGTCAGGACCGCCACATGAACCGTCGCCGCCAGATCTACGAAGGCAAGGCCAAGATCCTTTATGAAGGGCCGGAGCCGGGGACGCTCATCCAATATTTTAAGGATGATGCGACCGCCTTTAACGCGCAGAAAAAGGGGACGATCAACGGCAAGGGCGTGATCAACAACCGCATTTCTGAGCATGTGTTTACGCTGCTGGCCAATATCGGCATTCCCACGCACTTCATCAAACGCCTCAATATGCGCGAACAATTGGTGCGGCAGGTGGATATTGTGCCGATCGAAGTCGTTGTGCGCAATGTGGCCGCCGGGTCTTTGTCTAAACGCTTGGGCGTGGAAGAAGGCACACAGCTGAGCCGCACTATTCTTGAATATTATTATAAGGATGATGCGCTGGGTGATCCCCTGATCACCGAAGAACATATTGCCTGTTTCGGCTGGGCCAGCCCGGAAGAGATGCATGACATTGCCGATATGGCGATCCGTATCAACGACTTCATGTCGGGCCTCTTTGCAGGGATCGGCATTCGCTTGGTCGATTTTAAGCTCGAATTTGGTCGGCTTTGGGAAAATGACTTTGCCCGCGTCATCCTCGCCGATGAAATCAGCCCGGATGGCTGCCGCCTGTGGGACATGGCGTCAGGTGAAAAGCTCGACAAGGATCGGTTCCGCCGTGATCTTGGGGGCGAAGTCGAGGCCTATCAGGAAGTGGCGCGTCGCCTTGGCCTTTTGCCCGAAGGCGCGGACAGTGCCGTGCTTGACCTAGAAACCCATCGAAAAAAGCTGCGCTAATGACAGAAAGAGATTATCACTAAATCTCAATTTAATATCACAATGTTAATAACCGACATATTTTGGCAATGACGTTTTGAATAAGTTATTTGTACGCCGATAGGGGGTTTTCCATTGGGGGCGATTAACCGTGCATTTGCTTGATTTCATTAAGTCCTGCGAGACAGAATTGGGCGCACGGCTTGTCACCTTCGATTTTCAGATCTTATTTTATCTTTACGCAAATGGACCATCCCCCTCCATGGCCGTCATGGCGTCGACCAATGCGTCGCTCGCCGCCTTCGTCAAGACGATCAAGCGCATGACCGAAGACGGGCTCCTCGTGGTTGAATCCGGTGTCGAGGATCGCCGGGTGCGCAATTATGACCTCGCCCCCCCAGTGCGGGCCATGATCGCGTCTCTGCTCACCCAGCATTTGGGCGCGCGCGCCGCCTAATTTGTGCCGTTGGGATCAATCGGAAGAATATCGGACTCCAACCCGCTCTGCCCAGATGTCGGTGCCAAGGCCGCCGGGGGCGTTTCGACTTCCTTGTTCGCGCCATCGACCCGGCGAAACACATAAGAATAAAGTTCAGGCTGAGACAAAACCACTTCGGCCTGGGTGCGGTTGATAACGGGCACGCCGACATTTGAAACCTGCACAAACTTCAGCGCCAATTGGCTGCCGCCGCCCGCGCCCGGAAGGACCAGCGCGACAAAGCGCATATCATTATTCTTGCTGGCACCCTTATCGCCAGTTTTCCCGCGCTGACCGCTGATCTGGCCCGTCGCGCGATCGACAATGTCAAGCGCATAGCCGGCTTCGCGGAACACGGTGACGGTCTTGTCGAACGTCGCCTCAATCGGCTGGCTATAGGCCGCACGCTGAAAGGTGGAGTCAAAGTTAAAGACCGTCCGGTCAGTCTGGATCGGATTGGGCGTCGCACAGGCGGCAAGACCGAGGCTGGTGATCGCAACAAAAGCAAGGACGAGTGGCTGGCGCATTTAATTTCCTCCCAAAGACACGTAAATGTTAGGAATCTCGGCAGGCTTTGTCCATGCCCCATGGGGTCTAGCCAAAAATAGTCTGACCAGCCCCGCCAAGCCACCAGTGCTGAAATACAGTCATTTTATGGCACCTATATATCAAAAAATGATATTTTTCCGCACTTTTTCAACGCCCTGCAAAGGGCGATACACGCTTAGAGAGGGGCCCGGCGGACTTGGATACGCTGATTGGCGGGCATGGCGCGCGCCTTTTGGTCAAGGCCGATGGAACCCCCCGACCTGTTGGCCAGTTTAGCCCATGAGAAGTCGGCAATAGACTTGGAAATAGGGGGAATGGTGACGGACAACGAGGAAAGAGCAGGTTAGTCTATGGGGCAGTTGACAGCAGGTCTGGCACATGTTGAGCAGCAGTTTCGTCTGCGGGCCATCACCCCGGAGTTTGAAATTCTGCTCCGCCTCTATGAACAGGGGCCGACGCCCTCTGCCAGCCTGCGCGGTTCGTCTCGCGCCTCGTCCGCGGCCTTCAGCCTTATATTGAAGCGGCTGGTGGGGAGTGATTTACTGCAAGTGGAGCATGACCGCGCTGATCGCCGGGTCCGCAAATATGACCTGACCCCTGCTGCACGATCGGTAATTAGGGCTTTCTTAAAGGACAGCATCGGCAGCGTGGCCGCCGCCTGATTGCTTAGAGATCCAGGCGATAATAATCACTGTCGCACAGGCCGATATGGGTTTCGATCGTGTTGCGGACAAAGGCGACATGATGAAACCCACAGCGCAGCAACGCTGCCTTTGACCGCGTGTTGCGCGGGTCCACATCGGCAAAAAGATGATCGGTTGCTTTGCGGTCCCGCATATAGGCAATGAACGCCTGCAACCCTTCGGTCGCAAGACCCCGCCCCCAAAAGTCTCGATGCAAGATGAAGCCGAAATCCGGCAGCTTCCAGCAACCAAGCTTGCCAATAATCCGGCCGTCATATTCTATGAACAAATCAAATTCGGCAGCAATGGGATCCTCGATAATCGGCCTCAACCAGGCTTCGGTCTCGGCCAGTGTGCGATGCGGCGCAAAGGACCAATAGGTCAGCGCCTCAGCATCACTGAAAATCGCATGAATATCGGCGAGATCGGACATAAGGGGCGCGCGCAGCTTCAGCCGTTTGGTCTCAATCATCCTATCGCCTCCTCTGCTGCCATGTGCCCGCAGTCTGCTTTAAGCCGAGCCAAAGAAAAAGGGGCTGCCATTTCTGGCAACCCCTTGATCCGCTGAAGAGCTTTGGGTCCGAAACTTAACGTTTCGAGAACTGGAAGCTCCGGCGCGCCTTGGCGCGGCCATATTTCTTACGTTCGACCGCACGGCTATCGCGGGTCAGGAAGCCAGCGGCCTTCACCACGCCACGAAGGGCGGGCTCTTGCTTGGTCAGGGCTTGGCTGATGCCGTGCTTGACGGCCCCGGCCTGACCCGAAAGACCACCGCCCTTAACGGTTGCGATCACATCATATTGACCTGAGCGTTCGGCAATGCCGAAGGGCTGGTTGATGACGAGACGCAGCGTGGGGCGCGCAAAATAGACTTCCTGATCACGGCCATTGATCGTGATCTTGCCTGTGCCGGGCTTCACCCAGACGCGGGCAACCGCATCCTTACGGCGGCCGGTTGCATAAGCGCGGCCCTGCGCATCAACTTCGCGTTCCCGAAGCGGAGCCGGCGGAGCGACCACAACAGGGGCAGCCGGGGCTTCGGCCGCGGGTGCGGCTTCGGCCGGGGCGGCCGCTGCGGTGTTGGTGAGCTCACCCAAATCGGCGAGCGACTGACGGGTATCGGTGTCGGACATTATGCACCCACCTTATTCTTGCGGTTCAGCGAGCCAATATCGAGGACATTGGGGTTCTGGGCGACGTGCGGATGCTCGGTGCCGGAATAGAGGCGCAGGTTGCGCATCTGCTGGCGGCCAAGCGGGCCCCGCGGGATCATACGCTCAATGGCTTTTTCCAAAACGCGCTCCGGAAAGCGACCTTCCAGAACCTTTGCCGCCGTGATGCTCTTAATCCCACCGGCATAGCCCGTGTGCTTATAATAGACCTTCTGGCCCAGCTTGCGGCCGGTGAAGCGCACCTTATCCGCATTGATGACGATGACATTGTCACCGCAATCGACGTGCGGGGTATAGCTTGGCTTATGCTTGCCGCGCAGGATGTTGGCGATAATGGAAGCAACGCGACCAACGACGAGGCCATCGGCGTCAATCAAATGCCATTGCTTTTCGACCTCTGCCGGCTTGGCCGGTTTGGTCATACGGGTGAGCGCCTTCATAAAAGTGCGTCCTCTTGACGGTAAAACAAAAAGGCGCTGCCCTTGCGGACAGCGACGATGGACGCCCTTTTGCAGGGGCGGGCCATTAAGTCAAGGATTCGGGCGGCTCTTGAAACGGGTAAAATAATACCCCTGCGATTTAAGAGCGCCGACCAAGGACATGAAGGCCCCAGCTGGTGGCGGCCACAACCAATGCTCCCACGGCCTGATGCAGCACCGCAAGGCCAATATTAACCCCGGTCATCACCGTCGCAATGCCGAGCAGCATTTGCGTGCCAACACTGATGTGAATGGCAATCGAGGCCGGGCGGACCCCGGCCTGCTTCACGCGCCGTGCCAACAAGATGAGCGCACCGAGCGCAACCCAGGCCCACCAGCGATGGACGAAATGGATCACAAAGGGATCATTGGTGAGCACATGCCAAAAGCTGCCCGTCATATTCGGGTCTGGAAGAAACCGACCATTCATCAAGGGCCAATCGCTTGCAACAAGGCCTGCATTCAGACCCGCCGTATACGCGCCGAACAACAACTGAGTCAGCAAGACCGCCGCAACGCCTAAACCAAAGCCCGTCAGGCGAGCGGGCCGCGCCTGCGGATCACGGGCCAGCGCCTTGAGGTCCAGCGCGGTCCAGACAAGCCCGGCAAGGATGAACAGCGCGGTCAGCAAATGTGTGGCCAACCGATAATGGCTCACATCGGTGCGATCGACCAAGCCAGAGGCCACCATCCACCAGCCAATGGCCCCTTGCAGCCCGCCAAGCGCCAACAGCGCGACCAGCCGCAGGCCATAGCCCTGGGGTATGGCGCGGCGCAGAGCAAACCAAAGCAAGGGCAACGCAAAGGCAAGGCCGATCAACCGGCCGAGCAAACGGTGCGCCCATTCCCAAAAGAAGATGAACTTAAATTCGCTGAGACTCATGCCCTTGTTGATCAGCTGATATTCCGGAATCTGGCGATATTTATCAAACGCCTCTTGCCAATCCTGATCGGTCAGCGGTGGCAAGGCCCCCGTCACGGGTTTCCATTCGGTGATGGACAGGCCAGATTCGGTCAGGCGGGTAATGCCGCCGACCACCACCATGAGGAAGACAAGACTGGCAACCGCATACAGCCAATTGGCAATCGCATTTGGGCGAGACAGGGACTGAGACATGGCGGCCATATAGGCCGTGGACGGCGCATCGCAAAGCCCCACCTTGGGTCAGGCTCTGGGGGGCAGGCTGAAGCTCTATAATGTTATATTGTATCGTCACATGATCTGTGGCAAAGGCGGGGCATGATCAAGGGACTCGCCTTTGCCAATCGCCGCCACCAGCTGGATCGCTGGGCCATGGGGCTGTCTGGCCTGTGCGTGGCGCATTGCCTGGCCTCTTCGATCTTCTTTGCCGTCATGGCTTCTGCGGGCAGCGTGTTCCTCCATCCGCTGGTGCATGAAATTGGCCTTGTCCTCGCCATTATGTTCGGCGCGATCAGCCTAGGCCGGGGCATTTTGGCGCATGGCATGATTACGCCGCTCGCCATTGGTGCGGTCGGCTTGGCGACAATGGGCTTTGCGCTCACCCTGCCGCATGATGGCAGCGAGGCTTTGGCAACGATTGTCGGCGCCTCTATTTTGGCGCTGGGCCATTATCTCAATCGGCGCGCCTTCGCCTGATCCTGCGGCCCGCTTGCAGCGGCCATCCAATCCGCCTAGTTTCCACCCCATGACTGGTCATGCCCACACCCACGCCCTGCCTGCGGGAGACGCGCTCACCGATGCCGCCCGCAATGCGATGGCGCGGGCCGGCGAGCAATGGACGGCGATGCGGGCCAGCGTCTTTGATGCGCTGGTTGGGTTTGAAAAGCCCGCCTCTGCCTATGACATTGCAGAAGCTGTGTCGCGCGCGCAGGGGCGGCGGGTGGCGGCCAATAGCGTCTATCGGATCTTGGATCTGTTCGTCACCGCCAATGTCGCGACCCGCGTGGAAAGCGCCAATGCCTATATTGCTAATGCCCACCCCGATTGTGAGCATGATTGCATTTTTCTGGTCTGCGATGATTGCGGCGCGACCACGCACATTGACGATGACAGCATCACCGAAAGCGTCCGCATGGCCGCGCGCAAAGCCGGGTTTCGGCCGACAAAGCCTGTGGTTGAAGTGCGGGGCACCTGCGCCGACTGCGCCTAGATGATCCGCGCTGATCATTTTCTATGAAACGACTGGGCCTGATCCTAGCCGGGGGGCAATCGACTCGATTTGGCAGCGACAAGGCGGCAGCCCTTTATCAAGGCCGCCCGCTGATTGATCATGTGGCCGATGCCCTGCGCCCACATGTGGATGCACTCGCCGTGGCCGGGCGCGACTGGCCAGACTTGATCCGCATAGAGGATGCACCAGAGCCGGGCCTTGGCCCTTTGGGTGGTTTGCTCGGCGGGCTGATCTATGCCGACCAAAATGGTTTTGATGCGGTGCTGACATCGGGCTGCGACACGCTGGGCCTGATGCCCGCCCATATTGCCGCCCTGCACCCCGGACCGGCGGTGCTCGAGGCACTGGCTGTGGCGGGGCTTTGGCCAACCACCCTTGGCCCCGTGCTCGCCGACTGGATGCGCCAGACGCAGCGTCATGCGCTCTATGGCTTTGCCCGTGCGGTCAATGCCCGGCTTGTCCCGGTTGCGGAGCCGCCGGCCAATATCAACCAGCCGTCTGACCTTAATCGATTGGCTTAACGATCTGCGGGTCGCGCCCAGACACGCTGACCGCCGACCCATGTTTCAAAGACCCGTGTTGACCGCAAATCGGCGGCATCAGCGCGCAAGGGATCTTGATCAACCAAGATGAAATCCGCCCAATAGCCGGGCGTCAACTGACCCACACGGGTTTCAGCAAAGCTGGCATAGGCCGCCCCCTTTGTGAACCCGGCCAGCGCATCTTCGCGCGATAACCGCTCTTCGGGACGCCATCCGCCCGCAGGCTCCCCCTTGGCATCTTGGCGAGTGGCAGCGGCCGCCAGTCCGGCAAAGGGGTCTGCGCTTTCAACGGGCGTATCCGACCCAAAGGCAAGCCGGACCCCCGCGATTTGAAGCGAGCGCCAAGCATAGGCCCCGTGCAGGCGCGTCGAGTCCAGCCGCGCCTCTGCCATGGTTCGGTCGCTGGTCTGGTGAACAGGCTGCATCGAGGCAATGACGCCCAATCGGGCGAAGCGCGATATGTCTTTTGGATCCAGAATTTGGGCATGTTCAATGCGCCACCGCCGATCGCCGCCATAGGTGGCGGACACATCCTCAATGGCATCGAGAACTTGGGCATTGGCGGCATCGCCAATCGCGTGCACCGCCAGCTGAAACCCATCCATCGCCGCCCGGCTCATCAAATTGCGCAGCTTTGCATCGTCCAGAAACTGCAAGCCGCGCTCTGCTGGCTTATCGGCATAGGGTTGTTTCAACCAAGCCCCGCGCGATCCCAAGGCCCCATCGGTATAGAGCTTCACGCCCGCCATGCGCAGCCGATCCCCATAAAGCCAGGGTGTCGGTTCCCCCGCGGTAATGGCAAGCATTGGATCAAGCCCGGCCGAATAGCTGAAAATCCGCAAATTGAGCCACCCGGCATCCCCCGCCCGGCGGAAGCTCTGCCAATCGTCGAGCGTGCTGCCCATATCGGCGATTGCGGTAATCCCAAACGACAGCAAAGCCTCTTGCGCCTTAGCAAGCGCCAAATCCCGTTCCTTCGCCAAAGGTTGCGGGGCGTGGCGCGCGACCAGATCGATAGCGGCATCGATGAAGACACCGCTTGGCTTTGCGCCCTCCATCTGGATCTGCCCGCCCGCCGGGCTTTTGGTCGCCGCCGTAATTCCGGCCGCGGCCATTGCCGCGCTGTTCGCCCATCCGGCATGGCCATCAACCCGCTCGAGCCAGACGGGGCGGTCGGCCACGACCACATCCAATTCAGCGGCGGTCGGGAAACGGCCCAGCTTCCAGCTTTCCTGATTCCAGCCGCGCCCGATAATCCATTTGCGATTGGGGTTGGCGCGCGCATAGGCGGCGATTTTCGCCTGTGCCTCGGCAAGACTGGTCGTGTCGCTGAGGTCGAGCGTCAATCGCTGAATACCCAGCCCCATGACATGGCCATGCGCGTCGATCAGCCCGGGCATGAGCGTGCGGCCCTGCCCATCCAGCCGGAAGCTATAGGCAACAGGCGACGCCTTACGATCCGTCTTGCGCGGCTTGGCGGCATTGGGGTCAGGCACACTGCCTTTCATCGGAATCAGCCGCGCCACCTTGCCATCATTGCCAATAACCATGCCGGAAAAGCGGATGACCTCCCCCCGGGCATCCAGCGTCAGTCCATTGACGTTTTCGATCAGCGTGTCTGCCTGGGCGGGCATCACCGCCAGCGTAAGGCCGACTGCCATAACGAGCGTCGCCAATCTGCGCGGCATCACTTTGCCTTCAGACGGCGGATCAGCGCGCTGGTATCCTGACGGCCGCCGCCCATCTCCTGCACCTCGGCATAAAATTGGTCGATGAGCGCGGCGAGCGGCAGAGTTGCTCCATTGGATCGCGCTTCTTCCAGCGCCAGGCCCAGATCCTTGCGCATCCAATCCACCGCAAAGCCAAAATCAAATTCATCCTTGGCCATAGTGTCCCAGCGGTTGAGCATTTGCCAGCTGGAGGCAGCACCACCAGAAATCGACTCAAACACCTTATCAAGATCAAGCCCTGCTGCTTGGGCAAAGCGCATCGCCTCTGACAGGCTTTGGATGATGCCCGAAAAGGTGATTTGATTGACCATCTTGGTCGTCTGCCCCGCGCCCGACGGGCCGACATGGACGATCTTTTTGGAATAGGCCTGCATATAGGGAGTGGCCGCAGCAATGGCAGCATCCCGCCCGCCGCACATGAGGGTCAGCGTGCCCTGTTCCGCCCCAATCTGCCCGCCAGTGACGGGCGCATCGACAACCATGATGCCCGATCCCTTGGCCTCAACCGCAAGCTGCCGCGCGATTCGCGCCGACACAGTGGTGTGATCAATAAAAACGCTGCCGGCCTTCATCGTGCGAAAGGCACCGTCCCGGCCCAGCGTGACCGCCGCCAAATCCTCATCCGCGCCAACACAGCTGATGACAGCATCCACGCCGTCTCCCGCCTCTGCCGGAGACGAGGCGACCGCGCCGCCATGCTGGGCAACCCAGTTTTCCGCCTTGGCGCGGGTGCGGTTATAGACGACCATGTCGTGGCCTGCTTGGGCCAAATGCCGGGCCATGGGGCCGCCCATAACGCCAAGACCAATGAATGCGATTTTTGCCATAAAGTCTCATTACGCACAGATGCGTCGGGACGCCAGAGCGCGATCTTACCTCTTTTGCGGCGTCTTGCGATTTCCATATCGGCACCAGATAGGCTAAGCGCCGCCCATTATGGCAGACCAAGACAAACTTCCCGTCACCCTCGCTGATGTGCGCGCCGCGCATGACCGCATTCGCGCCTCGATTGTGCGCACGCCAACTCTGCGCAGCCAGACGCTGTCAGAATTGACCGGAGCCAATGTCTGGCTGAAGTTTGAAAACCTCCAGTTTACAGCCGCTTATAAAGAGCGAGGGGCGCTGAATCGCCTCCTCCAATTGGGCGAGAAAGAACGCAAGGCCGGCGTGATCGCGGCCTCTGCGGGCAATCATGCGCAGGGTCTGGCCTATCATGGCAAAAGGCTTGGTGTGCCGGTGACGATCGTCATGCCCAAGCCGACGCCAATCGTGAAAGTCATGCAGACGCAAAGCCATGATGCCCGCGTTGTCCTGTTCGGCGAAACATTTGATCAGGCCTATGCCCATGCCCGTGAGTTGGAACAGGCCGAGCATTTAACCTTTGTGCACCCCTTTGACGAGGCAGAGATTATTGCCGGGCAAGGCACGCTGGCGCTAGAAATGCTGGAAGATGCGCCAGAGCTGGATTGCTTTGCGGTTCCAATTGGTGGCGGCGGCCTCATCTCCGGCATTTCAACCGTTGCCCGCGCGCTGAAGCCCGATGCCGAAATCATCGGCGTTCAGGCAGAGCTCTTCCCCAGCATGTATAATATCCTCAAAGGCAGCGACTTGCCCATTGGCGGCGATACGCTGGCCGAAGGGATTGCGGTCAAATATCCCGGGGATTTGACGCGCCAATTTGTTGCAGCCCAAGTGGATGATATTCAGCTGGTGGGCGAACGCCATTTGGAACAGGCCGTCAGCCTGTTGCTGCAAATTGAAAAAACTGTGGTGGAAGGCGCGGGGGCGGCCGGCCTTGCCGCGCTCTTGGCCAATCCAGATCGGTTTAAGGGGCGCAATGTTGGCATCGTCTTGTGCGGCGGCAATATTGATACGCGCCTGCTCGCCAATGTGCTGTTGCGCGATCTCGCCCGATCCGGACGTTTGGCGCGCGTCCGCTTACGCCTGCAGGACCGCCCCGGCGCACTGTTCCGCGTCTTTGGCATTTTTGCCGAACAGGATGCCAATGTGCTGGAAATTTATCACCAGCGGGTCTTCACCAATTTGCCGGCCAAGGGCCTGATCACTGATATTGAGTGCGAATTGCGCGATGCCGCCCATTTGCAGGCGCTGATCAGCGCTTTGGCAGCCGGTGGCTACGACGTTAGTCTGGTCGAACCAGACTGACGGACAAGTTAACCGACTTTGGAAGTAAAAGGCCTTTTCAGCAGGGCCGTAACGGGACATAAAAGACCCATCGCCCCGGCCGACCGCAGCGGCAGGAAAGGCCTTAGGAAAAGGATGTCGCCGCCGTGACGGCCCAATTTCGGTTTCCCCGCTTTTTCGTGACCAGTCCGGCCCCCTGCCCTTATTTGCCGGGCAAGCTGGAACGCAAAGTCTTCACCGATTTATCGGGCAATCATGCAACCGAGTTGAGCGAAGCGTTGAGCCGGATCGGCTTTCGCCGCAGTCAGGCCGTGGCCTATCGGCCCAGCTGCATGGACTGTTCCGCCTGTGTTTCGGTGCGCGTTGTCGCGGCGGAGTTTAAACCCAATGCCAGCCAACGCCGCTTGCTGAAGAAAAACGCCGATTTACATGTCGCTGCCTGTCAGCCCTGGGCAACGGAGGAGCAATTTGCGCTGCTGCGCCGCTATCTTTCAGCCCGGCACCCAAATGGCGGCATGTCGCACATGGACGATATGGATTATGCCGATATGGTGGAAACAACGCCGGTTGACACCAGTGTCGTTGAATATCGGGAGCCTTCAATCGATGGCCGGCCGGGACGTTTGGTTGGCGCCTGTTTGACCGATCAGCAGGCCGATGGCCTGTCGATGATCTACAGCTTTTTTGAACCCGATACCGCGCATCGCCCGGGCCTCGGCACGTTCATCATATTAGACCATATAGTGCGCGCGGCCGAAGCCGGCCTGCCTTATGTCTATCTCGGCTATTGGATCGCAGGATCCCCCCGGATGGAATATAAAGGCCGCTTTCGTCCGCTCGAACGCCTCGGGCCAAATGGCTGGGCCCGCTTTACCCCCGACGCCGATCAGGATCACGTCCGCCCGCCAGAACTGGCCCAGATGATGATGGGCGTTTAGAGCCTTAGATCAACCCAGCGAGTGGCGAAGAGGGGTCGGCATACATGCGGCGGCCCATGCGTCCGGCACGATAGGCGAGACGCCCGCTGTCCACCGCCAGCTTCATCGCGCGCGCCATCAGGATCGGGTCTTTGGCCTCAGCAATGGCGGTGTTCATCAACACGCCGTCACAGCCCAATTCCATCGCAACGGCCGCGTCAGACGCTGTGCCGACACCGGCATCGACGAGAACGGGAACTTTGGCGCCTTCTATAATCAGGCGGATCGTGACGCGGTTTTGAATGCCAAGGCCAGAGCCAATGGGCGCGCCCAGCGGCATGATGGCAACGGCCCCGGCCTCTTCCAACTGCTTGGCGGCAATAGGATCATCCACGCAATAGACCATCGGCTTAAAGCCTTCCTTGACCAAGATCTCGGTCGCTTTCAGCGTTTCGCGCATATCGGGATAGAGCGTGCGGGCTTCGCCCAGCACCTCCAGCTTCACCAAATCCCAACCGCCCGCCTCGCGCGCCAGACGCAGGGTGCGGATCGCGTCATCGGCGGTGAAGCAACCTGCGGTATTGGGCAGATAGGTGTATTTTTTGGGGTCGATAAAGTCGGTCAGCATCGGGGCATTGGGGTCCGACACATTGACGCGGCGCACAGCAACGGTGATGATGTCCGCGCCCGAGGCATCAAGTGCCGCGGCATTTTGGGCGAAGTCCTTATATTTGCCGGTGCCCACAATTAGGCGCGATTGGAAGGTGCGGCCCGCAACAGTCCAGCTGTCGTCGCCTTGCCCGCCGCCCACAAAATGGACGATTTCCAGCTGATCCCCGTCACCGACAGACACTTGGGCCAGGGTGGAGCGGGGGACGATTTCGCGGTTGCGCTCGACCGCGACCTTGGCCGGATCAAGGCCAATGTCGCTGACCAATTGAGCCAGAGTCAAACCGGGGGCGATCTGGCGCAATTCGCCATTGAGCTGGATCGAAATCATGGTGCGGCCGTCCGTTCCTTTGCCTTTTGCTGCGCGTCCATATAGGGGAGACACGAAGCACCGCAACCTGCACCCAATTGGGAGGAGCCCTGCATGGCTGAAAAGCCCGTCATTTATGTCCTGAATGGGCCAAATCTAAACCTGCTCGGCACGCGGGAACCGGATATTTATGGGTCGGACACGCTCGACGATATTGCCGGACAGCTTGAGGATCAGGCGCAGGCGCTGGGTGTGACGGTCGATGTCCGCCAGTCCAATCATGAAGGCCATTTGATTGATTGGCTGCATGAGGCGCAAGCATCGGGCGCAAAGGCCGTGCTGCTCAATGCCGGGGCCTATACGCATACCTCCATCGCGATCCATGATGCGATTAAAGCAATCGCAGTTCCGGTGATTGAAGTGCACCTCTCCAACCCGCTTCGGCGCGACGCCTTTCGCCACAAAAGCTTTGTCGGTGAAGCCGCCATTGGAACCGTGTCTGGATTTGGCACGATGAGCTATACCCTTGCGCTGGACGCGGCGGCCAAGCTCTGACAAAGGGCATCAAATTTCTTCTTCTGGGGGACATATGGCAGAGAAAGCAGGACAGATGCAGGTAGATATTGCCCTAGTGCGGCAGCTCGCCAAATTGCTGAACGACACAGGCCTGACCGAAATTGAGGTTGAGGCTGATGATCGCAAAATCCGCGTTGCCCGCACAATGCAGGGCGCATCGGTCACAATGGCCGCACCCGCCGCAGCGCCAGCGGCCGTCGCCGCCCCTGCACCTGTCGCAGCCCCGGTGGATGTGGCCCCGGCCGACCATCCCGGTGCCGTTAAATCGCCGATGGTGGGCACAGCCTATCTGGCCGCATCGCCTGAAGCCGCGCCCTTTGTGTCGGTTGGCGATACAGTGAAAGAGGGCGATACACTGATCATCATCGAAGCGATGAAGGTGATGAACCCCATCACCGCGGCGCGCGGTGGCAAGGTGACGCAGATTTTGATTGCCAATGGCCAGCCGGTGGAATTTGATCAGCCGCTGGTCGTGATTGAGTAATGGCATACCAGACCCCAGGGATCGCTGCATGACCATCGAAAAACTTCTGATCGCCAATCGCGGCGAGATTGCCCTGCGCATTCATCGCGCGGCGCATGAAATGGGCATTAAGACGGTGGCCGTCCATTCGACCGCCGATGCCGATGCCATGCATGTGCGTTTGGCCGATGAAGCCATTTGCATCGGCCCGCCAGCGGCCAAGGACAGCTATCTTAATGTCCCGGCGATCATTTCTGCCGCCGAAATTTCGGGCGCGGATGCCATTCATCCGGGCTATGGATTTCTCTCTGAAAATGCGCGTTTTGCTGAAATTATCGAAGAGCATAAGCTGATTTTTGTCGGGCCAAAGCCCGAACATATCCGCACCATGGGCGACAAGGTGATGGCCAAAAAGACGGCGGGCGATCTTGGCCTGCCGCTGGTCCCCGGATCAGCTGGTGCGATTGAGGATGTAGAAGAGGCCAAGCGTCTCGCCCGCGAAGTCGGCTATCCCGTCATCATCAAGGCCGCCTCTGGCGGCGGTGGTCGCGGCATGAAGGTCGTCACCAGCGAGGAAGAGCTGGAAACCCAGATGCAGCAGGCCGGAACCGAGGCCAAGGCCGCCTTTGGCGATGCCACTGTCTATCTCGAAAAATATCTCGGCAATCCGCGCCATATTGAGTTTCAGGTGTTTGGCGATGGTAAGGGCAATGCCATTCATTTGGGCGAGCGGGATTGTTCGCTTCAGCGCCGCCACCAAAAGGTTTTGGAAGAAGCGCCATCGCCCGTCATTTCGGCCGAAGAGCGCGCGCGTATGGGCGGCATTGTTGCCAAGGCGATGGCCGATATGGGCTATCGCGGGGCCGGCACGATTGAGTTTCTGTGGGAAGATGGGCAGTTTTATTTCATCGAAATGAACACCCGTATTCAGGTGGAACACCCCGTCACCGAAATGATCACGGGCTTTGACTTGGTGCGCGAACAAATCCGCATTGCCGAGGGGCGGCCGCTGTCTGTGAAGCAGGAAGATCTGGAATTTCGCGGCCATTCCATCGAATGCCGTATCAATGCCGAAGACCCCCGGACATTTGCGCCATCGCCGGGGCAGATTAAGGCCTATCACCCAGCGGGCGGTATGCATGTGCGCGTCGATAGCGCGCTCTATGCGGGCTATAAAATCCCACCTTATTATGACAGCATGATCGGCAAGCTGATCGTCTATGGCCGCACGCGCGAAAGCTGCATGATGCGCATGCGCCGCGCGCTGGAAGAAATGGTAGTGGATGGCGTGAAAACCAACATTCCGCTGCATCAGGATTTGCTGGCGCAACCCGATGTGATTGATGGCAATTACACCATTAAATGGCTGGAAGATTGGCTCGCGCGCGAAGCGGCGAAGGATTAAAGCAAAAGCACCGCCTCACCCCCTTGCCAGAGCCCGGATGTTTCGGGCATTTGTAAGGGATAGGCCATTTGCCTTGCTTTGCGGGATGCCAACCATGGGTTTGAGTGCGCGTTTTTCTCCTCTGCTGATCGCATCGCTTTTGGCGGGGGGGGCTGTGCACGCCCAACAGACCCCGCCGCAAAATCTTTTGCCCCAGATGAGCGTTCCGACACCGGTTCAGCCCGCCCCATCCGAAG
>JBEDGC010000042.1:0-14493 GCA_041174825.1 Pseudomonadota bacterium | reverse complement strand
ATTAAATTCTTGCCGAACTAATTTACGAGTGATTGGTATTATGAAATTCATTCGCAGCATCATATTTGCTTTAGTTCTTGGAGCGCCGGTGCCCGCGCTCGCTCAGGCAAAGATTGACTTTGCTGCCTACGAAGGCCCGCCCCTGATCGAGCAGGGTGAAGGTGGCACAAAGATCACCAAGAACGGCATCGATTATTGGACCACTGGGACACCGCCCCGGCGGTATCAGATCATTGGCTTCGTGCAGGACCGCCGAGACGAGTTCTGGGACGGCGGGCAAGCTATTGGCAGCCCAAAAATCGCCAAGAAGGTGAAGGCCGCGGGGGGCGATGCGGTCATAATCCAGACGCAGGAGGAGGCTGGTCAGTCCGGCGGACTCGCTTCAGGAAATCCCTTCTACGCTTGGGGCATGTCTGGCGGCAGCAAGACCATCACAAGGATGTTGGTAGTGAGATATCTGCCCGATGAGGCCGCACCTACGGCGCCTCTTGCGGCAGAAGAATAGCACATGGCGATTAACTGGTTCGAGGGTGGCAGGCGTATAACAAAGCTCTGCATGGGCATTACGGCGCTGACAGGTGCTTACAATGCGATCTTTGAATACAACCCGCCCGTACTGGAATTCTCGACTGGATCGCCTCGCGACGCTTGGCGTCCAACACTGGTGGTTGAGGACGCTCCCGGCCCAGCAAGCGATTGTGTTTTGGATAGGTCCGATCAAATCCCGATTCTTTGGGACTTTGAGGTAAAGCCGGGTCTAGTGAGAGATATCTCGTTGTGCTTCCGGCCGAATGAAGCGGGCGAAGTCGTTTATTTCTCGGCCGAAGAGGGGGCCAAAAACTTACAGAAAGTTGAAGCCGCGATCGCAAATGCAAAGGCGGCTGGAGAATTGGATGACGCTCGGGTTTTAGCGCTGGAAGCTTCGCGGCTTAGGCAAAACATGGAAACGGCTCAGGTCAGATCAGCGCAAGATCTGACTTGGGAGGAAACCGAAATTGAGATTTTTGACTACATGGACCGGCGCGTGGCAGATTTCAGTATAACACCAGCCGCGCTTGCCAGCATTGAAAAAGAACTCCCGCGCATGGAGCGAGAGCGTTTGATCAATCACGTTACCGAGGTTCTTTCGATAGCAGCTTACTTCATCGGTGGATTTTGGCTGTTCAGTATCGTGATCGGCTGGATCGTGCGCGGTTTCGCGGGGATACCGCGGGGCCAAGACTTTCGGCCTGCTCAGCAAAGTGATGCGACAGGTTAACCCGCTCTAAGCCAAAGTGATCACTCTCTGCTCCGCCCTTTCCAGCGCCGCCAGAACGCTGATTTGAGTGTGCTGGACCGAGACGTCGATCTTCTCACCGTAGACACGCGGGCGCAGCTTTGCAGCCGTCCACTCCCGGGCATGGACGCGCAATTTGAGCTGCTGCACCCATGCTGAGAGAGCGGGGCCTTCAAGGTGTGCTGGCGGTTCGCTGTCTGCCAAGGCGATGATGTCGTCAGCCAGCGCATCGGCGCGGTCCTCAATGGCGGCGCGATAGGCGGCTTGCAGGTCGGGATTATTGCGCAGTTGGGCCTTCGCCCAGCTGTAGGACGGCGCCGGGTCTAGCCGCTGCAAGGCCGTCGAAAGAGCATCGCCGCTGGCGATGTAGCCTAACACTTCGGGCCACACTGCATCGGGATTGATGACCGGCGGGCGGCCTGCGCTGCGCTTGGCGATGGCTGTAGTCATGGCGCACCTCGTTGGGGTTTTGGGCTCTAATGTCTATAGCACAGGTAGATATTAGCGCCCAGCTATCGCGCGTGGGCGCGATGGTTTTGAGGCGCCGGATCAGAGCCAACCTGTAGGGACGCCAGCGTCCGCCTTTTTGAGATAATGCCAGACCGGTGCCCCTTCACAGAAGTGCCTCAGGATTGCTTCGCCACGGGCAATTTCGGCGAGGACGGCTTTTGCCTTTGAACGCGTGCCGATAGGGTGATTGCCGCGAACATAGAAGTAGCCATGTTCTTGGTAAGAGCACCATCGTCCCGCATCGCCGGGCAGCAACGGTATCAGTGCCGCCGTAAACCCGTCACCCGGGCGCCAATGCGTTGGGACATAGTTTCGGTCGTGCAGCACTTGTGCGCCGTCGGGGCAGATATAGAGGCCGTAGGGGATGTGACTGTTCCTCCCGCTGGCTGGAGCATGGGCGCTTGGGCGATCAGTGATGAACGGCGTCATAGTCATACCTCCTCACGCGCGGCGAGGTCGGGAAGACGATCTTGGCGCGACAGTACGCCAGTCGCGCGAATAGTAGAGAGGCGGGCCTGCGCCGCTGCGCACCGGTCCCCCCTAAAGGGGGAGGACTGGAGCGCCGCACCTCGGACAGAAGAAAAATGCGGCAGTTGCGCCAGTTAGGGTTTTTCAACTGTCGCAACCCCCACCGATGGCATCTCGAAGTGATGTCGGGGCCCTTCCCGGGACGAGGTAATCGCGGTCTTTGCGGCTGGCGTCCTTTCGCTTTTCGACCGCGAAGTAGCCAAGCTTGACCCATTCGCGGGCGATGCGGTCAAGGCGCGCTCGGTTGACGGCATCAAAGCTGTCGAGCGCGATCACCCCGCCGATGGCGTGGCCGATCCAATCGACCGCTCGAAAGTCGCGCCTGAAGTTTTGGGTTGCCGCTAATTCTTGGACCGCCCGGACGTGTTCGGCGCTATAAAGCGGCACATCCGGCGGCACGTCCCAAGGTGTCGCGACGCCCACGCTGTCTCCATTCGGCAGGGCGACCGATACTATCTCGAACCAGCGGGCTTCTTCGGCTGGGGCTCGGGAATGCTTGTCGTCCTGAACCGAGAAATACCGCCAACGTTCGCCATCGGGCACACCTACCGCCCTCGCAGCATCGGCAGCCATCTTGTTGATCACGAGCACACCTCGTGCTGCGCTCGTCAGGGCAGACGCACCACGGGCCGAAGCTGCACTGACCTCGCCAGCCCCGGCTTTAGACGTGTGGTGCACAAGGATTATCGCGCAACCTGTCGCCCGCGCGACCCGCGCCCATGCCTTCACGATCTTGTCGATCTTCGTGTTCGAATTCTCCTCGACGGCGTGACTGGAGACGAATGGGTCGATGATAAGAGCCCGGATCTGCTTGTGCTTAATCTCGGCGCTGATCCTGTCGAAGACTGGCTCAAGGAGCTTCATTCCCTCGCGGGTTTCGATGGCCGTGCAGAGTTCCGATCCATCAAGTGCGCTGTCCACGAAGAGCTTGCCGTCGAACTCGCTTTTGCTGACGCCGTGGTGCTGCTGGGCAGCGCTGATCGAACGCTCCAATTCGTCGAGATCGTCTTCAAGGTTCCAGACCCAGACGTTACCTTGCGCCGATACCGTCATGTCGAGGATTGCGCTGCCTGTGGCGATGGAGAGCGCCAACCCGACCGTGAACGTGGTCTTACCCGATGCGCCCGGCGCGGTCAGGACGGTAACCGTGCCTGCAAGTAGCAGGTGATCCACGACCCACATCCGCGAGGGGATCTTTGCCGGGTCCCTTGGGCAATATGGATGGGCCACAATTTCGCCCACAGCCGGCGGCCCCACCTCGGAAATTGCAGCTAAAGCCGCGCTGCGGTCTCCTGCGTGCTCGAAATGCGCGAATAGATCGAACGCGTCGCCAAATCTGTAACCGGAAGCTGTCGGCGCACCTAAACCGGCTTCGGTATCGGAACCTGAAAGGCTCGTCCAATACCCACCATCAAGCTCCAACTCGACCCTTGTGGCGAAGCTATTCGAGGTTTGAAATGGTGACCGCCAGTCGGAGCTTCCGGCGTGCTTTTGCTCGTAGCCGTACTTGGCCAGCAAATCCTCTAGTGGGTTTTCGACGTTGAAGCGCCCGATCGGACTAAGCACGTCCGTGCCGGGGCGGAGCGCCTTTTTCAGCATCCTCGCCGCACGGTCTGTAGCCCTTTTCGTTTCGGCTGCTGCTGCTGCTTCTACAAGCCGCTCAACAGCCCCAGCAAGCGGCTGGCGCGACAGATCCACGGGTGGGCCTTCAGCAAGCGAGAATCTGTAGTGGATCGGCTCGCCATCTTCGCCACGGTTTTCTGGCTTGACGTTCGGGAGGTAGATCACCTGACCAGCCCGCGCCAGCGCCGTATCGGGCACGATGTCGTGAGAGCGTAGGATGTCGAAGAACGCCTGCTGCGCCAGTACCCATATGTCGTAGGGTAGGGAATCGGCAAGGGGAGCAATTACGCGCCATTTGTTGTTTTCGATGGTCGCGCTGGATGTGCTGTAGATTGCAGACGCAACATCCGCCCCGAACGCCGCCTCTACAGCTGCCTCAAGTCGCTCAAGCGGAACATTCCCTTGGTCGATGTCTGCGGCGAGGATTTCGAAAGAGCCTCTTTCGCGCTGCACGGCAAATTCCCGGGCGTCAGGCAATGCATAAGATGACGCAAGGATGGCCATGGCGGACTCCTTTTCGAATGCCGTAGGCCGATCAACTGCGGCGAAAACTTCGCCCAGCGTGATGGTATTGTATCTGCGCCGTGTACCTTTGCGGCTTTCTCTGTCGTTTTTCAAAAGCACGACGCACCGTTCGCGCCAGTTGGCTTCGTGATGGTTCATTTTCTGGCTTTCGTTTGAAAGCCCAGCCCAAAGCGGCTATACGGTGGCAACGCTAATCACCGCCCTCGGTTCGCTATGAGCCGGGGGTGTTTTTTACTTTGGGTCAGCTGCGGCTTCACCGGCGATAAGCGCGCGAAGGTTCTCCGCGGGGATTACGGTTCTCCCGCCTACACGCGTGACGTGTAAACGTCCTGCGGCGATGTGGTTGTATAATGTCGTCCGGCCGAGGCTGGAAGCGTGACAGGCTTCCCGAATGCTATAACCGAGCTTTGGGGTATCGTGCTTGACGGAGTGCATTGGCATTGCTCCCAGTTGGCGGAGGCGGAATGCCTTCGCTGGTGGGCAGCCAATTAGGTCTGATTGGAAACGCCTGGGACTGGGGGAATACGGTTTATCGGAGGCTTGTTAGACTTCCCCCCTCCCACAAAGGCGAAATAATCCGCTCGATGTGGCGTTGGTCCCTCCGCTTGCCCGTCTTAGGATGGGGAGGCAAATCGGCTACAATCGAAGCTGCGGCCGATCCTTTCGAGATTTCAGGCCGGGCGGCGCGCAGCGCAATTGCGTCTCTTTTGATTTGGTCATGATCGAGCTGACGATTGGCCGGAATCTCTTTCCCTGAAGGGGATTTATCAAGGTTCGCTCCAAGTTGCCGGATGACCTCAACCCAATTGAACTCGACACCCGTAGCTGACCAGTGCAGCCCCTCTCCAACCTCAAAAAGCTCGGGAGGGGCAGATCCGATAAAGCCGAAAATGCCGGCCGACCAATCCTCGTGTGAAACGGCCTGCCAGAAGCCGACCTTTAATTCTTTGCTTTTTCTTTTGATAAATGGCGCCTGCTTGACCACCTTGCCGTCTCTTTTGACTGCCGCAGCGCGGGATGACGCGCTACCTGCGCGCAGCAAGTTCATTAAAAATTTGCGGGGATCGTCACTGAATTTCTTGAGTTTTTTGACTGCTTCTTGTGACGAAACCCAATTGCCGTCCGTCATGCCGCACCTCTAATCGGCTTCACGTTGTCACCAGCTGCGCGACTCCCGGCGGCGCAATACGCAGCCCACTCGTCCATCAGCCGCCTCCGCTTCTCGAACAGATCGCCGCGCCGATAGGCGCGCTCCACCGCGTTGCTGATCGTATGCGCCAACGCCATCTCGGCAACCTCGTGCGAATAGCCGGTGCATTCCGCCGCCCAATCGCGGAAGGCAGACCGGAAACCGTGCACGGTAACGTCCAGCTTCATGCGGCGAAGCAGCATCGCCATGGCCATCCCGGAAAGCTTGGAGGCACTCTGCGCACCGGGGAACAAGTATTTGCCCCCCAGCCGCTTAGTCTGCTCCAGTATCGCCACCGCGCGCGGGGAGAGGGGGACGCGGTGTTCCTTGCCTGCTTTCATGCGCTCGGCTGGCACCGTCCAAAGCGCCTTGGCAAAATCGACCTCGCCCCATGTCGCGCCAATAACCTCTCCGCTTCGCGCGGCGGTGAGGATCACAAATTCGAGAGCCAGCGCGGCCACGGCCTCGCGCCCGTGCAACCGCTCCACAAAGGCGGGGATCGCATCATACGGCATCGCCTTGTGATGGCCCCGCGATAGCTTCGTGCGGGCGGGGAGGATTTGCGCCAAGTGACCGCGCCAGCGGGCGGGGTTCTCGCCTTGCCGGTATCCGCGCGCCTTGGCGCTATCGAGCACGGTTTCAATCCGGCCCCGCAACCGGCTGGCAGTTTCAGGAACTTCGCGCCAGATCGGCTCCAGCACCTTGAGCACGTGCGGGGTATCGACCTCGGCAACCGGCAAGTCCCCAAAGACCGGATAGGCGTAGGTCTTGAGGGTGTTCTCCCATTGCTGGCGGTGCTTGGCGTTGCGCCAGCTTTCCTTGTTCGCCGCGATATGGGTTTCGGCCATGGCCTTGAAGGTCACCCCTGCCACCATCGCCGCCTGAGCCGCTGCCAGAGCCTCAGCAGCATCGCGCTCCCGCTCGGCGAGGGGATCAATACCCGCCTTCACCTTGACGCGCAGAGCGTCCGCCAGACCGCGGGCCTTAGCCAAGGGGATTGCACCGGCACCAGCGGCAGGGCCAAGCCCGATGTCGCGAGACTTGCCCTTGAGCATGAAGCGGAAGACCCAGGAACGCGCCCCGCTCTCTTTCACGAGCAATTGCAGTCCGCCCCCATCGGCATGGCGTCCGGGCTTGGCATTCTTCACCGCAAGGGGCGTGAGAGCGTTGACGAGCTTCTTGGGCATTTCCGGTCCCCTGCAAGCGGATTGCCGTTGCCACCATGGCAGAGCAAGGGGCGTTCCCTAATCCGCTCCCCGAAAATAGCACGACTTTATGGGAACGCAATAGGACGCCCTTGGACAATCGCCAGAACGTCTTACGCCTAAGTATAGGGATTTACGCTGATTAGATAGATGCATTTGGAAGCTATCGGACTCCAGTTTGGCGGACTCCGTCTCCGCCAAACAGTCCAGCCGTACGACACAGATAGAGATCGTGACGCGCGCGCCGCACATGGGCCCGAGATGATCTGGCGGCGATAAGCACCTAAAGACAGATCCGCAATCGAGCGATATGAGCGCCCTATGGCCAGCCTACTCTTGTTCAACAAACCCTTCGGGGTCCTGTCTCAATTCACCGACCGCGGATCACCGACGGTCCGATCGACATTGTCGGACTTCATTGCGATCAAGGGCGTTTATCCCGCCGGAAGGCTTGATCGGGACAGTGAGGGCCTGCTGCTCCTTTGCGATGACGGGCAGTTGCAGGCGCGGATTGCTGACCCCCGTTTCAAGCTCCCCAAGACCTACCTGGTGCAGGTCGAAGGCGTGCCACAGGAGCCAGAGCTGGAGCGCTTGCGCCAAGGCGTTCAGCTCAAAGATGGTATGACCCTGCCGTGCGAAGTTGCGCGCATTGACCCTCCGGACCTGTGGCCGCGCAATCCGCCGATACGGGAGCGCAAATCGATTCCCGACACTTGGCTCAAACTCACCATCCGAGAAGGGCGCAACCGGCAAGTCCGGCGCATGACGGCGGCGGTCGGGCTGCCCACCCTCAGGCTTGTGCGCTGGTCGATCGGTGACTGGGCTGTCGCGGGGATCGCGCCGGGCCAGTTTGAGATGATTTCTACCTCATTAGGGCAGGCAAGGTGAGGCCTCACACAGAAGGCGTTGAAGCTTTCCGTCCGACTTTCTAAGTGCGCTTCGATATGAACTATCGCCATGCTTTTCATGCAGGCAACAGCGCCGATGTCGTGAAGCATAGTCTTCTCATCGCCCTCGTGCAGGCCTTGCAGTTGAAACCGGGGGCACTCACCCTGATTGATACCCACGCCGGCGTCGGTCTGTATGATCTTGATGGTGATCAAGCCCTGCGCACTGGCGAGTCAACACATGGCGTGTTGAAGGCTTTTGCCGACCCAAGCCCCCTGCTGAACGATTACCGTGCCGCTGTGCAGGCGATGAACACCGGGGACGAGACGCGCTTCTACCCCGGCTCGCCACGCCTTTTGGCGCAGTTTCTGCGACCACAGGACGTCTTGATCCTCAACGAAAAACATCCCGAGGACGCGCAATCCCTGCGCCGCGCGATGCGCGGCACACAAGCTGCCGTGCATGAGCGCGACGCCTACGAGCTTTGGCTGGCGATGCTCCCAACCCGAACACCGCGCGGCATGGTGGTGGTTGATCCGCCTTATGAGCAGACGGATGAACGCGCCCGTATCACATCCACGCTCGCGTCCGCGCACCGCAAATGGGCGCATGGCGTGACG
Source organism: Pseudomonadota bacterium (assembly GCA_041174825.1). Lineage (GTDB taxonomy): Bacteria > Pseudomonadota > Alphaproteobacteria > Sphingomonadales > Sphingomonadaceae > Aquisediminimonas. The sequence continues at coordinate 6,129 of JBEDGC010000042.1, read as the reverse complement.
GTGATCTGGTATCCGACGAAAGACCGTGCCACGCATGAGCGGTGGAAGCAGCAATTGCGCATGCTCGGCATCCCGAAATTCCTGACCGTGGAGCACTGGCTGTACGATGCCGACCAGCCCAGCATCTATAACGGCGCGGGCCTTTTTATCGTCAACCCGCCCTACGCCTTCACGCAATCGCTGCCACCCCTACTGGAAGCCCTTCGCGCCGCGCTGGCGCCAGATGGCCATAGAGGCCAGATCACGACTGAATGGTTGGCCTAAGTTTCGCCATTTGGAGACAAGTCGCGGGTAGACTGCCCCCACCGCCAAACCTAAATCCCGACCCCGTGTTTACACTTGCTGGAACTGCCCTGAAATCTGGTGGCTGGAGAGCAGTGGGGCCTTGATTGCCCAAAGCGTCAGACTGACGGTACCTGCAGCGCGAACCGCCAAGGTCGTCGGCTAGGCAGTCCTTTCTTGTCGGTCGAGCCGGCGGACGACCGGCCAGGCCGCGGCGACTGCCAAAATGCAGATTACACCCCCAATTGGGCCGATCCATGTATAACCGCCAAGCAGCTGGGCGATCGTGCCGGCCGCCAGCGATCCGATGCTGGTCGACAGCAACCAAGTCCCCGTGGTCATGACCGCCAGCCGCCCGCTATCGTCATAGGCATAGGTCAACCCCAAGAGGAGCGGGTAGGTCAGGAACCAAGTAACCATGAACGCAATAAACGCAGCAGCGAAGGTCGCCTCGCTTGAGACAGTCGTCAGGAGCGCACAGCTTGCACCACAGGCGCCCAGCGCCGCAGCCAGCGGCCAGGCGCGGGGCAGACGGGAAATCACCGCAGCCAGCACGGCATTGCCAAGCGCGCTCGCGAGCACCGCCAGACTTTGATAAACCCCAAATTGGGTCGCCGGGATGCCGATCGCCTTGGCGGTTTGTTCAATGAACGGCCAAATTGCCAGAGAGCCAAAGGAAAAGAGCGCCATCGCGGCCAAGATGCGCTGGCCATCGCGGCCAATTGGTCGTTTTGCCGTCAGAGCCGCGCGGTCCTCAACCAAGCCTGTTCCGCCCGGCAACAACAGGGCCAGCAGACCAAGCAAAAAGGCCAATCCGGCCAACGCAAGGAACATGCCACCAACTCCGTGGCTTTCCCCCAGCCTCGGGAGCCAAATTGCGACCAGCGCAAAGAGACCCGTCTGGAAGGATATGCCGAGCGATATCCAGCGGGCCGGCTGGTCCGTGCGCCCTGCGGCCAGATTGACCGCGCTGTTCATCAAGCCGAACCCGAGGCCCGTGCCGATCCGCCCGAGGAACAACAAGGCGTAGCTTCCGGTGAGCGCCGAACCAGCTTGCGCGACGATCACCAACAGGCTGGCGATCAACGCCAACATCCGCGCGTCCATCGTCCGTGCGCGCGGCGCAACCAGAAACATCGCCGCTGCATAGCTGAGCGTTTCGGCCATGTTCCAAGCGCCCATCGCGAATTTGGAAAAGCCGAATGTCTCAATCAGCCCGCCAACCAGATAGGTGGTGAAATTGTTACCGACATGGGCAGCCGCAGTCGCCGCGCCGATCCCGATCAGCGTGAACATAAAGGGCCGCTGCCCGCTGCTGCCGGTGTGATCTTGTCCGTTGTTCAAATCGATTCCCCTCGGCCTGCGATGTCATGTTTGGTGCATATGCGCAACGCATCCGCCCGCCGCTTGCCGCGCCCCTTATTTCGTCCTAGTCTCTCCCCATGAGCCGTGAATGCAGCGATTTTGGGCTTGGACGGCGCGTGTCAGGCGCGCCCTACGGCAAGACCCAAGAATGGTGGCCCCCGCCCCGCGGTTAGCCCTTATTCGCACACGCATTATCTCGCATTAGAACTGGAAATTCCATGGCTGTTTCTGCGCTCGAAATTCGTGCAGACCTCCTTGTCGTGACGTGGGATGGGGGATCTGTTGCCTCCTATCCGACCATTTGGTTGCGCGACAATTGCCCAACCGGGCTTCACCCGCAAACCCATGAACGCACCCTCGACCTGCTGTCGCTGGAGGAGACACCGCGATTGCAAAGCGCCGAGAGACAAGGCGATGTCCTTGCCCTGACCTATGCCGATGGGCATGTCAGTCACATGCCGCTGGACCTGCTGAACGCGCACCGCCCGGGCCTGCCGGCCAAGGATCCAGCCGATATTGCCCCGCATTATTGGCGGGCTGACCTGACTACAGCGGGGATCCCCCGCTTTTCAGGGCCGCAGATCCTCGCCGACGACACAGTGCTGGATGCTTGGATGCGGGAAACCGCGCGGTTTGGGCTGTCGATTGTCGATGGTCTGGGCGACCGGATCGATGCTGGGGTCGATGTCGCGGAACGGATCGGCTTTTTGCGCCAAACCAATTTTGGCACCATTTTCGAAGTGGTCTCAATGCCCGATCCCAATAATCTGGCCTATACCCCCGTTGCACTTCCGCTGCACAGCGACTTGCCCAATCAAGAAGTCCCGCCGGGCTTTCAGTTCCTCCACTGCCTCGCCAATGAGGCCGAAGGTGGCGGATCGATCTTCGCAGATGGTTTTGCGATGGCTGACGACCTTCGCGCGCAGGACCCCGACGCCTTCCGTCTGCTGTGCGAGGTGCCAATTCCTTTTCGGTTCCACGACCAAGACTATGACATCCGCGTGCGCGAACCGGTGATCACGCTCGATCACGACGGGCGGCTGCTCGAAATCCGCTACAATGCGCATATTGCGGCCATCTTCGACATGCCAGCGGACATTATGCCGGCCTATTACCGCGCCTACCGAGCGTATATGCGATTGACCCGCGACCCCAGATATCGGTTGTCCTTCAAACTGGAGCCTGGCGAAATGGTGGTGTTCGACAACCGCCGTGTGCTGCACGGGCGCGAAGCGTTTGATCCATCGACCGGCTATCGCCACTTGCACGGCTGTTATGTCGATCGAGGCGAATTCCTCTCAAGGCTTCGGGTCTTAGCGCGGGGCTAGCGACGGCATTGCCAAAGTAGACGTGCCTTTGGAGAAATATGCGCCTTTAGGATTTAGGGTGGTCCAACCGAAATCCACAAATGGAGCCTCGCCAAGAAGATCAAGCGCGATTGGGTGAATGCGCAGCCCAGTGAGAAGACTTAGCAGCCTGCCCTGTTCGGATCAGTCCGGAACGCGCGCTTGCCGCTCCTATTACAGAAACGATGACAGTTCGGCCAATCTGGGACACATTTTTCCAAGCAGCTCGCGGTGCAGCGAGATCTGCTGCCACCTCGTGCCCGGCCAATAATCGCTCATCCGCCGAAAACCGAGCGGGGTGAATGTTTAGCCAATAGTTATGGACGGCATCTCGCGCTCCAGCATGATGTCGCGTCCCTTGCATGTGCCGCCTGTCACATTCTTGTCAGCCGGGTTGGAAGAGGCGATCTTCCAACCATTGGCTTCCTCGCCCGCGACATATGTATTTGCGTTTGTACAGGCCTGAGAAACCTCGGCACTGTTATTGTAATAGCCATAGTTGGTATAGGTGTAACCCGATGTCGATTCCCAAATGAGCTTGGTTTCCTTTTTATAGGTAATCATCGGGATGGGCAGCGCTAATTCCTGCTGTTTGCGCTTATCCGTGTCCAGCTTCGCCTTATACATCAGGCCGCCATAAACTCCTGCACCGCCCATGGTCAGAAGCAATGGGGCAATTAGAAACCACTTGTTTAGCGGCTTAGCTGATACGATCCGCTGCTTACGCACCTCAAATTCTTCTTCATCCAACACGCCTAATTCTTTTAACTTATGAAGACGCTCAAGCTTTGACACCTTATCGAAGAACATCCCAACCCCCTTAGAAAATGCCTAAAATCCCAAGCCCGCGCCAAGAATATCAAGCAAAATCATGATTTTGCAATTGAATTAATGCCTAAAAACTTGCATAGACTTCTAAACATGTCCAGACTTCATTTGAGTATTGGCTGCATAACTAGGGGGCTAATTTGCACAGAAAGCTGATCGCTGCGACGCTGCTTTTCTCGGTTCTTGGCTGCCAAGAAGAGCAAAAGTCTATCCAGCTTCCTTCAGGGGTCTGGAACTGTCGCACTGCCATTCTTGATCGGGGCTCCGAACAGAATGTGGCCTTTAAATTGAAGATTGATGGGAACCGATATTCCTTCCCGGAAGGCGACCCGACCTATAAGCAGAAGGCAGTTGCTCGGGAAAATGGGGCGTACCCGCCGCGAACCGGTCAGTTGGCCGTTGGGCCCGCGCGCGACTTTGACAAGAATATCAACCCGCCAAATGGCTCGCGCACTCACGTCATTCTGCTTGACCGCGACACACCGCCGCAATCAAAGTGGTTTTATGTCGAGTATAATGGCGCACGGCCGGCCGAAATCTTTTATCTAGATTCAGCCATTCTTAAGGAACCGCCACCCTATGATGGGGTTTTCCGATCAGCGCGGTGCCGTCTTGGATAAGCCTTTAACCCGCCGATTAACCGGCCTGCGTATAGCTCTCATACCGTCGTTAATCCTCGTCGCGGGCTGCGACAAGGTTGATTTCGACTGCACGTCGGTGGAAGCCAAAGAGGCTCTGATAACAGCGGCAAAAAGGGATATTAGCCGCGAGATCGCGGAGAATATCAAAGACATTCGGGACGCCAACCCTGAATCATCAAATTTCGGCGGCGGCATGGTCAAACAACTTGTCGACAAGTTCAATTATGAACTGACCGCCGTGACGGAAGTTTGGCAGAATGATGCGGGCGACCAAAAGTCTTGCCGCGGCACGCTGGCCATAACGGTCGATCCAGATATTGTACGCAAGGCCGATGAAGGCAGGGCCGTGCTGGACCTCAACACGGTGGCGGATCTGTCGGCCCAGAGCGCAGTGGAATTTGATGCGAAGTCGCGCTTTTCTCAAGAAATCGATTTCGGCATCAACAAGGTCGACAAGAGCCGGGCCATTTCGGCTGAACCCGGAACTAACTTTACGCTCTTCGACGTGGCAGGTGAATTGGGGGCCTACCAAGCCTTGTCTGCCTCACTTGTGAGAAGCAAGAAAGATGAGACGAACCGCGAACTTCAGGCGCAGACCGAACAGCAAAAGGCAGCACTTGACCTGGCAAGAGCAGAGAACCGCGCCGCTGTGCAAGCGGTTCAGGAAATTTGGTCAGCCCTAGAGCCAGCCATTCGCTCTGATTTGCTTGCGCGTCAGCGCGCCTGGATCCGCAAAAAGAACGCTGACTGCCGCCTTGAAAGCATCAACAGCAGCGAAAATGCCGCAGATATTGTGGTGAATCAGATCAACTGCGACACGCGGGCGCAGATCGAGCGGGCAGATTGGTTGCGCCCCTATCTTCCAGCGCAAGAATATTAGACACTTGATAATGATAGGGCGGCGTCGCTCGGCAAGAGCGATGCATCATAGAGCAAACAAGCAACGCTAGACAGGCTTCAGCGGTAAGGCGCATGCCCCGAGGCGAACACTAAGCGAAATGCAAGCAGGCCGAATGGCGCCAACGATGATGGGCCCAAGACATCCGTCTGCAAGGCGAAATCTGCTCAGAATGCGAGGACGCACGGCCTTACAGGCAAGATCGACCCGAGCGGTGCAGAGGCACAGGTCGTTAATCGGCTTTCCGCTGCACTTTCAGAAGCGCTACTCCGCGATTGAGCCCGACCCAATCAGCAATCCTCGTCGATATTGTTCTCAAAGCCCAGATGCGCGGACAGAAGCAAGTGGCAGCAGAAGAGCGAGCCCTCGAGGTTCAATCGCAACTTATCGAGATGACTGGAGACAAAAGACTGGGTACCAAGATCCCCCGGCTTATCGCCCAACTTGAGGGTTTTTCGATAGAAGGCCGACAATCTGAAGCCACCAAGCTTCGGAAACTAGCTGGCTACGCGCAGAGATTTAGGGGGCAGAGAGATCGGGCATTATTGAAGCTAGAGAGGATGTTGAGGGGGTAATGACGAAATTAAAGTCGCAGGTTATCTAAATTCATAAAACCTATAAATTACAGCGCCTTATCTTAAGCTTTTACCCCTTCAGATCACATAGTCACCATTGTTGATGGCGGCGTATGTAGCGCTGTTTCCGAACGCGAGGATGTCTGGGTATCCATCGCCGTTGATGTCGCCGATCTGGCGGTGGAACGTGTTGT
>JBEDGC010000041.1:0-26216 GCA_041174825.1 Pseudomonadota bacterium | reverse complement strand
TTTCGGCCCACGAGACTAGGGACCGCCTCGCTCGACTGGAATGGTGCGCGTGAGATCGACTCACAAACCCCAGGAATTTCGGGCATTACATAGCGCTTGAACACTGTTTGTGCGGGGATTTCCTCCGGGCCTTTGCCTTGGGGGTGATTCGTGTTTTCCGCAAGGAAGGCACCTTTGCCGGGCATCAGAGTAACTTCGTAAAGGTGAAGGGCTTCATGCCAACAATTAATCAGTTGGTCCGCAAGGGCCGCGCCCCTCAGAAGGCGAAATCAAAAGTTCCCGCGATGGAGCAGAACCCGCAAAAGCGCGGCGTCTGCACACGTGTGTACACCACGACCCCGAAAAAGCCGAACTCCGCTCTCCGTAAGGTGGCGAAGATTCGTCTGACCAATGGTCGTGAAGTCATCAGCTACATCCCCGGTGAAGGCCACAACCTTCAGGAGCACTCGGTCGTGCTGATCCGTGGCGGTCGTGTTCGCGATCTTCCCGGTGTGCGCTACCATGTGCTGCGCGGCGTGCTCGACACGCAGGGTGTGAAGGATCGCAAGCAGAGCCGTTCGAAATACGGCGCGAAGCGTCCTAAGTAAGCCGGTATATATTTAGAAGGATAAGCTGATATGGCTCGTCGTCGTCGTCCCGAGAAGCGGGAAATTCTGCCCGATCCCAAGTTTGGGGATGTGGTGCTCTCGAAATTTATGAACTCCGTCATGCTTGATGGGAAAAAGTCGGTTGCTGAAGGCATTGTTTATGGTGCCCTTGAAGCCGTCGAAGCCAAGGCGAAGAAGGAACCGCTCGGCGTGTTCCATGACGCGCTCAACAATGTGAAGCCGGGCATCGAAGTCCGCTCACGTCGTGTTGGTGGTGCAACCTATCAGGTTCCGGTTGAAGTCCGCACAGAACGTGCACAGGCTCTGGCCATTCGTTGGTTGATTTCGGCTGCGCGCTCGCGCTCGGAAAACACCATGGCTGCCCGCTTGTCGGGTGAGCTGATGGATGCCGCCAACAATCGTGGCAATGCTGTGAAAAAGCGTGAAGACACGCATCGCATGGCAGAAGCCAACCGCGCCTTCTCGCATTATCGCTGGTAATCGCGCTGTAACAATCGAGGCGCCTTAACGGGCGCCTCACCCCTTCGGAGAACTCCTCATGGCACGCAGCCATCCTCTCGAAAAATACCGTAACATCGGTATCATGGCGCACATCGACGCGGGTAAAACCACGACGACTGAGCGTATCCTTTATTACACCGGCAAGTCTTACAAGATCGGTGAAGTCCATGAAGGCACAGCCACCATGGACTGGATGGAACAAGAGCAAGAACGCGGCATCACAATTACGTCGGCTGCCACGACCTGCTTTTGGAACGACCACCGCATCAACATCATCGATACACCCGGCCACGTTGACTTCACGATTGAAGTTGAGCGTTCGCTGCGCGTTCTCGATGGTGCGGTCGCCTGTTTTGACGGCGTGGCCGGCGTTGAGCCGCAGTCCGAAACCGTGTGGCGTCAGGCTGAGAAATATCACGTTCCGCGCATGTGCTTTGTGAACAAGCTTGATCGCACGGGTGCGAATTTCGAAATGTGCGTGGACATGATTAAGGACCGCCTCGGCGCGCGTCCGCTCGTCCTCTACATTCCGGTCGGCATTGAAAGCCAGCTGAAGGGTCTGGTTGATCTGGTGCACAACCGCGCCATCATCTGGCTGGATGAATCGCTCGGCGCGCAGTTCGAATATCAAGATATTCCAGAAGATCTGAAAGCCAAGGCTGCACAAATGCGGTCGGAGCTGATCGAAATGGCCGTCGAGCAAGACGATGCCGTGATGGAAGCCTATCTCGAAGGCAATGAGCCGGATATCGACACGCTGAAGAAGCTGATCCGTAAGGGCACGCTGAACTTCTCGTTCGTGCCAATTCTGTGCGGTTCGGCCTTTAAGAATAAGGGTGTTCAGCCGCTGCTGGATGCTGTTGTCGACTATCTGCCGTCGCCGCTCGACATTCCGGATGTTGAAGGCCTGAAGCTGGATGGTGAAACGCCGGATACGCGTCCGCCGTCAGACGACGCGCCCTTCTCGGCACTTGCCTTTAAGATCATGAACGATCCCTTTGTCGGGACGCTCACCTTCGCACGTATTTATTCGGGTAAGCTCGAAACCGCGTCGCAGGTGATGAACTCGGTCAAGGATAAGAAGGAAAAGGTTGGCCGCATGTTGCTCATGCATGCCAATGACCGCGAAGACATTCAGGTGGCTTATGCTGGCGACATCGTCGCTCTGGCTGGCCTGAAGGACACGACAACAGGCGACACGCTGTGCGCCATCAACGCGCCGATCATCCTTGAGCGTATGGAATTCCCCGAACCCGTTATCGAAGTTGCGGTGGAACCCAAGACCAAGGCTGACCAAGAAAAGATGGGCATCGCGCTCAATCGTCTTGCACGCGAAGATCCGTCGTTCCGCGTTACATCCGACCATGAATCGGGCCAGACGATCATCAAGGGCATGGGTGAACTTCACCTTGAGATTCTTGTCGATCGCATGAAGCGCGAATTCAAGGTGGAAGCCAATGTCGGTGCACCGCAGGTGGCCTATCGCGAATATCTCGCGAAGAAGGTCGACATTGATTACACCCACAAGAAACAGTCGGGTGGTTCGGGCCAATTTGGTCGCGTCAAGTTCACGGTCACGCCGGGCGAACGTGGTGCGGGCATTGTGTTCATCGATTCGGTGAAGGGCGGCAATATTCCCAAGGAATATATTCCGTCGGTCGAAAAGGGCATGCGCGAAACCGCAGAGTCCGGCTCGCTCATCGGCTTCCCGATCATCGATTTCGAAATCGAGCTTTATGACGGTGCCTATCACGATGTTGACTCGTCAGCATTGGCATTTGAAATTGCCGGTCGTGCAGCAATGCGCGAAGCGGCTCAAAAGTCGGGCATCAAGCTTCTCGAACCGATCATGAAGGTCGAAGTCATCACCCCGGAAGATTATCTGGGCGATGTCATCGGTGACATGAACTCACGTCGTGGTCAGATCCAAGGCACAGACACGCGCGGCAATGCGCAGGCTGTCGAAGCCATGGTCCCGCTGGCCAATATGTTCGGCTACGTCAATCAGCTGCGGTCCTTCACACAGGGCCGTGCGCAATACTCAATGCAATTCTCGCATTATGACGAAGTTCCGGCAAATGTGGCGGAAGAGGTCAAGGCAAAGCTTGCCTAAACGTGAAAGACGGATTAAGGCGCGCGCCTGAATTAGCAGGCGAGCGCCCGCAATCCGAAACATTGAACCAATCGAAGAACGAGGGTTAGAATAATGGCGAAGGCTAAATTTGAGCGGAACAAGCCGCACTGCAACATCGGCACCATCGGTCACGTTGACCATGGTAAGACCTCGCTGACCGCAGCGATCTCGAAGATTCTGGCTGAAACCAATGGCGGTGTCGCTGTTGACTTCGCCAACATCGACAAGGCTCCGGAAGAGCGCGAGCGCGGTATCACGATTTCGACGGCGCACGTCGAATATGAAACCGAAGCACGCCACTATGCGCACGTCGATTGCCCGGGCCACGCTGACTATGTGAAGAACATGATCACCGGTGCGGCGCAGATGGACGGCGGCATTCTCGTCGTTTCCGCGACGGACGGCCCGATGCCCCAGACACGTGAGCACATCCTGCTCGCTCGTCAGGTTGGCGTGCCGCAGCTCGTCGTGTTCATGAACAAGGTTGACCTTGTTGACGATGCCGAAATCCTCGAGCTCGTCGAAATGGAAATCCGCGAATTGCTCTCGAGCTATGACTTTGACGGCGACAACATCCCCGTCATTCAGGGTTCGGCAACGTGCGCGCTCAATGGCGACAAGCCTGAAATTGGTCGCGATGCCATTCTCAAGCTGATGGCTGCCGTTGACAGCTTCATTCCGCAGCCCGCTCGTCCGCTCGACAAGCCGTTCCTGATGCCGATCGAAGACGTGTTCTCGATCTCGGGTCGTGGTACGGTTGTGACCGGCCGTGTTGAAACCGGCGTTGTGAAGGTTGGCGAAGAAGTTGAAATCGTTGGCCTGAAGGACACGAAGAAGACCGTCGTCACCGGCGTTGAAATGTTCCGCAAGCTGCTCGATCAGGGTGAAGCTGGCGACAACATCGGCGCTCTCATCCGCGGCGTTGGCCGTGAAGAAGTTGAGCGTGGCCAGGTTCTCTGCAAGCCCGGTTCGATCACGCCGCACACCGAGTTCACCTCGGAAGTGTATGTCCTGTCGAAGGAAGAAGGCGGCCGTCACACGCCGTTCTTTGCGAACTATCGTCCGCAGTTCTACTTCCGCACGACCGACGTGACCGGTGAAGTTGTTCTTCCCGAAGGCACCGAAATGGTCATGCCGGGTGACAATGTGCAGCTCGCAATCAAGCTGATCGCACCGATCGCGATGGAGCAGGGTCTGCGCTTCTCGATCCGTGAAGGTGGCCGGACCGTCGGTTCCGGGGTTGTCGCCTCGATCACGAAGTAATATAGCTCAATCAACACCGCCCGATTCACTGTGTGAGGATCGGGCGGTTTGCTTGTTTAATGTTTTTGGCTCTTTCTCATCGGTAAACGGACATGGAAACGCAGAATATTCGCATTCGCCTAAAGGCATTCGATCATCGTGTGCTTGATCAGGCAACTGGCGACATCGCCGAAACGGCAAAGCGCACAGGCGCTTTAATTCGCGGTCCCATTCCGCTCCCGACGAGAATTGAGAAATTCACGGTCAACCGCGGCCCGCACGTCGACAAAAAGTCGCGCGAGCAGTTCGAGGTTCGTACCTATAAGCGGTTGCTCGATATCGTGCAGCCCACCCCGCAGACAGTCGATGCTTTGATGAAGCTCGATCTTGCTTCAGGGGTTGATGTTGAGATCAAGCTCGCCTAAGGGCTCTGTCTCTCAAGAGATTTGGGATACCGCCGGACATTAGTTCGGGTCTGCGTCCCCCGTCTTTTCGGTCTGAAATGGCTGGAAATTAGCCCAGACGGGGCGATGCATTACAATTTGGGCTCACATGCCCGCGGGGAATGGGTCTCCGTGGGCCTCTGTATTAGGGAGAAACGGATCATGCGCACTGGCGTGATCGCGAAGAAGGTCGGCATGACGCGCATCTTTAAAGAAGATGGTCGTCACGTTCCCGTTACCGTTCTTTCGCTAGAAAATTGTCAGGTCGTGTCTCAGCGCACGCTTAATCGTGACGGTTATGTTGCGGTCCAGCTGGGCGCAGGCGCTGCCAAGGCTAAGAATGTTGCCAAGCCGCAGCGCGGTCACTTCGCGAAGGCAGAGGTTGAGCCCAAGGCTCGTCTCGTCGAATTTCGTGTTGCTGAAGACGCGCTGGTCGATGTTGGCGCAGAAATCGCAGCCGATCATTTTGTAACGGGTCAACTCGTTGACGTTGCTGGCCATACCCAGGGTAAGGGCTTTGCAGGCGCCATGAAGCGTTGGGGCTTCGGCGGTCTGCGCGCGACCCACGGTGTGTCGGTCTCGCACCGTTCGCACGGTTCGACAGGTCAGCGTCAGGATCCGGGTAAGGTCTTCAAGAACAAGAAGATGGCCGGCCACATGGGTGACCGTCAGCGCACACAGCAGAACCTCGAAATCGTCCTCACGGATGTTGAGCGTGGTTTGTTGTTCGTGCGCGGTTCGGTTCCGGGTGCCAAGGGCACGTGGTTGACCGTTATTGACTCCGTAAAGGTGTCGCGTCCCGCCGACGCTCCGTACCCCGCCGCGGTTCGCTCCGCTGGTGCTCCGGTCGAAGCTCCCGCTGAAACTCCGGCTGAAGTCGCTGATGCGCCTGAAGCTGCCGAAACCCAGGAGGGCTAAGCCATGAAGCTCAAGGTTCAGACCCTCGATGCCAAGGCAAAGGGTGACATTGATCTGGCGGACGACGTGTTCGGCCTAGAACCGCGTGCAGATATTCTGCACCGTGTTGTCACTTGGCAGCTCGAAAATGCCCGTGGGACAGCCCGTGGCGCGCGTGAGCGTGCTGATGTGGCCCGCACCGGCAAGAAGTTTGGTCGCCAAAAGGGTGGTGGTACCGCCCGTCACGGCGATCGTCGCGCCCCCGTCTTTATCGGCGGTGGTAAGGCTCATGGCCCGCGTGTTCGTGACTTTAACCCGTCGCTGAACAAGAAAATCCGTGCGCTCGGCCTGAAGATGGCCCTGTCGGCGAAGGCAAAATCTGGCACGCTCATCGTGCTGGAAGACCTTGCTGTTAAGGAAGCCAAGACAAAGGCGCTTGTCGGTACGCTCAGCAAGCTGGGTTTCGGCAAGACGGCACTCGTGATTGACGGTGAGAATGTGGAAACGAGCTTCGCGCTTGCAACCGCCAACATTCCTGGCGTCGACGTTTTGCCTGCCATGGGCGCCAATGTTTACGACATCCTTCGCCATGACACGCTGGTCTTGACCCGCGCTGGCGTTGAAAAGCTGGAGGCGCGCTTCAATGGCTAAAAATCAAGTGGATATTCGCCACTATGATGTGGTGCTTGCGCCCCACATCACGGAAAAGGCGACCATGGCGAGTGAGCAGAACGCAGTTGTGTTCCGCGTCGCCAACGACGCCACCAAGCCGCAGATCAAGGCGGCCGTTGAAGCTCTCTTCGACGTCAAGGTGACGGGCGTGAACACCATCGTCCAAAAGGGTAAGACCAAACGTTGGAAGGGCGCAGCCTACCGTCGTTCGGACTTCAAAAAAGCGATTGTGACGCTGGCTGATGGCCAGTCGATCGACGTGACCACGGGGATCTGAGAACCATGGCACTGAAGCATTATAACCCAACCAGCCCGGCCCGCCGTGGCCTGATCCTGGTTGACCGCTCCGCGCTGCATAAGGGCAAGCCAGTTAAGGCGTTGACCGAAGGTAAGCGCAAGACGGGTGGCCGCAACAATAAGGGTCATGTGACATCGCGCGGCATCGCGGGTGGTCACAAGCAGCGCTATCGCATCATTGATTTCAAGCGTCGTAAATGGGACGTGGAAGCGACGGTCGAGCGTCTGGAATATGACCCCAACCGCACGGCCTTTATCGCGCTCGTCAAATATGACGATGGTGAGCAGGCCTATATCTTGGCGCCGCAGCGTCTTGCGCCCGGTGACAAGGTCATTGCTGGCAAGAAGACCGATGTGAAGCCGGGCAACTCCATGGAACTCGCCCAGATGCCGGTCGGCACCATTGTCCACAATGTGGAAATGAAGCCGGGCAAGGGTGGTCAGATTGCGCGTTCGGCTGGCACGTATGTGCAGGTCGTTGGTCGCGATCGTGGCATGGTTATTGTTCGTCTGAATTCGGGTGAGCAGCGCTATTTGCGCGGCGATTGCATGGGCACTGTTGGTGCCGTGTCGAACCCCGATAACGGCAACACCAATCTTGCTAAGGCTGGCCGTAACCGCTGGCTGGGCCGCCGTCCGCTGACGCGCGGTGTTGCGAAGAACCCTGTCGATCACCCCCATGGTGGTGGTGAAGGCCGGACTTCAGGTGGTCGTCACCCAGTGACGCCATGGGGTAAGCCGACCAAGGGTGCGCGTACGCGTTCCAACAAGTCGACTGACAAGATGATCATCCGGTCGCGTCACGCGAAGAAGAAGAGGTAAGTCATGGCCCGTTCCGTCTGGAAAGGTCCTTTTGTAGACCTGCACCTGCTGAAGAAGGCAGAAACCGCTGCGGAGGCTGGCACCCGTGCTGGCCCGATCAAAACATGGTCGCGCCGCTCGACGATCCTTCCGCAGTTCGTTGGCCTGACGTTTAACGTCTATAATGGCCGTAAGTTCATTCCCGTTCTCGTGAATGAGGACATGGTTGGCATGAAGCTGGGTGAATTTGCGCCGACGCGCACCTTCCCGGGCCACGCCGCTGACAAGAAGGGCAAGCGCTGATGTCGAAATCTGCATCTCCCCGTCGCGTTGGCGATAAGGAAGCTTTGGCTGTTGGCGCTATGATCCGCGGCTCGGCCTATAAGCTGAACCTTGTTGCGGGCCTGATCCGCGGCAAGAAAGCCAGTGACGCGCTGAATATTCTTCAGTTCTCCACCAAGGGTATGGCCGTTGACGTTCGCAAGGTTCTGGCATCGGCAATCGCCAATGCTGAGAATAACCACAATCTCGACATTGACGCACTGGTCGTCAGCGAAGCGAGCGTGGGTAAGTCGCTGGCCATGAAGCGCTTCGCGACCCGTGCGCGTGGCCGTTCGACCCGCATCGTCAAACCGTTCAGCCGCCTGCGCGTGGTTGTTCGTGAAGTGCAAGAGGAGGCATAAGCCATGGGTCAGAAGAGCAATCCAATTGGCCTGCGCCTCCAGATCAATCGCACTTGGGACAGCCGCTGGTACGCCGATGGCGCGGACTATGGCCGTCTTCTTTTGGAAGATCTGAATCTGCGCAAGTTCATTTTCAAGTCGTTGCCGCAGGCTGCGATCTCGAAGGTGGTTATTGAGCGTCCGGCAAAGAATTGCCGCATCTCCATCTATGCTGCACGCCCCGGCGTGATCATCGGCAAGAAGGGTGCGGACATTGAAAAGCTGCGCAAGACGCTTGCTGCCAAGACATCCGGCGAAGTTTCGCTGAACATTGTCGAAATCCGCAAGCCGGAAATTGACTCCAAGCTTGTCGCACAAGGTGTGGCAGATCAGCTGGAGCGTCGTATCGCTTTCCGTCGTGCTATGAAGCGCGCGGTGCAATCGGCGCTTCGTCTTGGAGCCGAGGGCATTCGTATCACCTGCGCTGGTCGCTTGGGTGGTGCTGAAATCGCCCGCACCGAATGGTATCGTGAAGGCCGTGTGCCGCTGCACACGCTTCGCGCCAATGTCGATTATGCCGAAGCCGAAGCCCTGACAGCTTATGGCATCTGCGGTATCAAGGTCTGGATCTTCAAGGGTGAAATCCTTGGCCATGACCCGATGGCCACGGATCGCCTGATGCTCGACGCGCAGACGTCCGGCGTCCGTCCGGCCCGCTGAGTTTAGGATAGAGCAATGCTGCAACCGAAACGCACCAAATTCCGCAAGGCGCATAAGGGCCGTATCCATGGCGATGCCAAGGGTGGCACCAGCCTGAACTTCGGCTCTTATGGGCTGAAGGCACTTGAGCCGGATCGTATCACCGCGCGCCAGATCGAAGCTGCGCGTCGTGCCATCACGCGTCACATTCGCCGTCAGGGCCGCCTCTGGATCCGCGTGTTCCCAGATGTGCCCGTGTCGTCAAAGCCCGCCGAAGTCCGCATGGGCTCTGGTAAGGGGTCGCCAGAATTTTGGGCCGCACGCGTTAAGCCCGGCCGTATCCTGTTTGAACTGGACGGCGTTCCCGGCCCGATCGCCGCTGTGGCGTTCAGCCGTGCCGCTGAAAAGCTGCCGATCAAGACCAAAGTCGTTGCCCGTCTGGGTGACTTCTCTCATCTGGGAGCTGCATGATGACAAAGATTGCCGATCTCAAGGTCATGACCGACGACCAGCTGGTGGAGGAACTGACCAATTTGAAGCGTGAGCAATTCAACTTGCGCTTTCAGGCCGCCACGAGCCAGCTCGAAAAGCCGGCGCGCATCCAAGAAGTGCGCCGCGACATCGCCCGCATCAAGACGCTTCAGGCGCAGCGCACCGCTGCGGCTGCGGCCAAGTAAGGACCAGGTGACATGCCAAAGCGCGTGCTGACCGGAACGGTCGTATCCGACAAGACCGACAAGACGGTGGTGGTCAAGGTAGAGCGGAAGGTAAAACATCCGCTTTACGGTAAGATCATTCGTCGTTCGAAGAAGTATCACGCCCATGATGAAGGCAATACCTTCAAAGAGGGCGAAGTGGTGCGCATTGAAGAATGTGCCCCTATTTCGAAGCTGAAGACCTGGACGGTCATTGAAAAGGTCGGCGGCGCTGCTGCAATTGCCGATCCGATGGAGGGCTGATCCATGATTCAGATGCAGTCCAATCTCGACGTTGCCGATAACTCTGGCGCCAAGCGCGTTCAGTGCATCAAGGTGCTCGGTGGCTCAAAGCGTCGCTTTGCTGGCGTGGGTGATGTGATCGTTGTGTCGATCAAAGAAGCCCAGCCGCGTGGCAAGGTGAAGAAGGGCGATGTTCATCGCGCCGTCATCGTTCGGACCGCCAAGGACATTCATCGTCCCGATGGCTCGACGATCCGGTTCGACGGTAACGCTGCTGTTCTCGTCAACAAGAACGAAGAGCCGATTGGGACCCGTATTTTTGGCCCGGTCTGCCGTGAGTTGCGCGCGAAGAACTTCATGAAGATCATCTCGCTTGCGCCGGAGGTGCTGTAATGGCTTCGCTCAAGATCAAAAAAGGCGATAAGGTCGTCGTTCTGTCCGGTAAGGACAAGGGCAAGACGGGCGAAGTGACCAAGGCTTTCCCGAAGGATGGCAAGGTTCTCGTTGCTGGCGTGAATATCGCCACCCGCCACAAAAAGCCGACCCAGGCCGATCCGCAAGGTGGCTTGGAACGTCGCGAAGCACCGATGCCGGTGTCGAAGGTGGCGATTGAAGATCCGAAGACGGGCAAGCCAACGCGCGTTCGCTTCGAAATCAAGGACGGCAAGAAGGTCCGCGTGGCCGTGAAGTCCGGAGAAGTGATCAATGGCTGACAAATACAAAGCCCGCATGCAGGGCATTTATGAGTCCACGATCGTCAAGGCGATGACTGAGAAGTTTGGGTATACCAATGCTCTTCAGGTTCCGCGTCTTGATAAGATCGTCATCAACATGGGTGTTGGTGAAGCGACCCAGGATAAGAAGAAGGTCGAAATCGCAGCGGCTGAAATGGAGTTGATTGCTGGCCAGAAGCCAGTCATTGCCCGCGCTAAGAAGTCGATCGCGCAGTTCAAACTGCGTGAAGGCATGCCGATTGGCTGCAAGGTGACCTTGCGCCGCGAACGCATGTATGAATTTCTTGATCGCTTGATCACCATCGCGCTTCCGCGCGTCCGCGACTTCCGGGGCCTGAACCCCAAGTCGTTTGACGGCCGTGGCAATTATGCGATGGGCCTCAAGGAGCAGTTGGTTTTCCCGGAAATCAGCTACGACAAGATCGAAAAAGTGCGTGGCATGGATATCATTGTCACCACCACCGCAAAGACCGACGACGAAGCGCGCGAGCTTCTTCGTTTGTTCGGTTTCCCGTTCCCGCAAGACCAAGAGCAGCAGCAGGCCGCGTAAGCGGTGCTGCTCTGACGGAAGGAAGAGAACTTAAGTCATGGCGAAACTGAGTTCGATCAACAAGAACGAGCGTCGCAAGAAGCTCGTTAAGAAGTACGCAGGGCGTTATGCCCGGCTGAAGGCGATCGCAAACGACGAATCTAAGGACGAAACGGAGCGCCTCATCGCGCGGCTGAAGCTTGCGGAAATTCCGCGCAACGGCAATCCGACCCGCGTTCGTAACCGGTGTGAACTCACCGGCCGTCCGCGCGCTTACTACCGCAAATTCCGGCTCTGCCGTGTTCAGCTGCGTGATTTGGCCAATAAGGGCCTGATCCCCGGCGTCACGAAGTCGAGCTGGTAAGGGGCTTTAGAAATGGCATTGACCGATCCCTTGGGTGATATGCTCACCCGCATCCGCAATGGCCAACGCGCCAAGATGGATAGCGTTTTGACACCGGCGTCTACGCTGCGTGTTCGCGTTCTCGATGTTCTGAAGCGTGAAGGCTATATTCGCGGCTATCATGATGAAGCGCTTGGCGCTCATCCGGGTATCCGCATCGAGCTGAAATATTTCGAAGGCCAGCCTGCGATTAAGCATGTTGCCCGCATTTCGAAGCCAGGCCGCCGCGTCTATTCGGGCTCTAAGGAGCTTCCGCGTGTTCGCAATGGTCTGGGCATCACCATCGTTTCTACGCCAAAGGGTGTTCTGTCTGATGCGGAAGCGCGTGACCAGAATGTCGGTGGCGAAGTCCTCGCGGAGGTGTTCTGATGAGCCGCACGGGCAAAAAGCCGGTTTCGATCCCGGCAGGCGTCACGGCCTCTATCGAGGGCGCTGTCATCGAAGTGAAGGGCCCCAAGGGCACGCTTTCGATGCCAAAGGCTGACGATGTAAGCTATACGCTGGAAGATGGTCTTCTGACCGTGCGTCCGGCCAATGAAACAAAGCGCGCGCGCGCGTTTTGGGGCATGCAGCGCACATTGATCCAGAACCTCGTCACGGGTGTGACCGATGGCTTCACCAAGACCCTGGAGATGACGGGCGTCGGCTATCGCGCAAATGCGCAAGGCGGCAAACTCAAGCTTCAGCTTGGCTATAGCCATGACATCGACATCGACGTGCCGGAAGGCATTGATATCAAGACCCCGGATCAGACGACGATCGAAATCTCTGGCGCTGATCGCCAGAAGGTTGGTCAGATCGCCGCCGAAATCCGCCGCTGGCGTAAGCCTGAACCCTATAAGGGTAAGGGCATCCGCTATCGCGGCGAGTTTATCTTCCGGAAGGAGGGTAAGAAGAAGTAATGGGCCAGAAATTCTCAACATTCGAAAAGCGCCGTCAGCGCGTCCGCACCTCGTTGCGGGCCCGTGCTGGTCAGCGTCCGCGTCTTTCTATCCATCGTTCGGGTCGGCATATTTATGCGCAGATCATTGACGATACTGCCGGGAAGACTGTGGCATCGGCCTCAACCGTCGAAAAGGACGCCCGCAGCAAGTCGGGAGCCAATCTCGACGCTGCCGTTCTGGTGGGTAAGGCTGTCGCCGAACGCGCCAAGAAGGCTGGCGTGACTAAGGTCGTGTTCGACCGTGGTGGCTTCCTGTTTCATGGCCGTGTCAAGGCGCTTGCCGACGCTGCTCGCGAAGGCGGATTGGAGTTCTAAATGGCTGACGAAACAGAAATCCAGGGTGGGGAAGCCCCCGCTGTAGAAGCTGCTGCCGCAGCACCGGAGCAGACCGAAGGTCGTGGTCGCGGTGGTCGTGGCCGTGGCGGCAATGACCGTGGCCGTGGTGGCCGTGATGGTGGCCGTGGCCGTCGTGACGACCGTCGTGGCGGGAATGCCGAAGAGGGTGGTGAAGAGCTGATCGAAAAGCTCGTGCACATCAACCGCGTTTCGAAGACCGTGAAGGGTGGTAAGCGTTTTGGCTTTGCCGCACTCGTCGTGGTCGGCGATGGCAAGGGCCGTGCAGGCTTTGGCCATGGCAAGGCGCGCGAAGTGCCGGAAGCCATTTCCAAGGCAACGGCTGCTGCCAAGCGGGCTATGGTGCGTGTTCCTTTGAAGGAAGGCCGCACGTTGCACCATGATGGCGATGGTCATTTTGGCGCAGGCCGCGTGACTGTTCGCACCGCCCCGCAAGGGACGGGCATTATCGCGGGTGGTCCGATGCGCGCCGTGTTCGAATCGCTGGGTGTCGCAGACGTCGTCACCAAGTCGGTTGGTACATCTAACCCCTATAACATGATCCGGGCGACGTTTGCGGCTTTGACCGAACAGACCAGCCCGAAGTCGGTGGCACAGCGCCGTGGCAAGAAGATTGCTGATCTTCTCGGTCGCGGTGGGGCCAGCGCGGCAGAAGCTCTGGCTGATGCCGAAGCGGTTACGGAGTAATCGATGATGGCGAAGATCAAGATCAAGCAGGTCGGTTCGCCGATCCGCCGGACCAAGGATCAGCGCGCAACGCTGATTGGCCTTGGCCTCAACAAGATGCACCGTGTTTCGGAACTGGAAGATACGCCTGCGGTTCGCGGGATGATCCAAAAGGTTCGTCACATGGTCGAAGTGCTCGACGCCTAATTGGCGTCGGGCATCCCGGCTGTTTGTCGGGATCCGGGGTATGACGCGCGATATATCCCGAGGCTAAAGCGACACCAGATCCGGCATGGCCGGGCAAGTAAAGCGAGTGCAGATTATGAAATTGAATGAACTCCGTGATAATGACGGTGCCCGTAAGAGCCGGATGCGCGTTGGACGCGGCATTGGGTCGGGCAAGGGTAAGACCGCTGGCCGTGGCCAAAAGGGTCAAAAGAGCCGGGGAGGCGTTTCGATTGCAGGCTTTGAAGGCGGCCAGATGCCCCTTCACATGCGCCTTCCGAAGCGCGGCTTTAACAATATTTTTGCCAAGGATTATGCCGAAGTTAATCTCGGTGCGATCCAGAAGGTTATCGACGCCAAGAAGCTTGATGCCAAAGGCACGATTGATCATGCCGCGCTGAAAGCGGCGGGCCTTGCGCGCGGTGGTAAGGATGGCGTTCGCCTCCTCGCCAAGGGCGAACTGACGGCGAAGGTGTCTTTCCGAGTGGCTGGTGCCTCTGCTGCGGCGAAGGCTGCGGTCGAAAAGGCTGGCGGCTCTGTGGATGTCATCCACGCCGTTCCGGCTGCTGAAAAGGCCGCTGCCAAAAAGGGCACGACCAAGGCCAAGGCAAAGGCCTAAGCAAATCGCATTCGAGGCTTAGACAAAAGCTGAAGAATCTCTATATGGAACGGCGGGCGGCCTTTAGGGCATGACCCGCCGTTCTTATTTTAAGGGTCGATTATCTATGGCAAGTTCTGCCAATCAGCAGGCCGGTCTCAATCTCTCCCGCTTTTCTCAAGCGTCAGAGCTGAAGAGCCGCATTTGGTTCACCTTGGGCGCGCTGGTCGTGTTTCGGTTGTTGAGCCATGTGCCGTTGCCCGGGATTGACCCGAAGGCTTTGGAAGCCCTGTTCAACACGACGAAGGGTGGCGTCCTCGACTTTTTCAATATGTTCTCTGGCGGGTCGCTCGAGCGCATGAGCCTCATCGCGCTCGGCGTAATGCCCTATATCACCGCGTCGATCGTGGTGCAGTTGGGCACATCGCTGTCGCCGACGCTGGCAGCCCTTAAGAAAGAGGGCGAAAGCGGCCGCAAAAAGCTCAATCAATACACGCGCTATGGCACGGTCGTGCTGACGATCATTCAGGGGTATTTCATCGCGGTTGGCCTCGAAAGCTGGGGCGCAACCCAAGGCCTGTCAGCTGTGGTTGAACCGGGCATGCTGTTTCGCCTAGCCTGTGTGACCGCGCTTTTGGGCGGCACAATGTTCCTGATGTGGTTGGGTGAGCAGATCACCAGCCGGGGCATTGGCAATGGCATTTCGTTGATCATCATGGCCGGGATCGTCTCGACCCTTCCCCAAACCCTCGCGCAGGTGTTTGAAGGTGGTCGTACGGGCACGATGCAGCCGTTGATGGTGTTGGGCATTGGCGCGGCGGTGATCGCCTTGATCGCCTTTATCTGCTTCATGGAGCGTGCGCAGCGCCGCGTGTTGATCCAATACCCCAAGCGTCAGACGCAAAATGGCATGATGCAGGCGGATAAAAGCTTCTTGCCTTTGAAGATCAATACAGCCGGCGTTATTCCGCCCATCTTTGCCTCATCGCTGCTGCTCATGCCGTTGACGCTGGTCCAATTTGCGGGCCAGAGCGCGACGCAGGACAGTGACACGGGGGATATCATTCTCGGCATCACCAATGCGTTGCAGCATGGATCGCCGCTCTACATGACGCTCTATGCCTTGGGCATTATCTTCTTCTGCTTCTTTTACACGGCAGTCGTTTTCAATCCGGAAGAGACGGCGGAAAATCTGAAGCGGCACGGCGGCTTCGTTCCCGGAATTCGTCCGGGTAAGAATACCGAGACCTATCTGGATTACGTCCTGACCCGGATCACGGTGGTCGGTGCAGCCTATCTCACGCTGGTTTGCTTGGTGCCGGAATTCATGTTCTCCAGCCTGGGGTTTGTTGCCATTGGCGGGACCAGCCTGTTGATTGTGGTGAATGTGACGATGGATACGGTCACCCAGATCCAGAGCCATTTGCTCGCGCATCAATATGGTGATCTGATCAAGAAGGCGAAGCTCAAGGGAGGGCGCCGGTGAACATCATTCTTCTCGGCCCGCCGGGCGCAGGTAAGGGCACGCAGGCCAGCCGCCTTCAGGAAGAGCGCGGCATGGTTCAGCTGTCCACGGGCGATATGCTTCGGGCGGCCGTCAAGGATGGCACGCCCATTGGGGTGAAGGCCAAGGCCGTCATGGATGCAGGGGAACTTGTGTCCGACGAGATTGTGTCGGGCATTATCGGTGAAGCGCTTGCAAAGCTCTCACCAGAAACCGGCGTGATTTTTGATGGCTATCCCCGCACGGCGGCTCAAGCGGTATCGCTGGATGGCATTTTGGCCGACCATGGCCGCAAGCTTGATCATGTGATTGAACTGGCCGTCGATGAAGAGGCGCTGGTTGAGCGCATTACGGGCCGTTTCACCTGCGCGAAGTGCGGGGCTGGCTATCATGATCATTTCAAGCAGGCCAAGGTCGAAGGCGTGTGCGATGCCTGTGGCGCGACCGAGTTTAAGCGGCGTCCGGATGACAATGAAGAGACTGTGCGCACCCGTATGGCAGAATATCGGGCCAAGACCGCGCCGATCCTTCCCATTTATGAAGGGCGTGGCCTTTTGAAGAAGGTGGACGGCATGGCCGCCATTGAAACGGTGACAGGCCAGATTGAAGCGATCCTCGCCTGACCGATTGAATAAGCGCGCAGATTTGCCGTTGCGTGTCACATAATCGTCATTGGAGTGTCACTGGCCTGCCCTGATCCTCTGTCATAGAAACCCTATGACAGACATTGCTCTTCGCCTTGCTCCATCGCTTTTCCCGCATCTTGCCAAGCGGACTGCCCATCCGGGTCGCGCACGAATGCACGTCGGCTTGGGCTATCGTTTGCTTATTTGGGCATGCCGTAACAGTTAAGCGTCGGCCCTCATTTTAGTGGCCGAGCTTTAATCTATTCTGCGGGCCAGAAAATCTGGCACGGGACCATTCCAGCCCTGATCATCGCCTGACACAGGCGTGTTCTCTTGCCGATCCAGTTTGGGCGCGGCAGCACGTTCTTTTCTCACCCGAACGGGCGCCTCCTTGCGGGCGGGCGCTGGCGATTCATCGTCCGTGCGCGGGGCCGGGCGATCGGCTGTGCGGGCAGGACGGCTCGAGGCGCGGGCAGGGCGGTCCGCCGCGTCATCGGTGGCAACAGAGATGCGCTCAATCGTCTGGCCGGTCAGCTTTTCGATATTCTCAATCGCCTCGGCGTCTTCCTTTGTAACAAAGGTAAAGGCGCGGCCCAGCGCGCCTGCGCGTCCGGTCCGACCAATGCGATGGACATAGTCATCGGGATGCCAAGGGGCATCAAAGTTAAACACATGGCTGACGCCCTTAACATCCAGCCCGCGGGCCGCGACGTCTGAGGCAACAAGCACGTTGATTTCGCCTGCCTTAAACCGCTCAAGCTCTCGCAAGCGGGCGGGTTGATCCATATCGCCATGGATTTCGCCCGCCTGAAAGCGGTGGCGCTTCAGGCTGGTGGCAAGTTCGCGCACCGTGGTTTTGCGGTTGCAGAAAATAATGGCGGTGTTGATGTCTTCGCTGTTGAGCAAGGACCGCAAGACTTCGCGCTTTTTGCGGGTTTCCGTCTCAACCAGAAATTGCGCGATATTGATATTCGTCGTGGCCGGCCGCGCAACTTCGATCGTCTTTGGATTGGACAAAAACCGATCCGACAGTTTCTTGATGGGCGGTGGCATCGTCGCCGAAAACAGCAGCGTTTGACGATTGGTCGGCAGCTTGGTGCAGATATTCTCAATATCCGGGATGAACCCCATGTCGAGCATGCGATCTGCTTCATCGATGACGAGGAGTTCGCAGCCAGTAAGCAGGATTTTGCCCCGTTCAAACAAATCCATCAACCGGCCTGGGGTTGCGATCAGAACGTCGACGCCCTTTTCCAGCGCCTTAACCTGATCCCCCATTTGCACGCCGCCAATGAGCAGGGCCATGGAAAGCTTGTGATATTTGCCATATTTCTCAAAATTCTCGGCAACCTGAGCGGCGAGCTCGCGCGTTGGTTCTAGAATGAGAGAGCGCGGCATCAGCGCGCGTGTGCGGCCTTGACCCAAAATGTCGATCATCGGCAGCACAAAGGCCGCCGTCTTGCCCGTCCCAGTTTGGGCAATGGCAATGAGATCCCGCATCATGAGGACGCTGGGAATGGCCTGCTGCTGGACAGGTGTGGGATCGCTATAGCCCGCTTCGTTGACGGCGCGGAGCAATTCATCCGAAAGGCCGAGATCGGCAAAACTCATGCAAAAAACATCCGGAAAAAGGGGCGATGACATTCTAGGCCATCTGCGTTGGGCCTTGGGCCTTTGGCTCCAAATGTCAAGCAAAAGCCTTGTTTGTCAGGCAGTTTGCCTAGCGCTTTGGCGGAACGAGCCTATTATATCTGTCAATGGTGCAAGCACCACCAGCGCGTGAATAGATCATATCTCGATCCTCACACAGCCTGCCGTCGGGTGTGGGCTTGAAGTAAAAGCCGGAATAGAAATCGATGGATCTGCAGCCCCTTTCCAATCGTGCGCGCATTGCATGGCGTCCGCGCAGCACAAGATCGATGCTATCTGGCTTGGTGATCAATACGCCGACGACGTCATTGGCATAGAGGCATCGTGAAGCCGATTTTTCTCGCCAGTCTCGGAAATTTGGGCGCATTTGGGCGCGGTCTTCATGCGGCACCACCCGGATCACAACCCGCCGTTCAATGACCAATTGGGCCAATTGGGTCTGCGATGGCGGCATCTCTTGGGCCAAGGCATGGGGGGACGATACCAAAAGCGCAGCTATGACGGGCAGGAAAAGTTTGAGAGATCGCAGGTCCATGATTCGCAAGCATGTGTGGTTCTTCGGTTGAACAGATGATGAATTGCATGGCAATGGCGGTTGGACAACCTGCCCGGTGAGGAGGCTAAGATGTTGGATGCATCATTTCTTGAGAAGCTGGGCAATGTGCTGGGTCCCAAAGGTTTGGTGACCGATGTGGGCGATATCGCCCCTTGGCTGACGGATTGGCGCAAACTCTATGTCGGCCGCGCCGCGGCCTTGCTTGCCCCCGCCAATGTGGGAGAGGCGCAAGACGTTATGCGTTTGCTGGCAGAGCATGGCGTGCCCATGGTCCCGCAAGGGGGCAATAGCTCTATGGTCGGCGGCGCGACGCCAGACGATAGCGGCAAGGCCGTCATTTTATCCACTCGGCGGATGAACGCCATTCGGTTGCTGGACGCCGAGTCTTCGATGGTTGTCGCGGAAGCTGGCGTCATTTTGGCCCATCTGCATGAGGCGGCCCAGTCGATCGGGCGGCGCTTTCCGCTGACGCTTGGGGCGCGCGGGTCTGCGACCATTGGTGGGTTGGTTTCAACCAATGCGGGGGGAACACAGGTTCTGCGGTTCGGCACGATGCGCAAGCTGGTGCTGGGGATTGAGGCGGTTCTGCCGGATGGCTCGCTCTATGACGGGCTGGCGGCGCTCAAAAAGGATAATCGGGGCTATGACCTGACCCAGCTGCTAATCGCGGCTGAAGGGACGATTGGCCTGATTACGGCGGCGAACCTCAGGCTTGTGCCTGATGTGCAGGACCGGGCGGTTGGTTGGATCGGCATAGACAGCCCAGACACGGCTTTGCGCCTGTTGCGGCAGATGGAGGCGGCATCGGGAGATGCAATTGAGAGTTTTGAGTTGGTCCCCAATACCTGCTTAAAGCTCGTTTTGCAGCATATTCCCGGCACGCGTGCGCCGCTTGAGACAGAGCATCCTTGGCATGTTCTTGTGGACTATGTGCACACCCAAGCAGGCCAGACGTCTGCTGCGTCTGCGCTGCAAAGCCTACTGGCGGCAGCCATTGAGGCAGGGCAGATTTCCGATGCCGCCATTGCCGCAAGCGAGGCACAGGCGCAGGCATTTTGGAAGCTGCGCGACTCCATTTCAGAGGCGGAACGTGCCCATGGTCCTGCCGTGCAGCATGATATTTCGGTTCCGGTCGATGATATGCCGCGATTTATTCGCGAGGCCAGCCAAGAGGTGGAGCGCGCTTTTCCGGGTGTCTGGGTGAATGCCTATGGCCATTTGGGGGATGGCAATGTGCATTTTCATGTGCGGGCGCCGGACGGCACGAGTGACCCGGATTGGCGCGTTACAACGGGCAAGGCTGCCAGCCGGATGGTCTATGATTTGGTGACACAAGCGGGGGGCTCTATTTCAGCGGAGCATGGCATTGGTCAGATGAAGCGCGATGAGTTGGCGCGCCTCTCATCGCCCGCTCGTCTGTCGGCGCTAAAGGCGATTAAGGCGGCGCTGGACCCCCAAGGGATTATGAACCCCGGCAAGCTCGTCCCTTAAACCACAAGGAAAGGCGAGAAAGCTAAGCTCTCGAGCCTTTCTGCTTGCGCTTCCCAGGCTCCCGCCATAGGAGCCGAGGTCAAGCAAAATACTTGTCGCAGGAGATCTTTAATGGCCGACGCGCCGCAAAATGCGCTTCCTTTATTGTATAAGGACCTCGTTCCCCTTTCATCGGTTGATCATGCGAGCTGGAAGACACGCCAGCTTGAATCCGCCCCTTGGCTTCGGGATCAGCATGCGATCCCCGTCACGGTGGATGAGTTCGCATCGGCTCAGCGGTTTTTCCCGATCATTTTTTCGGCTGGCGACAGCCCCGTTCCGCTCGCGCTTTTCGGCCTGAACGAAGGCGTGAACGTTTATATGGGCGAAGACGGCAAGTTTACCGAGAATGTTTATGTACCGGCCTATGTCCGGCGCTATCCGTTCATGCTGGCAAAGCTGCGGCCTGATACCGATGAGCTTTCGGTCTGCTTTGATCCGACTGCTGACGCCATTGGCCCGTTTGACGAAGGGGACCCGCTTTTTGAAGATGGGCAGCCTGCAGAAGCGACCAAGCAAATCCTTGAGTTTTGTGAGCAGTTTGAACAGGCAGGTCAGCGGACCGAAGCCTTTATGAAGGATTTGGTTGAAAGCGAGCTTTTGATGGATGGCGAATTGTCGATCCAGCCCGATCCGGAAAAGCCGCCCTTCATCTATCGCGGCTTTCAGATGGTGAATGAAGAAAAGCTGCGCGAATTGCGGGGCGATCAGCTTCGCAAGATGAACCAGTCGGGCATGTTGCCGCTGATTTATGCGCACCTCTTCTCACTTGCCCAGATGCGCGACGTCTTTGGGCGTCAGCTTGCCCAGGGCAAGGTCGCTGAAGGCGAAGCGCAAAGCTAAACAGCTGGCATTCAGCGTCCGGCTGTTTTGCCGGGCACAGAAAAACACAAGGGCGGCCCTCCGATCATGGAGGGTCGCCCTTGCTTGTTCTTGAAACCGCGCACCGCCTGTCCTACATTCATGAGTGAGCGGTGGTGCGTTACCCCCCTTTCGCGCTGCTCCTCAGCGCACCTTGCGAGGTGTGTTCCTCCCTGAACCTTGGCCACCCTGTGCGTGCACAGGGTGGTTTTTTATTCCGCAGCGAGGGCATATGCCCCGTTCGTTAGCGCCCGGCTGAGTTCGGCCGCAATGCCCGCAATCAGGACCTGAAGGCGGCCTATGCCGGCGCCCGGTTCTGAAAGGGCAGCGTCAAGATAAAGCTGCCTGTCCACTTCAATCTGAAGGGCGTGAATGCCGTCATTCGGCCTGCCATGTCGGTCCAATATATGGCCGCCGGCATAGGGCGTGTTCACAGCGATTCGGAACCCCGTTTGCGCGGCCGTCGCGCAGGCAATCTCAGTCAACATGGGGGCCGCGCTTTTGCCAAAGCGGTCCCCAATCACAATGTGCGGCGCCTCTTGCCCTGAAGTGCTGGGCAGCGGGGGCATGGAATGCACGTCGAGCAAAAGTGCCGTGCCAAAGCGCGCCGCCGCGCGCTGCACCAAAGCATCAAGCGCTTCATGATAGGGTCGGTGATGACCATGGATGCGGGCCTCCACCTCTGCGGGGGTAAATCGTCTCCGCCACAACTCCCCTAGGCCGGCTGTGCGCCGTGGAATGAGGCCAAGCCCGCCGCGTGCCTTGACAGAGAGGATGGCCGGGGGCGTCGGCGGTATCGTTACCATAGCAGGGTCGAGATCATGTTCGGCCCGGTTCAGATCGACGATGGCGCGCGGCGTGCGCGCAATCAGGCCCGAATATCCAACACGCCAAGCATGTTCGGCCAAAAGATCGGCATAACGGTCTTCTAGGCAAAGCAATCGATGTGACGGAAATTGACAATATTTAGCAATATCATAGGGATAATTCCGACCCGCATGGGGGATGGAGAGGACGACCGGAAAAATGGGATCAGCTGGTCCAATTTGATCGAAGCATAACTCCATCTGGAGCGTCTATGACGGGGCAGGAGGAATGGCAAGAATGCGGCATGTTTTGCGCCCTATAAAGCCCTATTGTCTATGACCTGTCAGTTAAACAGCCTTCACCGGAACCAAGAGGGGCATTTCTGGTCTGTTGGCCAGATGCGCGCAATGAGAGGCGGCAATGATTGATATTCTTCTGGCGGAAGATGATGACGCACTGCGGCGATATCTGACCCAAGCCTTGGAGCAGGCGGGTTATTGCGTCGTCGCTGTCGAAGATGGCGCCCGCGCCTTGGCCATCGTCGAGACGGGAGAAGCGTTCGACCTTTTGCTCACCGATATTGTCATGCCAAATTTGGACGGGGTTGAGCTTGCCCGCCGTGTCGCCGAGCTGCAGCCCGCCATGGCGATTATGTTTATTACCGGCTTTTCCGCCGTCCTGCATCAGACAGGAGATGCGCTGCAGGGGCTCCCGATCTTGGCAAAACCCTTTCACCTCAAAGAGCTGGTGGATCAAGTGGACCGGCTTCTTCAGTTTGCGTCTGACGATAGTTAAGACGGAATAGGAGATGGGCGCTTGCATGTCGCACGCAGCATCGCTATTGGCCCCGGACCCCAAAAGGCGCGCTGTGAGTCTATCAGCGAAAAACGCCTTCTGACACGAGTGGGCGTGTAGCTCAGTGGTAGAGCACTGTGTTGACATCGCAGGGGTCGCAAGTTCAATCCTTGCCACGCCCACCATGTCCTTTTCCTTAGTTTGTAATGATTTAGCCCGCCATTGGATCGGCTAAACACGTCCAGTTTTCTTGCCTTTCGAAGCGCCAGTCACAATTTAGTCACAACGGGCTTTTCAATATGGCAACGATTACCAAGCGGGACACAGGATGGCTGGTCCAGATACGGCGAAAGGGCCATACTTCAAAAAGTCGGACATTCAGGCTGCGGGCAGAGGCGCTGGAGTGGGCGCGCGCGGTGGAGGCAAAGCTTGATATGGGTCATGGAGAACTCGGCCGGCCGCCGGCAAAGGGGCTGAAGCTGAGCGATTTGATTGATCGCTATCTTGCCGAAGTCACGCCACGAAAGCTCAGCTGTGAAACCGAACGATCGCGGCTGACTAAGCTTCTGCGTCATCCGATTGCTGGCAAACGGCTAGATCATATCAGTCCCTCAGACTTTGCTGCTTACCGAGATGAGAGGCTTCAGTCTGTAAGCGCTGGGACAGTGCGTCGTGAATTAGGGCTGCTCCACCATCTCTTCGATGTTGGGAGCCGAGAGTGGTGCTTATCCCTTGGGAACAACCCACTGAAGCATGTCACGCTTCCTAGGCTGCCAGAAGGACGGCAAAGACGACTGGAAGAGGGCGAGCTAGAAATATTGCTGAGCGCGCTTGATAGGTGCCGTAACCCAGAAGCTAAGGTGATTGTCTTGCTGGCAATTGAAACAGGTCTGCGTCGGCGCGAGATATTTGATCTCACTTGGCGTAACGTAGATCTTGAGCGCCATGTTGCCTTCATCCCCTATTCAAAAACAGGTCAGTCCAGAATGATACCGCTGACTGAGAATGCGGTTCAATTCATAGCTGCGCTGCCTAGGGGGGATCACTTCCTTTTCAGCACATCAATGAACGCCTTTAAGCTGCTCTGGAGGCGCGTACAGGCACGATCCGGTTTGGAGGATCTCAGGTTCCATGATTTAAGGCATGAGGCCCTGTCACGCTTTTGTGAGCTTGGATTGAACATGCCAGAACTTGCTCTGATTTCAGGGCATCGGGACCCGCGGATGCTATTTCGCTACAGCCATTTGCGAGCTGATCTTCTTGCAAAAAAGCTTGCGCAAAATAGTTGGCAGCGATGAACTGGTTTTAGGCGGTTACGGTAATGTATCGAACCATTAACGTCGCCGTACTCGAGCAGACTTTGAGATATTTTTTAGAAGGGCAAAAATTTTAGATCTGTTATTTCGGGTTCAATGAATGTCTATTCCTATCCATTTTGCTGGCTATTCATTCATGCCTGATGCTGTGTTTGAGTTCTTGTTGGCGCCGGTCCTATCTCTTGTCCGTTGTCGCTTGCCCGATCTGAACCATGGAGAGGCCTGCTGAATTTGGGTATAGGACACTCCCCCTGTCTCAGAGCATAAAGCTCAATGACAAGGGAGCATCCCGACCCAAAAAGATCTTGCTTAAACTTGTGGCCTGAACCACGGAGCCGGCAGCCGTCTTTCGGGTGCGTATGGTTGAGAGGTCACCATGCGCTCGGCAGTTGCTTATGAGGCTGTCCTCTGCCCCACCGGTCGCCCCTCTGCCTTTCGGACTAGGCTTCCCGCTCTGACCGGCCCCTTCTGGTAACGGGAACTCACCTTGCTGCCAGAAGTCTTCAGCCAAACCAGCAAAGCGTTTCTTGAGCATATGCGGCGCCAAGAATGCAATTACTAAGAAGGAAAAATGCTGGAATGTCGTGGGGGATAACTCTGCTTTGACTCTACTTGCCGTATCTTGCTTTCAACTTAGCCTGTTTTTTGCATCCGCCACTAGGCTTAGGTTCTTCCGAGAATGTTGCGGCTGTGGGTAATTCAAACCACACCAAAGACCTTCACACAGACTTTTGAGATCCATTCTCAACACATCCGCGTCAGGACCATTTCATGTCTATTATCGTTGAATTAACGAGATTGAGCAAATCTCTGCAGCGTAGTCGTTCTTTTGCATGCCACTCAAGCCAAAGCAGATAACGCATGTTAAGGATAGGCATATTCTCAAAGTATAAATTTACTTTAAATTGAGTAAAATGTCAGAAAAAATCAATATCCATAGCCTTATATTTGAGCATTCTGATGACGCCGTTGCGGTGATTTCATTGGCGGATGCTCGCTTTGTTGATGCCAATAAAAAGTTTTGTGAGTTTGTCGGTCGCAATCGCGATGAGCTTGTTGGCTCTCAATGGTCCCTCATCGCCGGCATCGCTGATCCGGACCTGATCAAATCTAAAATTGGAGCATATTCGACCAAAATCGGCATTTCGGTTTTTGCGGCGCCTCACATAAAAGCCAAATTAATTTCCGCCCAAAACAAAACTTTTATACTTATTATTATTGAGGAAATGACGGAACCGAAATTAGCCCAATTGAAGTCTGAATGGCGAGCGGAAGAGCTTGAGGCTTTGATAGATTCGATTCCTGCTGCAGTTTGGATTGCGCATGATGAAAAGGCGAAGGACATCACTTGCAACCAAGTGGCAAGAGATTGGCTTATACGGCTAGACATAGGATCTGATAAGGCGAGCGACGTGGAGCTTGGACAAGCGCTTAGGGAGGCAACGGTGCAAGCCAATGGCGCGCCTTTTCATGCGTCAAAAAGTCCGATAACGCGCGCAGCACGCGGAGAAGTCGTAAACAATTTTGAAGGGGCGATACGTCTAAGCGGAGGGCAATTACGTTATGTTTTGGGCAATGCACGCCCGCTTATTGATGCATATGGTAAGCCAAAGGGCGCCGTTTCTGTTTTCGTCGACATTACGGACCTAAAGCGTGCTGAAGCGCGTGAGCTGTTACTCGCCCGCGAAGTTGACCACCGCGCCCGGAACCTTCTTTCAGTTATTCAAGCCCTAATCCAGTTGACTAGAGCTGACACTGTGGCGTCTTTCAAAAGCCGCATCACAGGCCGGGTCCAGAGCCTGGCAACGGCCCATACACTCCTTGCTGACAGCCGGTGGCATAGCGTTGATCTTCGCAAGCTCGTCGAAGAGGAGCTGCGACCTTTTGGTTTTGGCGATCCCAAGACGGACGAAGGTAAACGCTTGTCTGTAAATGGTCCTGATATCGCTTTGACACCTGCTGCTGCTCAGTCAATGGCGCTTATTTTGCATGAGTTGGCGACAAATTGCGCCAAATATGGGGCACTGCACAACCTGAGCGGCAAGCTTCGCATCGACTGGGATCTGATGGAGGGTCACGCTGATACGTTTGCCCTAAGTTGGTGGGAGTATCATAGCACTGCCGCGGCACCGGCGGATCAGAATGGTTTTGGTGCAACCGTCATCCGTACTTCCGTCGAAGATCAGCTTCGTGGACGGCTGTTATATCATTACTCAGATGATGGG
>JBEDGC010000040.1:0-7743 GCA_041174825.1 Pseudomonadota bacterium | reverse complement strand
ATGTAACAATCCTCGACCCCCGCCCGCCCCGCTATCCGGCAGAAGACCTCTACGGCATTATCCCAGAGGATGTCCGTGCGCCCTATGACGTGCATGAGGTCATCGCGCGGATCGTCGATGGCTCAGAGTTTCATGAGTTTAAGCCGCTTTACGGCAGCACGCTTGTGTGTGGCTTTGCCCATATCATGGGTATTCCTGTTGCGATCCTCGCCAATAACGGTGTGTTGTTCAGTGAAAGTGCCATGAAAGGCGCACATTTCATTGAACTTGCTCAACAAAGACGAATTCCCTTGCTTTTCCTTCAGAATATTTCGGGCTTCATGGTCGGCGGCAAATATGAGGCTGAGGGCATTGCAAAACATGGTGCAAAGCTGGTGACCGCCGTCGCAACAGCGACTGTCCCGAAAGTGACGATCCTGATCGGCGGCAGCTTTGGCGCGGGCAATTACGGCATGTGTGGGCGGGCATATGATCCGCGCTTCCTCTTTAGCTGGCCCAATGCCAGGATCAGCGTGATGGGTGGAGAACAGGCCGCCTCCGTGCTCGCAACCGTCCACCGCGACGCTGCCAATTGGAGCGAAGACGAAGCCGAAGCTTTTAAGGCCCCCGTGCGGGAAAAATATGAGGATGAGGGCAATCCCTATTACGCCACAGCGCGCCTGTGGGATGACGGAATTATTGACCCGGCACAAACCCGCGATGTCGTGGCACTCGCGCTGACGGCTGCCCTCCAAGCCCCTATTCCCGAACGCCCGTCGTTCGGCGTGTTCCGGATGTAAACTGAGATTATGACCTTTTCCTCCCTCCTCATTGCCAATCGCGGGGAAATTGCCTGTAGGATCATTCGCACAGCGCGCGATATGGGTCTGCGGACGATTGCCGTCTGTTCCGATGCGGACAAAAATGCGCTGCATGTGCGCGACGCGGACATGGCCGTGAATATTGGCCCGTCGCCCGCGCGGGAAAGCTATTTGGATGGTACGCGGATCATTGCCGCCGCACAGGCATCTGGCGCAGAGGCCATCCACCCCGGCTATGGGTTTCTGTCAGAAAATGCAGACTTTGCCGAAGCTGTGATTGCAGCAGGTCTGATTTGGGTCGGGCCAAGTCCGCACAGCATTCGCGCTATGGGCCTGAAAGATGCCGCCAAGAAGCTGATGGCCGAAGCGGGCGTGCCCGTAACACCGGGCTATTTGGGCGATGACCAATCCCCAAAAAGGCTGGCGCAAGAGGCGGATGAGGTTGGCTATCCCGTCCTCATCAAAGCCGTTGCAGGCGGCGGCGGAAAAGGCATGCGCCGTGTGGACCGGGCGGAAGATTTTGCCGAGGCTTTGGCCGCTTGCCAGCGAGAAGCCGCCGCCTCTTTTGGGGAAGACCGTGTCCTCATCGAAAAATATATCGCCCGCCCGCGCCATATTGAGGTGCAAGTGTTTGGCGATATGCACGGCAATATCGTCCATTTATTTGAGCGGGATTGTTCGCTCCAGCGCCGTCACCAAAAGGTGATTGAAGAAGCCCCAGCCCCCGGCATGGACGACGCGACGCGACAGGCCTTGTGCGATACCGCCGTTCGCGCCGCTCAAGCCGTTGATTATGTGGGTGCAGGCACAATTGAGTTTATCGCCGATGCCTCAGAAGGCCTGCGCGCGGATCGCATCTGGTTCATGGAGATGAACACGCGTCTTCAGGTTGAACATCCCGTGACGGAAGAAGTCACAGGCGTCGATCTCGTCGAATGGCAGCTGCGCGTGGCCGCAGGAGAGCCTCTACCCCTGCTGCAGCACGAGATCACGCTCAATGGCTGGGCGATGGAAGCCCGACTTTACGCCGAAGACCCGACCCGGGGCTTTTTGCCGAGCACAGGTAAGCTAGAGCTCTTCCAAACGGGCTATGGCGGGCGGATCGACAGCGGCGTTGAAGAAGGCGGCGAGATTAGCCCCTATTACGACCCTATGATCGCC
Organism: Pseudomonadota bacterium; assembly: GCA_041174825.1. Taxonomy (GTDB): domain Bacteria; phylum Pseudomonadota; class Alphaproteobacteria; order Sphingomonadales; family Sphingomonadaceae; genus Aquisediminimonas. The sequence continues at coordinate 5,782 of JBEDGC010000040.1, read as the reverse complement.
AAGCTGATCGCCCGAGGCGATGATCGGGAGGAAGCACGTGCCCAATTGGCGGATATGGTGGGGGAATCCGTCGTCTGGCCCGTCAAAACCAATGCCGCCTTCCTCTATTGCACCCTCAACCATCCAACCTTTGCTGAAGGCGATGTGGATACAGGCCTGATCGAGCGTGAGGCGGACAGTTTAACTGCTGCCCCGCAGCCGTCGGTAAGCGCCCTCACACGGGCGGCTATGGCGATGGTGCCTCAGTCACTTCAGGCGGGCTTTCGCCTCAATGCGCCAGACAAAAGGAGCGCGCCCTTCCTGCTCGATGGAGAGCGGGTCGAGGCGCAGTTGCATGGTCCCGGCGAGACCAACCCCGCGCGGCAAATGCTTGTAGCTGAAAATGGGGCCGTCTGGCGGCTGGAGCCTTGGCGGGAAGATGGAAAGGCTGGCGGCGCGAGCGGCAATGGAGCCATTCTCTCCCCCATGCCAGGCCGCATACTCTCCGTCGAGGTTGCGGCAGGCGACCGCGTCACCCGCGGGCAAAAGCTGCTGACGCTCGAAGCTATGAAGATGGAGCACAGCCTGATTGCGCCTTTTGACGGGATTTTGGCTGAACTCCACGCCGTTGCTGGCGCACAGGTTCAGGTCGACGCCCTTTTGGCAAAGGTTCTGGCGGACTAAGCCGCCAGATCTTCGGCCGAAAGGTCATAGAGTCCTTCGGCCCCCGCCGTCACTGACCCCGCCAGACCCAGCGCTTCGCCCACTAAGTGGGTCAGGTAATAGCGCGCTGTCACCTGCTTTTGCTTGAGGAAAGCCGGATCGCCCTCTCCCTTGGACAGCAGATCGGTTGCAATGCGGGCCTGCCGCTCCATCAACCAACCACAGGTCATGACAGACACCATCGTGAGATAGGGATAGCTGGCGGCCAGTCGATCATCGACATCCACCTCCAGCAAATGGGCGGTCAGCTTTTCGACAAGATCGGTGAGTGCAATGAGCCGCGCATCCTCTGCCTCGGCCCGCACATCGGCAATCAGCGATGCCATGCCAGCGCCGCCATCGCCTGTCAGTTTGCGGCCAACCAGATCGGCCGCCTGAATGCCATTTGTGCCTTCATAGATCGGCGCAATCCGGGCATCGCGGTAATGCTGGGCTGCCCCTGTTTCCTCAACGAAGCCCATGCCGCCGTGGATCTGGATGCCAATGCTCGCCACTTCGCAGCCAATATCGGTGCCATAGGCCTTGGCGAGCGGCGTCAGCAGGTCCACGCGCGTGCGCGCCCCCTCTTCGCCCAACCGGGCGCGATCGACCTTGCTCGCCGCCAAATAGAGCAAGGCCCGCGCGCCCTGTGTCAGCGCCTTCATGCGCAACAACATCCGGCGAACATCGGGGTGCTCAATGATTGGAACCGGGTTGCCGCCACTATTGGGTCGTGCCGATTGAATGCGATCCCGCGCATAGCCCAGCGCCTGTTGCGTGGCCCGTTCGGCAATTTGGACGCCCTGAAGACCAACGTTGAGACGGGCATTGTTCATCATCGTGAACATGGCCCGCATACCGCCCATTTCCGGGCCGATCAGCCAGCCATGGCAATCATCATGATCGCCATAAGACATGACACAGGTGGGGGAGCTGTGGATGCCCAGTTTATGCTCAATCGAGACGCAGCGCACATCATTGCGCGTGCCATCTGGGCGAATTTTCGGCACAAGAAACAGGGAAATCCCCTTTGTGCCCGGAGGTGCTCCGGGCGTCCTTGCGAGCACAAGGTGCACAATATTTTCGGCCAAATCATGCTCACCAAAGGTGATGTAGATTTTCGTGCCTTTGATCCGATAGCTGCCATCGGCGGCAGGTTCTGCCATGCTCCGCAGCGCCCCGACATCGGACCCTGCCTGAGGCTCGGTCAGGTTCATCGTGCCAGACCATTCGCCGGTGATCAGCTTGGGCAGATACATGGCCTGTTGTTCCGGGCTGCCATGGGCGGCAATGGCCTCAATCGCGCCGGATGTGAGGATCGGGCACAGGCCAAAGCCCATATTTGCGCTGCCCAAATCTTCGAGCACCACGAACCCAAGGGCAAAGGGAAGCCCCTGCCCGCCAAATTCGGGCGGACAATCAATTGTGCCCCAACCACCCTCAACATAGGCCTTATAGGCCTGTTTAAAGCCCGGTGGCATGGTCACGCTGCCATCCGACCATTTGGGGTTGGACGTATCCCCCACCCGATTGGTCGGCGCCCACTCGCCTGCGGCCAGCGCGCCTGCGCCGTCAAGAATGGCATCAACCATATCGGACGATGCGGCCTCAAACGCTGGATGCGCGGCCAGTTCATCAATCTTGGTGACATGATCCAGCACGAAACGCTGTTCGGCAATGGGCGGGGTATAGCTCATGCAGTCCTCTTGCGGTTGCAACCTGTGTTCATGCGCTATAGCGATGCCGGTGATGGACACAAACCCCGCCTTTCGGACAGAAACGCGCCCCTACGGCAAGGCGGCAATTGCCGACGCCGCACGCCTCATCCAGGCGGGGCATTGTCTGGCTGTGGCCACCGAAACGGTCTACGGACTCGCAGCCGACGCAACCAATGGCGATGCTGTTGCCCGCATCTACGCGGCAAAGGGCCGGCCCAGCTTCAACCCGCTTATCGTTCATGTGGCCGATCTGGAGGCAGCCGAGGAGATTGCCATGTTTAGCGAAACTGCCCGCGCGCTTGCTAAGGCCTATTGGCCCGGCGCTCTGACGCTTGTCCTGCCTTTGCGTCCGGACAGCGGGATTGCCAGCCTTGTCACAGCCGGGCTTTCAACTGTTGCAATCCGATGCCCGGCCCATCCGGCCATACAAGATCTTTTGCGCGAAAGCGGCCGTCCTCTGGCAGCCCCCAGCGCCAATGCCAGCGGCAGCATCAGCCCCACAAAGGCAGACCATGTCGCGCGCACGCTCTCAGGCCGCATTCCGATGATCATTGATGCTGGCCCAACGGCACATGGCCTTGAGTCAACGATTATCGCGGTCGATGGGGATCATGTGCGCCTCTTGCGACCCGGCCCGATTGATCTGGCACTGGCACTTGAGGCTGCAAGCACCATACAGGCCCCGGGCCAATTGGACAGCCATTATGCGCCCACCAAGCCTTTGCGGCTCAATGCAACATCGGCGCAAGCGGACGAATGGTTGATCGGCTTTGGCGATATGGCGTGTGATGCCAATCTCAGCCCCAGTGGTAATCTGATTGAAGCCGCGGCCAAGTTGTTCGATTTACTGCATGCCGCAGATGAAAGCCCGCGGCCGCGCATTACCATTGCGCCGGTGCCATTTGGCGGGCTTGGCGATGCGATCAATGATCGGTTGAAACGCGCCGCGGCCTGATTCCCTTGCAAGTGCGGGAAAAACGGCCTATGTCGTGTTGCAGCGCAGCAAGGTCGATGCCTTGCGGATCCCCATGGCCAGCGTGATTGTTCGCAAAGAATGCGGATCAGGCCGGGTTCCAGTCGCACCTTCCAAGGCTTCCCTTGTCACGCGGGTTGTCAGTTTTGACCCCGCTCGCGCGCGTCCTTTTGGCGCGCCCGCGCTTTATGTTTGAAAGTTATTCATGACTCATTTTTCCGACCTTGGCCTTGCCAAGCCGCTGCTGAGTGCGCTGCTCGCAAAGGGCTATGAAACGCCGACCCCGATCCAGCTTCAGGCGATCCCGCCCCTGCTGGAAGGTAAGGATTTGTGCGGCATCGCGCAGACCGGAACCGGCAAAACGGCCGCTTTTGCTTTGCCGTCCCTGCAACATTTGATGAACAACCCAAAGGCGCGCGCCCCGCTCACCTGCCGGATGCTCGTTCTGTCGCCGACCCGCGAACTGGCGGCACAAATTGCCCAATCGTTCCGCGATTACGGCCGCCAGCTGCAATTGCGCATTGAAACCGTCTTCGGCGGCGTGCCAATTAATCGCCAGATCAAGGCGCTTAGCCCCGGTATCGACGTTCTTGTCGCAACGCCGGGCCGCTTGCTTGATTTGATTGATCAGCGCGCCTTGTCGCTGCGCAATGTTGAGATTTTCGTCCTCGACGAAGCAGACCAGATGCTCGACCTTGGCTTCATCCATGCGTTGAAGCGGATCGACAAGATGCTGCCGAAAGAGCGTCAGTCGCTCTTCTTCTCAGCCACTATGCCGAAAACCATTGCTGAACTGGGCGACCGCTTCCTGACCAACCCCGTTCGCGTGTCCGTCACGCCGGAATCGACCACGGCCGAACGCGTCAGCCAATATGTGACCTTCGTCACCCAGCGCGAAAAGCAGGCGCTGCTGACCATCCGCCTGCGCGAAGAAGAGATTGATCGCGCTTTGGTGTTTACCCGCACAAAACATGGCGCGGACAAGGTCGTGAAGCATTTGCAGGCGTCAAACATCCCCTGTGCGGCCATTCATGGCAATAAGAGCCAGGCCCAGCGCACCTTGGCGCTGCAAGCCTTCCGCAAGGGCGAAATCCGCATTCTGATCGCCACCGACATTGCCGCACGCGGTATCGATGTCTCGGGTGTCAGCCATGTGTTCAATTTCGAACTGCCCAATGTGCCGGAACAATATGTCCACCGCATCGGCCGCACCGCGCGCGCCGGGCGCGATGGCATTGCGATCAGCTTTGTCGATGGGGAAGAACGCGGCTGGTTGCGCCAGATTGAGCGCCTGACCCGCGTTCAGCTTCAGCCCGTGCCTTTGCCCGAGGATTTCGCAGCAGAAGTGGCACGCATGCCGCAGCCTAAGCAGGCGCCGGCAACGGCGCAGCGTCGTCATGAAGATGCACGGCGTGGCGGTGATAATGCCAATGGCCCCAATGCCAAGCGCCGCCATTTCGGCAACCGCAAACCCGGCGGCGTCGGCGCCCATAAGGGCGCGATCCGGAAGACCGGAAGCCGCTAAGATAGCGAACGGCTCTGGCCCTCCCCCGCCCCCTCCCGCTTGCGGGAGGGGGCGCGAGGCTTAACGGCGCAGCCCGTTTAGCCGCAGCGGGGAGGGCTAGACCGCCGTTTTCAGCCGCTCGGCAAACCGCTTTTTCAGCTTGGCGAGCTTTGGTGGAATGACCGCAAGGCAATAGCCATTGCTCTGCCCTTCCCCATCCCAATAGCGTTGATGATAATCTTCCGCCGGATACCAATGGGCGAGCTTTTCGAGCTTTGTGACAATCGGCGCCGGCCAATCCGCCTGCGCGCGCTTTATCCCGGCAATGGCTTCCGCCTCTTGGCCTGCATCATGCGGGAAAATGGCAGAGCGATATTGCGTCCCAATGTCATTGCCCTGACGGTTAAGCTGGGTCGGGTCATGCGTTGCAAAAAACACATCCAGCAAATCCCCATAGGAAATCCGCGACGGATCGAACCAAATGCGCAGCGCCTCGGCATGGCCGGTATCGCCACCGCACACCAATTTATAGGTTGGATCAGGGACATGGCCGCCAATATAGCCGCTCTCAATCCGCTCCACGCCGTCCAGCTGCTGAAACACAGCCTCCACGCACCAGAAACAGCCCCCGGCCAGCGTCGCAATCTCTGTCATCGACCAATCTCCTCGTTCAACGCCACAGATAGGGCGCAGAGCCGATCAAAGAAAGATGGTCAAAAGAGGATTGGCTGGGGCGGCAGGATTCGAACCTACGAATGCCGGTACCAAAAACCGGTGCCTTACCACTTGGCGACGCCCCAACTTATGCGTGGGCCGTTCCTATAGCGGCCCTATCTGGGAAGGCAATCGGTCAATCGAGCCGCATGACCCAATTATGGGGGTCGGCTGCGGCCCCGCGCTGAATAC
>JBEDGC010000039.1:0-33888 GCA_041174825.1 Pseudomonadota bacterium | reverse complement strand
GTTCCCTTTATGGTCGGGCTGAGGCCATAGGCCCCGGCCAATCGATAGCCGCCGAAGATGACGGCAATCGCCCCCACCAGCGCGCGCACCGCATCAACGGGCACGATTGTCGCCAACAGCCAACCGAGAAAGACGCCCCCGACCGCCCCCGGCAGCATGAGTTTTAAGGTCGGCATGTCAAAGGTGCGGCGAAATGCCCAGACACCCACCACATCCTGCGCAATCAAGATCGGCAACAGCATGGCCGCGGCCGGGGCAGGATCCATCACAAGGACAAGGATGGGCATGGCGGCCGCCCCCAGTCCGGCAAAGCCACCCTTCGCGATGCCGACGAGAATGACGGCAAGTGCGGCAACACTGTAGAAGATGGGATCGCTGGGCAGGGTCAAGAGGCAGAGGCGCGGCGGCGCAGGGCCAAGACGTAGATTAAGGCCGCAACACCTGCAAAAAGGAACCATTGCACCGCATAGGCCAAATGATTGTTGGGAACCTCATCTGGAGAGGGCGGCGCGCTTACCTCTAGCCCCGGCGCAGGCGTGTCAGCGACCAGCATGGGTCGCAAAGCTGGCACGTGACCACCCATGCGGCTCAACAGGCTAGTCTGGCTTGGTTCTGTCGTGATGACGCCCGTCACGGACCCGCCCGACCAAGAGGGGCGCGTCTTGGGATCCCGCGTGACACCCATATCGACAAGGAGGCCCGGGCAGGTTGCGATCCAGCGATAGCCCGATGTGCCTTTGGCTGATCGCCCCGCTTGTGTTTGCCAGCCGGTGACGGCCGAACACTCGGCCGAAGAGCGACGGAAGAGGGCAGTATCCGGAATGGGAGCCGTTGTTGGAAATGCAATGGCGGGCTGACCAAGATTGGTGCGATACACGGCCAGCTGCACCTCTTTTTCGTCCCGCCGATCCAGCTGCCACAGGCCGAGCGCGATCATCGTGGCACAAGCCAACGCCACAACCAAAGTTGCGAGGATGGGAATGCGCCTCACGAGACAATCCGCCCTTCTCTCGCGCGGTTGCGATATTCCAGTACCAAAAGCGCGCCCTTGGCGAGACGCAACAGCCCCACGACCAGCGCCGCCGTCAGTGGCCCCCAAATCAGGATATGAACCCAAAAGGGCGGCTCAACCGAAAGTTCCAGCATGACAGCCCCGATTGTGACGATCGCGCCGACGATCATGATCAGGAAGGCCGCCGGGCCATCCCCCACATTAAACTGGCTAAAGTCCAACTTGCACTGGCCGCAAGCATCCGAAAAGCGAACGGCGCCCGCGAACAATGTCGGGGCGCCGCAGCGTGGACAAAGCCCCCGGATCGACGCCTCAGTCGTATCGGGGGCTTGCCAATCGGTCATGATCAGCCGTGAACCGGTGCGCCCCAACCGCCCCAGACGTACACGACGACAAAGAGGAACAGCCAGACGACATCGACAAAATGCCAATACCAGGCGGCTGCTTCAAAGCCGAAATGCTGGCGTGGGGTGAAGTGGCCCTTATAGGCGCGGACAAGGCAAACGATCAGGAAGATCGTCCCGACCAGCACGTGGAAGCCGTGGAAGCCAGTCGCCATGTAGAAAGCCGCGCTATAGTTCAAACCCTTAAAGGCAAAGGGTGCATGGATATATTCATACACCTGAACCGAGCTGAACAACAGGCCCAGCAGGATCGTGACCCACAGGCCTTTCTTCAGATTGTCATTGGCACCAACGCCAATCGCACCCCAAAGGCCGCGGAGCTCGCCACCACGCTCATTATTAATCAAGGCGTGGTGGGCCCACGTCACCGTCGTGCCAGAGCACAGCAGGATAAGCGTGTTAAGCAGCGGATAGCCAAAGGCATCAATGACTTCGATGCCCTTGGGCGGCCAAGCGCCGACCACCTGTGTGACAGAGGTTGCCCCGGCAATCCGCTCTACCGTGCCGTCGATCAATTGGATCGGCTCGGGGAAGAGCGAGAAATCAAACCAGGCCCAGAACCAGCCGACAAAGAACATCACTTCAGAGGCGATGAACAAAATCATGCCATAGCGCAGGTGCAGCTGCACAACGGGCGTATGATCCCCGCTCTGCGCTTCCTTCACAACATCCGACCACCAAGCGTAGAATGTGTAAAGAATGCCGATCCAGCCAATTGACGCAATGAGGCCGCCATAAGGCATCTTATGCATCCACATGACGAGGCCGCCAAAGGCGAGCAGCGAGGCCATCGACCCGAAGAACGGATGAATGCTCGGCGGAAGGATATGATAATCGTGGTTCTTTGCACCTGCCATGGTGATCAACTTTCCCTGTAAAATCGATTGTCGCTTAGCTTTGCTTTTTGCGCTCGTCCACCGGATAGAATGTGTAACTGAGCGTGATTTCTTCAATTTTGCGCGCCTCAGGATCATTTAAGATCGCGGGGTCAACGAAAAAGATGACGGGCATCCGCACTTCTTGGCCCGGCTGCAATGTTTGCTCGGTAAAGCAAAAACATTGAATCTTGGTAAAATATTTCCCCGCCTGCGAGGGCGTGACATTGAATGTTGCCGTGCCGGTGACGGGCTTATCCGAGAGATTCTTGGCCTTGTAGAAGGTGATATCCTGCGCGCCGATGGTCACCACTTCCCGGTTCGATTCCTGAGCAAATGTCCAAGGCAGGCTTGGCGCGTGATTGGAGTCAAACCGGATCGACATGGTTTTGCCGGCAACCGCGCCGGGGGCCTGCATTCCAATGCCCTTTTGCGTCGTCCCAGCAAACCCGGTCACCTGACAAAACAGCCTGTAAAGCGGCACACTCGCATAGCCGACACCAACCATGCCAAAAGCAAGGCTGGCGGCCAACAAACCTGTACGCGTTGTCCTGTTCATCCCTGAATCCTCACCAATGTGATGAAATAAAAGAGAAGGCACATGCCCACCAACAACCCGGCGGTCACTAAAGACCGCTGGCGTCTGCGGCGGTTAAACTCATCATTTGGCTGCGTCATGCTGACATCATCCGGTCTGCAGCAACTGCTGCGAAAAGAGCAAAGAGATAGAAAATAGAAAAAGCAAAGAGCGCTTTTTCCGCGCCCATGCCGTCCGCCTCTGCCGTGCGGCGCAGGGCAACACGAAGCGCAAGTCCAAGAAAGACAAGGTTGAGCACAAGGGACGACACACCATAAATCGTCCCCAGCAACCCCAAAGCCCAAGGCGCAAGAGCGCATGCCACCATGGGCAAGGTATAGATCAGCACGTGCCGCCGTGTCGTGCGCTCTCCCGCGACAACGGGCAGCATCGGCACGCCTGCATTGGCGTAATCCGTCTTTACGAACAGGGCGAGCGCCCAAAAATGCGGCGGTGTCCACAAAAAGACAATGCCGAACAGCAGAATGGGTAGAACCGAGACATCCCCTGTGACCGCAGCCCAGCCAATCATGGGAGGAAAGGCGCCCGCCGCCCCCCCGATGACAATATTTTGCGGCGTCCGGCGCTTGAGCCAGACCGTGTAAATCAAGACGTAAAAGAGGATCGAACCAGCAAGGATCGTCGCTGCAACCCAATTGGTCGCCACGCCCAGCGTCAGCACTGAGAAGAAAGACAAGCCAACGCCAAAATGAAGGGCGGATTGGCGGTCCATGCGTCCCGCCGGCAAGGGGCGATTGGCCGTGCGTTTCATCAACGCATCAATATCTGATTCATACCATTGGTTGAGAGCGCCAGCGGCCCCCGCACCCAACGCAATGCACAAGATGGTTGTGAAGGCCAATATGGGGTGGATCGAGGCCGGCGCGGCGAGCAAGCCGCACAATCCCGTAAAGACCACAAGCGACATAACCCGCGGCTTGGTAAGCGCGAGAAAGTCCCGCCAATCCGCCGGAAGCATCTCTGCATTGGGTACGCTTAGGCTTGTCATAGGATGTCAAACCCTTTTGAGGCCCCGTCTGGGGAGAGCAGAACCCGGGCCGCGTCAAACGCGATCCCGGGCTTTGCTTTGTCCCTGTGTTGGGCCGGAAAACGGATCATACCGCTTTCTTAGTCGACCTTGGGAAGGGTCTCGAACTGGTGGAAAGGCGGCGGGCTTGAAAGTGTCCATTCAAGCGTCGTTGCCCCTTCACCCCAATAATTGCCTTCAGCCTTCTTGCCCGCGAGCAGCGCGTAGAGAACGTTGGCAAAGAAGATCACCATCGAACTGGCCATGATCACATAGCCCAAAGAGACAATATGGTTCCAATAGGCAAAGGCATCCGGATAATCCGGGTAGCGGCGCGGCATACCCTGCAGACCCAGGAAGTGCATCGGGAAGAACACAAGGTTTACGCCGATGAAAAACACCCAGAAATGCAGATGGCCAAGCGCTTCGGACAAATGACGTCCGCTCATCTTTGCAAACCAATAAGTGAAGCCCGCAAACAGGGCGAAAACCGCACCCAGCGACAACACATAATGGAAGTGCGCCACGACATAATAGGTGTCGTGCATATAATTATCGATGCCACCATTGGCGAGGACAACGCCCGTCACGCCACCCACGGTGAACATGAAGATGAAGCCAAGCGACCACACCATCGGCACGGTGAAGCGGATGGAGCCACCCCACATGGTTGCGATCCAAGAGAAGATCTTAATGCCCGTTGGCACCGCGATCACCATGGTGGCCGCTGTGAAATACATCTTCGTATTCACATCGAGGCCGACCGTGAACATGTGGTGCGCCCAGACAACAAAGCCAACGACGCCAATCGCGACCATGGCATAGGCCATGCCGAGATAGCCGAAAACAGGCTTTTTCGAGAAGGTGGAGATGATCTGGCTGACAATGCCGAAGCCCGGCAAGATCATGATGTACACTTCAGGATGGCCGAAGAACCAGAACAGATGCTGATAAAGCACCGGATCCCCACCGCCAGCCGGATCGAAAAATGCCGTGCCAAAATTGCGGTCCGTCAGCAGCATCGTAATCGCCGCCGCCAGCACCGGAAGGGCGAGCAACAGCAAGAAGGCTGTGACCAAAACCGACCAGACAAAGAGCGGCATTTTGTGCAGCGTCATGCCCGGAGCACGCATGTTGAAAATGGTGGTGATGAAGTTAATCGCGCCCATAATCGAGCTTGCGCCCGCCAAGTGGAGCGAGAAGATCGCCATATCAACCGAAGGTCCTTGCGACCCATAGGTTGAAAGCGGTGCATAGACCGTCCAGCCCGTGCCCGCACCCAGACCTGTACCGCCCGGCACGAAGGCCGAACCAAGCAGCAGGATGAAGGATGGCACCAACAACCAGAAGGAAATATTGTTCATGCGCGGGAAGGCCATGTCTGGCGCCCCGATCATGATCGGGACAAACCAGTTGCCAAAGCCGCCAATCATGGCGGGCATGACCATGAAGAACACCATGATCAGGCCGTGGGCCGTGATCAGAACGTTCCACATATGATAGGCTTGGTCGAGGCTTGCGCCCTGCCCTTCCATCATGGACGCCCAAGTGGTCAGATATTGGATACCCGGCTGTGCGAGCTCAGCGCGCATCATACCGGAAATAGCGCCGCCGATGATCCCCGCGATGATCGCGAAAATCAAATAGAGCGTTCCAATGTCTTTATGGTTTGTCGACATGAACCAGCGAGCAAAAAAGCCCGGGAGGTGATCCTCATGCTCATGGGCATGATCGTGCGAAGCAGCGATAGTCGTCATGGTCTTTACGCCTTGGTGGCGGCTGCGGGAGCAGCCGGTGCGGTTTCATTCGCGCCATCTGCAGCAGCAGGGGCAGCGGCGGGAGCAGCGGCCGGGGCCGGTGCAGCAACAGGTTCAGCGCCCGGCATCTTGCCGCCCTTTGAGGCGACCCAGCGGACGAAGTTTTCCTTCGACACAACTTCTACGGCAATCGGCATGAAAGCGTGGCGCGCGCCACACAGTTCAGAGCATTGGCCGTAATAGACGCCTTCCTTTTCCACCTTGAACGTCACTTCGTTCAGGCGACCGGGAACGGCATCCATCTTTGTCCAAAAGGCGGGAACAGCGAAGGCGTGGATGACATCTTCCGACGTCACAATGGCTTTAATCTCTGTGCCGACAGGGACGACCAAGCGATTGTCGACGGCCAAAAGACGGGGCTCCCCGCGCTTGGACGCTTCCGCATCGGTCAGCATGTTGGACACGATTTCAAAGTCGCCATGGTCTGGATATTGATAAGACCAATACCATTGATGGCCGATCACCTTGATGGTGACAGCATCCTTGCCAGCCGGCTTATATTGCGCGGCAAGCAGGCTGATCGACGGAATGGCAATCGCAACAAGGATGAGCACCGGGATGAGCGTCCACACAATTTCGATAAATGTGTTGTGCGTCGTTTTCGAGGGCGTCGGGTTGGCCGCGCGACGATAGCGCACCATGGCCCAGAGCATGAGACCCAGAACGAAGATCGAGATCACCGTGATGACGGGCAGCAATATAGCATCATGCAACCATTGGGCACGTTCCCCATTGGCCGTCACCTGCGGCTGAATGCCTATTTTCCCTTGCACGGGCTGGCCAATGCCGGCGACAGGTGCCAGCGGGGCCGGCGCCTCCGGTTTGGCCTCTTCGGTCGACGATGTGACAGCAGCTTGTGCGTCAGCAGCGGAAGCACCAGCGGCGGGCGCGGGTGCGGCGGCAACGGGTGCCGGTGCTGCTGGTGTTGCTTGCGCCATCGCATATGCCGGTGCGAGCACCAGACCAATTGCGATCAGAGCAGATCTCAGCTTCTTCATTACCTGTTTGTCCAATGTTGCGGCCCGGGTTTCCGAGCAAGAAAAGACTCTAGAACCGCCAGAAGGAGACGTTCCGCCGCGGCCTATACGCGGCAAAGTCCAACGGCTCAAGAACCCATAAAGCTTTTTTGCGCAGGATTGCCGCCGCCGTCTACCCACCTTATTGGGCGGGTGAGGTGATTTATCGCCAAATAGGCAGGGGCAATATGACTAACGAAGACATTCTTCAGGAGTTTCGGGACGCAGAAGCGTTGCTGGAGGGGCATTTTATTCTCTCTTCCGGCTTGCGAAGCCCGCGCTATTTGCAATGCGCGCGGGTGCTCATGAATCCGGCAAGAGCCGCGCGGCTGGCCGAAGCTTTGGCGGCTTCCCTGCCTGCTCAGATTCGCGCCGAGATTGATGTTGTTGTCTCACCCGCAATGGGGGGCATCATCATCGGGCACGAAATGGGACGCGCCCTCGCCAAAGACGCCCTTTTCCTGGAACGCCCCGATGGTGTGTTTGGCCTGCGTCGGGGATTCCGGCTGGAGCCGGGGCAGAAGGTCCTGATGGTCGAAGATGTGGTGACAACGGGCCTTTCCTCGCGAGAAGCCATCGCTGCGGTTGCGCGCGAAGGTGGCGAGGTCATTGCCGAGGCGTCGCTCGTCGATCGGTCAAATGGCACGGCCGATTTGGGCGTACCCTTTTTCCCGCTCATTCGGCTCGACGTGCCAAGTTATGACGCAGACAATCTCCCTGCAGAACTCCAAGCCATCCCCGCCATCAAGCCAGGGAGCAGGAAGGAAGCAGCATGAGCAGCCATTTGCGGCTTGGCGTCAATATTGATCACGTCGCGACCATTCGCAACGCACGCGGCGGCAACCATCCTGATCCGCTGCGCGCGGCCCAGATTGTTGAAGAAGCAGGCGGCGATGGCATTACCATCCATTTGCGCGAAGACCGACGCCATATTCGGGACGCAGACCTCAACACGCTGATGCGGCAAACGCGCCTTCCCATTAATCTGGAAATGGCCGCAACGGACGAGATGTTTGAGATTGCCCTGCGTCACAAGCCTCATGCGGCCTGCATCGTGCCGGAACGCCGAGCCGAACGCACGACGGAAGGCGGGCTCGATGCAGCGGGCCTGCACAATCAACTGGCGCCTATTGTTACCCGGCTGACCGATGCGAACATTCGCGTTAGTTTGTTTATTGAGCCGGACCCTCGCCAGATTGAGGCAGCCATTCGATTGGGTGCCCCTGTAGTTGAGCTGCATACCGGCAAATATGCCCATGCAAGCGGCGCAGATCTCGCCGATGAGTTGCGCCGGATCACCGAGGCCGCAGCACTGGCCGCCCGCAATGGCATTGAACCGCATGCCGGCCATGGCCTGACGTTTGAAAATGTTGGTCCGGTTGCGGCCATCCCGCAAATTGCGGAACTCAATATCGGCCATTTCCTGATTGGGGAGGCGATCTTCATCGGCCTATCTGAAGCAATCCAGCACATGCGCGCCCACATGGATGCCGCCCGGGGAGCCGTATGATCGTCGGCATGGGGTCTGACCTGTGCAATATCGACCGGATTGCCGCGTCGCTTGCGCGGTTTGGCGACCGGTTTGAGCAACGCGTCTTCACCGATGTCGAACGAGCCAAGGCCGCACGCCGCCCTTTCACCAAATCGGGGACCTATGCAAAACGCTTTGCCGCGAAAGAAGCCTTTTCAAAGGCCGTCGGCACGGGTTTTCGCAAAGGGGTGTTCATGAAGGATATTGGCGTGGTCAATGCGCCGTCAGGTGCGCCAACACTGGCCTTGACGGGCGGTGCAAAGGCGGCGCTTGATGCCCTTATTCCATCCGGCCATGAAGCGCGCATCCACCTAAGCCTGACAGATGATCACCCTTGGGCGCAGGCCTTCATTATCATCGAAGCCTTGCCTCTTTCCCAAGCGGGTCGTTAAGGCACCTCATCTGCCCCCGTTTAAGAAAGACTGCACCATAGCATGACCAAGGGTAAAGGCCGCAAGGACGACAAGATCAACTGGCTGTCGGAAATCCGCGGAGCGGCTGTTCTACTGGCGGCGGTGCTTGGCTTTCACAGCTTTGTCGCCAAGCCTTTTTACATCCCATCCGAATCAATGGTGCCGACTTTATTGGTTGGCGATCGGCTGGTGGTGAATAAATTCGCCTATGGCTGGAGCCACGTCTCCCCCACTATTCCCTCTATTCCCGCCTTGTTCCGCTGGCTCGTGCTGCGCGAGCCGGTCGATTCTCTCGCTGTCCAACTGCCGAGTTGGAAGGGACGCATTTGGGGCAGTGAGCCGGAACGTGGCGACGTTGTCATCCTGACCCCGCCCGGCACGAATACGGATTATATCAAGCGCGTCGTTGGCCTTCCGGGCGACCGGCTTGAGGTGCGCGATGGCGCCCTCATCATTAACGGCCAAGCCGTGAAGCGGCGCGTCATGCATCCCCGTCTGATCGCGGTGGACGCCAATGCCCCCTGCACACCGGAAGAATATCCGGGGCGTCTGGTTGCAAAGCCAGATGGGACCCTGTGGTGCAAACTTCCCATCATCCGGGAAACCCTGCCCAATGGGCGCAGCTATGACACTGTCGATACCGATCCCAATTCGCCCGGCGACATTTACGGCCCGATTACGGTGCCCGAAGGCACCTATTTTCTAATGGGCGATAATCGAGATCACAGCGCCGACAGCCGCTTTCCGGCTTGGCAGCGCGGCCTCGGCGGGCCGGTGCCTTGGGAAAATATCGGCGGCCGGGCGGAAATCATCACCTTCTCGCTCGACGGATCAAGCAGCCTGTGGAACCCGATCAGTTGGGTCTCCGCGCTGCGCCACGGGCGCGCCTTTACCAGTTTGGAACCCGATCAGGCGGACAAATAAAAAGGGCCGGGAAAATGCCCCGGCCCTTTTTTTTAATCTGGTAGTTCCGATTAGGGCGCTTCAGGCGCTGGCTGCCCCTGTGGCTGACCCGCTGCACCGCCGCCCTGTTGTTGCTGCATCATCTGCTGCATCATTTGGACTTCGGCTTGGCTGCGGAAATCAAGCAGATCAACGTCAAAGACGAGAACCGAATTTGCTGGGATCGGCCCCACGGCCTGCGCGCCATAGCCAAGCGCGGCCGGGATGCAGAGATGATAGGATCCGCCCCGCTGCATCTTTTTCAAGGCTTCAGAAAAGCCCGGGATGCTGCCCGCAACGGCCATCGGCACGCTCTGATTCGCATCAAATTCTGTGCCATCGGCCAATGTACCGCGATAATTGATCAGGGCGATATCCTGATCGGTTGGCGCTGCACCGATCCCGGGCTTCTTCGTTTGAAACATCAACCCTGATGCCAGTGTTTCTGCCTTTGCCACGCCATCGCCTGTCGGCAGCATCAATCCTGATGAGCAGCTTTGGCCAACGGCCTTGGCGGTACCCGCCCAGGCAAGGCCACCCGCAATGGCGGCAACCAGAGCGAGACCGCCCCATAATTTTACAACAGAGCCCTTAGCGATCGGGCGAATCGGGACGGCAGTGTTCGACATGGTTAACCTCTATCTGGTCGATCAATCAGGCCTGAGCCTATGGCGCATCCAAAGCTGTGCGCCAAGAGCACAAAGAAAAAAGGCGCCGGGACTTGCCCAACGCCTTTTTTCGAATTCGCAAAAGCTATTTAGCTCAACGGACGCCATCGCGCTCCGTACGCTTGCGCTCCATCTTGCGGGCGCGACGAACAGCAGCGGCCTTTTCACGGGCGCGCTTTTCCGACGGCTTTTCATAATGACGGCGCAGCTTCATTTCGCGATAAACGCCTTCGCGCTGCAACTTCTTCTTCAGAGCCCGAAGCGCTTGGTCTACATTATTGTCGCGAACGATAATTTGCATAAAAAAGCCACACTCCGAAATCAAAGAAGCAATGCCTTGGCGGCATGCCGAAAAAGATTTGAGCACCGACACCGCAGACTGCGGAACGGCACGAGAGAAGCGCCCCTACGTGCCGATTCCCCAAAAAGCAAGGAAAAAGCCCAAAGCGGACGTGAACCCCCTGCTTCTCTTGCGCTGGAGATCACTCAGGCGGCTTCACCGGAGCTGGCTCTAGATGAAGCATCAAACCCTTATCTGCTCGAGATGCCGCCTTTTTCTGGGATTGAGGAGATATTTTAGACTGGTCTGGCTGGGCGGAGCCGTCCCGCCCTCTCGGTCGATAAAGCGGTGTCGGCTTGATCTGTCGAGGAGGCAAAATGCGCGGCGGCATTCTGGGCGGCATCTGATCCAAAAGGCCCGAAGACGGCATCGACGGCAATTCCAGCCCTGGTGGGCGCTTTGCTGGACGCATGCGGGATAGGCCCGCATACAGGATCCATCCGACAAGCCCTGCTGCCACAAGCGCCAGCAGCCCCACCGCATCGCGCGACAGGGGCGGGGCGAAGAAAGGCAGTATTTCCCCAATCCGGAGATCAAGCAAAAAACGTTCTAATTGCCATTGCGGGGCCGCGAGGATCAGAATGGCAATGGCGCCCGAATAGATACAGGCCACCGTCAGCGCGAGCGGCAAACGCCTTAGGAACGTCATGATGTCCCACCCCAAAAACAACGCAACAGGGACCAAAATAAGATCCAGATTGGATGTTCATCGCGGAAAAAGGTAAATAGTCCGTTAAAATCTGAAAAAACCGCGCGGCAGCGGACGGTTGCGCAGGGCGGATTGCAAGCTGCGTCGCTGACGCTAGGGTGGGTCCATGCAAACCCCGCCTTCGCTTATTATGACAGAGATCAGCTCTTGGGCAGAGCTTGCCCTTCACTGGCTCGATAACCACACATCCCAGATTCTGTCTGGAACACTGGCTGCCGCCTTGATCATCTTTTTGCTGCATGGGTTGAAGCTGGCCGGCCGACATCTCTGCGCAGATCGATTTAAATCTTCGCACTGGCCGGGCATTATTGGCCGCGCGCTGGGCAAGACGCGGCTTTGGTTCATGAGCGCCGTTGCGCTTGAGGTTGTTGCAAAAGCAGGCAAGGCACCGGCGGAGATTGCCGGCCCCATTTATGCCCTGTTTGTCATTGCCTGCGTGCTTCAAGCCGCTGTCTGGGTGCGTGCGCTGATCTTGGGGCTGGTCGAGTTCCGGGCGGGCGAACATGATTCCACTGGGAATTTGCACAGCGCCATCGGCCTGATCCGGGTTCTGGTGACGGCGGGCCTGTTCATTCTGGCGGCCATTGTGATTCTGTCCAATCTGGGTGTGAACGTCACAGGGCTGGTCGCCGGCCTCGGCATTGGCGGCATTGCCATTGGCTTGGCAGCACAGGGCATATTCTCTGACTTATTTGCCGCCCTATCGGTTTTGTTCGACAAGCCCTTTCGCAAGGGGGATATGGTCAAGTTTGACCAGAGCCAGGGCACGGTTGAAGCCATTGGACTTAAATCCACGCGCATCCGCGCCATAACTGGCGAAGAAATTGTCATTTCCAATGCGAATTTGCTGAATAAGGAATTGCGCAACCTCGCCCAGCAAGAGACGCGCCGATATTTTCAGACGATCAGCCTCGTCTATCAGACGCCCCCCGATGTCTGCCAATCCGTGCCAGATTTGCTGCGCGATGTTGTCGACAGCGTGGAGGGTGCCACATTCAGCCGCTGCGGGCTCGATAACTTCGCGCCCTCAAGCCTCGATTTTCTGCTGATTTATGAGATAATCGGCGATGATCCGGGCGAAGCAATGGATCGCAAACATCAGATCAACACGCGCATCTTCGCGGCGCTCAAGGATCGCGGGATCGCCTTTGCCTATCCAACGCAAACAACGTTCACGGCAGGCCCAGACGGGCAGATGGTCATGCCCTATTTTATCCCAGACGCCGAAGGCCGGGCGAAGCGCTAAGCTCGCCCGGTCCGGCGGGGCCTTAGGCGCACCAGTGAATGTCGATCGGCTGTTCCGCATCGGCAAGCACGCGCCCAATGGGCAGCGAGGAGAGCGGCCCATCCTTAATGGCCTGTTCCAGCAAGGCCTTTTTATCATCCCCAGTCAGGGCAATCATCAGCGTTCGTGCGGACAAAATCGAATGGCGCGTCAGGGTGACGCGGGCGACGGGCGCTTCTGCAGGAAGCGGATCAGGCAACACACCCACGGCCCGGCGGGCTTTGGGCGCGTTCAGCGCATCCTCAAAATCAGGGCCGGTGAAAATTGAGGCCGTGTGACCATCCCCGCCAACGCCCAGCCAGACAAGATCCGGCGGCCAATGCAGATCCTGCAACCGCGCGTCCGCCGCATTTCCGGCGGCCTTATGGTCTGCATTCTCGGTCGCGATTGGCAGCACCCGTGCGCCCTTGGGCATGAAGGCGCGCGCCAAATTGGCAACATTGGACAGCGGATTATCCACCGCCACCAAGCGGTCGTCGGTTGGAATGATCGTCACATGCTTCCACTTGATCGGCATAGCGGCGAGCTTTTCATAAACAGGCAGCGGCGTCTTTCCGCCCGGCAGCGCGATCAGCGCCTGTCCACGGGCGTCCAGCGCACTTTCAATGATGAAGCCAACATCGCCAGCGACAGCATCTGCCCACTCGCCCATGTCGTCATAGTCCCACCATTCCGCTTCGATCATCTGAAATTCCTATCCGCAACTGCTGAAAAATGCCGATATGGGGACGCAGATCGAAGCGCAAGAGCAATGATTGCGGGCGCGACTCGACGCTGCGGCCGTGCGGTGTTTTGAACGTCAAAAGCCGTGCCCCGCGCCCAATCGCGGCCAGAGCTTCAGGGCAAGAACCGCACATCACATTGAAAACATTACGCTATCACAAAGGAGTAATTTTCCACTTTCCTACAGCATGCGTTTTTCCATATGCCTCGTTACACATATGAGGTGATTGCTATGACAGTTTCTTCCGATAAATCGCCCAGCCAGAGGGCGTTCTCTCACTATCTGAGAACTGGTCGACGGCTACCCAAAGACATATTCATCGAAGCACAAGACATTGAGCTGAAGTTCAACCCCTATCATGATCCGCGCAACGGCCAGTTCACCTTCGCGCCGGGTGGACCACGGACAGGGACAGGGACAGGGACAGGGACAGGGTCACGACCCGCACTGGGGCAGGGGCGTCCTCACCCGCCGGCAAAGCCGGGGCCATATACCGTGCGCTCAGGGGACACACTCTCCCACATCGCGCGGCGGCACGGCGTGAGGACGGATACGCTGGCACGCGCGAATAACATCAAAAACCCGGATCATATTCAGGCGGGCCAAAGGCTCCATATCCCGAAGGACGCGCCACCACCTGCACGGGCAGAAGCGAACGCGCCCGGCAAAGGTATCGCGGACGTTGGCAAGACACCGCCGAGCCCTATTCGAACAGGCCAAACGCCCACTCCGCCCAGGCAGCCGTCGTTAGAGGCAGGTGCTTCGGCTGGAAAAAAATGGAAGGCCAAGGATGCCTCGGTCAAAGTGCCCAGCAGTATCCGGGCAAAAGTTGATCGGGTTGCCGAAGATTATCATGCCGCCACCGGGCGGACGCTGACAGTCACAGATGGCGCGCGAACGCCTCAAGATCAGGCTGAACGCATGTATTATAAATTTAGTCATGGGGATTTCAGAACGTACAAAGGGCCACAAGCCGCCCAGATTGCCGACGCCTATCGGCAGGGGAAGGCAAAGGGAAAATCCCGATCGCAAATCCTGAGCGATATGTCGGCAATCATCGATAGGCATCACCGCAATGGACAGCCGGTTTCAAAACACCTCGAAAGACGGGGCGTTGATTTCAGGACGAGGGATATGACTGCGGCTCAGCAAGCAGCCCTAGAGTACGCAATTAAGAAACATGGGGGCAAGCCGCTACCTGAAGGCGTCCCCCGTCACATCCATGCATCTTTCTGAAAGGTTGAGTCCCTATGGCAATTTCCATTCTCGCTTCTGGCCTTCTGATGGCTGTGCAACCGGCTGAGGCACCAGCTGAACCCGATTTCTCTGGTCTATTAAGTGCACCTGAAAATGCGATCCGATCCTGCAAATTTGTGCGTCGTCCCGATGGTGTGCATCTCATCATCACCAAGGCAAAATATAGCGAGGGCGACGCGATCCATATAGAGATTTCCGATGCCAAATCTTATGTAGC
This sequence comes from Pseudomonadota bacterium, assembly GCA_041174825.1. GTDB lineage: Bacteria > Pseudomonadota > Alphaproteobacteria > Sphingomonadales > Sphingomonadaceae > Aquisediminimonas. Next base: position 19,074 of record JBEDGC010000039.1, on the reverse strand, counting down.
CTATGATTATATTTTCAGTGTCTCTGGAAAGAAGCCTCGGCGTTTCATTTTGACCAACAGTCATTTAGAAAAAATGGATAAAATCGATATCCCCTTGCGCACGGCCATAGGCTTCAACGAGAACAGGGTTGAGCCTATCTTCATTAAGAATGGAGAGTATAGGATTTATATTGGCTATGGCTTTCGCAATGCCGAAGAGTCCCAAATATACGGTGCATGCTATGCAACCTTGGGAGCCAAATAGCGCTTCAGAACGCAATTGAGAAACATGGCGGCAAGATCAGGCCCTCCGCACATCCATGCATCCTTCTGAAAGGTTGAGTCCCTATGGCAATTTCCATTCTCGCTTCTGCCCTTCTGATGGCTGTGCAACCGGCTGAGGCACCAGCTGAACCCGATTTCTCAGGCCTATTGAATGCGCCCGATAATGCGGTCCGTTCGTGCAAAATCGTGCAGCGTGCCGATGGTCCGCATCTGATCATCGACATGGCAAAGCGCGGCGCAGGCGATGCGATGCGATGCGATGCGATGCTGATAGACCCTGATTTTGGGTATAAGAGCTATGATTACATTTTCAGCAGTTCTGGAAAGTCGCCTCGGCGATACAATATTAGCAGCAGCACATTGGGGAAAATGGATCAAATCGATATTCCCCTGCGCACGGCCATGGGTTTGAGAGCTGATCTGATGAAAATGAAGGTTGAGCCTATCTTCACTCAAAATGGAGGTTACTCGATTTATATCGGCTATGGCTTTCGGAATACCGATGAAGCCGAAATTTATGGCGCATGCTATGTGACCTTGGGCGCCAAATAGCGCCCCGATGCCGATAAGAATGGGCGCCTGCCAAGCGGCAAAGGCGATCACGCCAACCTCTGTGTAAAATGACGCTAAGTCATTGGAAAAAATGGTCGGGGAGAGAGGATTCGAACCTCCGGCCCCTGCCTCCCGAAGACAGTGCTCTACCAGGCTGAGCTACTCCCCGACTCTGAAATCGGGTGTGACCCCGATGAAGGCAGGCGCGCCCCTTAGCTGGCGAATGGCGTGGGTTCAAGGGCGTGGGTGGAAAAACACCCGATCAAAGGGGATGCAATGCAAATCTCGACACGCGCCGCGCCTTGGCCTAACCGCGCCATGAATGGCAACAGCGTGAAGGGGTGAGCGATGCGCGCATTTATTTTTCCGGGTCAGGGCAGCCAGTCCGTCGGCATGGGCAAGGCGCTGGCCGATGCCAGTGCTGTTGCGCGGGAGGTGTTTCAGGAAGTCGATGAGGCGTTGGGCCAATCGCTGTTCCGCCTGATGACCGAGGGCCCGGAAGATCAGCTGACGCTCACCGAAAATGCCCAGCCCGCAATCATGGCCCATGCCATTGCGACATTGCGCGTGCTCGAAAAAGAAGGCGGCCTGCGCCTGTCTGAAAAGGCGGATTATGTCGCGGGCCATAGCCTTGGCGAATATAGCGCCTTGTGCGCGGCGGGTGCCTTTGATCTCTCCACAACCGCCCGCCTGCTCAAGCTGCGCGGGCAAGCGATGCAAGCGGCAACCCCCGTTGGCACAGGCGCCATGGCCGCGTTGCTGGGTGCGGATATTGAAAAGGCACAAGCGCTGGCCGAAGCCGCAGCGCAAGGCGATGTCTGCACCGTCGCCAATGATAATGATCCCGGACAAGTCGTGATTTCCGGCCATAAGGCCGCGATTGATCGGGCCATCGAACTGGTCAAGGATCATGGGATTAAGCGTGGCATATTGCTGCCCGTCTCTGCCCCCTTTCATTGCCCGCTGATGCAGCCCGCCGCCGATGCTATGGCCGACGCCCTAGCCGACGCCGCCCTGTCTGCCCCGCTTGTTCCGGTTTATGCCAATGTGACAGCCGGCCCCGTTGCGGATGCCGAGACGATCAAGCGGCTGTTGGTCGACCAAGTGACCGGCCGGGTGCGCTGGCGTGAGTCGGTCATTGCCATGGCGGCCACTGGCGTGACCGATTTTGTCGAATTTGGCGGCAAGGTGCTCGCCCCAATGGTCAAACGATCCCTGCCCGATGCACAGGCCACGAGCCTGATCTCAATGGACGACATCGAAGCCATTGCCAAAAGCCTTTAAGCAGACCGATTCAAGGAGAGAGCTATGTTTAACCTCACAGGAATGACCGCATTGGTGACAGGGGCGTCTGGCGGGATCGGTTCTGCGGTTGCCAAGGCCTTGGTGGCGCAGGGCGCGAAGGTCGCGCTGTCGGGCACACGTGAAGACGCGTTAAAGGCTGTCGCTGCAGAAATTGGCGGCGATACGGTGATTTTGCCCTGCAATTTGGGCGATGCGGCCTCTGTTGAGGCTTTGATCCCGGCGGCACTTGAGGCGCTGGGGGGGCAGATTGACATCTTGATCAACAATGCAGGCGTGACCCGCGATGGCCTGATCCTTCGGATGAAGGATGAGGATTGGGCGGACGTGATCCGCATCAATTTGGAAGCGGCCTTCCGCCTGTGTCGGGCCGCGGCCAAGCCCATGATGAAAGCGCGCTTTGGCCGGATCATCTCTGTCACAAGCGTTGTGGGCGTCACCGGAAATCCGGGCCAATCCAATTATGCCGCCTCAAAAGCGGGCCTGATTGGTATGTCGAAAAGCTTGGCGCAGGAATTGGCGAGCCGGGGCATTACGGTGAATTGCATCGCGCCCGGATTTATCGCCTCGGCGATGACAGATGGTCTGCCCGATGCGCAAAAAGACGCACTGAACGCGCGCATTCCTGCGGGCCATATGGGCGAAGGGGCCGATATTGCAGCGGCGGCTGTTTACCTAGCCAGCCGCGAAGCCGGTTATGTGACGGGGCAGACCCTCCACGTAAATGGCGGCATGGCCATGATCTGAGCCGGAATCATCAACAGATGATTGCGCACGAACATAACCTAAAGACTTGCATCCCCAAACTGGGCCGATTAGGGCTTCATCAATTATTGCTCACACATGAACGAGAAGGGTTATCCATGAGCGACACCGCAGACCGCGTTAAGAAGATCGTCGTTGAACATCTCGGCGTCGAGGCCGACAAGGTGACAACGGACGCCAGCTTCATCGACGATTTGGGCGCGGACAGCCTCGACATCGTCGAGCTGGTCATGGCGTTCGAAGAAGAATTCGGCGTTGAAATCCCTGATGATGCTGCCGAAAAGATTTCGACCGTCAAGGACGCGATTTCTTATATCGACAGCCACAAAGGCTGATCGCAAGGCAGCTTTGCCTTGAACGAATCGATGTTATCGAAGACGGTTTCCGGCACGTTCGGGAGCCGTTTTTGATTCTGGAAGACTGGAGACGCTTATGCGCCGCGTAGTTGTGACAGGTTTGGGTCTGGTGACCCCGCTGGGTGCTGATGTTGAAACGACTTGGGCCAATCTGCTTGCCAGCAAATCTGGTGCAGGCAAGATTACGCGGTTCGATGCGTCCGATCAAAAATGCCACATTGCGTGCGAAGTAAAGCCAAAGGATCACCCCTGGGGGTTTGATCCCGACAAGCGCGTCGACCATAAGATCCAGCGCCAAGTCGATCCTTTCATCATTTACGGCATTGATGCGGCCGGTCAGGCGCTGGAAGATGCCGGCCTGACCGATATGGACGATGATCTCAAGACGCGCACGGGCTGCTCGATCGGGTCGGGCATTGGGGGCCTGCCGGGGATTGAGAGCGAATCCATCGTCCTGCACGAAAAAGGCCCCAGCCGCGTGTCGCCGCACTTCGTGCACGGCCGCCTGATCAACCTGATCTCTGGCCAAGTGTCGATCAAATATGGCCTGATGGGCCCGAACCACGCCGTGGTGACCGCCTGCTCGACGGGTGCGCACTCCATTGGGGATGCCGCGCGCATGATCAAGGATGGCGATGCCGACATCATGTTGGCGGGTGGTGCTGAAAGCACGATCAACCCCTTGGGCGTGGCCGGCTTTGCACAGGCGCGCGCACTCAATTGCAGCTTTAATGATCGCCCCGAAGAAGCAAGCCGCCCCTATGACAAGGATCGCGATGGCTTCGTCATGGGCGAAGGCGCGGGCGTCGTCGTTCTGGAAGAATATGAGCACGCCAAGGCGCGCGGCGCCAAGATTTATGCCGAAGTCGTGGGCTATGGCCTGTCTGGCGATGCCTATCACGTCACGGCCCCACACCCAGAGGGTAAGGGCGCTGAATTGGCCATGCGCATGGCGCTGCGCAAGGCGGGCCTAGCGGCGGGTGACATTGATTATGTCAACGCACACGGCACCTCCACCATGGCGGACACGATTGAATTGGGCGCCGTGAAGCGGGTGCTGGGCGATGACCTGTCTGGTGCGTCGATGAGCAGCACAAAATCGGCCATCGGCCATCTGCTGGGCGGTGCGGGTGCGGTTGAAGCCATTTTCTGCATCCTTGCCATTCGCGATCAGATTGTGCCGCCGACGCTCAATCTCCAAAACCCTGACGAAGGTACGCAAGGGGTCGACCTCGTTCCGCTGACGGCCAAAAAGCGTCTAGTGCGTGCGGTGCTCAACAACAGCTTTGGCTTTGGCGGAACCAATGCCAGTCTGGTGATGAAGGCCGTCTGACCCCATGCTCCGCCGGAGCACCCTTTTTGCGCTGATGGTCGCCTTTGCGGCCCTGTGGATGGTGGGCGGCTGGTTTGCGGCGGGCCCGCTGAAGCGTGAAATCAGCTTTGAGGTGGAACCCGGCGAAAGCCTGATTCAAGTGGCCCAGAATCTGGACCGGGTCGGCGCAGTCGACAATGCGACCCTCTTTCGCATTCGCGCCCGGCTTTTGGGCGGCACAGACCCCATTCAGGCCGGTCGCTTCCTTTTGCCAAAAGGGGCCAGCGAACGCACGCTTCTGGACATTGTGCAGGGTGGCAAAATTGTGCGCCGCTTCGTCACCATTCCAGAAGGCATGCCCTCCATCATGGTGCGGGACCGGCTGATGGCGATGCCGGGGCTGACTGGGGATATTCCAATCCCCAAAGAAGGCTCAATCCTGCCCGATACCTATGAAATTAGCCCGGGGGAAAGCCGAGCCGCGATTGTCAGCCGGATGCAGTCGGCGATGGATCGCACGCTGGCAGAGCTTTGGGCGGACCGCGCGCCCGACACCATTGTCAAAACCCCTGAAGAAGCGGTCAATCTGGCGGCCATTGTCGAAAAGGAAACGGGCAAGGCAGAGGAGCGTCGCCAAGTCGCCGGGCTGTACACCAATCGCCTGCGCATCGGCATGCGGCTTCAGGCTGACCCAACGGTCATTTACCCCATTACCAAGGGAAAGCCGTTGGGCCGCCGCATCCGCAAATCGGAATTGCGCGATGATAATGGCTATAACACCTATGCCCGTGCCGGCCTGCCCAAAGGCCCGATTACCAACCCTGGCAAGGCCTCCATCGAAGCCGTGCTGAACCCCGCCAAAACAGATTATATATACTTTGTGGCGGACGGAACGGGTGGCCATGTCTTTGCACGCACGCTGCCTGAACATAATGCCAATGTCGCCCGCTGGTATGCCCTGCGCCGGGCGCGGGGGGAAATGTAGCTACTCCCCTATTGGATGGGGCATCTCTCCCGGCTGATTTTTGCCCGGTTTTAACAAGAAAATCAGGGGCATGAAGGCGATCAGTAGCCAGATCATCAATTGAAAATCATTCAGATAGGCAATCATCGCGGCCTGGCGATTCACTTCCAAATCGGCCATCCGCAGCGCCGCTTCGCCGACCACCTGATATCTATCTGCGGTCGCGGGATCGATCACCGCCATGGAAGACGATGTCACATGACTTGCAAGATCGGCATGGCTGGTCTGCAAACTGCGGGCGAACATCGTCGACATGATGGAAATCCCAACGCTGCTACCAATGCTGCGCACAAGGTAAAGTAGGCTGGACCCATCGGTTCGATGGTGCGACGCGAGGGTACTAAAGGCAATTTGATTCATTGGGATGAAGACAAACCCCATGCCAAAGCCCTGAAGCAGCCCAGTATAGGCAACATGAGTCCAGTCAATCATCAGACCCCAGCGCGTCATCTCCCAAAGCGAGAAGATCGTAATCATAAAGCCCAAAGCGATCAGCTTTCGCGGATCGGTCTTACCCGCAAGACGCGTGGCGATCAGCATGGAGGCCAGGATCCCCAGCCCGCGCGGCGCCAGCAACATGCCCGTGTCGATCACATTATAGCCGAAAAGCGTTTGCAGCATTGGAGGCAGCATCGCAAAAATGCCGAACATCATGACACCAATGAGAACCATGAACAGCAAGGCCGTGACGAAATTTCGGTCGGTTACCAGCGTCTTATCAAACATCGGCTTTTTCGTTGTGGCCTGATGAACGAAGAAAATCCAAAGAGCTGACAAGGCAATGATGGCTTCAATGCGGATTTCCCAGCTTTGGAGCCAATCCTCATGCTGGCCGCGATCCAGCAGCAATTGCAGCGTAGCCACGCCAAGCGCCAGTGTCGCAAAACCAAGGCCGTCAAAATAGCGCTTATTGACGGGTCGGCTTGGCAAGAGCCAGAGCAAGATCAGAACGGTCGGGATGCCAATCGGCAAGTTGATGTAGAAGCACCACCGCCAATTATAGCTTTGGGTCAACCAGCCCCCAATCACTGGGCCAAATATCGGCGCGACCATGATGCCCATACCCCACATGGCCATGGCCCTAGACGCCCGTTCGGGCGGGTTAATATCAAGCAAAATCGATTGGGAGAGAGGCGCGATAAAGGCTGCACAAATGCCCTGCAGAACCCGAAACGCGACCATCTCTGTCAGGTTGACGGCGATACCGCACAACATAGACGTTATGATAAAGCCAATGACCGCGCCAATGAACAATCGGCGAGACCCGATTCGATCTGCCAGCCAGCCGGTAATGGGCATAACGACCGCCCCGGCAACGATATAGCTGGTCAAGACCCAGGTGACGGTGTCCTGCGTTGCCCCAAGGCTCGTCTGCATATGGGGAATGGCCACATTGGCGATGGTCGAGTCCAGAATCTGGATCATCGCGGCACCCATGATGGCAAGCGTCAGCAGCCCCTTTTTCTCAACTGGCAGGACGGGCTTGCCTGCAACTGGCGCACGCGGCGCGGCGGGCGCCTCAGCGCCCGGATGTGTCGATGCGGACATGGGTCGACAAACCAGCCAGCAAAGGCCGCGGCGATGTGCCCTCAATCGCGATCCGGACGGGCACTCGCTGTGTGACCTTCACCCAATTGCCATTGGCATTCTGCGCCGGCAGCACCGAGAATTCGGACCCTGTTCCAGCCCCAATGCTCGCCACCCGCCCCTTCAGCTTGAGCGATGGATAGGCATCAAATGTCAGCGTCGCAGGCTGACCGACCCGCATATCATTCAGATCAGTTTCCTTAAAATTCGCCTCAACCCAACTTCCCTCCTTGGACACAAGGGTGAGTGCGGGCAGGCCCGTGACCATCATTTGGCCAATCTGCAACCGATCTGCCTGCGTCACCACACCGGCAATTGGCGAACGAACAACGGTCCGCGACATATCCAGCAATGCCTTGCGCTTCTGGACTTGCGCCGCCAAAATTTGAGGATTCTCGCCGGGGGCCGCAGCGCCGGTTGCAAGGGCAGCCTGTGCCTTCTGCGCATCGGCTTCAGCTTTGGCCAGGCGACTGCGCGCCTCAGACAGAGCATGTTCGGCCTGTTGCAGGCGCGCCTTGGTCGTAAAACCTGTCTGCATCAGCGCCGACTGCCGTTGATACTCATTGGTGAAAAAGGCGAGATTCTCGCGGGCGCTGTCAATATCGACGCTGCGCGTATCAAAGTCCGTCTGCAATGTCGTCAACCGCACTTGGGCCTGCGCGATAGCCGCATCGGCTTGCTGTGCTGCGATCTGATAGGGCTCTGGGTCGATGCGGAACAATATGTCTCCGGCCCGGACTTGCTGATTTTCCCGGACCAGAACTTCAACAATCCGGCCGCCCACTTCGGCAGAAATCGACACTTTATCCTGCTGCACATAGGCATTGTCGGTCGACACATAATGGTCATTGGCAATGAAATAGCCGACCGCGCCTGCAGTCAGAACAAGCGGAAGCGAGATGAAGAGCAGCGGGCGCGCCCAAGGCTTGCGGGCCGTCATAGCGAGAGACCGCGATGGTGCAGATGAAATTTCGGGATCACGGTCAGCCATGCGGCGTGCGCTCCTGTTGCGATTGACAAGCCAAAACCAGCCTCTTCCTTCATAGCGGCACACATTATAGCAATGCTTAATATTTTCAAGACCGGCGTCAAATCAGGGCTAATTTTCAGCTTGATGGACATCAATGCAGGCGTGCCCCGGTCTGTGTATCCCTATGACCCTTCCCTAAAGACAAGGAGGTTGTGATGCTCACCGTAACAATGGACAAAGAGGCTGGCTATCTGGAACTCACGGTTGATGGACCCATTGACGCCACATCCTATACAAAGGCCATTGAGGCCGTGGATGAGTTGCTGACGCGCCATAAGAAGATCGACGTGGTTCAGGTCATTCGGGATTTTGGATGGATTGACCCAAGTGTGTGGTGGAAGGATTTAGCCTTTCATATGACACATCGGGACTTTATTCGTCACGCCGCCATCGTATCCGATAAGGACTGGATTGAGTCCGTTTCCAATTTTCTTGCGCCGCTTTATCCGGCAGATATCAAAACCTTCAAACTGGCGGACATTGAGGCGGCCCGGACATGGGTTCGGGCACCCGCCGCAGGAGCGGGCCCGCAGGAAAAACAGCATCTTGATTTTGCCTGACGCAGCACAGACACCAAAACGACGGACGGCGTAATAATGCCGCCCGTCGCTTCATCCTGCCCCGGAAAAGGCAGGGCCGGATCGCGACTTTAGGCTGGGGGGAGTTTGCCCAGACGCGGTCCGGTCATTCGGGGAACCTGCTTATGTGCGCGCATCGCCGCGCAAGGCATCCGTCACAGAGCAGAAGAGCAGAACGGCGGCAAACAGACTAAGCATCGTGGCCATAGCAATGACGGGTGCTTGCAGGAGATAGGGTGACATGGACTTCGCCTCCTCTTGTTGGAGAGGCAAAAGTGGCAGAGCGGTCACAGCACTTCATTGATCCAAATCAAAATGCGTGACGATGACCCAAGCCGAGGTCACGAAAACCGGAAAACAGCTCGTGCCTCGGCCGAGCCCTTAGCTGTCCAGCAAAGGAAGATATCGGCGCTTAATTGTCATCCCCCATGCGGAGTGCGGCGATAAAGGCTTCTTGCGGGATGCTGACCGAACCATATTCGCGCATCCGCTTTTTGCCTTCTTTCTGCTTGTCGAGCAGCTTGCGCTTACGACTCGCATCGCCGCCATAGCATTTGGCCGTCACATCCTTGCGCAGGGCTGCAATCGTTTCTCGCGCGATCACCTTACCGCCAATGGCCGCCTGAATGGGGATTTTGAACAAATGGCGCGGGATAAGATCCTTCAGCCGTTCGCACATATGCCGACCGCGGGCTTCGGCGGCGCTCCGGTGCACAATCATCGACAGCGCATCCACCGGATCGGCATTGACCAGCACATTCATCTTCACCAAATCCCCCGGCCGATGGCCGATTTGGTGATAGTCAAAGCTGGCATAGCCGCGCGAAATGCTTTTCAGGCGATCATAAAAATCAAACACGACTTCGTTGAGCGGCAGTTCATAGGTGATCTGCGCCCGGCCGCCGACATAGGTCAGGTTCTTTTGAATGCCGCGCCGATCCTGACACAGCTTTAACAGCGAGCCGAGATATTCATCCGGCACATAAATGGTCGCCTCAATCCAAGGCTCGTCGATAGCAGAAATGCGCACCGGGTCCGGCATGTCCGCCGGATTGTGCAGTTCCTGCATAGACCCGTCATTCATATGGACGTGATAGACCACGCTGGGCGCCGTCGTGATCAGATCTAGATCATATTCCCGGCTCAGCCGCTCTTGGATGATTTCGAGATGCAACAGCCCCAAAAAGCCGCAGCGAAAGCCAAAGCCAAGGGCGGCCGATGACTCGGTTTCAAAGCTGAAGCTTGCGTCATTCAGGCGCAGCTTGGAAATGGAATCGCGCAGCTTTTCAAAATCTGCCGCATCCGTTGGGAAGAGGCCGCAGAACACAACCGGCTGTACTTCCTTAAATCCGGGCAGCGCGCCTTCTGCCGGGCGTTTGGCGTCAGTGATAGTGTCGCCCACCCGGGCCTGGCTCACATCCTTAATCTGGGCCGTAATGAAGCCGACTTCACCGGGGCCAAGATCGGGCAAGTTCTCAATCTTTGGCCGCATACAGCCGACACGATCGACGAGGTGCGTTGTGCCCGCCTGCATAAACTTGATCTGCTGGCCCTTTTTCAAAACGCCATCGATAATGCGGACAAGGATGACAACGCCCAGATAGGGGTCATACCAGCTATCCACGAGCATCGCCTTCAACGGCGCGTTCGCATCCCCCTTGGGCGGCGGAATGCGCGTCACAATGGCTTCCAGAACCTCATCAATGCCGATGCCAGATTTGGCGCTGGTCAAAACCGCATTATCGGCGGGCAGGCCAATAATTTCTTCAATCTCGGTCTTCACCTGCTCCACTTCTGCGGCGGGAAGATCAATTTTGTTGATGACGGGCACGATTTCATGATCATGCTCAATCGATTGATAAACATTGGCCAGCGTCTGCGCCTCAACCCCTTGGGCGGCATCTACGACCAGCAAGGCGCCTTCACAGGCGGCCAAAGCGCGGGAGACTTCATAGGCGAAATCGACATGGCCCGGCGTGTCCATCAGGTTCAGCGTATAGGTGTTTCCATCCTTGGCCGGATAATCCAGACGCACCGTCTGCGCCTTGATCGTGATGCCGCGTTCCTTTTCAATATCCATATTGTCCAGCACCTGCGCCGTCATCTCACGGTCGGTCAGGCCACCGGTGCGCTGGATCAGCCGATCCGCAAGGGTGGACTTGCCGTGATCGATATGGGCGATGATGGAAAAATTGCGGATCAGATTAAGCGGGTTCGACATGCACTGCGCCCTAGCAGTGCGCGCGGCAAAGGGCAAAGGGGCTGTAGGATGAGACTTATTGCCCTCCCCCGGCCCCTCCCGCTTGCGGGAGGGGCGCGAGGCTTGAGCGACCGCAGGACGCTTTTAGCCGCAACGAGGTGGGCCAGAGGCCTAACGCCGCGCCAACCAATCAGACAGAATCGCATTCACCTTTTCCGGCGCTTCCTGCTGCACCCAGTGAGAGACTTGGGGCAAGCGGTGCAGGTCCAGTTTTGGAACCCATTTCTCCGTCCCAATTGTGCAGCCAATGCCCAGTGCGGCATCCTCTTCCCCCCAGATCATCAGGGTGGGGATCTCAATCCGCGCATCGCCTAACCGGACGGCCCAAGGGTAACGGACAAAAGCGCGATAATAGTTGATCATCGCCGTCAGCGCGCCCGGCCGCTGGGCGGCGGCGGCATAGACATTCAGCACCTCTGGGCCAAAGCGGCTCTTATCCACCGCCATTGCATAAAAGGCGCGGCGAATACCCGCCGCATCATCCGCCCCCATATAGCGTTCGGGCAGGCGGGGCAGCTGGAAGAAATAGACATACCAGCTTTTCTTCAGCTGGTCCCAGCGCCGCAATTCCCGCTGAAACACCTTGGGGTGCGGCACATTCATGATGACAAGCCGCACCAAGGGGCGCGGTCGCGCCGCCTTCGCGTTCAAGATCGCAAAGGCCCAACCGATGATCGCCCCCCAATCATGCGCGATGAGCAACACCTCATCCACCGGGCTTTCCGCCGCCGCGGCATCAAGGAGCGCACCGACATCGTCGGTCAGATGATCCAGACCATAAGACCGCACACCCTCCGGTCGGCTGGTCGCGCCATAGCCACGCAAATTGGGGGCCCAGACACGCCAGCCCTGGTCTGCCAGCAGCGGCATTTGGAACCGCCAGCTATAATTAAGTTCGGGAAAGCCATGGAGGCACAGGGCCAGCTTGCGCGACCCGGCATCGCCCGCTTCGGCCAGTTCAAAGTCAATCCCATTGGCCCGCACAAAGCGCTGACGGATTCCCGATTGCGCGTCCGGCTCCCAAGAAAATTGTGACTGATCCATGACTCTGCGTCCTCTTGAACTCTGCACACCCACTCAGCCCAGATCACCGCGCCTGTCCAGCACCTTGGGCGTGAAAAAATTAACATCCATTATGGTCTGGACATTTGCGCCATATTGGCAGATATACACTCACGTGGCGCTTCCGCGCAGACGCCCGGCATAAGCGCCGCGAGTAATCGCGTACCCCCTCCGGCCTGCGCACCCCCGGCCGGGCCATGCGCCCGGCCTTTTTCAATCTCCTGAAATTGATGTCGCGCGAAACTTAAGCCGAAAATCTGGCCTGAATTGCACGCAGCGCAGCATCGGTTCGGGCCGGGCCACTGCCCTGCACCAGCGCATAGGGCAGCGCGCGGCGATCCAGCTCTGCCAAGGATAAATCCATGAAATGGCGGCGGGTATCGACTTCCCCCAAATAGCGCAGACCATCTGCCACCCAGGGCAAATCAATATCCGGCACCAAATAAAGATCCGCCGGGCTTTGGAGATTGGCAAAGGCCGGATCTTGCGCGTCATAGAGCATCTGCGCCCAGACGGCGGTCATCACCGGGTCGGTATCCAATATCAGCCAGCCCTGCCCGGCGGCTTCGGCCGCGCGGCGCGCGGTGTCGATCCGGCGTTGATGCTCCGCCGCAATCTCCACCAAATCAACCATGCGCGTATGGGCGCCATGTTCTTCACACCATAAGCGGCCATATTCTTCGACCAAAGGCGCGTTAAGCTGCGCCGAGAGAGCGGTGGCCAATGTCGATTTGCCCGTGCTTTCCGGGCCGTGGAGGCAGATCACCCGCACGGTCACAGCGCAGCTGCCCGCTGGCGCGCTTCGGCCCGTCGCCATTCGATCAGCCCCCAAATCGCCATGCCAAAGAAGAGGACATAAAGGCCAGTGAACCAATAAAGCTGTTTTTGCCAATAAAGGCCGATGGAGATCAGGTTCACCACGACCCACCAATGCCAATTATTGATATAGCGGCGCGTCATGAGGATTTGGGCAACCACGCTCAACATCGCAATGCTCGCATCCCACCAGGGGTAGGACGCATTGGTGTTCATCGCCATGAACCAGCCCCAGCCCCAGATCGCCAATAGGGCCACCCCAATCCAGACCATTTGCCCGGCCACGCCAAGCCGCGCGACAATCACATCCCCCTCAACCCCCTTATGCCGCACCCAGAGGCGCCAGCCGATCAGATTGACGATGAAGAAGAAGAGTTGCAGCCCGGCATCGGAATAAAGCTGCACATCCCAAAGGACGATGGCCGTCAGCGTCACCATCACCAAGGCCGCCGGAAAATTCCAGACGCTGCGCTTCACGATCAGCACAATGTTGAGCACCCCAAACAGGGCGGCGATGAATTCTAGCAGAGACAAGGGCCCGACCCGTTACAGAGGCAAGCCGGTGAGCGCGGCCAGATCCGCCAGCGCCTGTGCTTCCCCCGTCACCTTGATGGCGGTCATGCCAAGAGCGGCGGCGGGTTTGCAGTTAATGCCCAGATCATCAAGATAGATGCAGCGCGCAGGCGCAACCGCCAGCGTCTCACACATCATCTCGTAAATGCGCGGATCAGGCTTGCGAATGCCCAATTTGGAGCTTTCGATCACATGATCAAACCGCGCCATAATGGCGCGCACCTCGGCCGCCTTTTCTTCGGTTGTCGACATGCCGGCGCCTTTGCCGGCGGGGACATTATTGGTGATGCAGCCAATTTTATGGCCGGCGGCTTTCACCGCATCAAGGGCAGATACCATGCGCGGGCGGATGTCGCCTGACAAAAGCGCCAGAACATCCCGACCGCGAATATCATGGCCCAAAGCGGCCGCTTCGGCTGCGAACAAATCATCAAAATGATCGGCGCTAATTTCCGCCCGTTCGAACAAGGCCCAGGCATTAGAATCAGGGTCGGTTGCGTTGATCCGGCGGATAATATTGGCGGGAAGGCCGCGCTCCCCCTCAAATCGGGCGAAGGCCTCAAAAGGGGATGACGTTACGACACCCCCGAAATCCCAGATGATTGCTTCAAATTGGCGCATGAATCCTGCTTAGGGGGGAAGGCTTAAGCTTGCAAATCCTCTCAAATACTGATTGATTTAGCGTTGAGAGTGGAGGGGTTACATGAAGACGATACATAAAATCTTGGGGAGTGCGGCACTTGCCCTCGCGCTGGCGGGGTGTGGGCAGATTAGCGATCTTGTTTCTGGCAAGAAATCTGAAGCCGATGTGAAGCTGGCCGAATATCCGGAACAGGTTTATTTTGGCGACACGCATTTGCACACCTCCAACTCTTCCGACGCTTTTGGGCTTGGGGTGCGCCTCGGCCCGGAAGAGGCGCTTCGCTTTGCGATGGGTGAAGAGGCATTGTCGACCACGGGGCTAAAGGCAAAGCTCTCCCGGCCGCTCGATTTTCTTGTCATTGCCGACCATTCGGACGGGCTTGCCGCGTTGAAGCAAATTCATGATGCGCCGCGGTTCATGCTGACCGATCCCATTTTGCGGCGCTGGCACGACGAATTGCAAAAGGGGCCCAAGGAATCGCAGAAAGTTGCGATGGAGCTGATCGACCGTTTTTCGCAGCGGACCTTGCCCGCCGACATGCTCGACCCCAAGGCGATGGAAAAGCGCACACGCGACGTTTGGACTGACCATACAAGCATCGTCGACCGCTATAACAGCCCGGGGAAATTCACGGCCTTTATGGGCTTTGAATATACGTTGATGCGCAAGGGCGATAATCTCCACCGCGTTGTCATCATGCGCGATGGCAAGGACAAGGCGGACCAGGTTCTGCCCTTCTCCTCTCTTGTTGGCACCACGCCCGACCAGCTGTGGGACTATATGGATGCCTATGAGAAGAAGACGGGCGGCAAAATCCTTGCCATTCCGCACAATTCCAACCTGTCCAACGGCCTGATGTTTCAGCTCACGGGCCCCAATGGCGGGCCAATGACGGCGGCCTATGCCCGCCGCCGGAGCTCGAAAGAGCCTTTGGTCGAAGCCACGCAGATTAAGGGGGATAGCGAAAGCCA
The DNA here is from genome assembly GCA_041174825.1 of Pseudomonadota bacterium. Classification (GTDB taxonomy): domain Bacteria; phylum Pseudomonadota; class Alphaproteobacteria; order Sphingomonadales; family Sphingomonadaceae; genus Aquisediminimonas. The sequence goes on along the minus strand of JBEDGC010000039.1, from coordinate 3,979 downwards.
TCCCTTCCTGTCCCCCAATGACGAATTTGCCAATTATGGCGATGCCGGGTGGGAGCTTGGCAATCTGACCATGGAGGGCAAGAAAACGCCCGATATGCTGGCGGGCGATTATGTGCGTGAAGCGCTGAAGCGCGGCCTGCTGATCGAGCAAAAGACGGGCGTAAACCCCTATAAGCTCGGGATGATCGGTTCCACCGACAGCCATACCGGCCTTGCCACCGGGGATGAAGATAACTTCTTCGGCAAGCATAGCGGCAATGAACCAAGCAAGCATCGTGCCTCCGACGCCCAGAATCTTGGAACACGCGGCGGGCGGATTGGCTGGCATTATTTGGCGGGTGGCTATGCTGCTGTCTGGGCGCGGGCCAACACGCGTGGCGCCATTTTTGATGCGATGACAAAGCGGGAAGTCTACGCAACCACCGGCCCGCGCATGAAGGTGCGCGTCTTTGGCGGCTGGGATTTTTCCGATGCCGATTGGAAGGCCAATTGGGTCAAGGCCGGCTATACGCGCGGCGTGCCGATGGGCAGCGACTTAAAGCCGGGCAAGGGCACGCCCAAATTCATGATTTCGGCACTGAAGGACCCGATGGGCGCTAATCTTGACCGTGTTCAGATGGTCAAGGGCTGGGTCGACGCCTCTGGCAAGATGCAGGAAAAGGTGTTCGATGTGGTCTGGAGCGATCCGGCCAAGCGCAAAATTGCTGGCGGCAAGCTGGCCCCCGTTGGCGATACAGTCGATTTGAAAACGGCAAGCTATAAAAACACTATCGGTGCGCCGGAGTTGCGCACTGTATGGAGCGACCCGGAATTCAATCCGAAGACCCGCGCCTTTTACTATCTGCGCGTCATGGAAATCCCAACCCCGCGCTGGCCGGTTTATGATGCTGTCCGCTATGGGGCAAAGCTTCCTAAGGACGCAAAGCTGAAGGATCAGGAACGGGCCTATACCTCGCCCATCTGGTACACACCGCGCGGTTAAGTGAGACTGGCGGCGGGACGACACAGCGCGTTCCGCCGCCCGCCTTCGCCTGAGTTGCAATATTCCCCGTTGACGCGGGCGCTTTGGTGACTCACATGGTGGGCCAGTCAAATTCTTGCGACGGATGCGAACATGCCGGACACCAAAGAAACACCCGAAGACAATGAAACCGTCCGCGAAGTCAAGCGGGCAAAGGCCCGCGCCGAAGCGGTTGCCGAAACCGAAAAAAAAACCGTGAATTGGAAAGCCGCCGCCGGCATTGGCATTGGATCGGCCGCAATCTTGGGCGCTTTGATCTACGCCAGCCGCAGAAACCGCGACAAGTAAACAGACGCAAGGTGGACGTGGCCCGGCAGGCGTGGCAAGGCGCCAGTCATGCTTTTGAGTGACCGTGTTCTTTTCCTCGATGGCGAGGCACTTGTCCTCGACAAACCAGCGGGCCTTCCTGTCGATGAACCGCGCGACAAGTCGCTCAGCGTCGAAAATCATCTGGGTAGCCTAACCTTCGGCTTTCAACGCTGGCCATTGCCTGTCCACCGGCTGGATCGCGACACATCTGGCTGCCTGTTGCTCGCCCGCAATCCAAAGGCGCACAAACGCTTTGCTGCCGCTTTTGAGGCAGGCGTGGTCGAGAAAACCTATCTCGCCGTGCTGGAAGGCATTCCATCGGAGAGCCAAGGCGTGATCGATATGGCGCTTGGTAAAACGAGCAGCGCGCAAGAGGGTTGGCGCATCATCCCTGACCCCAAGGGCAAGCGCGCCGTGACCCACTGGCAGATTCTGGCGGAAGCAGGCGGGCGGTGCCTTGTTGAGTTTAAGCCAGAAACGGGCCGCACCCATCAATTGCGCGTGCATGCCGCCAGTGGACTTGGCATCCCCATTGCGGGTGACCCGGTGTACGGCACGGGCAGAGGGCCGATGCTGCTGCACGCCAGCAAGCTGACGCTGGCGCGCGGCGACAAGGCCCCGATACATGCACTCGCCCCGCTGCCAGCAACATTCTTGAAGGCCGGTTTTGGCCATGGCTGATGCCCCGCCGCTGCCGGAGGATGCGATTGAGGAAAAATTCCTCGCTGCAACCGGGCCGGGCGGCCAGAATGTCAACAAAGTCGCAACGGCCGTTCAGCTGCGCCTGAATGTCTACGCCCTACGACTGCTCCCGGCCGTCTTTGCACGCTTGAAAGTTTTGGCGGGCAGCCGATGGACGGCAGAGGGCGAAATTGTCATTACCGCGCGCACCCATCGATCGCAGGAGGCCAACCGCCTTGAAGCGCGCGAACGCTTGGCCGAAATGGTCGCTCGCGCCCACAAGCTTCCGGCACACCGGATCAAAACCAAACCGAAAAGGGCTGCCAAAGAACGGCGCTTGACGGGCAAAGCCATTCGCGGCGATGTGAAAAAAGGGCGCGGAAAGATAAGGATCGACTGATGTACAGCTTTGACATCGACGCGAGCAGCAAGACGGCGCTTTATGCTGACCTTCTGTCTGCGATTGACGCCATCACTCACGATGAGCCGGATGCCATTGCCAATATGGCCAATGTCGCCGCCCTTATCTGGGACGCCGTGCCCGATCTCAACTGGGCGGGCTTTTATCGCCTGCTGGGCGACACGCTGATCCTCGGCCCGTTTCAGGGAAAGGCGGCGTGCATCCGCATTCCGATTGGAAAGGGGGTCTGTGGTGCGGCTGCCGAGAGCCAAACGACCCAGCTTGTGCGGGATGTGCATGCTTTTCCCGGCCATATTGCCTGTGATGCCGCGTCCCAATCTGAACTGGTCGTGCCGATTCTATTCCAAGGTCGGCTGATCGCGGTGCTTGATCTCGATAGTCCGCGCCCGGCCCGGTTCGACGAAGAGGATCAGCGCGGCTTTGAGGCGATCTGCGCCCTCATTGCACCGCGATTGGCGGCTTAACTCAATCGATCGAGCGCCTCGCGATCCAACGATCCGGGGATGATCATCAACGGACAAGGCAGGCTGGACACGCCAGCCCCCGAAAAATGCGTGACCAGCGGGCCGGGGGCTCCGGTTCGGGCGGCCCCTAGCACAAGGGCTGCAATATCTGGGTTTTCCGAAATGACTTCTGCAATCGCCGCAACCGGATCGCCATGTTTCACGATGATGCGCGGCAGAACACCCCGTTCCTCCCCCAACATATCCAATGCCTGTTTGGCCACATCTTGGGCGCGCTCTTCGGCTTCGGCCTCAATGGTCGCCTGAATAGACCCAAAGGCCACAAAATCCTGGGGCTCAACAATTGTTAATATGGCGATCGCGCCGCCCGTTTTTGCGGCACGTCGGGCCGCAAAGCGCACCGCAATTTCGGCCTCCGCCGTTGCATCGGCAATCACCAAATATGTCCGCACGAAACAAGCCCCTTATTGAAAACGAATGCGCACAGGTTGCGCCAATCCGGGGGCTGGCGCAAGCCGATCTCCGACGCTAGGGAATCGCAAGCTTTAAAAACAGAATTTTCCCCAAGGGAGCCCGATATATGTCGATCGAACTGAAAATGCCCGCTCTGTCCCCAACGATGGAAGAGGGAACTCTTGCCCGCTGGTTGGTCAAAGAGGGGGACATGGTCAAATCGGGCGATATTCTTGCGGAAATTGAGACCGACAAAGCAACGATGGAATTTGAGGCGGTCGATGAAGGGACGATCAGCCAGATTCTGGTCGCCGAAGGCACGGATGGCGTGAAAGTTGGCACGATCATCGCCATGATCGCAGGCGAAGATGAAGCCGCGACGCCAGCCCCGGCCCCACAGCCCGCGGCGACCGCCCCGGCGAAAGCCGCACCTGCCCCAGTTGTCGCCGCCCCCGCAGCGGCTCCGGCCCCACAGCCTGCACCTGCACCTGCACCCAAGCCCGCGACCAGTGACCGCGTCATCGCCTCCCCCCTTGCCAAGCGCATTGCTGAGCAAAAGGGCATTGACCTCTCTGGCATGCAGGGCAGCGGCCCCAATGGCCGGATCGTGAAGGCGGACTTAGAGGCCAC
>JBEDGC010000038.1:0-7329 GCA_041174825.1 Pseudomonadota bacterium | reverse complement strand
AGCTTGATCTGGAAGGCCCCAAGGCGGGCGAAGTTCTGGTCGAGATCATGGCGACGGGCATTTGCCACACAGACGCCTACACGCTCGATGGATTTGACAGCGAAGGCATTTTCCCAAGCGTCTTGGGCCATGAGGGGGCCGGCGTGGTGCGTGAGGTGGGCGCAGGCGTTACCTCAGTAAAGCCTGGCGACCATGTGATCCCGCTGTACACGCCGGAATGCCGCCAGTGTAAGTCCTGCCTGTCGGGCAAGACCAATTTGTGCACCGCCATCCGTGCCACACAGGGCAAGGGCCTGATGCCCGATGGCACGACGCGCTTTTCCTATAAGGGCCAGCCGATTTTCCATTATATGGGCTGCTCTACCTTTTCGAACTTCACCGTATTGCCCGAAATCGCGGTTGCCAAAATCCGTGAAGACGCCCCCTTCCAGTCCAGCTGCTATATTGGTTGCGGCGTGACGACGGGCGTTGGCGCTGTGATCAACACGGCCAAGGTGCAGGTTGGCGACAATGTTGTGATCTTCGGGCTGGGCGGCATTGGCCTCAATGTCCTTCAAGGCGCGCGCCTTGCGGGGGCCAACAAGATCATCGGCGTCGACATCAACCCCGATCGTGAGGAATGGGGCCGCAAGTTCGGCATGACCGACTTCCTCAATTCCAAGGGCATGAGCCGCGAAGATGTTGTCGCCAAGATCGTCGAAATGACCGATGGCGGTGCCGACTATACCTTTGACGCGACGGGCAACACCGAAGTGATGCGCACCGCTCTAGAAGCCTGCCATCGCGGCTGGGGCACCAGCATCATCATTGGCGTCGCCGAAGCCGGCAAGGAAATTGCGACCCGTCCGTTCCAGCTCGTCACCGGCCGCAATTGGCGCGGAACCGCCTTTGGCGGCGCCAAGGGCCGCACCGATGTGCCCAAGATTGTCGACATGTATATGACCGGCAAGATCGAGATTGATCCCATGATCACCCATGTGATGGGCTTGGAAGAGATCAACACGGCGTTTGATCTGATGCACGCAGGTAAATCTATCCGCTCGGTCGTGGTATTCTAATCAAGCGACTCAACACAAAAAAGGAGACAAGACCATGTTCAGTCACATCATGGTGGGTGCCAATGATATCGCGGCATCGAAGAAGTTTTACGATGCCGTTCTCGGCACGCTTGGCATTGGGCCGGGCAATCAAGATGATAAGGGCCGTGTCTTCTACATGGCGCCGACGGGCATTTTCGCCATCACTCAGCCGATCAATGGGGAGCCTGCTTGCGGCGCCAATGGCGGCACAATCGGCTTTGCGGTCGACAGCCCGGAACAAGCCAATGCTTGGCATGCCGCCGGCGTCGCCAATGGCGGCACGGCCTGCGAAGATGCCCCAGGCATCCGCGAAGGTGCTATGGGCGCGCTTTACCTTGCCTATCTGCGCGATCCGGCAGGAAACAAGATTTGCGCCCTTAAGCGCATGTAATTGGGGGAATGGGGGCGCAATGCCCCCATCCTTTCCGGATCAGGAAGAAGATAATCGATGTTCACGCCTCTCCTCGCCTCCATTTGGTTTCGGGCCTGATCTATGCAGATTTCGGATATCCTAAACGAGCATAAGGGGCGCGAAGGCCCCTTGCTGCCGATCCTGCATGATGTGCAGGCAGAATTTGGCTTTATCAGCGAGGACGCCATCCGCACCATTGCAGAGGCACTCAACCTGACGCGTGCCGAAGTGCATGGCGTGGTCAGCTTTTATCATGATTTCCGAACAGCCCCCGATGCACGCCCTGTCGTCAAGCTCTGCCGCGCAGAAGCCTGTCAGGCACGTGGCATCGATGCTGTGGCCGCGGCCGTCCCGCAGCAGGACCGGGTCAAGATCGAAACCATTTATTGCCTCGGCCTCTGTTCGGTTGGCCCGGCCGCGATGGTCGGAACCACCGTCCACGCCCGGTTAGACGCCGAAAAACTGACAGCCTTGGTGGCCGCAATATGAAAATTCGCATTTCAGATGACGCGCTGGCGCTGGCTTGTGGCGCAGACGATGTCGCCGCTGCCTTTGCCAAAGCGGGTGCCGAGATTGAGCGCACCTCCTCTTGGGGGATGCATTGGCTAGAGCCGCTCGTCGAGATTGACGGCATGGGCTATGGCCCCGTTGCAGCCAGCGATGTTCAGACCATCCTCGACGGCGTGGCGGATAAGCTGTGCATTGGTCGAATCGCGGAGCACCCCTTTATCGCCCGCCAACAACGTCTGACCTTCGCCCGTGCCGGCCGGACAGCGCCTCTCAGCCTTGACGATTATGCCGCAACGGGTGGGTGGCAGGGCTTGGCCAAAGCACGCGCCCTTGGGCCGGATGCGACGATCGAAGCGCTCATCGCCTCTGGTCTGCGCGGTCGTGGCGGCGCGGGTTTCCCCGCTGGCATTAAATGGCGCACCGTTGCCCAAGCCCCTGCTGATCAAAAATACATCGTCTGCAATGCGGATGAAGGGGATAGCGGGACTTTCGCCGATCGTATGGCGATGGAGGGCGACCCGTTTCAGCTGATCGAGGGCATGGCCATTGCTGGGTTCGCCGTCGGCGCGACCAAGGGCTATGTCTATATCCGCTCTGAATATCCGCACGCCATTGCCAAGATGGAAGCGGCTGCGCGTGCCTGTGCGCACCTGATTGCGCCCTTTGACGTGGAGATCCGCGTCGGCGCTGGCGCTTATGTGTGCGGCGAAGAAACATCGCTTCTCAATTCCCTAGAGGGCAAGCGCGGGGAAGTGCGCGCTAAGCCGCCCTTGCCTGCTCTAGAAGGTCTGTTCGGCAAGCCGACCGTCGTCAACAATGTGCTGACGCTGACTACCGTCCCTTGGATCCTCGCGCATGGCGCAGAGGCCTATGCCGCCTATGGCATGGGGCGTTCTCGCGGCACCATGCCGATCCAAATTGCCGGGAATGTGATGTTCGGCGGCTTATTTGAAACCGCCTTTGGCATAAGCCTTGGTGAGTTGGTGCAGGATATTGGTGGTGGCACGGCATCGGGCCGCCCCGTCCGCGCGGTGCAGGTCGGCGGGCCATTGGGCGCCTATCACCCACCCAGCCAGTTCGACACAGCCTTTGATTATGAAGCCTTTACAGGCGTTGATGGACTGATCGGCCATGGCGGGCTGGTCGTTTTTGACGACAGCGTCGACATGGCAAAGCAAGCCCGGTTTGCGATGGAATTTTGCGCGGCCGAAAGCTGCGGCAAATGCACCCCCTGTCGGCTTGGTTCAACACGGGGACTAGAAACACTCGACCGCGTTCTGGCCGGAGAAAATGTCTCAGAAAACCTCGCCTTGATCGAGGATTTATGCGATACAATGAAATTTGGGTCGCTCTGCGCACTGGGCGGGTTTACCCCCTACCCCGTGCTCTCGGCGATGACTCATTTCCCAGAAGATTTTGGGGATCGGGAATAGCATGACCTATCAGCCACAAAGCGATTTTGGAACGCCCGCCTCTCGCGCACAAGAGGATGTGACGCTGACGATTGACGGCCGCGCCGTCACGGTTCCTTCCGGCACCAGCGTGATGCGCGCTGCAGCCGAACAGGGCACGGCAATCCCTAAACTTTGCGCCACAGATAGCCTGGCCTCCTTCGGATCCTGCCGTTTGTGTCTAGTGGAAATTGATGGCCGCCGTGGGACACCCGCAAGCTGCACCACACCTGTCGAACCCGGCATGGTTGTGCACACCCAGACGCCGCATTTGCAAAAGCTGCGCAAGGGCGTGATGGAGCTGTATATCTCCGATCACCCGCTGGATTGCCTGACCTGTGCGGCCAATGGTGATTGTGAGCTTCAGGATCAGGCTGGGGCCGTTGGCCTGCGCGATGTGCGCTACGAGCCAAAGGCGACGCATCTGGGCCAGGCCAAGGATCACTCCAACCCTTATTTTGACTTTGATCCGTCCAAATGCATCGCCTGTTCGCGCTGCGTGCGTGCCTGTGATGAGGTGCAGGGCACCTTAGCGCTGACCGTCCAAGGCCGTGGCTTTGACTCCAAAATTTCCGCAGGGATGGCGTCGGACAATTTCCTTGGTTCCGAATGCGTGTCTTGCGGGGCCTGTGTGCAAGCCTGCCCGACGGCGACCTTGGTTGAAAAGAAGGTCGTGGAAATCGGCACGCCGGAACGCGCTGTTGTCACCACCTGCGCCTATTGCGGCGTGGGCTGCACCTTCCGTGCGGAAATGCGCGGCGAACAATTGGTGCGCATGGTGCCTTGGAAAGATGGCAAGGCCAATCGTGGCCATAGCTGCGTGAAGGGTCGTTTTGCGTGGGGCTATGCCCAACATCAGGAACGCATCCTAAAGCCCATGATCCGCAGCGCGATCAGCGATCCTTGGCGGGAAGTCAGCTGGGATGAGGCCTTTGCCTATGCAGCATCCGAACTCAAGCGGATCAGCGCCAAATATGGCCGCAATGCGCTGGGCGGCATCACGTCTTCCCGCTGCACCAATGAGGAAACCTTCCTCGTCCAAAAACTCATCCGCGCGGGCTTTGGCAATAACAATGTCGATACCTGTGCGCGCGTCTGCCACTCCCCCACGGGATATGGCCTGAAAACAACCTTTGGGACGTCTGCTGGTACGCAGGATTTTGACAGCGTGGAGGACACAGACGTCATCCTCGTCATCGGCGCAAACCCGACGGACGGTCACCCTGTCTTTGCCAGCCGGATGAAGCGGCGGCTGCGGCAAGGGGCCAAGCTGATCGTCATTGATCCGCGCCGCACCGATCTTGTCCGGTCCCCGCATATTGAGGCGCAGCATCATTTGCCGCTGCGCCCCGGCACCAATGTCGCGGTTCTGACCGCGATGGCGCACACCATCGTCACTGAAGGACTGGTGGACGAAGCCTTTGTGCGGGAACGCTGCGATTGGGATGAATTTCAGGATTGGGCGGCCTTTGTTTCGGAAGAGCGCAACAGCCCCGAAACGTTGGAAGCCATCACCCAAGTTCCAGCCGCAGACCTGCGTGCCGCCGCCCGGCTGTATGCAACGGGCGGCAATGGCGCGATCTATTACGGCCTTGGCGTGACGGAGCATTCACAAGGCTCTTCCACGGTGATGGCCATTGCCAATCTGGCCATGGCAACGGGCAATGTGGGGCGGCGCGGCGTGGGGGTAAACCCCTTGCGCGGGCAGAATAATGTTCAGGGTGCCTGCGATATGGGCAGCTTCCCCCATGAACTGCCCGGCTATCGACATATTTCGGATGTCGCCACGCGTGAGCTGTTTGAACGTGAATGGGGCGTGGCGCTGGATCCAGAACCCGGCCTGCGCATCCCCAATATGCTGGATGCCGCAACCGACGGCGTGTTCAAGGCAATCTACATTCAGGGTGAAGATATTCTTCAGTCCGACCCCAATACCCATCACGTCGCCGCCGGATTGGAGGCGATGGAATGCGTCATTGTGCATGACCTATTCCTCAATGAAACCGCCAATTACGCGCATATCTTCCTGCCCGGATCGACCTTCTTGGAAAAGAACGGCACCTTCACCAATGCAGAACGCCGCATTCAGCCGGTGCGCAAGGTGATGAGCCCGATCAACGGCTATGAGGATTGGCAAGTCACGCAAAAGCTGGCGCAGGCGCTTGGTCTGGACTGGGACTATACCCACCCGTCGCAGATCATGGACGAAGTGGCCCGCCTCACCCCCAGTTTTGCGGGCGTCAGCTTTGATCGGCTGGACGAAGAAGGCTCGCTCCAATGGCCAGTCAATGAAAGCGCGCCCAATGGGTCGCCCATCATGCATATTGATGGCTTTGTGCGCGGCAAGGGCAAGTTCGTCGTGACCGATTATGTGCCCACCGATGAACGCACGGGGCCCCGCTTCCCGCTGTTGCTCACAACGGGCCGGATCCTCAGCCAGTATAATGTGGGAGCACAGACGCGCCGGACAGAGAATGTCGTCTGGCATGAAGAAGATGTGCTGGAAATCCACCCGGTCGATGCCGAAAATCGCGGCGTCAAATCGGGCGATTGGGTGCGGCTTGCCAGCCGTGCGGGGGAAACCACGCTGCGCGCCAGCGTCACTGATCGCGTGGCGCCGGGGGTTGTCTACACCACCTTCCACCACCCGCTGACACAGGCCAATGTCGTCACCACCGACTATTCCGACTGGGCGACCAATTGCCCGGAATATAAGGTCACGGCAGTGCAAATTACGCCCTCAAACGGGCCGACACAGTGGCAGGAAGATTATATGGACCTGCAGCGCCGTTCACGCCGCATTGCCGCTGCTGAGGCCGCAGAATGACCACAATCGATAATCTGGTGCGCATGGCGAACCAGATCGCCACCAATTTAGCGCATGAAGACGATCCTGCTGCCGCCACGGCGGAGCATATCCAGCTCTTCTGGGATCCGCGGATGAAACAGCTCATCTTCGATCACGGTGATACCGGATTAAGCCCGGTTGCGGCGGCCGCCATCGCCAAACTGCGGCGCTAAGCTCTCCAAGCGCGTTAACTTGTGCCGTGAAGAACCAATTGCGGCGGCATGACGACACGCGCCCTATCCTGCCCTGCAATCTAGCGCAGCAGGAAAAACGACGAGCGGCGTTTACTCCCCCGCCCTGTCATTCCATGCGAGCACCGCCCCCGGCAGCACAATTGCTGTTGTAAACATCAGCAGCATGTAATTTGTCATGACGCCAACCGACAGCTCAAATTTGAACAGCTTGGCCATAAACTCCGGCACCAATCCGCCTAAGATCGTCATTAGGACGATATATTTGAAAGCCGTGAAATAAGCCCGATTACGATCCGCCATCTCGCGTTCATCGAGAAGCGTATCCGGCGCATTTGCAAGCACCCCATAAGTGCAAACAAAGAAAATGATGCTCGCAATCATGCCCGTAATTGCGGCGAGGCCAACAATGAACTCCACGAAACCAGATGAAGAAGGCAATCCCAATTTCAGGAGAAACCAACCGTGCATTGCAACCAATGCAAATCCGCCGAGCAGACGCCCTGCTCGCGGGCTCAGGTTGATGCGAACGAAGCGCGTGGGTTCAGTCGTGCTCATGGAGCGTTTCCTTTTTAGACTGGGATGGATCAAGCTGCTCGGCAAGCGAAGGGAAAGGCTCAAGCGCGAACAATGTTTCAACCCGCACATCGAACGCCTTGGCCAGCTTCAATGCAAGTTCAACCGTGGGACGATAATCACCACGCTCCAGATACCCGATGGTCTGAGGATTAACCGACACCAAGTCGGCCAACTCCTGGCGGGAAAGCCCCCGCTCTCTTCTGAACAAATTGATTCGGTTGAACAGCATGGCGATATTTATATACAATGATTGTATATG
>JBEDGC010000037.1:0-93823 GCA_041174825.1 Pseudomonadota bacterium | reverse complement strand
GTCCCGACTCGGCGGGCAAGGAGATGCCTTTAGTCCCCTTCATTTCCTTCAAAATCGAGCGAGACACTGTTCATGCAGAATCGCAGGCCTGTCGGCTGCGGGCCATCGGGGAAGACATGGCCCAAATGCCCGTCACACCGGGCACAGCGCACCTCAACACGCGCCATGCCGTGGCTTCTATCCTCCACCATGGTCAGGGCATCGGTGCTGACGGGCGCATAAAAGCTGGGCCAGCCAGAGCCTGAGTCATATTTGGTGTCGGATACAAAGAGGTCGGCCCCGCAGCCAGAGCAGCGATAAACGCCCGCCTCTTTGACGTCATTGAGCGCGCCGGAAAAGGCACGTTCCGTCCCGGCTTGGCGCAGAACATGATATTGTTCAGGCGTGAGGCGCGCGCGCCATTCTTCATCGGTTAAAAGTAGCTTTTCCATAAGGCGCATCATGGCCGTGTCGGCGTCTGGCTTCAAGCCCGAACGCGCGTGGCGGCTGCCACCCATGTCGCCATGGCCGGAAAGGCGCGCAAGACGTGCGTGAGCATGGGTCCGCCCAGCCGCCCTTCACTTATGTGCCAGACCAAAGTCGCCAGCCCAACCGGGCGCGCCGTGCGCTTTGCAAATTGGCGCTGCCAGTCTTTGGCGGTCACCCCGGCCAGCCAAGCTTGTGCTGCATCCTCCCCACTTGCCAGCGCAATGCCATTGCCCTCACCCGCCAGCGAGGGGATGACGGCGCATTGATCGCCCAGCCGATAGAGACCGTCTGGATCCTGTCTCTGCCGCCAGCCATAGGGCACATTGGCGACCGCATCGATGCGCGTGCGCGCGTCAAAGCCCGCCATTCTCTGACCAAAATGGGGGTGGTCGGCCGCCAACTGCCGCAGCAGCGCCGCTGGATCCCGCCCCGCCTCTGTCAGCAAGGATTTGCGCAGCGCAAGGCAGATATTGGCCGTTCCATCTTCTTGCAGCTCAACCCCGGCATAGCCCTTGTGAAAAACATGCAGTTCAATGGCATCGCCGATGCGGGCGCGGCCGACCGGACTGGTGGGGAGGCGCACGCGCAGGCCCAAGGCGGGGTCTGCGTCGTCGCGCGGGCGTTCCCACCCCTTCACATCCTGCTTTCCCGTGGCCAGAAACAGCTCAGAAGATTGGGCGCGCACAGCATCCATATTTCGAATGGTCACGCCGCGCTCTAGGCCCGCGCCACATGCGACGGCTCTGGCGATGAGGGCGCTGTCCATCGCATGGCGGGAGAGGCCATGGCCCGCTTGGGGCAGCGGGGCTTCGGCCAGATTTTGTCCAGCAAAGACGCGCAGGCGGGTGATGCGATGGCCCGAAATCTCAACGCCCAGCCGGGTGAGCGTCTCCATTGTCCGCCAGCTGACAAAGCCGCCGCATAGGGCATCGCCAACCTCTGTCTCGCGTTCCAGCAAAAGCGGACGCGCGCCGCCGCTGGCCATCGTAATGGCGGCGGCACAGCCCGCAGGTCCCGCGCCAATAATTATCGGATCTGTTCGACGCATAACCGAAACGGAAAGGTCCGAAAGACGCGGGCATTGCGCACGTTGGCTGCGTCCAAAATGGGGGGCCATTCGGCGGGCCGATAAGAGCGTGCGATGGAGAGTTGCCCATCTTCGCGCACAATGCGGTGCCAGCCCATGATCCGGGCGAGTAGGGGATAACCGAGATAGGCAAAACCATGGCGATGCAGATCATTGATGAACCAACCAGATTTGGCCTCTGCGGACATGAAGCGCAAAAAGTCGGTTAGCTGATCTTGGCTCATATGGTGCGCAACCAGACTGGACAGGATCACATCCCAGCCTTGCCCGGCCAGATCGGCATAGTCGCCCGTTCGATAGTCTATACCCATCTCATCGGGGGTTTGGGCCGCGGCAATGGCGGCACTGCGCGGATTAAGATCAATCCCGGTGAGCGCGACGGGGATTTTATGCTGCACCGACCAGCGAAAAATGCTGCGCAACATATCGCCGTCGCCAAAGCCCACATCCAAGATGCGCAGCGGCGTGGATTGGCGCGGTAAGCGGCGCAAAAAGCGCAATGTGGGTCGCCGGGCCAGCGTCACGCCGTTGACGCGGGCAAGATCATTCAGAACCCGCGCATAAACCTCGGCTGGCAAGGCCGGATCATCCATCTGTTCTTCGGTGAGGGCGCGGGTGGCGAGCATTTAATCGACCGTCCGAAAGCGAAAACCTTCGGCTGCCACGCCGGGGCCAAAGGCCAGAGCAACGCCGCGCGAAACCTTTTGCGTCATATGCCGGGCCAGAACGAACATCAGCGTGGAGGAAGACATATTGCCCCCTTCGCGCAAGACGGCGCGCGAGGCGGATAGCGCCTCTGCATCCAGCTTCAGCCCATGTTCAACGGCATCCAATATGGATCGACCCCCGGCATGAACCGCCCAAGCATCGACCGCCTGCGGATCGCCGCCCGCCAGCGTGTGGACAAAGGCGGGATCCTGCAAGGCGTCGGCAATGCGGGCGGGAACCTGCCCCGAGAGGTGCATGATGAAGCCGGTATCGCCAATGTCCCAACGGATGAGATCGGCCGAGCCGGGCAGGGTGGTTGCAAAGGGATCAAAGACCGCAAGGCCCGGCCCCTCCCCCGTCACGAGCGCTGCTGCTGCGCCATCGCCAAATTGCAGCATCGCCAAAAGGGGTTCAATCTCTTGCGTGTTATTGAGGTGCAGGCAGGACAGCTCAACCGTCACCACCAGCACCTTGGCCTGCGGCGTGGAACGGACAATGTGCATCGCACTGCGCAGCGCCGAGACAGCGGCGTAACAGCCCATAAAGCCGACCAACAACCGCTCCACCGATGGGTCCAGGTTGAGGGTGCGGGCAATGATCTGATCCACGCCGGGGGCGACAAATCCGGTGCAGCTGGCGACGATCAGATGCGTCACTTGGCTGAGATCAACATCCAGCCCGGCAATGGCCTTGAGCGCAAGTGCGGGGGCGTGTTCGGCATAAAGCGCCATGCGCGCAGCGGTGCCCGGGGCGGGCCCATCGTAAAAGCCGCCGGGGGCAACAGGTGATCCCCCTTGGGCGGTTGGCGGCAGAACCGCAAAGCGATGATCAATGCCCGACCGCCCGGCCATGCGCCGAAAAAGGGCGCGCGCGCGTCGATCGTCCATCTGGTCTTCCGCCCAAGCGATGAAAGCCGCGTGAATATCGTGATCGGGCCGCGCTGTGGAAAGCGCCCGGATGCGGGGAAGGGCCGTTGTCACTTGCGCCTCTTTCAGGGCCGACTGCGTCATGCAGCGGGCAGCGCCACTCTAACAGGCCTGAGGGGCAGGGTCACCCTTTCATCATCACGCCGATTTGAGTGCGCAGCTTAAGTTAGTGGCTTTGGCCAGGACTTGCGTCAGGCCGCCGGGACGGGTTCGGCATCTGTGCTCATCGCTGGCGGCTCTGCGCCGCGCACGATCAGCAGATACATGACCGGGGTGACAATCCGGCTGAGCAAGGTGGAGGACACCAACCCGCCAATGATAACCCAAGCGAGCGGCGAATAAAGCTGACTTCCCGAAAGCGCGAGCGGCAGCAGCCCGCCAATGGCCGTCACCGATGTCAGGAGAACGGGCAGAAAGCGAATTTCCCCCGCTTGTTCAATCGCATCGCGCAACTCAAGACCACGCTGGCGCAATTGGGTGGTGAAATCGACCAATAGGATGGAGTTTTTAATCTCAATCCCAATCAACGCGACAAAGCCAATGACCGCCAAGAAAGAGAGCGAATTTCCGGTGAGGAGAAGCGCGATGAGCCCGCCAAATAGGCCCAGCGGAATGACGCCAGCCACAACGGCCGTTTCGCGAAATCGTCCAAATTCCGCCACAAGAACGCCAAGAATGCCGAATACGGCCAAGAGGATCAATCCGCCCAAGCCAGAGCTATTGCGTGCGGCCGCTTCGGCTTCGCCGCCCACGCTATAGACATAGCCCGGGGGCAATTTGATCTCGGAGAGCCGGGCAACCACAGCATTTGTCACTTTGGACGCCAGCAAGCCGTCTTTGACAAAGGCCGTGACGGTCACCGCGCGTTCCAGCTTATACCGATTAATCCTAGACGGGGCGGAGTCGAGTTCTGGCCGTGTGACTTGGGACAGGGGAACGCTGCCCCCGCTTTGCGACGATACATAGATGCTGTCGAGCGCAGATATGGGCTGGCTCGTCGCCAGCGGCAACCGCACTGTGACGGGGTAGCTGTCCCCTTCCGCATCGCGAAAGGCGCTGGCGCGTTCGCCTGAAATTGCCAGCCGCATCGTCCGTTTGACGGCGTCTGGGGCGACATTCAACAGCCCCGCCTTTTCCTGATCGACTTGCAGGTTGAGGTCGATTCGGTCGATGGCCAACGGATCTTTCACATCGCGTGTGCCGGGCGTTGTCCGCATGACTTCGGCAATCTCGCCAGATAGCCTTTTCAGCACGGCGAGATCAGGGCCGCGCACGCGAATGGCGATGGGCGCTTCAATGGGTGGCCCTTGGTCAAACTGGATCACGCTGACCTGAGCGTCGGCCACGCGGGAGAGGTCAGCCCGCAATTGCGCGATAAAGGCCGGGGATTCGCGCGGGGACCATTGCTTGAGCGTCACGAAGAGTTCGCCATAGCTGGGGTCAAATTCGCGCGGGATATTATTGTAATAAATCTGCGGATTGCCCCGTCCGCTATTCTCCATGACCGACTCAACTTCCGGCAAGGCTTGCACCTTTTGCGCCAAGCGCCGGACAATCGCGTCTGTCTTGTGAATGCCGCTGCCTTCGGGGGCTTCGACGCGGACCACAAAATAGGGCACATCGGCTTTCGGAAACAGGCTGAACCCCAAAATAGGAATGGCGGCAAAGGCGAGCAAGCAGGCCCCCATTGCCCCCCACAGAGTCTTGTGCGGATTTTCCAGTGCCCAATGGAGCAGTGGTTTGTAAAATCGTTCAATCTTTTCCTGCAACCAGCGCAAAAATTGATTGCCCTCGCTGGTCTGGTGGGGTTCCAAAATGCGGCTGGCGACAAAGGGAACAATCGTCAGCGAGACGAGCAACGATGCAGAGACGGTCACGAGCACCGCCATGGGCAGGCCGCGCACAAAATCGCCCGATGTTTCAGGCAGATTGGCAATGGGCAGGAACGCAAAGAGCAGCACGCCGGTTGACCCCAATACGGCCATCGTAATTTCTTTTGTGCCGCGAATGGCGGCTTCGGCGCGGGCCGCCCCCATGCGCAAATGTCGTTCGATATTTTCAGTCACGACTATGGAGTCATCCACGAGTAACCCCAAGGCGACGATAAAGCCCGAAATGCTGATTTGATTGAGCGAATAGCCCAGCGCGTTCATGGAAATAATGCCGATCGCCAGCGATGTAGGAATGGAGATCATCACCACCAAAGACGCGCGGAAACCCAGCGGCAGCAAGGTGACGAGAACCAGCGCCAAGGCGATGGAAAAATCTATGCCCAATTGCCCCAGCTTACGCTCAATATCGCCAGATTGGTCAAAGGCGATGTCCAGCTTCATATCTGGCGGCAAGGTTGCGCGGGCCGCCTCAACCGATTTACCAAGGGACTCGCGCAAACGGATTGTGTCCGTCTCGTCCTTTTTGCGCACACTGAGGAATATGGCGCGTTCGCCATTATAGCGCGTGATGTTGAGATGCTCGGCTTCTGCCCAGCGGACATCGGCAATGTCGCCCACCGTTACTAGCTGACCGCTTCCGCCCCGCAAAGGCACGGCGCGAACATCATCTAGGCTGCGATATGCCCCGCCCGCCTTCACGTTAAAGCGCCGCCCGCCCGAATCGACGGCTCCTGCTGGAACATCAGCGCCGCCGCCCGCAACAGCTGCGGCAACAGCCGCTGCTGGTATCCGGGCCTCGGCCAATTTGGCGGTGTTCAGCGCAACACGGACTTCGGGTGTGGCAAGGCCAAAGGTGGATACAGCGCGCACGCCCGGCACAACGGCCAGCCGATCATTGAGATCTTGCGCATATTTTTCCATGCGGCGCCAAGACGCCCCTTTGCTGACCAAGGCCAGTTGCACAACGGCGGATTCGGTTGTGCGCGGTCGGCGCATTTCCAGTCTGGCAAGGCCCGGCGGCAATTGCGGGCGGATGCCGTTGACCTCGCGCACCGTGCGATCCAGCGCCTGTTCGCTATCGGTGCCATATTCAAATTCGACCGAGATCACGGCCAGCCCATCGCTGCTGGTCGACCGGATTTCGCGCACATTGTCGAGGCCCTGAAGCACTGTCTCAATTGGTTTGGCGACTGTTTCTTCAACGTCAGCGGCATCCGCTCCTGGCAAGACGGCCGTTACAATGGTCACAGGAATAGGAAAATATGGGTCAACCGCCCGGGGAATCGACAGCAGGGAGTTCACCCCCAGCAGGCAAACCAGTACAAAGCCGACAAGGGTGAGTTGCCAGCGCCGAACGGCAAAATCGGTAATGTTCACTGGGCCCCACCCACAGGGCGCACGACGATGCCGTCGCGCAGTTGATCAAGCCCGCTGGTCGCGACCCGATCTCCACGGGCAAGGCCGGAGAGCACATAAATGCCGTCATCGCGCGTTTCAGCAAGCTGCACGGGCCGCAACCGGGCGCGGTTGCTCTTGTCGATCACAAAGACAAAGCCTTCGCCGGCGCGTGCCGAAAAAAGAGCGCTAGCGGGCAGAAGAAGACGTGCGGCTGCGGACGCGTTGGATGTGCCTTGCGTTTCAATGGTCACGCGCCCCACCAAGCCAGACCGAAGGCCCGGCGCATTGGGCAGGCTGATTTCCACCTGAAATGCACCTGTCGCCCGATCTGACTGCCCACCAATTTCTATCACCTTGCCAGCAAGGGGTCGGTCGGGCGCGGCATCCAGCCGAACAAGGGCCGGCGCGCCGAGCGCAATCTCCACACTTTGTCGATCTGAAAGCGGCGCGCGCAGCACAAAGCCGCCCGATTGTTCGGCGAGAACCACGACAGGGCTCCCCGCTGCCACCACTTCACGCGGCTCGGCGAGGCGTGCGAGGATCAGGCCATCGCTGGGCGCATAAATCCGGGCCGTGTCTGCGGCAAAGCGCCGGGCGCGGACATTGGCGCTGGCCGCATCCAGAGCGGCGCGTGCATTGTCCAGCCGGCTTTGGGTGACCCAGCCCTTGTCCTTCAACGTTGCTGTTCTTTGATAATCGGCGCGTGCCCGGCGTTCTTCGGCTTGGGCGGCATCCAACCCGGCGGCGACCTGATCCATATCCAAGGCGGCGAGCAATTGCCCCTTGGTCACCCGGTCGCCCTCATTCACCGTTAGCGTCGTAATTTGACCTGCTGTTGTAAAGCCCAGCTGCAATTCGCGCCGGGCCGCAACACTGCCAACGGCGATAAGGCTATTGCCGCCTTGCGCCGCACCGATCAGGGCTGTTTTAACGGTTGGTATTTTCTCCGCGACGGTCTTGGGCGCGTCTGAACAGGCAGAGGTTGCGGCAAAAAGCAAAAGCACGAAGAAATTGGCCCGCACGCGTCGACTTTCTAAATAAGACTATCAAAGGCGCATATCAGTTTTAGTTTGCAACGTAAAGGGCGCATATAGGCCGATATAAACCGCGGGGTGCGGGGAGCGCTCGACAGAAGTCCGCCCAAGGCTTAAGGGCCGCGCCATGACCGATCGCTGTGTTGAAACTGGGGTGATCCCTCCGAAAAACTGCACGACCATGACAGAGGTTCGGGCAGGGGTTGATGATGTGGACCGGCAGCTTGTTGATCTGCTCGCTCTGCGCTTTGGCTATATGGACGCCGCTGCCCGCATTAAGGACGACAGGGCGGCGGTGCGGGATGAGGCGCGCAAGGCCGAAGTCATCGCCAATGTGCGCAAGGCCGCTGGTGCAGCGGGCGTTTCCGAAGATATATTGGCCCAGCTTTGGGATCAGCTCGTGGAAGCTTCTATTGCCTATGAGCTTGATCAATTTGATCGGCGGATGGAGCCGTAAAGGTCGAAAGCACGCGCGCGGACGCGCCCGAGGATCTCAGCGTTCGCGCCTCGCCTTGGCGATCCTGATTTTGGTATCTGGACGGCCCGGCCCCCATCCGGCAAGGCGGGAAAGAGAGTGAGGCCCAATTCGGGCGGAGCCGGGCGAAAGCGAGGAGGACTTCGGGTGGAAGCTGACTTTGTCATTATTGGTGGGGGCTCTGCAGGCTGCGTCCTCGCCAATCGCCTGTCCGCCGATCCGCGTAACCATGTTGTTCTCGTTGAAGCGGGCGGCAATGGAAAGTCGTTCCTCGTGTCTATGCCTGCAGGCTTTGGCGTCACGGCCAATACACCGGGCCATTCCTGGCATTATTCTGGGGAGGCTGAACCGGCCATTCAGGGGCGCCGGATGCTGCTTCCCCGCGGCAAGGGTCTGGGGGGATCCTCCAACATAAATGGCCTTCTTTATGTGCGGGGACAACAGGCCGATTATAATAGTTGGAGCAACCTTGGTGCGATTGGCTGGGGCTGGGCTGATGTGGCGCCCTATTTCCGCAAGAGCGAAAGCTATGCAGCCGGCGGGACTGATCTGCGTGGCGATTCGGGGCCTTTGCGCGTAGAGGAAGTGTCCCACCGCAACCCAACAAATGATGCAATCCTTTCTGCCTTTGCCGATATCGGCGTGCCGCGAACGGATGACTATAATGGCCCCGATCAATTTGGGGTCTTTTACTATCAAACAACAGTTGCCGATGGACGCAGATGCTCTGCTGCGGATGCCTTTCTCCGCCCCGCAATGGGTCGTCCCAATTTACACGTGGTCACGGGTGCGGAATGCCGCCGCGTGGTGTTTGAGGGCAATCGCGCAACAGGCGTTGAAATCGATGGACGGCAAGGCCGCCAGACCATCACAGCGCGGCGTGAGGTTATTTTGTCGGCTGGGGCCTATCACAGCCCAAAGCTGCTGATGCTATCGGGAATTGGCCCAGCCAGCGATTTGCAACCAATGGGGATCCCTGTGATCCACAATAGCCCGCAAGTTGGCCGCAATCTGCAAGACCACTATATTCTAACGATGAGCTGGCGCCTGCGGCCCGGCGTTTACAGCTATAATCAAGAGCTTTCTGGGGGCCGTCTGCTTTGGAATGTGATGCGCTATCTCGCGCGGCGTGAGGGCACTATGACCATTCCCGCGGCACAGATCGGGGCCTTTGTGAAGTCCGATCCGAGTTTGGACCGGCCCGATATTCAGTTTCACTGCCTTCCCGTCACAGGGGATCTTGATGCGGCAGCGGCGGGGAAGAAGTCAGCGCTGTCGCCCTGGCCTGGATTGACGCTTGGACCAACTGTGTTGCGACCGGAGTCGCGCGGACATGTCCGGCTGAGCAGCCCCAACGCAACAGACGTGCCGGAAATCATACATAATTGGCTTGAGGCTGAGGAAGATCAAAGATTGTCTGTGCGCGCGATGCAGATTGCCCGCAATTTGGTGGCGGCCCCCTCCCTTGCGCCCTTGGTCGACAGCGAGCCTTGGCCCGGTCCAGACTGCCGTAGCGATCAGGACCTATTGGACTATGCACGGGGATATGGAAATACGGGCTATCACCCAGTGGGCACCTGTCGGATGGGCATTGATGACGCCGCCGTTCTGGATCCCGCGTTGCGCGTTAAAGGCGTCAGCGGCCTGCGCGTTGTCGACGCATCGGTGATGCCGCGCTTGGTATCTGGCAATACAAATGCGGCGGCCATCATGATCGGAGAAAAGGGCGCCGACCTTATCCTTCAAGCCTAGCCCCGCCTTGAACGGCCGCTAGAGATCCGCAGAGTCTGCGAGACCAGCCCCCTTTAGAATCGCACTTGGCGACACGCCGAATTGCTGACGGCAGGCCCGCGAGAAGACCGGCTGAGAGGCAAAGCCCGCTGCCATTGCCGCTTCGTGAACCGTCAATTGGTTCTGACGCATCAAATCCAAGGCATAGCGAAGACGGAGACGCAGGTAGAAGCGCCCCGGGCTGAGGCCGAGTTCTTTCTGAAAGAGCCGCTCGGCCGTGCGCCGATTAATGTTTTCGGCCGTAAGAAGGGCCGCGAGCGATTGCCCATTGGCAATATTCTTTTCCATCGCCGAGATGAGGCGCTTAACATCTGGGCGCGCAAACGCCGCATCAAAGCCCAGCACAGTGCGCTGTGGCGCGCTGGGTGGCCGTATCCGATCATGGATCAGCTGATCTGAAACGGCTTGAGCGAGCGCGATGCCATGGCTCGCAGCGATACTGTCGAGCATCATGTCCATCGCCGCTGTTCCGCCCGCGCAGGTGATCAGCCGGGCGTGGCGCTCATAAATTTCGGTTGAAACAGGTATCTGCGAATAGCGCCGCCGAAACGCGTCGGCGGCTTCCCAATGAATCGTCACCATCTCGCGCCCCAAGATGCCTGCCTCGGCGAGCACAAAGACACCCGTATCAATTGCGCCGACCTGCCGTCCCGCCCGCCAGATGCGTCGAATCTGCCCCAATAAAGGGGGCCGCGCCCGATCTAGCGGATCAAAACCGGCGCAGACCAACAAACTATGCGGGTCATCTGGCAAAGGCCCATCGCACCGCAACTGCATGGCGTTGGATGCCGCCGCATAATCTCCATCAGGGGCGTGGATCGTCCACGTGAAAAGCGGTCGGCCAGAAAGTCGGTTCGCAATCCTCAGCGGTTCCAACGCGGCAAAAAAGGCAATTGCCGAAAAGCCAGGCATCAAGACGAAAGCGAGCGAATGCGTCATCGAGGTGAGCCTGTCAGTTATTGACGTATTTTGCAATTATTTGTCGCACTTTGAGATTTGTTTCAACCAGAGACGAGGTAAGCTGCTGTCGAGTTGAGAGGATATGCCATGAATTTCGAAACATTCATTACCTGCGCCGTCACAGGTTCTGGCGCCACGGCAGATAAGCACCCTGCTCTGCCTATTACCCCTGAACAAATCGCCGATGCCGCGATTGAGGCGGCGCGCGCTGGTGCGGCGATTGCCCATATCCATGTGCGCGATCCGGAAACGGGCAAGGGCAGCCGCGATGTGGCGCTCTATCGCGAAGTGGTGGAACGGGTGCGCGCCAGCGACACCGATGTGGTGATCAATCTCACGGCTGGCATGGGTGGAGATATCGTGTTCGGCGCGGGCGAAAACCCGCTGCCGCTCGATCCGGCGGGGACCGACATGGTCGGGCCGATGGAGCGACTGGCCCATGTGCAGGAACTGCTGCCAGAGATTTGCACGCTCGATTGCGGGACGATGAATTTCGCCGAATCCGACTATGTCATGACCAACACGCCCGGCATGTTGCGCACCATGGCCGCCGAGGTGCAGCGCCTTGGCGTGCGGCCCGAATTGGAAGTGTTTGACACAGGGCATCTGGTGTTTGTGAAAGAAATGATCCGTGACGGGTTGCTGGATGATCCGGTGATGATCCAGCTGTGCATGGGCATTCCCTATGGCGCGCCCGATGATCCGCTGACGACAATGGCGATGGTTCACCAACTGCCGCCGGGCGCAGTGTTCAGTGGCTTTTCAATCGGGCGCTATCAATTGCCCTTCGTTGCGATGGCGGCGCTTGCCGGGGGCAATGTGCGCGTCGGGCTGGAGGACAATCTTTATCTCGGGCGCGGTGAGTTTGCGAGCAACGGCCAGCTGGTCGAGCGCGCGGTGCAGATTCTGACCGGCATGGGCGCCCGGATTCTCGGGCCGGCTGAGGTGCGTGAGAAGCTGAAGCTTAAGAAGCGCTGAGGAGCAACAGGCATATGGCACATGAAATCCGTCAGGTTGGGATTGTCGGCGGCGGCGTGATCGGCGCGGGCTGGGCCGCGCGCTTTGCGCTCAACGGGATTGATGTTTCGGTCTATGATCCAGACCCCGAGATCGAGCGCAAAACAGCCGCCGTGCTCGCCAATGCACGTCGGGCGATGACCCGGCTCTTTGGTCAGGCATTGCCCGCTGAGGGCAAGGTAACCTTTGCAGCAAGCCTAGCTGAGGCCGTGCGCGATGCCGATTTCATTCAAGAAAGCCTGCCAGAACGGGAAGACCTAAAAGTCCGTTTGCTCGCGGAGATGGATGCCGCAATGCCAGATCACGCCGTGATCGGATCATCCACGTCGGGCCTGTTGCCGACGAAGCTCCAAGCCGGCATGACGCGGCCTGACCGGCTGGTCGTCGGCCATCCGTTCAATCCGGTCTATTTGCTGCCTTTGGTTGAAGTCTGCGGCGGCGAAAGGACCAGCCAAGCGACGAAGGACATTGCTGCCGCGGTCTATGAACGCATTGGCATGAAGGTGCTGCATGTCCGCAAGGAGATTGACGGGTTCATCGCTGACCGTCTGTTGGAAGCGGTGTGGCGTGAGGCACTCTGGCTGATTAACGACGGTATCGCGACCGCTTCCGAAATCGATGATGCGATCCGCTTTGGCGCTGGGATGCGCTGGTCATTCATGGGCACATTCCTTGTCTACCGGCTTGCTGGCGGTGAGGACGGAATGCGGCACTTCCTCCGCCAGTTTGGACCTTCCATGGAATGGCCTTGGACGAAGCTGATCGGCCCCAAATTGACCGATGAGCTGATCGAGACGATTTCGCGGCAGAGCGATGAACAGGCGGGCGGCATTGATCTACGCACCTATGAAAAGCTGCGCGATGATTGCCTTGTTGATCTGACCCATGCGCTGGAGCGCAACGATTTCGCGGCCGGAGCGGTTGCCCGTGCGCATCGCCTGCGGCTGGGTGGCGGGTCGGCAGAAATCGGGTCCATCAGGCCGGATGGGCGGATTTTGACGATCTCAACGCCCGTCCAGCCGGAATGGATCGACTATAACGAACATCTCACCGAATATTGCTATCTGAAGCTATTCGGCGATGCGACCGATGTGGTGTTGGCGCAGATCGGCGCGGGCATGGATTATGTGGCAGCGGGCCATTCTTGGTACACGGTTGAAACCCATATCCGCCATTTGGGTCAGGCGCGGCTGGGCGAACCTGTTGAGGTCCGCACCCGTGTCTTGGCGGCGGACGCCAAGCGGCTGCACCTGTTCCATGAAATGGTCAATCTTCGGCACGATGCGGTGATCGCCTCTGCCGAACATATGCTGGTGCATGTCGACGCGCAGGCAGAAAAATCTGCGCCAGCGCCACAGACCATGCAGGATAAGGCGCAAGCCTTGGTGAAGAGCCAAGCGCATTTGCCGCCCCCTGATGGTATGGGCCGCCAGATTAAAATGGCCGGCTGATCCGGCACAGGGGGGGAGAGAATGCATGGCCTTGGTTGAAACCCGCTCGATCGACTATGTCCCTCTGGCAGAACGGCGCGGCAAGGTGCGCCACCTTTGGCCGATTTGGTTTACGGGGGACGCCCATTTAGCGACACTCGCAACGGGCGCGATCAGCGTCGCGGCTGGGCTTGATCTTTTCTGGTCGAGCCTCGCCGTCATCGGGGGGTGCGTTCTTGGGACCATCCTGATGGCCTTCCATTGTTCGCAAGGCCCGCACCTTGGCCTTCCGCAGATGATCCAGTCGCGCCCGCAATTTGGCTATTTGGGCGCTCTGCTTGTCTGGGTTGTCGCGCTCATCACCTATATTGGGTTTAATGCGCTCAACCAGTCTTTGGCGGCCAGCACGGTGAAGGAATTAGTGGGTCTCCCCGAAGGGCCAACGATTATTGCCTTTGCCGTCCTCGCCGTTCTTATCGCGGCGATAGGGTATGACCTGATCCACAAAGCCCAACGGATCCTAGCCTATCTCATGCTGGCTGTCCTTGCGGTTTATACCGCTGGATTTTTCTCAATTGTCGACTTTTCTACCTTATTGCGTCCCGGCGCATTCAAGCCCTCGCTGTTTCTCGTCCAATTCTTTGCCGCCGCAGGATATCAGCTCAGCTGGTCGATCTACGTCTCTGACTATTCCCGCTACCTGCCGCGTGAGGTGGGCATTCGCGCCTCGTTCCTCTGGACCTTTTTTGGTGCCTTTATTGGTGGCGCTTGGATGATGCTGGTCGGCGCCTTTGCCGCCGCCGCTTTCGCCAATACCGACATTGTCGTTGCGCTGCGCGACAGCGCGGACGCGATGTTTGGTGGTTTTGGGGCTATCATGCTCATCAGCAGCTTTGGCGGGCTTGTCACGATTACCTCGCTCAATCTGTATGGCTCGTCCCTGACGCTCCTCAGCGTGATCGACAGCATTCGCCCAATCCGGCTGGGCATTGCATCGCGGGTTCTTTCTTTGGGGGTTGTCTTTGCGGCGTCCCTCTCTTTGTCACTCGCGATGAGCGGGAATGTGCTCCACGCGTTTGAGGCCTTCCTCGGCGTGCTCGTTTACCTCTTCACCCCGTGGACTGCGATCAACCTTGTTGATTTCTTCTTCGTGCGCAAAGGGCGCTATTCGATCCGGGCGATGTTCATGGCTGATGGACTTTATGGCCGGTGGAACTGGCGGGGGCTTCTGTCTTATTTTGGGGGCTTCATCGCGATGATCCCCTTTTTCAAGACGGAAATCTATACCGGCCCGGTGGCGCAGGCGCTGGGAGGGGCGGATATCTCTATGCTGATCGGCTTGCCGGTTTCAGCTCTTGTGTACCTCCTTTTGCACCGCGGCGTCGACCTTTCGGCCGAACAAGCCCAGATCACCGCGCTTGATCGCAATTTAGAAACGGAACCCGTGCGATGATCCGGCAGCTTCTGGTCGCCGCCCTGTTGAGCTGTGCCGCGCCAGCGTTGGCGCAGCCGATCACCTTTCCCGATCATTTCGATGCCATTGGCACACCGCTCCAAAGCCTCAAGACAAAAGAGGGGCGCGTTGTGCACTTCACCGACACGGGAGAGGCGGGTTGGACGCCGATGTTGTTTGTCGGCGGCGTTGGCACAAGCGCCCGCGCGCCAGAGCTAGTCGCGTTCCTCGATACGCTGCGCAAGCGGCTAAAGGTGCGGATCATCGCGGTTGAGCGCAATGGGCTCGGCGACACCGCCTTCGATCCCGTCTGGTCCTTCACTGACTATAACAGCGAAATAACCCAGGTGCTGGACCGGCTCGGCATCCGCCGCTTCGCGCTTGTCGCGATTTCGGGGGGTGGGGCCTATGCCGGGCATATTGCAGCCGCCATGCCCGAACGCGTGATCTCTTGGCACATGCTCGCCGCCATCGCCTCGGCCCCTGCGTCAAGTCCGATCTGCGCTGCAGATGCCGCCGCGCTGCGCGCAGGGCTGGCTGAACAAGTGGGCGCACCGCGGGTCTTCTGGGCGATGCCGCCAGAGGGTGTTGCCGCCAAAGTCCCCGGTTTTATCGACCGCGCGGCAGATGAAGGTGCGCGGGCCTTTTTTATCGCTGGGCAGCGCGGCGATGTGCACGGCGTTGCGCGCGAATATCGCCGTTTCTGCGAGGCGCCCGCGCCTGTGTCCGATTTCCCGGCCCCTGCTTTCTTCTATTATGGCGAGGTGGACCCGCTTGTCCCGCCCAGCCAAGGCGATTTTTGGGCCAGTAAAGTGAAAGCAAAGGTCACTTTCCGTCGCTATCCGGGCGAGGGACATGATGTGCAATATCGTCACTGGGATCAGCTCCTGCTCGATATTGCCGGATATGGGACTAAAACGCTGATATGCGCGCGCGGCCGAGCCCGATTGGTCCCCGGCCTTGTCGCGCCAGAGCGCCTCGTAGCAGGCGCATCACTTGGCATCTGCGCGTGGCAAACCAATTTGAGGAGGGGCCATAGTGCCGGAAAATAACTCGGAAGCACAAAGCCATGGGCTAAGAACGCCGCTAGAAGGGACGGCGGCACGACCGCTCACCCCGGGCGAGCCCATCGCGGCGCCTTTGCATCTCACCCGGCCGACCGTTCCGCACGCATGGGTCGACTATAATGGGCATATGAGCGAGTCCTGCTATTTGCTGGCCTTTGGTGATCAGTCAGATGCCTTTTTTCGCCTGATCGGGATTGACGAAGCCTATCGCGCTGGCGGGTCTTCGCTGTTCACGGTGCAGACCATGATTTTCAACCTTGCTGAGGCGCATTTGGGAGACCAGCTCGATCTTTCGCTCCAGCTCTTGGATGCCGATGACAAACGCCTCCATATCTTCCACGCCATGCACAATGCCGAGACTGCAGAGCTGCTGGCGACGGGGGAGCAGATGCTGGTGCATGTCGATATGGCGGCGGGGCGCAGCGCGCCGATGCCCCCAGAGCTTCAGGCGCGCGTTCAGGCGGTACTCACCGCCCATGCCACCCTTCCTCGCCCTGCTCAGGCCGGGCGCAATATTGCCATTAAACGGAATCCAAACTGATGCATTTCGAACTCTCTTCTGAGCAGCAGATGCTCGTCGAAACGGTCCGGCGCTTTGTCGAGACCGAACTCTATCCGCATGAAAAACTGGTCGAAGAGACGGACGACGTGCCTGCAGAGCTTGCCGCGGACATTCAGCGCAAATCCCAAGAGCTGGGGCTTTACGCCGTCAACATGCCTGCAGAGCTTGGCGGCGGCGGGCTGGGTACGTTCGACACCACATTGATGGAACGCGAACTGGGCCGCGCCTCTTATGGTCTGCAGATGGTCATTGCCCGACCGAGCAACATTCTGCGCGGGTGCCAAGGCAGCCAGATTG
This sequence comes from Pseudomonadota bacterium, assembly GCA_041174825.1. Lineage (GTDB taxonomy): Bacteria > Pseudomonadota > Alphaproteobacteria > Sphingomonadales > Sphingomonadaceae > Aquisediminimonas. Next base: position 77,258 of record JBEDGC010000037.1, on the reverse strand, counting down.
AGGAGTATCTGCTCCCAACAATCCGGGGTGAGCGCCATGATTGCCTTGCCATGACGGAGCCAGATGCAGGGTCAGACGTCAGGTCCATGCGGACCTTTGCACGCCGCGACGGGGATGACTTTGTGATCAACGGCACCAAGCACTTCATCAGCCATGCCGATGTCGCTGATTTCGTGATCTTGTGTGCGGCAACGGGCGAGCAAGGTGGCCGGAACACCATTAGCTGCTTCCTCGTTGATTTTGACACGCCCGGCCTCACCCGGCGCCGAGGGCCTAAATGCGTATCGCACCGGGGATATCACCAGTGCGAGTTGATTTTTGAAGACTGCCGCGTGCCCGCCGCCAGCTTATTGGGGGAACTCGACAAGGGCTTCGAGCTTATGGGCCAGTGGCTCGGTTCCACCCGCTTACAGGTGGCGACGACGTCGGTCGGTCGAGGGCATCGCGTGCTCGAAATGGCGACGCAGTGGGCCGCAACGCGCAAGCAATTTGGTCAGGCCATCGGCAAGTTTCAGGGCACGGGCTTTAAGCTGGCGGATATGAAGACCGAGTTGGAAGCCGCAGAACTCCTGACCTTGCGCGCCGCATGGAAGGACGATCAGGGCACGATGACGGATACCGATGCCGCGATGGCCAAGCTTTTCGCCTCCGAAATGCTGGCCCGCGTGACCGATAATGCGCTGCAGATTTTCGGCGGCATGGGGTTGATGGATGAACTCCCGATTGAGCGGTTCTGGCGCGATGCCCGGGTCGAGCGGATCTGGGATGGCACCAGCGAAATCCAGCGCCACATCATCAGCCGCGCCTTGCTCCGTCCGCTTGAGGCATGAGCACGGCTCAACCCAAGGAAGACCGGCTGGCGCGCCTTTTGCGCCCACGCAGTCTTGCAATTGTGGGCGGCAAGGCCGCGGAAGAAGCGGTGCGGCAATGTCGGGCGCTCGGCTTTCAGGGCCCGATTTGGCCCGTCAATCCGAAGCGGGAGACGATGGGGGGACTCCCCTGCTTTCCTGATTTGGCGGCACTCCCGGGGTCGCCCGACGCCGTCTTTCTCGCCGCCCCTGCGCCCGCCACGATCGCGTTGGTGGCGGAATTGTCGGGCGCTGGCGGCGCCATCTGTTACGCATCAGACTTTGCCGAAAGCGGCGAAGAGGGTCAGGCGCGTCAGGCGGAACTGCGCGCCGCGGCAGCTGGCGTGCCGCTGATTGGGCCGAACTGCTATGGCATGCTCAACCTGTTTGACCGGGTGGCGCTCTGGCCCGACCAACATGGCTGCTGGCCGATCGATACGGGACGCGGTGTTGCGATCATCAGCCAGAGCGGTAATTTGGCGCTCAACTTCACAATGCAGGCGCGCGGGCTGCCCATTGGCTATGTGATTTCGGTTGGCAATTGCGCAGATGTAACGCCAGCAGATCTGATCGAAGCACTGATTCAGGATGAACGAGTCAGCGCGATTGGGCTGCATCTGGAAGGACTCGGGTCGGTTGCCCGCTTTTCAGAAGCGTGCCTTGCTGCACGGGCCGCGGGTGTGCCGATGGTGGCACTTAAGACAGGGGCGTCAGTCAAGGGTGCCGCCCTCACCTTGTCCCACACCAGTTCACTCGCCGGGGCTGATGCGCTGTGCGACGCCTTATTTGCCCGTTATGGGGTCGCGCGCGCGTATGATCCAGCAAGCTTTCTGGAAACACTGAAGCTGCTTCATGTGAGCGGCCCGTTGCGCGGCAAACGCGTGACCAGCGCCAGCTGCTCAGGCGGCGAAGCCTCGCTGACGGCCGACCTTGCCGAGCGCGTCGGGCTGGAGACGCCAGACTTTGCACCTGCCGTTCAGGGCGCGCTGGAAGCTGTGCTGGGGCCGCGCGTGCATGTTGCCAATCCGCTGGATTACCACACCTATATTTGGGGCGACGCAGCCGCGCAGACCGCCTGTTTTACCGCGCTGTTGAAGGCGGAATTTGAAGCTTCGCTGCTGATCCTTGATTTTCCAAGAGCCGACCGCTGCACCCATCCGGACTGGGACGTAACGATCAGCGCCTTTTTGGCAGCTGCACAGGCCTGTCCGGCCGCAGCCGGCACGGTTCGGATTGTCGCAAGCTCCTTGGCGGAAAATCTGCCGGAGGCAGTCGCCCATACACTGATCGCTCAAGGCATCGTTCCGGCGGCCGGGCTTTCGGAGGCGCTGCAGGCTGTGGCCGCAGCGGCGGCCATCGGCGCGGCATGGTCTGGCCCGGTTCCGCCCGCCTTGCCGGACACCGCAGCAGATTTTTCGGGCCCTGTCGCGACATGGGATGAGGTCCGCAGCAAGGCGGCGCTGTCCTCAGCGGGCGTCCCCATCCCACGCGGGCGTCTGTTGAGCCTAGCCGAGATTACGACGCTGTGCACCGATGATACCACCACCCTGCCCGCCCCGTTCCCGCTTGTTCTCAAAGCAGTGGGGAGCGATCTGGCGCATAAGACAGAGCTTGGCGGTGTCGCGCTGGGCCTTGCCAGCCGCGCTGAGTTGCTGGCCGCCGCGCAGCGCATGAAAGACCTCTCCTGCACTTTTCTGGTTGAGGAGATGGTGGGCAATGCCGTTGCCGAATTAATTGTTGGCGTGGGCCGCGATCCGCAATTTGGTCTGTTCCTGACTTTGGGGGCCGGGGGCATATTTGTCGAATTGCTGCGACAGGTTGAACAGCTGCTGCTGCCCGCCAGCCGCGCCGAGATTGAGGCCGCGCTGGCGCGGCTCCCGCTGTTCGGCATCTTGATGGGTTATCGAGGTCGCCCCGGATGCGACCTGCCCGCACTGATTAAGGCCATCGACGCCATCGCCGGTTTTGCGATGGCCCATGAGTCCGCGCTCGAAGAACTTGATGTCAACCCCTTGCTCGCCCTTCCCCGGGGTGCTGTTGCGGTGGATGCGCTGATCCGGATGAAGGAGACTTTCGTATGAGTGCCGTTCTGCTCGACCAGCGCGCTGACGTGCTGATCATCACGCTCGACCGACCCAAGGCCAATGCCATCGATGTGGCGACGAGCCTTGAGCTTTATGCCGCCTTCAAACGGCTTAACGATGACCCCAAGCTCCGCGTCGGGATCATCACCGGCACCGGTCGGTTCTTTTCCGCAGGCTGGGATCTGGGCGCGGCAAATGAGGGCGAAGCGGTTGATGCCGATCATGGTCCCGGCGGTTTTGCCGGCCTGACGGAATATTTCAGTCTGACCAAGCCAGTGATCGCAGCGGTCAACGGCTTGGCCGTGGGCGGCGGTTTCGAGTTGGCCCTCGCTGCTGATCTGATCGTGGCGAGCACCGATGCCCGATTTTGGCTGCCAGAAGCGCAACTGGGGATGTTGCCCGATTCCGGCGGGCTGTTGCGGTTGCCCAAGGCGATTCCGGCCCGGCTCGCGCGAGAGATGATCCTTACCGGAAGGCGGCTCGAGGCCGATGAGGCGCTCGCGTTGAATCTGGTGAATCGGGTTGTGGCGCCAGAGGCGCTGCTATCGAGCGCGCTGGAATTGGCCGAAGCCATCGCCCGCGCCGCGCCCCTTGCCATTACCGCCGCGCGCGACATCCTAAGAGCGACCGAAGGGCTAGAGGTGGAACAGGCCTATACGCTGATGCGGAGCGGCGACATCCCCTCTTATCGCGCCATGTTGACCTCAGAAGATGCTCTAGAAGGCCCCCGCGCGTTTGCAGAGGGCCGTCTGCCCCAATGGCAGGGACGCTAACGCCATGTTGAAGCGACGAACAGCGAGGCACGATAATGTCTCACTTATCGCGAAAATCAAAAAACCCGGCCTAAACTGGGCTTTTAAGCGCAGCCTAGGGCCGGGTTTTTGAGTGTCTGGATGAGGAGTCCAGACGAAATGGTGCGCGGTGCAGTCCGGAGCGATTCAGTCTCAGGCTGATTTCCCTGTTTCATGGGAATTTGCAGGGATATATGTAAAACTGACGCTTGCTGCACTCCTCCACGCAGAGGCAATTGGACAGCGGTCCGCCATTCCACCAAAAAAATGCTGTAAGAAAATAACAGGGAATTTTCTCAGAGTAACAGGCAATTCAAATACGTGGCCAGGGACGTTTCCCTAATAAAACCCCCTTTGGGAATATCCTACATTTGCGAACTTTGAGCTATTGCGGTAATGATAGTTCGTCCATCACAGGATGGATGCTCCTTCTCAGGCAGAGCCTGACTTGGACCGAGGCAGAGCCTCCATCGGGGACAGCTCCGACGAACACAGGAGGGTTGTGCCCTCCGATGAGAGGCTGAGCCTCGCCGAGATCCTGTAGCTTTGGTTGTCCGGCTTGGCTGGGCGCGTCCCGAGGACCCTTCGCACAGATCTCCTTCACCATCTTGTTCGATTTGAAGGATGATTTGTCATGTCTATATCACTGTATCCAAACGACACACGGCTTCCGCAAGCCAAGCTCACTAAGACAGAAACCCTGCGCGCTGCGCCTCGCAATGCGCGGACACATTCGCGCAAGCAGCTTCGGCAGATTGCCGAGAGCATTAAAGCCTTTGGCTTTACCAACCCCGTGCTGATTGATGCGATCGGCGAAGTTATTGCAGGACATGGCCGACTGGCTGCCGCGCAGTTGCTTGGCCTTGCCGAAGTGCCGACCCTGTGCATTGATTGGCTAAGCGAAGAACAGAAGCGCGCTTATGTCATTGCTGATAACCGGCTGGCCGAAAGGGCTGGGTGGGATCGTCAACTGCTTGCGATCGAACTTGGCGAACTCATAGAGCTTGAGATTGACACGACGCTAACGGGGTTTGACCTGCGTGAGATCGAGCTGATTATTGATGCCGGCGACAGCATGCTCGATGAAGGCGAAGTGCCAGCGCCACAGACTGGCCCGTCAGTGTGCAAGCCCGGCGACCTATGGCGGTTGGGCCGGCACAAGCTTCTTTGCAGCGATGCTCTGGATCCGGCGAGCTATCGTGTGCTGATGGGACATGAACGGGCCCGTCTTGTGGTTACGGATCCGCCTTACAATGTGAAGATTCGTGGGCATGTCTCGGGCCTTGGCAGGGTTAAGCACCGTGAGTTTGTGCAAGGGTCGGGCGAACTTAGTGAGACTGAATTCAGGTGCTTTCTTGCTGATGGGCTTGGAGAAATGGCCAAAGTGAGCCGCGATGGATCGCTCCATTACGTGTTCATGGATTGGCGCCATTTGCCAGAATTGTTGAGTGCAGGGCGCTGTGCTTATGATGATTGGTTAAACTTGTGCGTTTGGGCCAAGAGCAATGCCGGCATGGGGTCGTTGTACAGGTCTCAGCATGAGCTGGTGGGGGTCTTTAAGAAGGGGCGCCGGCCCCACTGCAACAATGTCGAACTAGGCGCCAATGGCCGCCATCGCTCCAATGTCTGGAATTATGCGGGTGCCAACACGTTCAAGGCGGGTCGTGATGAGGAGCTTGGCTGGCATCCCACGGTCAAGCCGCTGGAGATGATCTGCGACATCATCCGCGATGCCAGCGAGTGCGAGGAGATTGTGCTCGATGGATTTGGAGGGTCGGGAACCACGCTGATTGCAGCGGAGAAATGCGGCCGCACGGCTCGGTTGCTGGAACTAGATCCACTCTACTGTGACGTGATCTTGCAGCGCTTCTTGGCAGCCTTTGGCGTGATGCCGGTCCATCTGGAAAGCGGCGATACCTTTGCTGAACGGCAAGCGCAGCGTGACAAGGAGCAGAGCCGTGACTGAGCCGTACGATACAGCCCTTGATGACCACAAGGTCGGATATGCTAGCCCGCCGCGCCATTCCCAGTTCAAGGCAGGTCAATCAGGTAATCCGAAAGGGCGACCCAAAGGCAAGCGGAACGTTAGCAGTGAGCTGCGAGACATTATGAGCTTGCGTGTGACCATCAACGAAAATGGCAAGCGCAAACGCATGAGCACAATGGGTGCAGCGCTGCTGCGGCTGCGAGAAAAGGCACTGAGCGGTAATCTCCAAGCATTGCAGTTGCTGCTGACCCTTTGCCGCGACCATCTCACTGACAATGATGGCGCGCCGGATTTGCGAACACTGCTGGAAGAGGACATCGACATTTTGAGCGGTGCCGGGCTGTTGAGGGGAGGCACACGCGATGACAAACGCCCCTGATCATCGTGTGCTCCAAGCGCTGCTGCGACAAGACTTTTACAACTTCATGCGCAAAGCGTTCGCGACGGTTAACCCTGGCGAGCTCTTTCTCGCCAACTGGCACCTGAGAGCAATTTGTTATCACCTTGAATTGGCCCGACAGGGCAAGGTCCGTCGGCTTAAAATCGAAGTTCCACCAAGATCGCTCAAGTCGGTATGTGCATCGGTAGCGTTTCCCGCGTTTATGCTTGGTCACAATCCGACCGCTAAGATCGTCACGATTAGTTATTCCAACGACCTTGCAGCCAAGCACGCCAGTGATTGCCGAGCAGTTATGCAGTCGGCATGGTTTCAGGAGCTGTTTCCAAATACGCGGATCAGTTCAACTAAGAACCAGGAGGCCAACTACGAGACTACGGCGCGGGGGTATCGCTATGCGACCTCGGTTGGCGGCACGCTGACTGGCCGTGGCGGCAATCTGATCATTATCGACGACCCCCTCAAACCTGAAGATGCCCAGTCAGAGGCGCGGCGAGACAGCGTCAACGGATGGTACAGCCGGACACTGATGTCACGCCTCAACAACAAGGCTTCTGATGCCATCATCCTCGTCCAACAGCGCCTCCACATTGATGACCTCGCGGGTCATGTTGAGGGACTAGATGATTGGGTGACTTTGCGTCTTCCCGCCATTGCTGAAGAGGAGTGTGCCGTGCCTATTGAGTCCGGCGTTCAGCACCTGCGGCTGGTGGGAGATTTGCTGCACCCTGAACGCGAGCCGCGCGATGTCTTAGACACTCTGCGTCGCGCGCTTGGCAGCTCGACATTCAGCGCCCAGTATCAGCAATGCCCCGTGCCAAGCGAGGGCGAGATTGTGAAGTGGAGTTGGTTTCGCCGTTGTGCACAGCCGCCACCGCGTTCGCAGCTTATCATTGTTCAGTCGTGGGACACCGCCTCTAAGGCGGATGAGCACCATGATTACAGTGTATGCACTACCTGGGGGATCCGAGGTGATGACCTGTTCCTGCTCGATGTTGAGCGGGATAGGTTGGATTTTCCTTCCCTTAAGAGACGTATCGTAGAGCTGGCCCGGCAGTGGGGCCCTCGGACGATCCTGATTGAGGACAAGGGTTCCGGCACCGCCCTGATCCAGCAGCTTCGTTCTGAGTCCAATGGGATTACTTATCCGACTGCATTTGACCCAAAAGACGATAAGCTCACGCGGCTGCATGCGCAGTCTGCTTGGATCGAGGCAGGGCATATTTGGCTACCCGAGCAGGCGTCATGGCTCGAAGAGCTGCGTGTCGAGATTGCAAGTTTCCCGCAAGGGCGCAACGACGATCAGGTTGACTCGATCAGCCAATTTCTAGCTTGGCATTTTTCGCGCAGGAATAAATCAGTGCAGCTGATCCAGTTGGCAGGAATCTAGTGACATCAACCCCGTTCGGTGCCGGGACTATTCACGACGTGATCCTAAATTATTGATTTCGAGCCATAAAATCGCGCGATCAAATCGCAGCTGCCGGCCAATGCGAATGGCCGTCACGCCTCCAGCTTTAACCATGCGGCGGAGAGTTCTTGGCTAGTGCGAATCATAACCCGCTTCGCATGACAGCAGCTTCGAGTTAGTGCAGGGCCAAAACCGATCTAAACCAGGTGGAGGTTATGGCCTTGAATTTCTGGAGCGCAACCTTGCCAAGGTTGGGGTCGAGGGTTCGAATCCCTTCGCCCGCTCCAGTTTTTCCAAGCACTTATTTTCGAGGAATGAAGCGGGCTGTGCCGCCTTTCCTGCCTGTGTTCCAATTAGAACGCGGCCTTCAGCCTGGGAAAAATCTATTCCCAATGGCGCGATTTAACTATTGCATAAACACGCCACACATTGGCCGCTGCGACTAGTGTTGCACTTCTTTCAATCAGCGGCTGAGTGGGCTCAGCCGTAAAACTGGATCGTTAAGGTCGCAAGGTGGATTTCTTGAGTATGCTCCAGCTTAAAGCATAAAGTTATGGAAAAGTCTGGAGTTTTAGATTCTAATATATACGCATGCTACCAGTGTATGCACCGAAGAGTAGTGATTTAAATCTGTCTTTTTCTGATCTCTGGCTGGTTGTCCAAAGCCAACTTTAGAGCAGAAATGCGGTATCTCTGAATCGTTCAGACGATCATGAAAGTGCACATTCAAGTAGACAAATGCCCCCATTCGATGAGGTCGTGCACGGTATCATAAATTGTCTCTTCGACGTCACGAAACTCTATGCCGAGATCGCGCCTGATTTTGCTATTATCAAACCGCGGAACGCTTCCGAGATGTGTTCTGAGGTAGCTTCCTATGCCACTCGGCTGAAAATGTGAGAGAAGCTTCATCGTTGCGGTCCCCATGCGTCCGCTCATGTCGAATGATGGAAGCTTTCCCCGCACGCCCACCGTCTTCATGATATTCGTGATTTGGTACATATCCATATTGCCCGCAGAGCAGATATAGCGCCCTTTGGCGTTTGGAGCCTTCATTGCGCGAACATGGGCCTCAGCCACCTCTCGAACATCAACAAAGCCCCAGTTGAGTGCCATCAAGGCAGGATATTGACCGTTGGCGATGTCAATGAAGAGTTGATTGGATGTGCTGACGCCGGTGCTTAGCGAGGGGCCCGCAACCATGAAGGGATTTATGACGACTAAATCAAAGCCAGTCCTATTTTCCTTCGTAAAAGCCCAGGCGGCACGTTCAGCTTGCGTCTTGGAATAATAGTAAGGGTTGCGGGTTACAGAAGATTTCTCATTCCAATCGGCTTCGGTCAGCACCCTGCCATCCGGCGCATCGGTGATCGCTGCCATGGAAGAAGTTAGAACAACGCGCTTAACGCGGCTAGACTTGGCTGTCGCCTCCAACGCCGAGACGGTGCCGCGCACCGCAGGTTGGACCAGATCACGCTCAACGTTTTCAACGTCGATAACAAATGGGCTCGCAGTGTGGATCACATAATCCACGTCTGCGGTGTAATCTGAAAAAGCGCCTTCATCGTTCAAGTTTGCTGAAACGAGCTCTAGATTGCTGGCACCTGGCGACGCTTTAAGAAAGCCAATCGTATCTGCCTTCAGAGGATTACGCACCGTGCCCCGAACGGCGTATCCCTGCTCCAGCAGCAGCTTGGTGATGTGCGAGGCAATAAAGCCGTTAGCTCCCGTGACCAGTACCCGTTCTTGCATAGCGGCATCCTCTGAATCATACGTTTTGAACGATTATCGTATGATACGATTGTTTAGTCGGTTGCAGATGTCAAGGCAGGAACCTATCAAGAGGTTATGAGCCGCGAAGATAGCCCAAAACCGATAGCCCGCGCGAAAATGGCAAGGCGCGATCGTATTCTCGACGCAGCCGAGAGCTTGTTTGCTAGGGTTGGCTTGAGATCGGCCACGATGGAAGCGATTGCCGCGGCGAGTTCTGTCTCTAAGGCAACCCTTTACGCGTACTTCCCAGATAAAATGGCAGTTTTTTCAGCAATGGCATCGCGATTGGCAAACGAGATGCAATCTGGCGTCCTCACTGCCCTTGATGAAAAGGGGAGCCTGGCTGACCGCATATCCAATGCGCTCATGGCGAAACACGGGCGAGCATTTGATGCGGCCATTGGAAGCCCGCATAGATTAGAATTGCTCGACACGCGCAGGCATGAATTTGGGCAACTTTTTAACGCAGTGGATAGGGCAATCGAGGATGCCATCTTTGCAGTCCTGCAAGCAGCCGGAACCAACACGCCTCGAGACGATGCCCGGCTTATTTTCTGCGCCTCAATTGGGATCAGCGAACAGGCTAGAAGCAAAGAAGAGCTTGAAATGGATTTGAGGCGGCTGGTCTCGGCTATACTCGCCTAACCTTGGCGGCAGTGCATCCGTTATGGGCGACATCCGACTGTGTTCGGATCGTGTTCGGATTTTTCAGGTGTCTTATAAATATCTAAATTTAAACAACTAATTCATCGACCTGAATCTTGCCAAGGTTGGGGTCGAGGGTTCGAATCCCTTCGCCCGCTCCAATGTTTTCAATGCTTTAGGCGATATTGCCTTGGCTGCAAAAAGCTCTCTTATAGACTGCGTTTTTATCAGCGTTCTGATTGGAACGCCCCGAGTAAAAATCTTGGAAATTTAGCGCCTAAGTCAGCCGTGGATGGAGCATTGCCGGTTTACGCGATTGGTATTGCGCTCATCTTTGTGTTCAGTTCGCCCGTAAAAACCGATGAGCTCGCTCATCCGTAACGCTTTGGGGCCGTTGTTCATCTCGGTCATTTTTGCGCCACTCCCCATTCAAACTTTTAGAGCAACACCCAACGGATAGCACTCCCGACGATCGCCAGCGCCGCGACGCTCAGCAGCCAAATGCCGAAGAACCAGCCCAATTGTTTGGCGCGCGGCATCAATGATATCCGTCGTGGCCGACTTTGCCCCGGAACACCCAATAGGACCATGCGGTGTAGGCGACGATGATCGGAACCATGATAGACGCGCCGATCAACATAAAGACTTGGCTGCGATGTGGTGCCGCGGCTTCCCAGATGGTGACCCGCGCTGGAATGACGTTTGGCCAAATTGAAATGCCAAGGCCAATCAGGCATAAGCCGAACAATGCGAGTGCCCAGAAAAAGGGCTGCGCGTCTTTGGTCTGACGCAGACTGCGGTAGAAGAGGAATGTCACGGCGATGGCGGCAATCGGCACTATCGCCGTTGCCAATAGGCCCGGATAGCTCAGCCAACGCAGATAATATTGCGCCTCAAGCGTTAGTGTGGCGAGGCTGATGAGGCCGATCATCAAAAGCAAGCTTATACCCAAACGCCCGGCATAAGTGACCGCCTGACGTTGCAATGCCCCCTCAGTTTTCCAGTTCAGCCAGCACGCGCCCAAAAGTGCATAGCCGACCACCAGCCCAAAGCCGGTCAAAATGCTAAATGGCGATAGCCATTCCCACCATCCACCTGCGTAGGAACGGCCTTTAACGGTAATACCTTGGAGCAGCGCGCCAAGCGCTATTCCCTGCGCGAAGGTGGCAATGAAAGAACCCAGCGTGAATGCGCGGTCCCAAAGTTCGCGATGTGCGGGATCACGCCAGCGAAATTCGAACGCAACGCCGCGAAATACAAGGCCGAGCAGCATCGCAATCATCGGCGCATAGAGCGCAGGCAAGATGATGGCGTAAGCCAGCGGGAAGGCCGCGAGCAAACCACCTACCCCCATCACCAGCCATGTTTCGTTTCCGTCCCAGACAGGCGCGATACTGTTCATCGCGGTATCGCGGTCCTTGCCCACTTTGAAAAAGGGAAACAATATCCCGATGCCAAGGTCAAAGCCGTCCATGACGACATAAGCAATGATGGCAAAGCCAATGATGCTGGCCCAAATGACTGTCAGATCGATCATGCCGATGCTCCTTCCAATACCGCGGGTGCAGGGGTGATGCCTGCGCTTCGGATAGGGGCACCATCGAGCGCGCTTTCATGCGCCTCCGGTGCTTTCTTCATCAAGCGCAGCAAATACCAAATGCCCATGCCGAACACCGCGAAATACACGACGACAAAGGCGAGAAGCGAGAAAGCGACGGCGGGTGCATCCAATGGCGATGCGCTGTCAACAGTGCGCAACACGCCATAGATTGTGAAGGGTTGCCGTCCAACTTCGGTCACGACCCAGCCAGCCAGCACGGCAATGAAGCCGGATGGGCCCATCAATAATGCGGCCTTATGAAGCCACGGCCATTCATATAGCTGCTTTCTCGACCGCGCGAGCAGGCTCCACATGCCGATGGCTACCATCGCCATGCCGAGACCGACCATGATCCGGAATGCCCAGAAGACAATGCCAACCGGCGGCTCGTCTGCATCGGGGATGGTATCAAGCCCAGCGAGCGGCGCATTCAGATCATGCTTTAGGATTAACGACGATGCTTTGGGAATTTCGATGGCGTAATCGACCGTCCGCTCCTTGCTGTTCGGAATTCCGAATAATATCAATGGCGCACCGTCGGGATGGCTTTGATAATGCCCCTCTATCGCCATGACCTTCGCGGGTTGATGTTCCAACGTGTTAATGCCGTGAAAGTCACCCGCCACAACCTGAAGCGGCGCGACAATGGCTGCCATCCACATCGCCATGGAGAACATTTTGCGGGCCCCCGGATTGGCTTTGTCTTTCAACAAATGCCAGGCGCCAACCGCGCCCACGGCAAAGGCCGTAGTCAGATAGGCCGCCAGTAAAGTGTGGACGAGGCGGTAGGGGAAGCTGGGGTTGAAGATGATGGTCCACCAGCTGTCGCCGGGCATGAACTGCCCATTGGCCGCAATCTCATACCCCACCGGCGTTTGCATCCAGCTGTTCACTGACAAAATCCAGAAGGCGGAAATGAAGGTGCCGATGGCGACAGCCAGCGTTGCGACAAAGTGGAGCTTACGCCCAACTTTGTTGATCCCGAACAGCATAACGCCGAGAAAGCCTGCTTCGAGGAAGAACGCGGTCAGAACCTCATAGGCCATCAAGGGACCAATGACCGGTCCCGCCTTGTCCGAAAACACCGACCAATTGGTACCGAATTGGTAGGACATGACAATACCCGAGACGACGCCCATCGCAAAAACGACGGCGAATATCTTCAGCCAATAGCGATAGAGGTTGGCGTACACGCCCTTGCCGGTTTTGAGCCACAACGCTTCCAGCACAGCCAGAAAGCTCGCGAGCCCAATCGAAAATGCCGGGAACAGAAAGTGGAAGCTTACGGTAAAAGCAAATTGTGCGCGGGCCAGAATTATCGCCCATTCCTGCTCAATCATCATATCAGTCCCCTTGCCATCCACAAATCGGTTGGCGTTTGCGTTTCTTCTTCGCGATTGGCGATTTCCAGCACCGCCTCAAAAGCCTCATTTTGTGAAAGCCACACGCGTCCGGTAAGTTCGTGCAGAAAATGCCCGCGCTCGAGCGCGTCCATCACCGGGCCTTTGACTTCGGAGAGATGCAGGCTCACACCGGCATCGGCCAGCCTGTGGTTGATGGCTTCGATGCTCTCAAGCGCCGATGCATCAATCGCGTTGACCGCCGAGGCCATCAGAATGAGATGCTTGAGTTGAGGATGTGCGGCAATCTCCTCCAACACAAACTCTTCCAACCAGCGGGCGTTGAGATAGGTCAGGCTTTCATCGATGCGAATGGTCAGGATGCGCGGGTCGGTAAACACCTTGTGGCGTTTCACATTTCGGAAATGCTCGGTCTCGGGAACCCGTCCAACAATGGCGGCATGTGGCCGTGAGGCGCGCCAGAGGAACAATGCAAGGCTGAGGCCGACGCCGGCCATCACGCCGGGTTCAACGCCAATCAGAAGCGTCACTGCTATCGTTGCCGCCATCGCTGCAAAATCGGCTTTGGAATAATGCCAGATCGCGCGCGGCGTTTTAAAATCGACAAGGCTCAAGACCGCAACGATGATTGTACCTGCCAATGTCGCGATGGGAAGAGAGGCGAGTAATGGCGTCAGGAACAAAGCCGCCAGCAATATGCCAACCGCCGTGAACGCACCTGCGGCCGGGGTCTCTGCGCCCGCATCAAAGTTGACGACCGAGCGGGCAAATCCGCCCGTCACGGGATAGCCGCCCGAAAAAGCCGCGGCGACATTGGCTGCGCCAAGGCCAATGAGTTCCTGATCCGCAACAATGCGTTGCCGCTTTTTCGCTGCAAGCGTTTGCGCGACAGAGACCGATTCCACAAACCCAATGATGCTGAGCAATAAAGCAGGAACGGCCAGTCGCTGCCATAAATCGGCATCGAACAAGGGAACGGTAAAGGGCGGCAAGCTCTGCGGGATGTCGCCGACCACCTTCACGCCTTTGGCTTCAAGATCGAAGGTAATGACAGCCAAAATCGACAACGCGACCGCGACGATGGGGCCGGCTTTGGCAACAAGATCAGCGGGCCGCGCCGCCAGCCCGAAACCGACGAGCATGGGTTTCAAACCTTTGCGCACCCAGAATAGAAATCCGGTCGCAGTCACGCCAATCGCAAGAGTGTAAGGATTTGTGTCCTTTGCATTTTCGATCAATGTCGTGACCAGCTCGGGCAATGCCTCACCCGACGCCTTAATGCCCAGCAGCGACTTGAGTTGGCTGGTGGCAATGATGATACCGCTCGCGGTAATAAACCCTGACACAACGGGGTGCGATAACAGGTTCGCGAGAAAACCCAGACGCAACACGCCCATCACAATCAGGATCAGCCCGGACAGCAACGCAAGGACAAGTGTGGCGGCGATAAATTCGGCGCTACCCGGTGCAGCAACGGCACTCGCCGCTGTCAAAGTCATCAACGAAATCACCGCTACGGGGCCAACGGCGAGTGCGCGGCTCGTCCCGAACAGGGCATAGGCAATGATGGGAAGTATCGACGCGTATAGCCCTATTTCCGGTGGCAGGCCGGCCAACATGGCATAAGCTAGGCTTTGCGGGATGAGCATGATTGTGACGATTGCGGCGGCGACCAAGTCATTGGTCAACGTCACGCCGCCATAGCCGCGTCCCCATTCCAATATCGGTAAATAGCGCGCCAATGTCATATCGGTTACGCCGCGCCGATTTTGTGGGGTTTGACCATCCATTCATGCCCTTTGAGCATGCCATGCCAGTAAATCGGCGGAAGGATGGTATCCTTTAACAGCCATGACAGGCGCGACGGACGCGTGCCGTCAATCAGCCAATTCGGGAAGCTCGGCAGCAATTTTCCGCCATAACCAAATTCGGCGAGCACAATCTTGCCGCGCTCGACCGTCAACGGGCAACTGCCATAGCCGTCATAATCGGCGACAGGTGGTTTGCCCTCGAGAGCAGCCAATACGTTCACCGCAACCACTGGCGCTTGCTTGCGGGCCGCCGCCATTGTCTTGGCGTTTGACGCTGAGCAAGCGTCACCCAGTCCAAAAATGTTCGCATAACGCACATGCTGCAATGTTGCTTCATTGACCTCGATGAAACCACTTGCGGCAGCCAATGGACTGTTGCGCACAAAATCTGGGGCCACTTGCGGCGGGACGACATGGATCAGGTCGAACTTTTCTTCGATCCGCGTGATTATGTCCCCACATTTCTGTTCAAATGTCGCAATTTTGGCAGGACCATCGATCGCAACCAACTTCGATTCAAAATTTAGATGCGCGTCATAACGTTCAATATATTCCATCAATGCGGGGACATAGGCCGCGACCCCGAACAGCACTGCGCCGCTGTTGTGGAATTGCACATCAATGTCTTTTAACACCCCGGCACGCTCCCACGCGCTGCACGACAGATACATTGATTTTTGCGGTGCGCCTGCACATTTGATCGGCATCGGCGGCTGCGTGAACAGCGCGCGACCTTGCTTGAAATCCTTCACAAGGCGGTTGGTATATGGGGCAAGGTCGTAACGATAGTTGGACGTTACGCCATTTTGACCGAGCGTTTCGGTCAAGCCATCGATGGCGTCCCAATCCAGCTTAATGCCGGGGCATGCCACCAGCACGCGATAGGCAACCGAACTGCCATCGGCGAGGAGCACTTGGTTGTCCTCAGGCGCAAATCCAGAAGCGGCTTTCTTAATCCAGTCAACCGCTTTGGGCATGACCGATTTTTCGGTCCGCTTGGTGAATTCAGCCGAGAAAACGCCAGCCCCAACCATAGTCCAGCCAGGCTGATAATAATGATCTTCTGAAGGTTCGATAACGGCAATCGACAGCTGCCGGTTGCGTTTGAGGAGGCTGGAGGCTGTGGCGATTCCGGCACTGCCGCCGCCCACGATAACCACATCATAGATTTTGGCGGAGGATGGCGCTGCATCCTGACCTTTTGTCGACATTTCCCAAAGCTTGGCTGAACGCGCGCCGGAGCGGCAATAGGCAAGAATGGGGGATGGCATATCTGCCAAAGCCGCCTTCATCTTGGCCGCATCATCGTCCGTAACTGCGCCTGACACGGCCGGAATATACGTGAATGACAGGCCAAGGGCTTCTGCTTCTTTCTGAATGGCGGCGGCGGACGGCTGGCCCGCTTCTTCGCCATCTGGCCGGTTGCAGATAACCGATTTAAAACCCTGCGCGGCGGCCTGATGCACATCCTCTGCCGTCAATTGCGCTGAGACAGAAAAGCTTGGCGTGATGGATTTAAACGTCATTTAGGCCCCGCTTGTGTTGGTTTTTGAGATCTAGAAGATGTGAAGCGTTGCACGGCCATGCCGGCAAACATCGCAACGACAAATGGCGCGACATCGCCCGGCGCAATCGCCAAGTCAGCAAGCGCAGGTCCTGGGCAAAGGCCCGCTATGCCCCAGCCCATTCCAAACAATATGGCCCCAAACGCGAGCGGGCGATCCAGCGTGGCCGTGCCTGGCAAATCAAAGGCTGGCGCAGCAAGCGGTGCCGAAAGCCGCGATTTAATCACCCAAGCCGCTGCCATCGGCAGCATGGCGCCACCCATAACGAAAGCGAGCGTTGGATCCCATTGGCCAAATAGATCCAGAAAGGCCTGAACACGCGCAGGATCTGACATGCCAGAATAGGCAAGCCCGGCCCCGAACAACAGGCCAGAGAGCAATGCGATGAGCGCCCGGGTCATAGCAAACCTCCAGCGCGAAGAAGCCCCACGGTCACAAACCCGCTTGTCATGAACATGCCGGTTGCCACCATCGACCGCGGCGAAAGGCAGGATAGACCACATACGCCATGGCCACTCGTACAGCCCGAGCCGAGCCGCGTGCCATAGCCCACGAGCAAGCCGCCGATGATCAGCGGCCATATCGATGTAGGAAAGCTGACATGGACCGCACCAAGGGTCTGCGAGATCAGAAGCGCGCCAAGCGGAAGGCCAAGAACGAATGCAATTGCGACATTGCGAGGTGCTCCGGTATCGGCAATGCCCGTTGCCCGCGCAGCAAGTCCGCTTACGCCGGCAATCCGGCCAAGTCCCAGCAGCATGATCGCGGCCGCAAGCCCAATCAGCAAGCCGCCCATAAAGCCTTCAACCCGCATGGCGTTAGGAAATGCCGGGATCATACGGCGTTGACCGGGATTTTGAGGTAAGTGATGCCATTGTCGTCCGCCGCGGGCATATGGCCAGCACGCATATTCACTTGCACCGACGGCAAAATCAGGCGCGGCATGTCCAGCGTTGCATCGCGCGCCTCGCGCATCGCGACAAATTCATCCTCTGTCAGGCCATCATGGATGTGAATATTGGCTTTGCGCTCTGCCTCAACGGTCGTCTCCCACACATAGTCCTTGCGGCCTTCCGGCAGATAGTCGTGGCACATGAAGAGGCGCGTATCAGCTGGCAACGCGAGGATGCGGCGGGCTGATTGGTAAAGTGTGCGGGCATCCCCGCCGGGGAAATCGGCCCGCGCCGTGCCGTAATCTGGCATGAACATCGTGTCGCCGACAAACACCGCGTCACCTATGGCATAGGCGATGCAAGCAGGCGTATGCCCGGGCACATGCAGCACAGTCACATCAAGGTCGCCGATCTGAAAATGATCTCCATCTTTCCAGAGTTGATCAAAATCCGAACCATCGCGTTGAAAATCGCTACCGGCATTGAACAGCTTTCCGAACACCGTCTGGACCGTGACGATGTGCTCACCAATGGCGATCTTTCCGCCCAGCTTCTGCTGTAAATAGGGTGCTGCCGAGAGATGGTCGGCATGGGCATGGGTTTCTAGCAGCCAATCGACGGTTAATGCCTTCTCCGCAACATACGCGATAATCGCATCAGCTGAGCCGAATGACGTCCGCCCCGAAGCTGGGTTATAGTCCAGAACGCTGTCGATAATCGCAGCGCGCTGGCTCTCAGGATCATGAACAACGTAAGTGACGGTGTTGGTTGGACCATCAAAGAAAGATTTGATCACCGGAACGCCTCGTTGCGCGGCGGTAATTTGCGCGCTGACTTTCTCAAGGACGGAGTCGATCACAGGAATCTCCTTTAAATTCACAATTACATGAACTATGTAATTGATTAAGAGTGTTGCGTCAAGCGGCGAGCTGCCGCATTGCGATAACCATGGGAAAGAAGAACGCATGACGGAAACAACAGGCCCCGCCACAATCCGTTCCATTAGAGTCGGAGACCCTGCGCCTGACTTCATCGCCCGCTCGACGAAGGGAGAGGTGCGGCTTTCCTCCTATCGCGGAAAATGGCTTATCTTTTTCTCGCATCCCGCTGATTTCACGCCGGTTTGCACGACAGAATTTGTCGGCCTAGCCAAACGTCAGGCAGCATTTGATGCGCTTGACTGTGCGCTTGTCGGCCTCTCCGTTGACAGCCTGTATTCACATCTTGCTTGGATCCGCGCGATCGAAGAGCAATTTGGCGTCGCTATCGAGTTTCCGGTCGTCGAAGACCCGAGCATGGCGGTTGGTTTCGCTTATGGGATGATAGACCATGCCAGCACCGATGCGATGGCGATGCGCACAGCCTATTTCATCAATCCCAAAGGGGTTGTTTGCGCCATCACCACCTATCCGCACAATGTTGGGCGATCAGCTGACGAAATGCTCCGTCTGGTGACAGCGCTAAAGGCCGTTGATGAGAGCAAAGGATGCGCGCCGGAGGGTTGGCAGCCGGGTGCCGCTTTGTTGGCCCCACCCCCGGATGGCGACGGGTCTATTGAACAAGGGGCGGACTGGTTCTGCCGAACCTTGCCATGACAGCGATCTATGAAAGCCGCGACCTTGCGTCTGACATCACAGAAAAGCTTAAGGTTTTTGCCCAACCCCAGCGCCTGATGATCCTTAGTTATCTCTTGCAGGGCGAGCGCAACGTTAAAGAGATAGGCGAAGCGACCGGCGTCAGTCAGCCCGCGCTGAGCCAGCAACTTGCCGAACTGAGGCGCGCCGATCTCGTCTCCACGCGCAAAGAAGCTAAACAGGTGTGGTATTCACTTGCCGGCGAAGATGTCGGGCTTTGTGTGCGGACGATGGAGTCCATCTTTGGAAGTGCCGATCCGAGCCAAATGCTCACCATAGCTCCATCCCTGCCGTCTCCCGACCCAACACCAGACGGAGTGGCTGCATTTGCTAGGGTTGGTGGAAAGAGTTTTGGCTAAGGTACCAATGTGAAGATCTGGCACTCAACATCGCTGAGCAAAGGCCGGAAGCCACCTAGTATCCGCCCAAGTTTTGCCGCTCCTGCGACTGTTCTGTCCGTTGGAGGAAAAGCGCACCTAAACATTTGGCAATTCGCAGCGATATCGCATCGCTATCGTCCATGACGATGCTCTCAAGCGATAAGATAAACTATAAACCTGTTCGCATCTTCATTCTGCATGGCGCGCCAAAAGGCCATAACCCATGCTTTTATGGAGCGGGTTATGCCCAACAGCACCTGTAGCGAAGAAGAGTTAATCCAGGGACCGTTGCTCAATCACTTTGGAGCCTTTGGGCAGGCTGAGCAACAGCCCGTCATCCGCCAGCACCCAGCGATCTGGACTTAGTTCATCTGCAACGCCCCGCGCAAAGAGCTTTTTCGTTACGATGTTATCGGGTGGAATGGGCCCCATATGGTTGAAGACCAGCAACTTGGCTCCGGCTTGTTTTGCAAGCCGTGCGGCATCAACGGGCGTTGCGTGATAATTGCCAACTTCGCTAATCACTTTCGCCAGCTTCGCATCGCCCGCACGCCGCAGCGCTGCGACCATCAGCGCACGTGCCTCTTCGCTCTGCCCTTCATGGATGAGAACATCAACGCCCTTGGCGTGGCGCAGCAAATTGCGGCTGTAGATGGTGTCTCCGGAAATCAGGACCGACCGGCCTTGGTAGTCAAAGCGATATCCAACTGCTGGATAAACGGGCTCATGCTCGACTTGGAAAGCGGTGATACGTAGGCCCTTATCCTCAAGAATGATTTTGCTGGCCATATGGTCGCCACGTTCATCTGCCCCAGCAAGTCCAAAGGGCTTGGCCTCAAGCGCCGCGGCCTCTGCCGAGAGGCTATGTTCTGGCGCACGATAGCTGGCATCCTGCGCATAAGCCGCGTTGAAGCCCGACACGACCTGCTCCACCCCGTCTGGCCCATAAACAGGCAGCGGGGCCGCGCGGCCAGCCACCCAGCTTTGGATGCGAAACTCGCCCAAATCGCCAATATGGTCGGAATGGAAATGGGTGAACAGCACGCCTGCCAACCGCTTCATGGGGAAGCGCCAGCGGCTGAGATTATTGGCAGAGCCGGGGCCTGTGTCGATCACAAAGGCACGGTCCCCCGCGATAACAAGCGTGCATGATTTTGCTCGCGTCTTGCTGGGAGGTGGCGGGGACGTGCCACAAATCAACACTTGCAAACCCGTGGCTTTCTGATCAGCAAATGCCTTTTGCGAGGCCATTTGGTCCACGCCTTTAGCCACCAACCAATCCTGCACCGGCGCGAGCGAGAGCGATGCCCAGCCAGCGCCGCCAAGGCCGAGAATAAGGGCAGCGGCCCACATAGATTTGCGTGCCATAAAATCTCCTTGAGCCAGCGTGACTTAAGCTGCGCGGACGACTGTGCGTTGGCGGCCAAGGTCCATCTGGCCATCGGCAGTTGCAATTCTGCATTCCACCACATCGCCGGGCTTTAGATAGCGCGGGTTTTTCAGCTGGCCTTTGAGGAACATCATGAACCTTTTCTTGGGGGACAAGAATTTGCTGATGAACATCTTGGCCTTGCCAGGTACTTTCAGAGCGACGCCCGCGGGCGTCCCAGTGGCAATCATATCGCCGGGTTTAAAATCACGGACGCGTGACAATTCCGTCAGCGTGGCTACCGGGCCAAAAATCATATCAGAGGCTGGGCCGCATTGGCGCTCTTCACCATTCACGCTCAGCGTCAGGATCAGGTCTCCATAACGGGCCATTTCGTCAGGTTCCGGCAATAGCAGAAAGGGCCCAGTTGGGCCAAAGCTGCGATAGGATTTGGCCTTGCAGAATTGCTCATGGCTAATCTGCACATCGCGTGCCGACACATCATTGGTGACCACAAGGCCCCAAATCCATTTATGCAGTGTCTGCGGCGTTGGATCAATTGGGCCAGTGATGGGTGCGCCAATCACAAGGCCCAGCTCGACCTCATAATCCAGCAACTGGACATGAGCTGGCTTAACAATGTCATCATTGGGCCCCGAGATGCACGAGGAGGCTTTATGGAAAATGACATTATTCACTTGGCTTGCCGGGTCACGACCAACTTCAATCAAATGGCCGGCATAGTTCGTGGCCTGGCAGACATAATCGCCATCTGAGGTGACGGGCGACAACAAAGTCACAGTGTCGAGCGCAATGGGTTTGCCACTGGCCGCGCGGGCCGCTTCTCGCCCACCCTCTTCAAAAAAAGCGCGGGTGGTTGCCCATTTACCCTTTAAGGGCAGGATGCTGCCTGTCTGGTGCAAGCCCCATTGCGGCGCGCTTTTGCCTTTTTGAAACCGTACGATTTGCAATGCCATGGTTTAGTCCTTTTGTGTCCAGTTGCGCGCGGGCGCATCAATTGCTTTTATGAGCCTCGCTAAGCGCCCAAAGGTGAGTTCGCGGCTGGCGCGGACATTTTTTATCGTGCGCCAAATGAAGCCTGGGGTGATTTTGGGGCTTTCAAAATCGGCTGGGGGTTGCGGCCCCCATTGATAGAGACCGCCGCTCGTCAAAGGACTGACTCCCGTTGGGCAATCTGCCGTGAAGCGATCTGAATCACAAAAATGCTCGAACTTATCGCCCCACGGGTCGCGCCAATAATCAAAGATTTGACTGCCCAATAAGTGGCGGCCCACGCCCCAGGCATGGCGATGCCGACGAGACAGCAGATATTCCTGCCCCATGGCCACATCATCTAGATCGATCACTTCATAGGCGGCATGGCTATAGAGGTTATCGGCATTTTGGGCGATGACTACGCTGTGATGATCGGCAGGTTCCGTCCCCCGGTCGCAGCGCATAAAGGCCAGTACGGGCTCCCCATCGCCAACGGTTTGGATGTCGGACGGGATAAGGCCAAACATATCCATGTACCAGCGCGCTGTGCGGAAAAAGTCGACCACCCCCATGACAGCATGGCCCAGTTTCAGCACAGTCGACGGGCGCAGGGGCGGCCTTTGACCTTCGTTCAACCGCAATGTTTCTGCGCGCGCATTCTGCACCAGCCGCGCACGCACGGCGGGGTGATCGGGCTTGGGTCCATGGACCACCCGCACCTCAAACCCAGCCGGGTCGGTCAGGCATACTTGCTCAGCCCCTGGCCAGCCTTCTGCAGGCTGAATAGCGGAAGCGCCGGGCTGTTGCGCCAGAAGCGCCAAATCGGCACGTGCGGCCACATATAGGCCAAGGCCAAGAAAGCCTGGCTTGGGCCCTTTGCGAATGATGCAGCACGGGCCATAGCCTGCCTCTGCATGAAGCCGGACACTATCGCCCTCGTAAATGGGTCGCGACAATCCAAAGTCGCTTAAAAACGCAACGGCCTTTTCAAGGTCAGGCCGCTCAAAACTTACGCTGGCAATATCGTAGGCTTTGACCAGCGGCTGTGCCGCACGTTGCAGGCGTGGATCGACGGGTATGGTCTGCGCAAAATAGTCGCTCATGCAGCGATCCTTTCGTGTGTCAGGGCGCTTTCTTCTGGCCTAATGGCATAAGCGCGCTGCATCCATGCAAGGTTGGTGCTGGGCTGTGAGGAGGAGGTTTGATCGATGAGAAAACGGTCGGGCCGAACCAGCAAGACGCCTGCCGAAATGCCGGCCCAGCTGGCCAACTCTTCTGCGTGAGACGTCACTGTTACAAAACGAGTTTTCAGCCGCTTGAGCAGGTCAAGCCCCTCGTCATCAAAACCGGTGTGCGGATCACAGTTCAGCCCAATCGCGGAAAAGCCGGGCCCGAGCAGATCGTCCAAGCGGCATTTGCGGCCCTCATGGTCCAGCCAAGGCTGCGGGATCATATCGCCTATTTTTTTGCCGGCTTTTGCATTGACAAGACTGGAGCCCTTAATCGTCGGGATAGGCCCGATGTCTCCGCCCTCAAATCGCCTTCGATAGGGCGGGATGTGCCATAGCGTCTTCATGATCACATCGCGCAAAAATGCTCGGGCTGGGTGCGTTGGCATAATGGCGGCACCCAATTGATTGGCCAGCCGCGTTATGGCGGCGGTATGGTCACGGCGCTCGGTTTCATAACTGTCAAGCAATGCCTCGCCGGCTTGGCCTGAACAAATGGCGGCCAGCTTCCATGCGAGATTGGCTGCATCGCGAATGCCACTGTTCAGACCTTGTCCGGCGAAGGGCGGCATCACATGCGCAGCATCTCCCGCCAGCAAAATGCGCCCCGCACGGAATCGCTCTGCCATACGCGCATGGAAGGTGTAGACGAGACTGCGTTCAATCTTGCCGGGCCGCGATCCGCCAAACGATTCCATGAGTGCACGGGCATTTTCAAACTCAGCAAAGCGCGCTTCATCGTCGCCGGGCATTAAGAGAAATTCCCAGCGGCGTCGGCCTTTGCTGACCGGCAAGGTTACCGCCGGGCGGCGCGGGTTGCAGAAGAAGCGAATGTCGCGATGCGGATAATCATCGTCTTCCACATCAACGACCAGCCATTTTTCTGCAAAGGTTGATCCACCAAAGCGAATGCCTAGCCGCTCGCGGGTGCGGCTGGCCCCGCCATCGCACGCCACAACATAGCGCACGGCCACCTGCTCTTGCCGACCATCGCCATGACGCAAATTAAGGCCAACACGATTGCCGAGATCGCATACATCGCTCACTTCAACGCCGCGATGGAGCGAGAGGCTTGGCCAACTGGAAAGGCCATCTAAGATCGCCGCTTCCAACTCAGGTTGGTAAAATGTGCCGCGCGGAGAAAAGCCTAGCCGCTCGTCCGTATTGGTGATGCGGGCCAGCAAATCGCCCTTGCCCGAAAAATAGCCAACGGCCACATCCCGTAGCAAGCTGGACTCTAGCGCCTCATAGCGCCCAATGGCCTGAAACGTCCGCAACGTTTCTGGATCAAATGCAATGGCACGCGGCGCAGAATAAGGCGCGAGCCGCTTTTCATAAATAATAGTGCGGATGTTGTGTTGGGCCAGAAGCGCGCCGAGCATCAGGCCTACAGGGCCCGCGCCGATAATCGCAACATCAGCGTCAAATCGTCTGCGGGGCACAGCCAGCTTATTTGCTTTTGGGCGCATTCGCATCTCTCCCATGACCAAAAAATCATAAATGACTGTATGGTCAATATTGATCGATTAGCGAAGGGCGGTTAGATAATCAAGATGGTTACCCTCCAAGTAAGTTCGTCACCTTCTGCCCCTCAGGCTGGGCGCGTGGCACGCAAGCGCCAAGCGATCCGGGCGCGGCTATTGGCTGCTGGATTTGCGCAGGCAGGCCAAAAGGGTCTGGGCGGTATCGTCATTTCTGATCTGACGGACGCAGCAGATTGCGCGAAGGGAGCCTTTTACCTGCATTTTGAAAGCCGCGAGGCTTTTATCGCAGAATTGATCAATCAGGCGCTGGAGCCGGTGGGTCGTGCGCTGGATGCTTATGGCAAGACACAACCGGCTGATGTCGCCTTAACAGCGGGCCTGCGGTATAGCTTGATGCTTGCCATCGAAAATCCCCTCTGGGGCAATTTCGTGGCCGCAGTTACCCAATCATCAGACCCTCTTTCACAAGGCTTTGGGCGGCGTATCGCGGCGGACATTCTGCGCGGGCGAGAAGAGGGGCTCTTTGACTTCAACGATTTAGGTGCTGCTGTCGCTGTGGCTGGCGGCGTATTTTTGGCCGGCGTCATTGGCGTCGCCTCCGGGTCGCTGGTTGGAAGTAGCCCAAGTGAGGCAACGCGGCATGCTTTGTTAGCCTTAGGTGTGCCTTCTAGCCGAGCTGCAACCTTGGCGATTGCGCCTCTGCCGCACCTTGATTTTGAGTCACTTTTGGTGGCCCCCTTGGGCGTCACCTCAAAATTAGACTAAGCTGATAAATATTCGCATCTTCATTCCGCATGGCGCGCCATGCAGATTAGACACATTAAGTTCCACTGGACTTCTAGCGCAACAAGAGCACTGGCACGAAGCAATCGCAGCGCTGAATGGTGCTGAATGCCCCGTCGGATCTTATCCGCGGGGCTTTGAGTGGTGGGAGCCGGCATGAGGCCCGCTCACCAAGTAGAGACGCTCATGCAACCCATTGTCGATGATCCCTGGCTGGAAGAACTCACCACCCCTCTCTTACTTTCTAAAGCTGATCTCCACGCTCGTTGGCGGCAACTCGAGGGGACGGATCCACCAAACATCCCACTTGCTCTGCTGCGTAAACTTTATGCCCAACGTGCCCGCGAACAGGCCTATGGCGGCATCCCCGACTGGGTGCTGGCTGAGTTCGACCGCGTGCTCGCCCAGCGCCGAAGACCTAAGAGCGAGAAGCGCGTCGATACCGTGCGCCGCTCTTTGTCTTTCGGTACCCTCTTGGTCCGAGAATGGAACGGCAAGACCATCAGCGTCGAGGTGAGAGAAGAGGGGTATCTCTATGCTGATAAACTCTATGGCTCACTGAGTGAGATTGCGAGAACGGTAACGGGCGCACACTGGTCTGGGCCCAGGTTCTTCGGGATTAAGCGCCGTGGCTGAGACTGTATCCCGCTGCGCAGTCTATACCCGTAAGTCCACTGAGGATGGGCTAGAGAAAGAGTTTAACAGCCTTGATGCGCAATATGAGGCGTGTGCCGCTTATGCCCTGAGCCAAAAGCATGAAGGCTGGGAACTTGTCCCAGAGCGCTATGATGACGGCGGGTTCTCAGGCGGGAACGTGGAGCGCCCTGGCCTTAAACGCCTGCTCGCAGATGTGGCGGCAGGCAAGGTCGATATCATCCTCATCTATAAGATCGATCGATTGACCCGAAGCCTCTCGGACTTCGCCAAGATCGTCGATGTTTTGGATACGGCCAAGGCGAGTTTTGTTTCCATCACCCAGTCGTTCAACACCACGACCAGCATGGGACGATTAACCCTCAACATGCTCCTCTCGTTCGCTCAGTTTGAGCGTGAGGTCACAGGAGAGCGGATCCGCGACAAGATCGCCGCCTCCAAGCGCAAAGGCATGTGGATGGGAGGCCCTGTTCCTCTGGGCTATGATCTGGAGAACCGACGACTCATCCCGAACAAACAAGAAGCCCAACTCGTCTGTCACATTATGGAGGGCTATTTAAAGGCCAGCTCGGTCCAGACCCTTGCCGATGAGCTCAACGACCAGGGATATAAGACCAAGGTCCAGATCCGGGCCAGCGGTCCGCATAAAGGAGGGTGTCCGTTTAGACGCGGCACGCTCTACCATCTGCTCTCCAACCCCATCTATCTGGGCAAGATCGTCCATAAAGGACAGGTCTACCAAGGAGAGCATCAAGCGATCGTCCCAGAAGACTTATTCAACGCCGTTCAAGCCAAGCTCAAGGATAAGGCCTCTGGCAGCTCCAAACGATCCAGAGCCCAACACCCAAGTCTTCTGACCGGCATCGTCTACGACAGCGACAACAGGCCGATGACCCCAAGCCATGCATCGAAAGGAAAGACCAAACGCTATCGCTATTACATCACCCGGCCAGACAAAACGGACACAACGCCAGCCTGGCGGATCAACGCACATGACACTGAGCAACTGACTACAGCCCAAATTGCACAATACCTCAACAGCCCAGCTGAGGTCGCAAAGCTTGCTGGACCAGACACTGAAGCGATCATCCTTCAGAACGCGCTGGTACAAGCTGACCTTGCAGCCGCCACGATGCGCAGCGGTACGCCAGCTGCCAAGCAAAAGCTGATCCAGAAGATTGTCGACCGCATAACAGTGCATGAGGATCGCATCGAGATCACCATCGGGACTAATAAGCTTCGGCAACAGTTCACGCTGCCCAGCCAACAACCGAATGCGCCAATCATCCTCACGGTCAAAGCAGTCCGGGCCCGCAAAGGGCATCAGGTGCGGTTGGTGATCCCTGGAATAGAAGTGCCAACATCAAAGCCGCAACTACCTAAGCGAGACGCGACGGCGATCCTGAAACTGGCCGAGGCGTTCGAAGCTCGACGGCTGGTTATGGAGAACCCGACGCTGTCGCTCACTGCTATCGCAAAGGCGCATGGGCGGTGTTACAAGCAACTGGCAAAATTGGTGGAGCGGTCGTGTGTGGAGCCGGAGAATTTAATCCAATATCTTAAATTTCGAACTGACCGAGCGTCGATTTTGTGACAAACGAGCGTGCAAAGTTGAAGAATGATAAGCACGGTCAGAAATTACTGAAAGCGGATCATGACCCGACTTGCACTTGATCATCTGACCATCGTCGATTCTACTCCAGTGGAACTCGCGCAGGCTGCCGCAGCTAACGACTGCGAAGGCATTTGCCTTTTCATGCAGTCTATGGATGCCTTGCCTTTCATGCCAAGTTTCAACCTGATTCAGGACACTGCGGCCCGCCGTTTCTTGAAGAGGCAGATGGATGACCTTGGGTTAACACTTGAGCTAGCCTATCCTTTCACGCTTTCTGGGCGAACAGATGTGGCTTCTTTCATTCCGGCTTTAGAATGTGCAGCAGAGCTAAAAGCGCAGCTTCTGAATGTCTTAATTTATGATCGCGACCCGATCTGGCGCAGGGAAAAATTTGCACATTTCTGTGAACTTGCGAACAGTTTCAATTTGCGGGTTGCCCTTGAATTCTATCCCGCGTCCCAAGTCCGATCGCTGACCGATTCATTGGAGATAGTCCTGGAAATTGATCAGCCCGGCAAAGTTGGGGTCAATGTGGATCTGCTCCATTTGATGCGTTCTGGGGCTGCCATAACTGACGTGGCCAATGCGCCCCATGGATCGGTGTTGTTCGGCCAGTTCGCCGACGGCCCTATCGTCCGCCCGCATACGGAATGGGAGTTTGAGGCTTCATCCGACCGATTGCTTGCAGGCGAAGGGGATTTCGATTTCTCCCGTTTTGCATGTGCGTTACCATTAGATTGTCCAGTGAGCGTCGAAATTCCGAGCAATAAGGTACTTCGTTCGGGACTGGACCAAGGCGAAAGGGCGCGTGTCGCTATAAACAGCGTTCGAAATGCGCTGGCTGGAGACGCTCTGCCGCAGCCGTCCTGAGCATCTCTGGAGTTGAGTTCTCTCAACAAAACCTGATTCGTCTGGAAAATCAAAAAACCCGCCGAAAACGTGGCTTTTTAGCCCTGCTTCCCGCGGGTTTTGTGTCTCCGGGAGAGGACCCCGGACTAAATGGTGCGGCCAAGAAGACTCGAACTTCCACGGGCTTTCGCCCACAACGACCTCAACGTTGCGCGTCTACCAATTCCGCCATGGCCGCACGATTTTGTCGCATATTCTGAGCCTGAAAGGACCGGAACAAAAGACAGAAGCGCGCCTCTAGCAGAGGCTTCTGCGCCAAGCAATGGCTTTTGCCCTTTGGGTAGGGCCGTGCTTTAAAAGCTAATGGTCAGCCGTTGCGCGTTGCGCGGGACATTGACTTCGGCGGCGTTGAACTCAACCGATCCGCGTGCTTCCAATGTGCGTTGCGGCGGTGTGATGGTCCAGCCATAGACCAACTGCCCTTTTTCATTGCGGAGTTCTGCGCGAATATCGGGAATCTTCTGTTCTTCGCTGGTCGGGTTCACAATCCGGCCGGAAATGGCAAATAATTCATTGCCACTTTCCAGAATGCGGCGCTCTGGCTGACGGACGACCTCCAACAGCAATTGGGAGTCGGTTGTTCTGGGCTGGGCGATCAGCGCCTCAATTTGCGGTTCCAGCCCCATATATCGGACAATGCCGACCCCGATTAGGCCCAGCGCGATCAGCGTCAGCAGACCAATCAGGGCCCAGCGCCAAATCGGCGGGATATGGAGGCGCCAACGGGGGCGAGGGTCCGCATCCTCAGGGGGCACCTCTGCCCCAATAGAGCCTGCACCCTCTGCTTCAATTCGGCTGGCCGCCATAGAGGGCGCGGGCGCGATGGCGGCCTCAGGCGGGGTTGGCGGCGGCAAGGGAAGCTCTTCGGCCTGCCGCTGGCTTTCCTCTGGACCCGGCTGAAACCAGCTATGCTTGCAAGAGGCGCAGCGCACTTGCCGTCCAGCGGCCGGAATAGCCCCATCGGCAATCAGATAGCGGGTCTCACAGGCAGGGCAGGTTAGGATCATGGAACGCAACAGCCTTTGGGTCTGGCACTAGCGCCTCTAAGCACTGATTGGCCGTGCCTGGCAATAGCTTGTCGGGGGTAATCAAGGCTGGATCGGCACCGGGCGTTGTTCTAGGGACAGTTTCTGGGGATAATGATAGGGGCTGAATTGGGCCGATGATGCAGCAACAAGCCGAGGTAAACCGACAGAGACTGATCGGAAGCCAAGGTGGGTGGATAGGATGTGTTCTATGATCCGTCGCCTGATTGCGCTTGGCTTTCTACTCTGGTTTTTGGGTTTGGTCTGGTTCGCCATTTTCCTGCCGCAACCCGCCGATGACGCCGTAAAGACTGACGCCGTGGTCGTGTTGACGGGCGGACCTGGCCGGGTTCAGAGGGGCATTGATATTCTGGCGGCGGGCGGCGCACAGCGCATGATGGTCTCTGGCGTCGACCCAAGCGTGCGTCGCGCCGAATTGGAAGCGGCGGTGAACATCCCGCGCAAACTCTCACGCTGCTGCATTGATCTCGACAAGGCGTCGGTGGACACCATTTCCAATGCGCGGGAAACGGCCCGCTGGCTTGCGGGCCATGAGTATAAGTCTGTCCGTTTGGTGACGAGCGACTGGCATTTGCGTCGCGCGGAACTTGAACTGCGCCACAGCGTTGATGGCTCAGTGAAAATTGTAGGAGATGCTGTGCCCAGCTCCTTTAGCCTGACCCAATTGTTCATGGAGTATAATAAGCTGCTGGCCCGCTTTATGGCGCTCGAAATTGGGGGGCGGATGTAATGGCGGTCCTGCGGTCCCTTGTGTTTCTTTTGGTCTTTTATCCGGGCAGCGTGCTGATTGTTGGGCTGGCCTGGATCATGGTTGCCTTTGGCGAACGGGCGACAATCCGCGGCGCGCGCAATTGGGCGTTATGGCATCGGTTTTGCGCGCGGTTTATTTTGGGCATCCGCACGCATGTCATCGGCACGCTGGATGACCGACAGGCGCTTTACATTTTCAAGCATGAATCCATGTATGAAACGGTGGAGACTTTGGCTCTGTTTCGCCGCCCGGTTGTCGTGATGAAGCAGGAGTTGCTGGATCTATTTGGCTGGGGCCATGCCGCCCGGGCGCATGGATCCATCGGGGTGGATCGCGATGCCGGAGCCTCAGCCATGCGGCGTATGATTGTTGAGGCAAAGCGCGCCAAAGACTCGGGCCGACCCATTATTTTGTTTCCAGAAGGAACGCGCGTGCCACACGGGGAGCAGCCGCCCCTGCGCGCGGGCTTAGCCGGTCTTTATAAGATTCTGGGGCTACCCGTCATTCCGGTTGCGCTTGATTCAGGCAAGGTCTGGCCCCGCGGTCTCATCAAAACACCCGGCATTGTGACGATGAAAGTGGGGGAGGAAATCCCCGCTGGCCTTCCGCGTGAAGAGTTGGAGGCCCGGGTGCACGCCGCCATTAATGCGCTCAATGACTAAGGCTTAGCTGCCAATATGATCTGACCGGCCAAAATCGGGCCGATCATAATCCTGCCCTTCTTCAATGATGCTGCGGCGCACGGCGCGGGTGCGGCTGAACAAATCAAACAGGGCGTCGCCATCGCCCCAGCGGATCGCGCGTTGCAACGCGGTTAAGTCTTCAGAAAAGCGCTGAAGCATGTCCAGCACGGCATCCTTGTTGTTCAAGAAGACGTCACGCCACATGGTCGGATCCGAAGCGGCGATGCGGGTGAAATCGCGAAAGCCACCGGCCGAATATTTGATCACTTCCGATCGGGTGACGGATTCCAGATCAGACGCTGTGCCGACAATGGTATAGGCAATCAGGTGCGGCAAATGGCTGGTGACTGCCAACACAAGGTCATGATGCGGCGCATCCATCAGATCGACATTTGCGCCCAGAGCCTCCCAAAAGGCGGAGAGTTTGGCGACCTTGTCGGCATCGGCCCCTTCGGGCGGGGTGAGGATGCACCAGCGATTGTGAAAGAGCGAGGCAAAGCCCGCCTCCGGCCCGCTGCGTTCCGTCCCGGCGACGGGGTGGGCGGGGATGATGTTTTGGCCGGGCAGCGCCTCGGTGAGCGCGGTCAGAACGCTGGCCTTGGAGGAGCCGACATCGCTGATGATCGCGCCCGGGGACACATGATCGCGTATCTCTTGGGCAACAGCGCCCATCGCGCCGACAGGCACACAGAGGATGATGAGATCCGCGCCCGTCACCGCCTCTGCCGCTGTCTCGGTAATGCGGCCCGCAAGGCGCAGATCGCGCGCCGTTGCCCGCGCAGCCGGGTCGGCGTCATAGCCGGACACAGTTATATCCGGCAGGCGGTCTGCGACGGCACGGGCAATGGAGGAGCCGATCAGGCCCAGCCCGATTAGGGCGACATGACCCGGAAGAGCGGCGGCGGGCATTAGGCGTCGGCCCCCACTATCTGGCGCAGGGCGGCAATCACGCCGCGCGTCTCAGCCTCTGTGCCAATGGTAATGCGCAGGCCATTGGCCAGCCCCTGCCCGGGCAGCCAGCGCACAATATAGCCATGCTCCATCAGCGCCTTATAGGCGTCTTCCGCCGTGACTTTGCCTTCAAACAAAACCAGTTGGAAATTGGCTTTGCTGGGGATAGCGCGCAGGCCTTGATTGCCGAGTTTGCCAATTTCAGCGGCAAACCATCTGAGCCATTGGGCATTGTGTGCGCGGCTGTGCGCAACGAAATCTGTATCTGCCAAGGCTGCAATGGCGGCGTCTTGTGCGGCAATGGAAAAGCCAAAGGGCGCACGGATGCGGTGCATGGCATCAATGATCGGGGCCGCGGCATAGCCCCAGCCCACCCGCTCTGCCGCCAGACCATAAATTTTGGAAAAGGTCCGCGTGATGAGAACATTGGAAGCTGTTTTGGCCAAGGCCATTGCGCCATCTTCATCCTCATCGGCGAGATATTCGGCATAGGCATGGTCCAGCACCAGCAGGACATGATCGGGCAGGCTGGCATGCAGCCGGGCAATTTCCGCACGTGGCGTATAGGTGCCCGTCGGGTTATTGGGATTGGCGATAAAGACCACCCGCGTCCGCTCCGTCACACAGGCGAGCACGGCATCAATATCGGTCGCATAATCGGCATCTGGGGCGATGATGGGCGTTGCGCCGACGCGCCGGGTGGCGATTTCGTAGACGGCAAAGCCATAGCGCACGAAAATAATCTCATCGCCGACACCGGCAAAGGCGCCTGCTGCCAGATGCAGCACTTCATCCGATCCCGTGCCGTAAATAATCCGTGCGGGGTCAAGATCATAAGCAGCGGCGATTGCGTCGCGGAGCGCTGCGGCGCTCGCATCGGGATACCGTTCCAGATCGCCCGAATGGCGCAAAAACGCATTTCGCGCCTGTTCGCTTGTCCCCAGCGGGTTTTCATTGGACGACAGCTTGGCCACCTGGCGGCCATCATCGGTTTTCGACTTGCCCGGCACATAGGGGGCAATGTCCATGATCCAGGGCTTGGGTTGGGGCGCAGTCATGCCTCGCGCCTTAGACGGGGCGGGGATTTGGGTCAAACAGCTGGGCATGCTTGCGGTTGACAATAGCGGCCTGTCGACCCTAGCCCCGACCCATGTCTGACGCGCGCTTTGGCCTTGATCGGAAAATCACCCTGACCGAGCCTTTGACGCTCGATGGCGGGGGCGTGCTTGCGCCTGTTGCAATTGCCTATGAAAGCTATGGCGCGCTCAATGCCGATGCGTCCAATGCGATCCTGCTCTGCCATGCGCTGACGGGCGATCAATATGTCGCCTCAACCCATCCGCTGACGGGAAAGCCGGGCTGGTGGACGCGCATGGTCGGGCCGGGAAAGCCGATTGATACGGATCGTTATTGTGTCATCTGCCCCAATGTTGTGGGCAGCTGCATGGGGTCGTCTGGCCCGGAATCCCTAGCCCCTGATGGGCAGCCCTATGCCATGCGCTTTCCCGTCATCACCATTCGCGACATGGTGCGCGCGCAGGCGATGCTGCTCGACCATTTGGGCATAGACCGGCTTTATGCCGTCGTCGGTGGGTCTATGGGGGGGATGCAGGTTCTGACTTGGGCGGCCACCTATCCCGTGCGCGTTGACGCTGCCTTGGTCATTGCCTCAACCGCTCGCCATTCAGCACAGAATATTGCCTTTCATGAAGTTGGCCGACAGGCGATCATGGCCGATCCCAATTGGCGGGGGGGGGATTATTATGCGGATGGACAGGCCCCCGATTCGGGTCTGGCCGTCGCCCGTATGGCTGCGCACATCACCTATTTGTCGGAACATGGCCTCACCGAAAAATTTGGCCGCCGCTTGCAAGATCGCACGGCCAAGACCTTTGGCTTTGACGCGGATTTTCAGGTTGAAAGTTATTTGCGGCATCAAGGGTTGAGCTTCACGGGCCGATTTGATGCCAATTCCTATCTCTATATCACGCGGGCGATGGATTATTTTGATCTGGCAGAAGATCATGGCGGGCATCTGGCCAATGCTTTTCGCGGGTCGGCCACGCGCTTTTGCCTCATCAGTTTCGATACTGATTGGCTCTACCCCACATCCGAATCGCGCAATATTGTCCACGCCCTCAATGCCAGCGGCGCGCCCGTGAGCTTTGTCGAGCTCTCGGCCCCGTTCGGGCATGATAGCTTCTTGTTGGACGTGCCAGAGCTGGACCGCGTGGTGGATGGGTTTTTGAAGGCGGGGGGACGATGACCAGCCTGCGCCCTGATCTGTCGATTATCGCCCGCAACGTCGCCAAGGGCGCCCGTGTGCTCGATGTCGGCTGCGGCGACGGCGCTTTGATGGCGGCGCTGCGGGACCAGCAGCAGGTCGATGCGCGCGGTATGGAGATTGACCGCGATAATGTGGCGGCCTGCGTCGCGCGCGGTCTTTCGGTTATTCAGGGCAATGCCGATACCGATCTGGCCGATTATCCGGACATGGCGTTCGACTATGCCATCCTCTCCCAAACCTTGCAGACGACCATGCGGCCCGATTTGGTGGTGGAGCAATTATTGCGGATAGGGACGCGGGCCTTTGTGTCCTTCCCCAATTTCGCGCAGTGGCGCACGCGCATTGCGCTGATGTTCGGCGGGATGATGCCCGTCACCAAGCAATTGCCCGCGCGCTGGTATGACACGCCCAATATCCACCATGTCACGATCGACGATTTCCGAGACTTTATCGCACAGCGCGGCATCCGGATTGAAGGCCAATGGTTCTTGCGCGGGGATCATCTAATTGGGGAGCGGGGCGCCAATCTTTTGGCCGAACATGCCGTGTTCCTGCTGGCGCGTTAAGCCGCTACCCTCCCCTCCCGCGTGTGGGAGGGGCCGGGGGAGGGCCTCGCCTATTTGCCTTGAAGCTTTTCCTTAAGCGCGGCCAGCGCGCCAAAGGGGCCAGCCTCCCCTTCCGCTAAAACTCCGGCTTCCCGCAGGCGTGCTTCGGCATTTGCGCTGCGGGGATAGGGGTCAAGCGCCAAGCCAAGCGTTTGGGCGACAGCCTCGCCAATGTCGATGGCCTGACCGTCATGCTCCATAATGTCGCATTCTTCGGCGTTGAGTTCAATTTCTTCTGCTTCGGGCGCGGCCTCTGGCGCAACGAAGCGGACGGCAAAATCCTGCGACACAAAGGCGGGGACGGGCTCTCCTGTCACGACACAGATTTGCGTGGCCCGGCCCGTCATATGCCCGGCGACATCAATGCCGGCAGCCACAGGCGCCACAGTCACCTGCGCCTTTAATTCGGCCACATCCTGAAGCCCGAACCGCCCGGCAAGGGCGGCGCGCTCTTCTGCGGTGGCTTCAATCTCCACTTGTTTCAGCCCACCCAGC
This sequence comes from Pseudomonadota bacterium, assembly GCA_041174825.1. Classification (GTDB taxonomy): domain Bacteria; phylum Pseudomonadota; class Alphaproteobacteria; order Sphingomonadales; family Sphingomonadaceae; genus Aquisediminimonas. The sequence continues at coordinate 42,221 of JBEDGC010000037.1, read as the reverse complement.
GAATCAAGGCGATAGGATCGGGAAAATTCAGGTGTCACCGAATCTCTCCTGCCAGCAAGGCGTCAAGCGGGCTTGCCTCCAGACGCTGCCAAAAGGCGCGCAGGCTGGCCGCGCCATGGGCAAGCGCTGTGTCGCCCGGATGTTCGGTGCGATAGAGGTTGCGGACCAGCGCCTCTTCCAGACCACCCTCGTTCAGACCCGTGCGATACGCCTCCATGCGGCCGCCAAGGGCGGCCATCATCCGGCCAATATGCTTGCCCACAACAATGTCGCCCACGCCTTCTTGCCGAAGCTGGCCATCCATATCGTCAACGAAAATCTCGGTCAGCATGACGGCGGGGACGCGCCCATCTGCGCCCGCTGCATCCAGTCGGACAATGGCAAGTGCTGTCAATGCGGCGACCATTTCAAAGCGGCCATCCATCGTGTCGGCGACTTTGCCGTCTCGATACCAATGGGGTTGGCGCGCCTCGGCGACGACAGCGCGATAGAGCGGCGCGAGCGCATCTCGCCCTTTATTGCGGGCAAAAAGCGATTTCAGCAGTTTCAGCGCCATGCTTATCTTCCTATTGGGTTGTTGTTCTTCGGCTCCCGGCATATTGGGGGTTACGGCCCATTCAGCAAGGGGTCAGGTCGCACCATGGAAAGGTTGTCGTGCATGAACCGGAAAATTGTCTCTGCCCTCGCGCTTGTCGCCCTCGCATTGACTGCGTCTGGGTGCACCCGCATTGTGGGCCATCAGGGCTATATTACGGATCCAACTTTGGCGGATGCGATCCAGCCGGGTGTGGATAATCGCGACTCCGTCGAAAAGACGCTGGGCCGTCCAACCTGGGTCAGCCAATATGGGGCGCAGGATTATTATTATTTTTCGCGCAATACGCGCCAATATGCGTTCAATACACCGAAAGCCTCTGAGCAGATGGCGATGCGCATTCGCTTTGACGAATCCGGCAATGTGACCTCTGTTGAGCGCCGCGGGACAGAGCAAATTGCCAAAATTGATCCAACGGGCAAGAAAACGCAGACGCTGGGGCGTGAGCGCAGCTTCCTCCAAGAATTGTTCGGCAATATCGGCCAAGTCGGCTCAGTTGGCGAATCCGGCGGAACCGCTGATAACCCGAATTAAGGTCTGGCAGATTTAAGAGTGAGGCCACCCCGAACCATGTTCGGGATGGCCAAATCCTTATCGCGCGATGCCGCTGGCAGCGAGCACGGCGAGCGTGACCAATTCTGATGCAGTCGACACCATGGGGGCGACCTGCACTGGCTTTTCCATTCCGATCAGGATCGGGCCAATCATCGAATCACCCCCAAGCTCGCGCAGCAACTTGGCTGAGATATTAGCGGCTTGCAGGCCGGGCATCACCAGCACATTGGCCGGGCCGGATAAACGGCTGAACGGATAGGCTGCGGCCATACGCGGGTTGAGAGCGACATCGGGCGACATTTCGCCTTCATATTCAAAGCTGACGCCGCGCGCATCGAGAATGGCAACAGCGTCTCGGATCGGGTCGAGCCAGGTTCCGCGCGGATTGCCAAAGTTGGAATAGGATAAAAAGGCAACACGCGGCTCTTGGCCCATGCGGCGGGCAACGGCAGCGCTTGCTTCAGCAATATCGGCCATTTCCTCTGCCGATGGCCGTTCATTGACCGTGGTATCTGCGAGGAACACCGTGTGGTGCTGCCCAACCACAATGTGCATGCCAAAAGGCGTCATGCCCGGTGCGGGATCAATGACACGGCGCACTTCGCTCAGCGTCTGGCCAAAGCCGCGCGTGACGCCCGTGATGACAGCATCGGCCTCGCCCATTTTCAGCAACAGGGAAGAAAAGACGTTGCGATCTTGATTGACGATCCGCTCGCAATCGCGGCGCAGATAGCCCCGGCGTTGCAGCCGCTCATAGAGCATGTCGACCATGTGCGGGACGAGAGGGGAGTTGCGGCTATTGTGCAGCTCAAAGCTCTCCGGATCTTCAACACCAAGGGCGGCCAATTGATCGCGCACGCTGTCGCGGCCGACCAGAACCGGGGTGCCGCAGCCGCCATCGCGAAAGGCAATGGCGGCGCGCAGGACAACTTCTTCCTCGGCTTCGGCAAAGACAACGCGCTTGGGATGGGCGCGGGCATTTTCATAGGCCATGGTCAGCACGCCCGTGGTCGGGTTCATGCGCGCCCGCAATGAAGTGCGGTAGCTTGCCATGTCGAGGATGGGCCGGGTCGCTACGCCTGAATCCATTGCGGCTTGTGCAACTGCGGCCGGCACAATTTCCATCAGACGCGGGTCAAAGGGGGCGGGGATGATATAATCTTCGCCAAAGCAGGGCGTTGTTCCGCCATAGGCTGCTGCCACTTCTTCTGGCACCTGTTGTCGGGCCAGTTCTGCCAGAGCATGGGCAGCGGCAATCTTCATCGCGTCATTAATGGCTGTCGCCCGAACATCGAGCGCACCCCGGAAGATGAAGGGGAAGCCCAGCACATTATTGACCTGATTGGGATAATCGGAGCGGCCTGTAGCCACGATCACGTCAGACCGGACGGCCTTTGCTTCGGGCGGGGTAATTTCCGGATCAGGATTGGCCATGGCGAAAATAATCGGGCGATCCGCCATCGACCGAACCATGTCGGGAGTGACAGCACCCTTGACCGACAGGCCCAGAAACACGTCTGCGCCATCAAGGGCATCAGCCAAGGATCGACGATCCGTCTTGACCGCATGGGCGGACTTCCACTGGTTCATCCCTTCGGTGCGGCCTTGATAAATCACGCCCTTGGAATCGCACATCAGGATATTGTCGTGCGGCACGCCGACGGCCTTGACGAGTTCGGTGCAGGCAATGGCCGCGGCCCCCGCTCCGTTTACGACGATGCGGACATTCTTCATCTCCTTGCCCGTTAGATAGAGCGCATTGATCAGGCCGGCTGCCGTAATAATTGCGGTGCCATGCTGGTCATCATGCATGACCGGAATGTTCATCCGCTCTTTGAGCGCCTGTTCGATGATGAAGCATTCAGGGGCGGCAATATCCTCCAGATTAATGCCGCCAAAGCTTGGCTCCATCAGGGCGACCGCATTGATAAAGGCTTCGGGATCTTCGGTGTCTAATTCAATATCGATGGAATCGACATCGGCGAAGCGCTTGAACAGCACAGCTTTGCCTTCCATCACAGGCTTAGAGGCCAGCGCGCCCAAATTGCCCAAGCCCAAAATCGCCGTGCCATTCGAAATAACAGCGACCAGATTGCCCTTGGCGGTATAGTCATAAGCGGTTGCGGGATCTTCGGCGATGGCTTTGACCGGTACGGCCACGCCGGGAGAATAAGCAAGGCTCAGGTCGCGCTGCGTCGCCATCGGCTTAGAGGCAATAATTTCAATCTTACCAGGACGACCGGCTGAATGATAAAATAGCGCCTCGCGATTTGAAAATTGCAGCTTAGAGTCGCTCATTGTTTCTCTTTCCCCGTCGCGTAAATCTTGGCCCATGCCTTAGGCACTTCTTTGGGCAACGGGAAGCAGGGATTGCGCCCATGGGCCAAACACCGCTATCCGGCCCTTCTATGACACAGGCCGGCGCAGGGGGCGCCACACCCATGATGGCGCAATATCTTGCGCTTAAAGAGGAGGCGGGAGACTGCCTGCTCTTTTACCGCATGGGCGATTTTTTTGAGCTGTTTTTTGAGGATGCTCGAGCCGCTGCACAGGCGCTCGACATTGCGCTGACCGCGCGTGGGGAGCATCAGGGCCAGCCTGTTCCCATGTGTGGCGTTCCGGTGCATGCAGCCGACGCCTATCTCGCCCGGCTTATTCGCGCCGGCTTTCGCGTGGCGATTGCCGAGCAGATTGAGACCCCGGCGGAGGCCAAGGCCCGAGGATCCAAATCGTTGGTCGCCCGCGCCATTGTGCGCGTGGTGACGGCGGGCACGTTGACCGAAGAGGCGCTGCTGGAGGCACGCAGTGCAAATTGGCTGGTGGCGGTGGCCCCACACGGGTCGGCTATGGGCTTGGCCGCCGCAGATATTTCAACGGGCCGGTTTGAAATTTGTGAAACATCGCCAGACGGCTTGGCCGCAGAATTGGCGCGACTAGGGCCGTCCGAAATTGTCGTGCCCGAAGGGGCAGAGATAGAGGGCACAGAGCGCCGCCGGGGAGAGTTTCTGCCCGCCGATGGTGTGGCGCGGCTGAAGGCCTTGTTTGGCGTCGCCACGCTCGATGGCTTTGGTGATTTTTCAAAGGCAGAATTGGCGGCGGCTGCAGGTCTGCTCTCTTATCTCGATCATGTGGGGAAAGGCAGCCTGCCCTTCTTGTCCCCCCCCGTAAGATTGCAGTCTAGCGATCACATGCTGATCGATGCAGCGACGCGCGACAGTTTGGAACTTGTCCGCGCAACCGGCGGAAGCCGGGCGGGCAGTCTGCTCGATGCTATTGATCGCACGGTGACGGGCGCTGGCGCGCGCCTTTTGGCGGCTGACCTCTCAGCCCCGCTCATGAATGTGCGGGCGATTGAAGATCGGCTTGATTTGGTTGGGTGGTTTGTTGACCATGGCACAATGCGCGATCGTTTGCGGGCCAGCCTGCGCGCCATTCCCGATTTGGGTCGGGCGTTGGGGCGGCTGGCGGCTGGACGCGGTGGTCCGCGTGACTTGGGCATGGTGCGCGATGGCCTGAATGAAGCGCGCTTGCTGCGTGAAGGGCTGGCGCGGATGGAGGATCTTCCGCCTTTGATGCAGCAGATTCTTCCGGCGCTGGACGGGCATGGCGCGCTGGTGGATCATTTGTCGCGCGCGCTGGTCCCCACCCCCCCCCTAGAGGTCAGCCAAGGCGGATATATTGCCGAAGGCTATGATGCTGCGCTGGATGAGCTCCGCTCGCTCGGCGGGGATGGCAGGCGCGCCATGGCGATGCTGGAGGCGCGCTATCGGGACCAGACCGGAATTTCGGGCCTGAAAATCAAGCATAACAACGTCCTTGGTTATCATATTGAGGTGTCGGCCAAGACTGCCGATCCGCTGATGGCTGCGGACTCAGGATTTACCCATCGCCAGACATTGGCGGGCGTGGTGCGCTTTAACGCGCCAGAATTGCATGAGCTGGCGATGAAGGTGACGCAAGCGGGTGCCCACGCGCTCGCAGCAGAGGCGGCGCATCTTGAGACGCTCTTAGCTTTAGCACTGGAAAGCGCGCCCCAAATTGCGGCAACGGCCGATGCGCTGGCGCGGCTGGATGTGGCTTCGGCCCTGGCCGATCGCGCGATTGAGGGCGATTGGTGTCGGCCCAGCTTTGTCGCCGATGCGCGATTTGATGTGACGGCGGGCCGCCATCCGGTGGTGGAAGCTGCCATCGCGCGTGAGGGCGGCCGCTTTGTCACCAATGATTGCGACCTCTCCCCTGAGTCGCGCCTCTGGCTTGTGACGGGCCCCAATATGGGGGGTAAGTCGACCTTTTTGCGACAGAATGCGCTGATCGCGGTGTTGGCCCAATCGGGCTGTTTCGTGCCCGCCCAATCGGTCACTTTGGGGCTGGTCGATCGTCTGTTCAGCCGCGTTGGTGCGTCGGATAATTTGGCGCGGGGCCGCTCGACCTTCATGGTCGAAATGGTCGAGACCGCGGCGATTTTGGCGCAGGCGACCGAGCGGAGCTTTATCATTTTGGATGAGGTTGGGCGCGGTACATCTACCTATGATGGCCTTGCTATTGCCTGGGCCGTTGTGGAGGCGGTGCATGAGGCCAATCGCTGTCGCTGCCTATTTGCCACCCATTATCATGAGCTGACCCGGCTTGCAGAAAAGCTCTCGGCCCTGTCCCTCCATCATGTGCGCGCGCGCGAATATCGCGGCGACTTGGTGTTGCTTCACGAACTGGGCACAGGCCCAGCGGATCGCAGCTATGGCCTTGCCGTTGCCCGGCTTGCAGGTTTGCCGCCCAAAGTCGTCGCGCGCGCTAAGGCGGTGCTCGACAAGCTGGAGGCGGGGCGCGACGCAACGGGCGGTCTGGCCGCTGGGTTGGATGATCTGCCCCTTTTTGCCGCAACCAAGGTTGAAGAAGAGCGAGATCCGCTGCGCGATGCCCTGTCCGCGCTGGATGTCGACGGGCTGAGCCCGCGCGAGGCTCTAGAGGCGCTTTATGCGCTTAGGCAGCTGATGCAGAATAGAGGCTGACCGATTCAAAGAGCGCGGTCAGCGCGGTGCGCTCCTCAGCGGAGAGTTCCGGCCGCCAGATTTCGAACAACAGGATGACACGCATCTCATCGCTGTCATTCCAGGCCTCATGTTCCATGCTGTCGTCAAAAATCATGACCTTGCCGGCTTCCACCGGACGGACATGATTGCCCACGCGCAGGCGGCATCCCGGCGGAACAATTAACGGCAAATGACAAATCAGCCGCGTGTTGAGCATCCCGCTGTGCGGCGGAATATGGGTGTGTCGGTCTAGAATTGAAAAGAGCGCCATGGGGGAGCGGTCTTGAATAATGGGGAGGGGTGCCGAGCTGAGGGCGGCCGCGGTCGCTGGGCATCGTGCCATATTATCGGCCAGCGCATGGCCATTTTCATAGAAATGAAAGGCGCTCCAGCGGGCATCATTGAGCAGGGCATGGCCGCGATTGGGGCGCGCAGGGTCTGCTTGCACATAAGGCGCAACGCCCCTTTGGTCGGAGAGCAGCGCCTCTGCCTCTGCCCGGATTGCGGGATAGGCCGCTTCCAATCCTGCCACCCAATCAAATTCGGCTGACTCATAAAAGGCGGTTTGCGGCAGGCCCGGATAGTAAAAGCTTGTTGGTTGCTGAAGATAAACCGGCTGCCTGCCCGTCAAAATCCCAAGCGATTCTTCAAACCTTGGGGGGAGGTTTAGGCCCGGCGTGGCGGCGGCCACTTGCGCCTGCATGTGGCGTTCAAATCGGGCGGCGGCCTGATGTGCTGCCTCTTGCGCTCGGTCGAGCCGCGCGATGAGTTCGGGGGGCAGGTCCGATGCAGCTGCGGCATGGGTGATCGCATTGTTCAGCCATCCCATGGCGGCGCGATCATCTCCCGCTTTTAGAAGTAAATCCCCCTTCATGCACAAGGCCAGCAGGTCGCGTGGGTTTTCGACAAGCAGGGCATCAAGCGCACGATGTTGGGTTGCGTCATCGCCCAAGGCTTCGCTGGTTTCAGCAATGATCGCCCACAGCTTCGGCGTGGCGCGGCCTGCATCGGCAATTGCCAAAAAGGCGTCGCGCGCCTCGGCTGTGCGCCCCGCCTGAAGCGCCGTCATGCCCGTTCGGGCCAAGTGCTCAAGATGATCCTGTTCTGTCATATCGCTCGCAGTTGGCATAACGATCAAAGGGCAAAGCGCCAATCCGCCTTGTGACTTGATCAACAAACGCCCATATTCGGCTGCTATGCCGCAACTCTTCCATCTTGTGCCCCAACGCCGCGCGATCATTGAACGTCGGCCCCTGTCGGAGGCGCTTTTGGCGTTGGAGGGAGATGATCAGGCCAGTTTGCGTAATGCCTCGGTCCAGCTGCTGCGTCCGGCATTAGAAGCAGGGCGTGATGAGATTGCCCGGCGTTTGGCGTTGCGCCCGACACAGGGACGAGAGGCGGCGGCCAGCTATGCCTTTTTGACAGATCAGATCTTGCGCCTGATTTTCGATTTCACGGTGCAACGGCTTTACCCGCTGAACAATCCGACGGCTGCTGAGCGGATCTCCCTTATTGCGGTGGGCGGCTATGGCCGGGGGGAAATGGCCCCCCAGTCCGACGTCGATATCGCCTTCCTCACCCCCTATAAACAGACCGGCTGGTCAGAGCAGGTCATCGAATCCATGCTCTACACGCTTTGGGATTTGGGCCTGAAGGTTGGCCATAGCAGCCGCTCTCTGGATGAAATGGTGCGCATGGCGAAAGAGGATTTGACGATCCGCACGGCCATGTTGGAATCGCGCTATGTCTGGGGTGATGAGGCGCTTTATGATGAAGCCTCGGCCCGTTTTGCCGCCGATGTCGTGGCTGGAACGGCGCGCAGTTTCATCACCGATAAGCTGGCCGAACGCGATATGCGGCATAAGCGTATGGGCGATAGCCGCTATGTGGTGGAACCCAATTTGAAAGAAGGCAAGGGCGGGCTGCGGGATCTGCACACCCTCTTTTGGATCGGCAAATATCTCTACCGCGTCAACATGGTCGCCGAACTGGTCGATAAGGGGCTTTTGACGTCAGACGAGCTGCGGCAATTTCAAAAGGCCGAAAATTTTCTGTGGGCCGTGCGGTGTCATCTGCACCTGATTGCCAAGCGGCCCGAAGAGCGGCTGACCTTTGATGTGCAGCGCGAGATTGCCCAGCGGATGCGCTATAATGACCGGCCCGGCCGGTCTGCCGTTGAGCGGTTCATGCAACATTATTTCCTCACCGCAAAAGCGGTGGGGGATTTGACGGCGCTGTTTCTGGCCCATCTGGACGACACCCACGCCACCCTGGCGCGCAGATTTGCCTTGCCGAGCCTGGCTGGTTTTCGCCGCAGCCCGAAAAAGCTCCACGGCTTTGTTCTGGATCGTGGGCGGCTGGCGTTGCCATCGGATGATTTTTTTGCAGCCGACCCGGTCCGCTTGATAGAGCTTTTTGCTCTGGCGGATGTGGAAGGGTTGGAAATCCACCCGCAGGCGATGCGCGCAGCCGCGCGGGATGCCCGGTTGATTGATGCCAAGGTGCGCAATGACCCCCGCGCCAATGCGCTATTCCTAGATGTTTTAACATCGCCCCGACAGCCGGAAACGGTTTTGCGCTGGATGAATGAGGCCACTGTTTTTGGACGCTTTGTCCCCGATTTTGGTCGGGTCGTGGCGCAGATGCAATTTGATATGTATCACCATTATACGGTGGATGAGCATTCGATCCGCGCCATTGGTCTTTTGTCTCGGATTGAAAAGGGTGTGTTGGGCGAAGACCATCCGCTGGCCAGCGCCATTGTGCGTCAGCTGGTATCTCGCCGGGTTCTCTACGCCGCCGTTTTGCTGCACGACATTGCCAAGGGCCGGGGCGGCGATCACAGCGTTTTGGGGGCCGAGGTTGCCTTGAAGCTCTGCCCCCGGCTGGGCCTGACGCCCGCAGAAAGCGAAACCGTTGCTTGGCTGGTGCGCCACCATTTATTGATGTCGGCCACCGCCTTTAAGCGCGACTTGTCTGACTTTAAGACGGTCCTGGATTTTGCCGAGACCGTCCAATCGCCAGAGCGGTTGCGCCTGTTGTTGGTGCTGACTGTGGTCGACATTCGGGCTGTCGGCCCCGGTGTCTGGAACAGCTGGAAGCGGCAATTGCTAACGGACCTGTTTGATTCGGCCGAAGAGGTGCTGCGACTGGGGCATAAACAGCGCGGCAGGGCTGACCGAGTGCGGGCCAAGCAGGAAGCGCTTGAAGACAGCTTGGGCTGGTCCAAGACAAAATTTGCGGCCTTTTCGCGCCGCTTGGCCGAACCCTATTGGGTGGCGGAGCCCGATGATGTTCTGGCCAGCAACGCGCGCCAAGTTGCCGCGGCAGGTGATGCGAGCCTGTCTATTTCGGCAACCGTCTACCCTTCACGCGGGGCGACACTTGTAACCGTCTATGCCGCCGATCATCCGGGCCTTTTCTATCGCATTGCAGGCGGCATCCATCTGGCCGGTGGCAGCATCATTGATGCCCGCATCCACACGACCCGCGATGGCATGGCGCTTGATAATTTTCTGGTGCAGGATCCGCTGGGCCGGCTTTTTGATGATCCGCACCAGCTCCAACGAATCGAACAGGCCATTGAAGAGGCGTTGGCCAACCGGGCAAAGCTGGTTGAAAAGCTCGCGGCACGGCCCCTTTCGCGGGCGCGGGCAGAGGCATTTGAGATTGCGCCCAATATCCTGATCGACAATCGCGCCTCTAACCGCTTCACGGTGATTGAGGCCAATGCCCGCGATCGCCCGGCGCTGCTTTATGATCTGGCATGCGCCCTGTTTGAAGAACGGGTGACAATCCATTCCGCCCATATTGCAACCTATGGGGAGCGGGCGGTCGATATTTTCTATGTGACTGATCTCACCAATGACAAGATTGAAAACCCAACCCGGCTTGCAGCATTGGAAAAGCGGCTCCTATCGGCAGCCGCTGACCCGCGCATGGCCGTTCGTGCGGCCTGATCGGATAATCGGACCATTATAGCCCTTAGGGCGATTGACGTTAACGTAAACTCTTCCTATCCCACGCGCCACGAGAGGGTAAACCGGAGACTCACCCATGAATCTTGAATTCAGCCCAGAAGAATTGGCCTTCCAGCAGGAAGTGCGCACCTTCATTGCAGAAAACTACCCCGCCAATTTGCGCGGCAAGCAGGATGAGGGCGATGAGCTCTCCAAAGATGATTTCCTGAGCTGGCACCGCGTCCTGTACAAAAAGGGTTGGGTCGCCCCGGCTTGGCCGGTTGAATATGGTGGCACGGGCTGGACCGCCACGCAGCGCTATATCTGGTCGGAAGAAACCGCCCGGGCCGATTGCATCCGCTTGATGCCTTTTGGTCTGACCATGGTTGGCCCCGTGATTTACACCTTTGGTACGCCAGAGCAGAAGGCCAAGTTCCTGCCCCGAATCCTGTCGGGTGAGGATTGGTGGTGTCAGGGCTATTCCGAACCCGGTTCGGGCTCTGACCTTGCGTCCCTGCGCACCCGCGCGGTCCGCGATGGCGATCACTATGTCGTCAATGGTCAAAAGACCTGGACGACCATGGCCCAGCATGCCGATTGGGGCTTCTTCCTTGTGCGCACCAATACGGACGCCAAGCAGCAGGAAGGCATTAGCTTCCTGCTCATCGACATGAAGTCGCCGGGCGTGACCGTGCGTCCGATCATCACCTTGGGTGGTGAGCATGAAGTGAACGAAGTTTGGCTGGAGGACGTGCGCGTTCCGGTCGAAAACCGTGTCTATGAAGAAGATAAGGGCTGGACCTGCGCCAAGTTCCTCCTTGCGCATGAGCGCACGGGGATTGCGGGTGTCGCCGCTTCCAAGCGCGGTGTTGAGAAGATCAAGTCGATCGCGCTGAGCGAAACCGATGGGGATCGTCCTTTGCTGTTGAACCCGTTTTTCCGCCGCAAGGTGGCCGAGCTGGAAATGGATCTGACCGCGCTTGAATTTACCGAATTGCGCACGCTGGCAGGCGAAGCCGCCGGTAAGGGCCCGGGGCCGGAATCGAGCTTGCTCAAGATTAAGGGTTCGGAAATTCAGCAGCGCATCACCGAACTCGCACTGGAGGCGGCCGGCCATTATGGCGCGCCATATTTCCGCGGCTTTGGCGAAGGTGATAATGAACACCCGATTGGCCCGGATTATGCAAGCCGCACCGCGCCAACCTATTTCAACACCCGCAAGACGACCATCTATGGCGGGTCGAATGAAATTCAGCGCAACATCATCGCGAAGATGGTGCTGGGGCTCTGATAAGCTGAACCAAAACGGGGGTGCGCGGCTGCCGCGCGGCAGCGCACCCACCTTTTGCAGGAACCGGCCCGGCGATGCGCCGGGGAGAGGACATTAAGATGGATTTTAACTATACCGACACGCAGGACATGCTGCGCGATACGCTCGCCCGTTTCCTTGCTGACACCTATGATTTTGAAACGCGCAAAAAGATGATCGCCAGCGCCGATGGCCGCGATCCTGGCATTTGGCGCGCGCTTGCGACTGAGCTGGGCATTTTGTCCGCCCCTTTTTCCGAAGAGCAAGGCGGCCTTGGCGGCGGCGCTTTGGAAAACATGATCATGATGGAAGAATTGGGCAAGGTCATCGCGATTGAGCCCTATCTGCAGACGGTCGTGATTGGCGGCGGCGCGCTCAAAGCAGCGGGCGGTGCGCTTGCCGATGCGGTTATCCCTGAAATCATCGGCGGCAATGTGATCATCGGCTTTGCCTATGCCGAACCGCAGGGGCGCTATGACCTCGCCAATCTGACGACAATTGCGAAGAAGGAAGGGGCCGGCTTTGTGCTCAATGGGCATAAGGCGGTTGTCTATGCAGCCCCTTGGGCGACGCATCTGCTCGTCACTGCCCGCACCGGCGGTGGTCAGCGGGAGCGCAATGGCGTGGAGCTGTTCCTGATCGATGCCAACCTGCCCGGGATTACGCGTCGGGATTATCCGACGGTGGATGGTTTCCGTGCGTCGGAAATCTATTTTGAGAATGTCTCTATTCCAGCGGACGCGCATTTGCCCGGTGGCATCGATTTGATTGAACAGATCGTTGATGAAGCAACGATGGCGGTGTGCGCCGAAGCGTGCGGCGTGACGCGCAAGCTGCACGAAGGCACGCTCGATTATTCAAAGCAGCGTCAGCAATTTGGCCAGCCCATTGGCCGCTTCCAAGTGCTTCAGCACCGCATGGCGGACATGTTCCTAGAAGCCGAACAGATTATGTCGATGACGTTGATGGGCACGCTGAAGCTCGACCTTCCCGCGGACGAGCGGAAAGCCGCCGTCAGCTTGGCCAAGGCGAAGGTTGCCCGGTCGGCAAAATTTGTCGGACAAAATGCCGTGCAAACCCATGGTGGTATTGGTATCACGCAAGAATTGGCAATCGGCCATTACTTCAAGCGCGCAACCATGATTGAGGGGCAGTTCGGTTCGGCGGACTGGCATCTGGATCGGTTTGAGCAACTGACCTATCCCAAGGGCTAAGACAGTTTCATGATCACCTATCGGGCGCCGCGGCGAGACGAGGCCGCGGCGCTCGCGGCTTTGGGTCGCGAGACTTTTGTCGAAACCTTTGGCCATCTCTATGCGCCAGAGGATCTGAGCTATTTTCTCCGCACCAGCTATGATGCGCGCGCGGTCGCCGCGCAATTATCGAGCGACCGTTTTGTCATGCGCGTGGCGGAAGAGGCCGGCGCGCTGATCGGCTATTGCAAAATGGGTCTCGACATGACGCTCGATTATGACTCTGGCCCCAATCGCGCGATTGAGCTGAAACAGCTTTATGTTTTTGAGGCCTATCATGGGTCTGGCGTCGGACAGGCGCTGATGGACTGGGCGATCGCAGAAGCGTCGGCGCGGCAGGCGGATGAAATTGTGCTGTCGGTCTGGTCTGAAAATGCCAAGGGGCATCGATTCTATCAGCGCAATGGCTTTCGCTGGGTCGGCGACACCTATTTCATGGTCGGCAATCATCGGGATGATGAATATCTTTATATGCGGCCAATGCGCTGATTTTCCTTGAGAAGGGCATCGTGCACATAGGTTAATGTTGCACTGCACAAAAAATCCTTGAAATCCGCTTCAACCACGCTTATTGTGCATCGCAACATAAGCGTGAGATGCTCAGCATGAGTGAAGCTACAAAAGCAAAGCGCAAGGCGACCTCCCCGACGCCTGCCAAATTTGGTGAACCCAATTTAGTCGCAGCTGCTGCTGCGGATGAAAGGATTGTGACGATGACCAAAGACACAGTGACGCCCGCCCTTGCAGATATTGGCGCCAAGGCTGCAGAAATGCTCAAAGATGCGACGACCAAAGCCAAGGCGGCTTTTGAGAAGTCAGGCGCTTTGACCCAAGACGCAACCGAGTTTCACAAGGCAAATTTGGAAGCTGTTGTTGAATCGGGCAAACTTGCGGCCAAGGGCATGCAGGACGTCGCCACGCACAGCGCAGAAATTGCCAAGAAGCGTTGGGAAGACGCAACCGCGCACACCAAAGCTCTTGCGGCTGTTAAATCGCCCACCGATTTCATGTCTGTTCAAGCAGAGTATCTGCGCGCGCAATTTGATGCAGCAATTGCCGACTTCTCGAAATCGACCGAATTCTATCTGAAGCTTGCGGGTGAAATCGCGCAGCCGGTTCAGAACCGCTATGCGGCGGCCGCTGACAAGGTGAAGTCGCAGTTCGCGGCCTAATTGCGAGAGCCACTCTTCGAAAAGGGGCCGTCCGAACCGTCGGGCGGCCCTTTTTTGCCAGCGGCCCGATCAGGCTCCGCTTGCCCTTGGTCTCCAAAATCCTATATCGTTGCTCAGTCATGCGGATCATTATGTCAGATAGCCCCGGTAAGGATGGCACAGGCAGCGGAACCGGCCTTGGCGTTGCGACCAAGACGCGTGACAAGACCAAAAAGCCGCAGCCCTATCGCGTCCTCATGCTCAATGACGATTATACGCCGATGGAATTTGTCATCCACACGCTGCAACGCTTTTTCAAAATGGATTTGGAACAGGCCACGCGCGTGATGTTGCACGTCCACCAAAAAGGTGTCGGGGTATGTGGCACCTTCACCTATGAAGTCGCCGAAACCAAAGTGAATCAGGTCATTGATTATGCTCGGCAAAATCAACACCCGTTGCAATGCACGCTGGAAAAGGCTTAGTTTTTCCTAACGGCTGAGCGATGCCTTCACGCTGGGCAGGATGCGTCTCACAATCACCGCGACACCTTTGGCATTGGGGTGCATTTGATCTGGCAAGAGCAAAGCCCGGTTGCCCGCCACCCCATCCATGAAAAAGGGATAGAGCCGAACGCCGTGCTTGCGCGCGAGCAACGGGTAGATTCCATCAAATTCCGCGCGATAGCGTCGATCCAGATTATAAGATGCTTTCATACCTGCCAGCAAAACGGGGATTTTGCGACGCTTTAGATCGGCAATCATCGCATCCAAATTGGTCCGTGCCAAAGCGGGGGGCTGACCGCGCAGCATATCATTGGCGCCCAATTCCAATATGACGAGGTCGGGTTTTGCCTTTAATCCCGTCAGCACCCAACCCAGCCGCCCGCGGCCCGCCGAGGTCGTATCGCCTGACACCCCCCCATTGTGCACGCGCGCCGCCACGCCCTGTTTGCGCAGGGCGGTTTGCAACTGCGCGGGAAAGGAGTCTTGCGGCTTCAAACCATAGCCTGCGCTCAAACTATCGCCAAAAGCGAGGACCAAAACCTCCCGCGCTTGCGCTGGTGATGCCATGACCAAAAGCAGAGCTTGGAATAAAGCCAAACCCAACCCATATTGTGCAAACCGCTTCATTTGAAAGCTCCCTTGTGCCGACGCAATCGACCGACTCTTCGTCCCATATCATCATGCAGGCCCGCAATGTCACCCTCTCCCTGGGGTCAGGGGAGGCCGAGGTTGCGATTCTGAAAGGTATCGACCTCACCGTTTCCAAGGGGGAAACGGTGGCGCTGCTCGGCCCATCTGGTTCTGGCAAATCCTCCCTCATGGCGGTGCTGGCTGGGCTGGAGCGTGCAAGCGGCGGCGAGATCATCATTGATGGCGTTGATTTTGGACAGAGCGACGAAGATGCGCTGGCCCGCGCGCGCCGCGGCCGGATAGGCATTATCTTGCAGGCCTTTCACTTGCTGCCGACCATGACCGCGCTGGAAAATGTGGCGGTGCCGATGGAATTGGCCGGGCTTGATGACCCATTTGGGCGCGCCCGGGCAGAATTAGAGCGCGTTGGCTTGGCCGCGCGCACCGGCCATTATCCGGTTCAACTTTCCGGCGGGGAGCAGCAACGCGTCGCCATTGCGCGTGCGCTGGCGCCGCAACCGATGCTGCTCTTTGCCGATGAACCGACCGGCAATTTGGATGTCACCACCGGCACGCAGATTATGGATTTGCTCTTTGCCCGCCAAAAAGACAGCGGAGCCACGCTGTTCGTCATCACCCATGACGCGGCCCTTGCTGCCCGGTGCGCGCGTGTGATTGACATGCGCGATGGCCAAATTGTGTCAGACACTGGATCGAGCCAGACCGCAGCAGACAATTGCCGCAATTAAATCAAAAAATAGACCAAAAATCGGGAGACTAGTTATGCGCCGTTCCATCCTTGCCCTTATACTATCTGCCGCGACTGCCGCGCCTCTTTTGGCCGCGCCCGCGCCGGCGACGGCTCCGGCCCAAATCCCGGCAACGGCTGACGCGCAAGATGCAGCGCTCGCCAAATTTTTTGCCGATTATGATGCAGCAGAACTCGCCCGCTCCCCGCTCGCCAAATCTTACCGGGGCATTGTTGATGCCGATTATGGCAAATGGGATGATTTCAGCGATGCGGCGGAAGCAGAAGATTTGAAGGCCGATCAGGCGGCCCTTGCCGAGATGCGCCGCCGCTTTGACCCGGCCAAGCTGAGCCCCGATAGCCTCCTATCCTATCGACTGTTTGAGAAAAAGGTCGCGCGCTCCGCCGATTCCTATCGCTACCGCGATTATGGCTATGTGTTTGACCAGATGAATGGCGCACAAAGCCAGCTGCCCGCCTTTCTGATCAACATCCACCGCGTCACATCAAAGGCCGACGCCCAGGCTTATATCAGCCGCCTAAACGGCATGGGCCCGGGCCTGCGGCAGGCCATTGCCCAGTCCAAAGCGCGGGCGGACAAGGGCATTATGCCGCCCAAATGGGTTTACCCCTATGTCATTAACGACGCGAAAAATGTTGTTGCCGGCTTCCCCTTCACCAAGACCAATGTCGACGCGCCGCTTTATGCCGACATTAAGGGGAAGATTGAAAAGCTGGGTCTGACCGATGCGGACAAAGCCGCGCTGCTGCAACAGGCGACCGACGCGCTGCTGACATCTGTAAAGCCCGCCTATGCCGAACTGGTCGCAGAAATGGAGCGTCAGCAGGCGATGGCGGGAACCGAAGATGGCGTGTGGCGGTTCAAAGATGGCGCGGGCTATTATGCCCAGCTGCTCAAAAACTACACCACGACCGACCTGAATGGCGATCAAATCCATGCGCTCGGCCTTGCCCAAGTTGCGCGCATCCATGGCGAAATGCGCGAAATTATGGCGAAGACCGGATTTCAGGGCAGCCTGCAGGACTTTTTTGCCTTCATCCGCACCGATCAGCGTTTTTATGCGCCCAATACGGAAGAGGGACGCGCGCTTTATCTGTCGGAAACCGAAAAGGCCAAGCAGCAGGTCACGGCCCTCTTGCCGCAATATTTCGGCATCTTGCCCAAGGCCCCGTTGGTTGTGAAACGGGTCGAGCCATTCCGCGAAAAATCGGCGGGCAAAGCCTTTTACCAAGGCCCGTCGCCAGACGGCACGCGCCCCGGCACCTATTATGCGAATCTCTATGACATGGCGGATATGCCGCTCGTCGAGGTCGATGCGCTTTTCTATCATGAAGGTCTGCCGGGCCATCACCTGCAGCGCACCATCCAGACCGAGCTGACCAATGTGCCGCCCTTCCGCCGCTTTGGAGGCTTTACCGCCTATACAGAGGGCTGGGGCCTCTATTCCGAAAAGCTCGCCAAGGACATGGGGCTTTACCCCGATCCCTATCGGGATTTTGGTCGCCTCCAGCTGGAGCTGCACCGCGCCATCCGGCTGGTGGTCGATAGCGGCCTACATCACAAAAAATGGACGCGTGAACAGGCGATCCAATATGTGAAGGATAATTCGGCCGACGCCCCCGGCGGCATCGTCAAAGCCATTGAGCGCTATGTCGTCTATCCGGGCCAAGCGACCGCCTATATGGTCGGCCGCCTGAAGATCAGCGCATTGCGCGATCTGGCGCAAAAGGAATTGGGCCCGAAATTTGATTATCGCGCCTTTCACGATGTCATTCTGAAAGATGGGCCAGTCCCCCTCGATATGCTTGAGGACCAAGTCAAAGCCTGGATTGCCAAGACCAAGTGAACCGTATCTGGCACCTTGCCCTTCGGGATTTGCGCGGGTCGCGCGCGGGCTTGCGCCTGCTTGCCATCTGCCTGTTTCTGGGGGTCGCGGCGCTGGCGGGCATTGGCAGCTTATCCAGCGCCATTCTGGGCGGGCTCGCGGATCGCGGGCAGCTGCTTTTGGGGGGCGATGTTCAGTTTGAACTGGCGCAACGCACCGCCGCCCCGGAAGAACGGCAGGCGATTGACCGGCTAGGTCGCGTGTCTGAGGTGGTGCGCATGCGCGCCATGGCCGCCCTTCCCGATAATAGCCGCGCGGTTCTGGCGGAACTCAAGGGCGTGGATCAGGCCTATCCGCTTTATGGCGCGTTGCGGCTTGAACAAGGGGCGTTGGCGGCGCGCCCTTCCGGCTTGGAGGCCGCCATTGCATCCGGCCTTGCCGATAAGCTGGGCCTGCGCGTGGGCAGCATTGTTCGCGTGGGGGAAGCGCAATTTCGGGTGATGGGTATCATTGCCGAAGAACCCGATCGGGCGGGCAGCGGCTTTACCTTTGGCCCCGCCATATTGGTGGATCAACAGGGGCTGGCGGCGACCAAATTGGTGCAGCCGGGCAGTTTGTTTTCGGCAAGCTATCGGGTGAAACTGCCCCCCGGCGCATCGCCCGAGGCTGCCGCAAAATCAATCACCAGCCGCTTTCGCGAAGCAGGCTGGGAAGTCCGTGACCGCAGCAATGGCGCACCGGGCACGCGCCGTTTTGTCGAACGGCTTGGCCAGTTTTTGAGCCTTGTCGGGCTGACCGCACTTGCCATTGCCGGGATTGGCGTGGGCAATGGGGTTGCCTCTTGGCTGGAGGGTAAGCGGACCAGCATTGCGACCTTCAAGGTCTTGGGGGCGGATAGCCACACGATTTTTCAGCTCTATCTGGCGCAGATTCTGATTGTGGCGCTGGTTGCCATTGCGGCAGGTCTGGCGGTCGGCGCGCTTGTTCCCTTTGCCGTTGTGGCGCTCGCGGGGGATGCCCTGCCCGTGCCGCCCCAGCTTCAGGCCTATCCTATGCCCTTGGCGCTGGCTGCGCTTTATGGCGTGCTCGTCGCGGTGTTGTTCGCGCTGGCTCCCTTGGCGCGCGCCCGTTCTGTCACGGTCGCGCATTTGTTTCGCACGGGGGTGGAAGGGGCATCCCGGCCACCCCGCCCGGTGATGATTGCCTGTGCGCTCTTGGCCTTGGGCATTGCCGGCCTTGCTATTGCGTCGGCGCGGGAGCCGATTTTTGCCGCGGGCTTTGTGGTGAGCGTGGTCGCTTTGCTCTTGCTGCTGACACTGCTGGGGATCGCCATTTCCAAGGGCGCAGCGCGGCTCCCCCGACCCCAATCGCCGCTGCTGCGTCTGGCCATTGCCAATCTGCATCGGCCGGGTGCGCAGACGGGGCGGCTTGTGGTTGCCCTTGGCCTTGGCCTCACTTTGTTTGCGACCCTGGCCGTCATCCAGACCAGCCTGAATGCGCAGATTGAAAGCACCATTCCCAAAAGAGCGCCCAGCTTCTTCGCGCTTGATATTGCCAAGGAGGATCAGCAGCGCTTTATCGACACGATCAAGGCGATTGATCCCAAGGCGCAGATCAAGACCGTTCCCGCCTTGCGCGGCCCAGTCGTTGAGGTCGCGGGCAAGCGTGTTGCCGATATGAAAGACATCCCAGAAGAAGCGTGGTTTCTGCGCGGCGATCGAGGCCTGACCTTTGCCGATACGCTGCCAGAGGGGAGTCGCCTGACAGCAGGCGCATGGTGGCCCGCTGATTATGCGGGGCCGCCGCTTGTCTCGATGGATGAGCGGGCGGCCAAATCCATTGGCCTTAAAATTGGCGATCCAATTACGATTTCTGTTCTGGGCGTGGAGATTGCCGCGCGCATCGCCTCCTTCCGAGAAGTGAATTGGGACACGCTAGGCTTTAACTATGTGCTGGTGTTCAACCGGGCGGCCTTGGAGTCGGCTCCTTACACTTTGGCGTCCACCATTGCCGCAGATCCACGCCATGAACCCGCCATGAGCCGCGCGGTCTCCGCCGGCTTTCCTGCCGTCACGATGGTTCGGGTGAAGGATGTCATCACCGAAGTGGGCACGCTTCTCAATCAGTTGGCAAAGGCTATTGCCGCGGCTGCGTCGGTTGCGGTTGTCGCGGGGATCGCTGTTTTAGTCGGCACGATTTCAGCGGCCCGGCGGACGCGCAGCTATGATGCCGTGCTGCTCAAACTGCTGGGTGCAACGCGCGGCCAGATCTTGCTGGTGCAGGCGCTGGAATATGCCGTGCTCGCCCTGTTGCTCTCGGTCATCGCGCTAGGGCTCGGCAGTTTGGCGGGGTGGCTGCTGACCACCCGGATATTTGATCTGGATTGGACTCCGGATTGGCCGCTTGTCATTGCGACCGTCGCTGCGGGCGGATTGGGCACGCTGGCGCTTGGTCTGATCGGGGCCATTCCGGTCCTTCGCGCGCGCCCGGCAGAGGCGCTGCGATCCCTATAAGGCGGGATAACGGCTTTTCGAGTGACACGCTTTGGCCACAGGGTTAAGGGAAAGGCGCAGTTGATCGCGGTTTTTGCTTCCCGAACGCAGAGATTCACGATAGATCGCGATCCGAATTGCGACGAGATATGGAGACACGCTTATCCCACCCTTAACCCCCCGGCGACCCATGGGCCCCGGCCCCGCGCCGATGAACGGCCCCCGGTTTAACCAGTTTATCACGTCCCCCAAGGTGCGCGTGATCGATGAAAATGGCGAAAATCTGGGCGTGATGTACACCCGCGAAGCCATTGATCAGGCGGCCGAGGTCGGTCTCGACTTGGTTGAGATTTCGCCCAACGCCGATCCGCCCGTCGCCAAGTTTCTCGATATCGGCAAGTTCAAATATGAGGCCCAGAAAAAGGCCAATGCCGCGCGGAAATCGCAAAAGACGCAGGAGATCAAAGAGATCAAGATGCGTCCCAATATCGATGATC
Source organism: Pseudomonadota bacterium (assembly GCA_041174825.1). Lineage (GTDB taxonomy): Bacteria > Pseudomonadota > Alphaproteobacteria > Sphingomonadales > Sphingomonadaceae > Aquisediminimonas. The sequence continues at coordinate 21,652 of JBEDGC010000037.1, read as the reverse complement.
ATGATTATGACGTGAAAATGCGCGCGGTGAACAAGTTCATCGACGAAGGCGATAAGGTGAAAATCACCCTACGCTTTCGCGGTCGTGAATTGGCGCATGGCCAATTGGGCATGAAGCTGTTGCAGCGGGTGCAGGAAGATGTGGCGGACGTTGCCAAGATTGAGCAATATCCCCGCATGGAAGGCCGCCAGATGCTGATGGTGCTCGCGCCCAAATAAGGCAGCCCATATAATCAAAAACAGGCGGCTAGGCAGTGTCTGGCCGCCTTTTTTGTGCGCAGCATGGTTTATGTTGCAACCGAACCTGTTGCAAAAAAGCACCATTTTGCGATGAAATTGAACGGGCCTTGTACCGGGGTCTAGCCGCGAGTCCATGGCGATATTAGCTAGGCGCAATCAAAACATAATATTCATCATCAACCCCCCTTTAGAGGATGTCACATATGACTCGTTCTATTCTTCTTGCGTCGGCAGCCTTCGCCGCGCTGTCGACCCCTGCCTTCGCCCAAGACATGCCGCCTCAGGATGCAGGCTTGGAAGAAGCCGAAATCATTGTCACCGCCACCCGCCGCGAACAGCAGCTGGCGGATGTGCCCTTGGCTGTCTCGGCTGTCACGGCGGAAACATTGGCGCGCTCTGGCGCATCCGATATTCGCCAGTTGAACCAGCTGTCGCCCTCGCTTCTCGTCTCCTCCACCTCGTCCGAAGCGGCAGGCGGTGGTGCGCGCATTCGCGGCATCGGGACGGTTGGCGATAATCCCGGCCTTGAAAGCTCGGTCGCGACCTTTGTCGATGGCGTGTATCGGAACCGCGCTGGTGTTGGCCTGACGGAGTTGGGTGCAATTGACCGGATTGAGGTTCTGCGCGGTCCGCAGGGCACGCTTTTTGGCCGCAACGCCTCGGCGGGCCTTATCCATGTCATTACGGCGCGGCCATCCTCTGAGCTTGGTGGCATGTTGGAGGCGACATACGGAAACTATAACGCACAACGCCTTGTGGGCGGCCTTACTGGGCCGGTGTCAGACACGATTTCGGCCCGCCTCGATGGTGTCTATTCAAAGCGCGATGGCTTTTTGACGGATGTGACGTCCGGCCGCACGGTTAATAATCGCGATCGCTATATGCTGCGCGGGCAGATGTTGTTTGAACCGAACAATGATTTTTCCCTACGCCTCATTGCCGACTATTCGGACCGCGCTGAAGAATGCTGTGCCGCGCCTTATTACCCGGCCTCGCTGGTAACAGCGGGCGCGGGCGGCACGATTAATCGGTCGGCCAACCCGATTGCCGCGACCCTCCGGGCGCTGGGCGGCACGATCAACGACACGCCCTTCACCCGCAAAGTGTCAATCACGCCGGGCCAATCCTATCGCGGGGATGTGCGCGATTGGGGCGTTTCGGGCGAAGCCAATTATGATTTGGGGGCCGCCAAGCTGACCGCGATCACCGCCTATCGCAACTGGCGCTGGCTGCGCGGGCAGGATGCCGATTTCAACAATCTCGACATTTTGCATCGTGAAGATGATGGCACGGCCAATCAGAAATTCTCCACCTTCACGCAGGAAGTGCGGCTTCAGGGCAATGCGCTGGACGATAAGCTGGACTGGTTGGTTGGCGGCTATTTCGCCAATGAAATCCTGACGCTCAACGATAATCTCGCCTTTGGCGCCGATTATACCCGCTATGCCGATGCGATTTCGCGGCTCAGCAGCCCGACCTTCCCCGGCTATGCCGCCATAGGGTCGTTGTTAAGCCCGACGGCGCCTTTGACGCTCAACGGCGTTCAGATCACCGACGCATACCGTCAGACGAGCCGCAATTATGCGTTCTTCACGCACAATAGCTTTGCCGTCACCGATGTCCTGACCCTCACCTTGGGCGTGCGTTACACCAATGAGAAGAAGACGCTCGACGCAAGCTTTGTCGATAACAATGTGATGTGCCGGACCTTGTCCGCGCTGCCGACGACCAATCCGCTTTATGGCGCGGGCCAGCTTGCCTGTATCATTCCATCGGTTCCCAATGGGCGTCTTGCCCAGAATGACTCTGTCCGGAAGGAAGATGAATTTACAGGAACGGGCGTCATCAGCTTTAAGCCGGACGACGATGTGTTGACCTATGCCAGCTTCTCACGCGGCTATAAGGCGGGTGGGTTTAACTTGGACCGCAACAGCCTTTATCGCCTCGGCCGCACGGGCAACAGTAATGGCAACCGTGCGATTGATGGCACGGTGTTCGACACCAACGCCTTGCAGTTTAAGCCGGAAATGGTCGACGCTTATGAAATCGGCCTGAAATATGATGGTCGCGGCATCGATGTGAATGTCGCCGCCTTTTACCAGAAGTTCGATAACTTCCAGCTCAACACCTTTAACGGCGTGAACTTCGTCGTTGAAAATGTGCAGGGCTGCTCGACGCTCGCCGGCGGCGATGGGTCGGATGTGGATGCCATTACGGGCAATAGCGCGTGCACAGGCAAGGAAAAGAGCGGCGTGATCTCGAAAGGGATTGAGCTTGAAGCCGCTCTGCGCCCAGCGCGTAATGTCTCGATCAACCTTGGCCTGACCTATGCCGATACGCGCTATGGCGATAATTTGATCGGCAATAAGAACCTGACCAACACAACCGGGTCCTTATCGCCCGCTTTCTTCCAATTGCCGGGCGCGCGCCTCTCCAACGCTACAAAATATGTGGCAACCGGCGCGCTGAGCTGGGCACCGGATATTGGCACGTCGGGGCTGAAGGGTCTGGCCTATCTTGATTTCCGCTACACCAGCGACCTTAACACCGGGTCTGATCTCGACCTTGAAAAGGTGCAGGATGGCTATGCGCTCGTCAATGCGCGCATTGGCCTCAACAATGGGGATAAGGGCTGGGCGATTGAAGCTTGGGCGCAGAACCTGTTCAATGTTGATTATCAGCAGATCGCCTTTGACATGCCGCTTCAGGGCAGTGGATCAACCAATGGCGTCAGCCGCGGCTTCGCCGCTGCCTCAACGCAGCTTTACGGTTTGTTCTTGGGCGAACCACGCACCTATGGCGTCACGCTACGCCGGACCTTCTAAGCGTCTGATCCATGTCAGAAAAACGCCCGCTCCGGCCAATCCGGGGCGGGCTTTTTTATGGGCTTAGCGGCGGCGGGCGGCGAAGCGGGAAATGGTGAGCATCTCGGCTTCGGCGAGGATTTCCCCCGCCGTGCCAGAGCTTTTGAGCACGCGTTCGGCCGAAAGAAGCTTATCCGCGAGGGCGGCCAGCCGATCGGCGGGCCATCGGCTCGCTTGATCGGTGATGGCGGGTTTCTCCTTAAAGAAAATCGCCTTGCCACGCGCTTCGACCGCGGCGGCAGGAGACATCCCACCATCAATATCGCGCCGCAATGCTGCCAAGAGAATGAGGCGACGGAACAACGCGCGCAGCACCGGAATCCCTGCAATGCCCGATTGGCCGAGCCGGGCAATTTCTGCCCCCACACGGCCCGGTTGCCCGCCCATGATGGCATCGACCAGTTTGCTCAATTCCCCATCTGGGTTGGCGGCACCAATAGCTTCCAGCGCTTCGGCGGTCGCTTCGGCCGGACGATCGGGCGCGGCATCGAGGTAGAGCGCCAATTTTTCAATTTCCTGCGCCATGATGGATCGATCATTGCTGCACGATATGGCCAAGGTGCGACCCAAATCGCGGGGCAATCTCAAACCGGCTTCGCGTGCCAGCGTTTCTGCAATTTGCGCTGCATCGCGGGCATCGGGCACATAGCTTGGGTGGGCGAGTGCGAGTTTATGATCGAGCGCCAGCTTGACCAAGGGCGAGCTAGGTTTGAGCGCCCCGGCCAAGGCGACAACAGGGTTTCCCGCCACGTCAGCCTCCAGCAGGCTGGCGACAGCAGCTGCAATTTCATCGCCAGCAGGCTGAATACGGATCCAACGCCGTTCGCCGAACAGAGAGATGCTGGCCGCTTCATCCGCCAGACGGGCTGGATCAGCTTTCAGCGTGCTGCCATCCAGATCAATCCGCTCGGCCTCTTGGCCCATGGCTCGTTCCAGCCGCCGGGCAAGGGCGGCCGACCCCGCCTCATCTGGGCCATAGAGCAAGAAAAAGCGGACGGGGCCATTGGCCGCGTCTAGGGCGCGGGCAATCTCGTTCGCATTGGCCTTCACGGGGCGGGCGCCGCCCGGGCCTGTTGCGCAAGGCGGGCGACAATTTGATCCGCGACAATCCCGCTCAGATTTTCAAGCGCGGTATTTTCTGCCGCAATCGTGGCATATTCCGACGACACGACGTCAATGCCCGCGTCTGAGCCTGCGGTTGCATCCAGCACCATCGCCCCGGTCGCCAGATCAATCAGGCGATAGCGCGCCCGCAATGTCCGCCGCTCCCGCGTAACAGAGTCATCGCGGCGCAAGCCAAAGCCCGTGATCTGATCATCCAGTTCGATTTCCAGCCGATAGCGCGCCTCGCCTTGCGACACAGCGGCCAGACGCTGTTGCAGCGCATCGCGCATCAGCCAGCCTGCTTTTCCTGCAATGGGCTGCACCTCAATCGACCCGAGCATCTGTGCGGCCGCGCCCTGTGCGCCGCCGCTATAGAGCGGGCGCAGGCTGCAGGCGGGCAAAGCCGAAAGAAGGGCCAATAGGGCGGCGCTATGCAGCAGGCGGGGGAAGGCCAAGGTCATGCGACAATGTTAACCAGACGCCCCGGCACGACAATGACTTTCTTCGGGGCAGCCCCATCGAGCGTGCGGATGATTTTATCCGATGCTAGCGCCAGTGCCTCCAGCCCTGCCTTGTCGAGATCCTTCGCCACGGTCAGCGTATCGCGCAGCTTGCCATTGACCTGCACCGCAATGGTGACCTCATCATCGACCAGCAGGCTTGGGTCATGCTCTGGCCAAGGCTGCGTTGCGACGAGCCCAGCGCCGCCCATGCGCGCCCAGCCCTCTTCGGCCAGATGCGGCAACATGGGGGAGATGAGGCGGGCGAGGGTGCGGATGGCGGTGGTGCGCGATGCCGAGGCCGGGGCCTTTTCCAGCGCATTGACCAGTTCATGCACTTTGGCGACGGCCTTGTTAAAGGTCAGCGCCTCAATATCCGTTGCAATCCCGGCAATGGCGCGGTGCAAGAGCCGATCGACCGCCTTGTCTGCACCCTGCGCATCCTCAAGCGTATCGAATAGCCGCCAGATCCGATTGACGAAGCGCCAAGTGCCCTCAATTCCGCTTTCGGACCATTCCAGATCGCGTTCCGGCGGACTGTCCGACAGCATGAACCAGCGCACGGCGTCCGCGCCATATTGATCGAACATCGGATCGGGATCGACGACATTCTTTTTGGACTTGGACATTTTCTCAATGCGGCCGCGGATAACGGGTGCACCATCCAGGCTTGTCACCACATCTCCGGCAATCTTTACATCTTCTGGCGAGAGCCAGGCACCGTCTTGCGACTTATAGGTCTCATGCGTGACCATACCTTGGGTGAAGAGCGCGGCAAAGGGTTCTGTAATGCCAATTTTGCCAATGCGTTCCAGTGCGCGGGTCCAGAAGCGGGCATAGAGCAAGTGCAGAATCGCGTGTTCAATGCCGCCAATATATTGGCCAACGGGCAGCCAAGCTTCGGCCTCTTCGCGGTCAAATGGCTTGTCATCGGGCTGGCTTGCAAAGCGGATGAAATACCAGCTGGAATCGGCAAAAGTATCCAGCGTGTCGGTTTCGCGCCGCGCCGGTTCTTTGCAATTGGGGCAGGCGACATGCTTCCATGTCGGATGCCGATCAAGCGGGTTGCCCGGCTGATCGAAGGTTACATCCTCGGGCAGTTTGACCGGCAATTGGCTGCGCGGCACGGGCAGGACACCGCAAAAATCACAATGGATGATCGGGATGGGTGTGCCCCAATAACGCTGGCGGGATACCCCCCAGTCGCGCAGGCGATATTGCGTCTGGCCTTCGCCAAAGCCGTCTTGCTCTGCTCGCGCAATGACGGCGGCCTTCGCCGCGTCCACGCTCATGCCATTGAGCCAATGCGAATTTACGATCTGGCCCGGCCCGGTATAGGCAATGTCGCCTTCAAATTCGAGATCGGTTCGCTCGCCATCGGCCACAACGCGGCGCACGGGCAGGTGATATTTGCGGGCAAAATCCAAATCGCGCTGGTCATGCGCTGGGCAACCGAAAACGGCGCCTGTGCCATAATCCATCAGCACAAAATTGGCGACATAGACGGGCAGATGCCAACTGGGGTCCAGCGGATGTTCGACCGATAGGCCGGTGTTGAACCCCTTTTTCTCCGCCGTTTCAATTTCGGCAGCAGTCGTCCCGCCCCGGCGGCAATCTTCGATAAAATCTTTGAGACGCGGCGCATTTTCAGCAAGGGCGGCGGCAAGTGGATGGTCGGCGGCTATCGCAACAAAGCTCGCGCCAAATAACGTATCGGGCCGGGTGGTGAACACATTAATCGCATCATGCGTGCCGACCAGATTGAAGCTGAGGTTCAGGCCCTTGGATTTGCCAATCCAATTCTCCTGCATCAGCCGAACCTTGTCGGGCCATTGGTCGAGCGATTTCAGCCCATCGAGCAGCTCATCGGCAAAATCGGTGATCTTCAGAAACCATTGATTAAGCTTCTTCTTTTCTACCAGCGCGCCAGAGCGCCAGCCGCGACCATCAATTACTTGTTCATTGGCGAGCACGGTCATATCGACCGGGTCCCAATTGACCGTTGATTCCTTGCGATAAACAAGGCCCGATTTGTAGAAATCAAGGAACAGAGCCTGTTCCTGCCCATAATAATCGGGCTCACAGGTGGAAAGTTCGCGGCTCCAGTCAATAGCAAGGCCAAGCCGCTTCAGCTGCTTTTTCATCGCCGCAATATTGGATCGCGTCCAATCGCCGGGATGCACCTTTTTCTCCATCGCGGCATTTTCAGCCGGCATGCCAAAACTGTCCCACCCCATTGGGTGGAGCACGGCATGGCCGGTCATCGCCTTAAACCGGGCCAGCACATCGCCCATCGTATAGTTGCGGACATGGCCCATATGGATGCGCCCAGAGGGATAGGGGAACATCTCCAGCACATAGGATTTGGGGCGCGGGTCGCTTGCGGCGGGCGCGGTAAAGATGCCCGCATCGTCCCAGGCTTTTTGCCAAAGGCCATCGGCTTTAAAAGGGTTGAAACGCGTCGTCATAAGCGTGTCAGCTCCGCTTCTTTGTCATCATTGGGGTGCGCTCAGGTTGAGCCGGTCCGCGCAAGGGCGCGGGGCGCGGCCCAACTATGGGTGCGCGCGGGGTCAGCCGGCGATGGCCGTGCGGCGCAAATCCCGTGCTTTGGTCAGGATGATTTCTTCCAACTTTTGAACAGTTGCTGCCTGCACAGGGGCATCAACCCATGTACCATTTTGATTCACCTGACGGCTGGCCGCGACGCGCAGAGCATCTGCCCGCAAATCCTGGTCCAAAATGCTCACCGTCAGCTTCATCCGTTCGCCCATATTATTGGGGTTGCTATACCAATCGGTCAGAATGACACCGCCTGTCGCGTCTGCCTGAACCAGGGGCATGAAGGACAAGGTGTCGAGCGACGCACGCCAGAGATAGGCATTCACGCCGATGGTCGTGACACGGGATGCAGCCAGATCAGTCTGTTGCCGGGCCTTTGTCTTGCCGCCGCCAATGCCCAGCATGCTGCAGGCAGGAAGGGTCGCGAGAAGCGACAGAGCAAAAATGGCGGTGAGGGGACGACGCATGCAATTCCTCGTCAAAGAAAATTAGGACGATCGGCGTTATAGGCTGATATCCCCTGTCCGCAAGGGAGCAGAGCATGCGCCTGTTGAAGAGATGCAACAGGCGTGAAACAATTTATCACCAAGAGCGTGATTTATGGACATAAAGGTATAGCTTGATTCTGCTTTGTGTCATGGAGATCCTATGACGAGTCGCGCATCAGTTTGGGCAATGGGCGCTGTGGCCTTGGCCGCAGCGGCGAGCTTTATTGCATCGCCTGCGTTCGCAGTATCTCGTCTCGGGTCTGCGCAGTCAGCGTCAGTGGGCCGGGCGCTCGGTAATTTCACACCGGCATCGGCAGACCCGCGCCTCGCTATGGCCTTTTCCCGCAGCGCAACCGCGACATCTGGTTTCCGGTTCACACCGGCATCGGCCGCCAAGACGAATCGAAAAGTAACCGTCGCTGTGCGCGCGCGCTCGACGCGGCCGCTGCCCGGTGCAGACCGTCCGGCAGGTGCGGGCAGTCTGGCCGCCATTGCCCCATTGGCCTATAATTTGGGCGTTTCGGTTGGCTGGCGCCGTTTTGCTGTCTCTGGCGATATGGGGGAAGCGGATTTGGGCCTTGCTGGCGGCCGTCGGCAGGCAGCAGATCTGGGCCTGAGCTATACGGCGAAACGCTGGTCAACCCGGCTTCAGCTGGCGGCGGAACGGCCAGTGGGCACGGCCCCGCGTATTGTTGATACGAGCGAAAGTGTCGCGCTGGATGTCGGCGGCTCGTATCGTTTGACGCGCAATATCGATGTGACGGCGGGCGTCCGTTATAAGTCTCAGCGCGAACGGCTTGAGCCGCTGAAGGATAATCGCCGCGACAGTCAGGCTGTCTATCTGGGCACGGCCTTCCGCTTCTGACGCTGCGGCCGGGCCAGCCCGTCAATGGCGGCCCATCCATAAAGGTTCGAGGATTTAAGCTTAGCAAAGCGCGCGGCTGTCATGCCGCCCAGCGCGATGATCGGGCGTCGGGATTGCTGGGCGATTAGGCCAAACCGCACGCGGCCCAGCGGACGGGCCCCGGCGTGACTGCGCGTCGCAAATAGCGGGGATAAAAGCACCAGCTGTGCGCCCACGCTTTCAGCCGCCCGCATTTCTGGCACATTATGCGCCGGGGCCGTCAGCGCCCCGACATGGCGACCATGGCTGCCCTCTGCCCGCCAACCACGCGCGCGCCGGGGCGTATCGGCGAGCACCAGCATCAGCCGCCGGGCGCGCGCAATGCGGCGCACCGCCTCAAACAGCGCCCAGCGTTGCGGATCGGGGGTGGCGTAATGGCGAAAGATAATGCCCGCCTTTCCCTTGGGAAGTGCTGCGAGCGCGGGCCAGAGGTCGTCGCCCAGACGTTCATCGGTCATGAACCATATGGGGGGCAGGGGGTGGTGGCGCTTCGGCATCCACCCCTCTATAGCCGCGGCATGACTGAGGACGCAAAGCATCGGCTGAACGCCGTTCATCACGACATGGCCCGCGCCTGCAAAATCGCGGGGCGCGCAGCAGAGAGCGTGACGCTGGTGGCTGTGTCCAAGACGCAGAGCGCGGAGGCGATCCGCCCGCTCCTTGCGGCGGGCCAGCGCGTTTTTGGCGAAAATCGGGTGCAGGAAGCGCAGAGCAAATGGCCAGATCTGATGGCCGAGACGCCGGGCATTGAACTGCACCTTGTTGGCCAGTTGCAATCGAACAAAGCCGAAGAGGCGGTGCGCCTTTTTGATGTCATTCATTCGGTCGATCGCCCCTCGCTCATCACTGCCCTTGGCCGGGCGCAGGAGAAGACGGGGCGTCGGCCCCGCTATTTCCTTCAGGTGAATATTGGGGAAGAAGCGCAAAAAGGCGGTTGTGCCGCGGTTGAGGTGCCTGAGCTATTGGCCCAAGCGCGCGCGGCTGGGCTGGACGTTGTGGGCCTGATGGCCGTGCCACCCGCAGACACCGAAGCTGCGCCCTATTTTGCGCTGCTCGCCAAAATCGCCAAGGAGCTTGGCCTGTCTGAACTCAGCATGGGCATGTCGGGTGATTATGAAGCGGCCATCATGTTGGGGGCCACGCAAATCCGCATTGGCACCGCCCTATTTGGAGCGCGCGCATGAATTTCGATGCTTTGATTTTCGACTTTGATGGCGTGCTCTTGGAAAGCGAATTTATCGGCAATCGTCACCTTGCCGATCTCTTGACTGAGCTTGGCCATGAAACAACGGTGCAAGATGCCGTCACGCAATTTGTGGGTCTGTCGGGCGACAATTTTTATGCCGCGGTTGCGCGCTGGATTGGCGGCGAGGTGCCCGATGCCTTTTTCAAGGCGCGGCAGGCCGAGGATGATCGCGTGATGCGCGAAGGCATAGAGGCGGTGGACGGAGCGATCCGCTTTGTCGAAACCTTGCCCGCTGATTTGCCGCGCGCCATTGCCTCTTCCAGCTCAACCCATTGGATCAAGACGCATTTGGCGCATTTGGGTTTGGAAGATAATTTTGCGCCGCATATTTATTCGGGCAAAGAACATGTGACACGCGGCAAACCTGCACCCGATATTTATCTTCATGCAGCACAAGAATTGGGCGTCGATATCCGCCGGGTCGCCATCCTAGAGGATTCGCCCGTGGGGGCCATTGGGGCGGTTGCCTCGGGCGCCTTTGTCATCGGTCTGGCGGCAGGGCGGCACTGCCATGACGGGCATGACCAGTTGCTGATGGACAAGGGCGTTCAAGCCATTGCCCATAATTTTGCCGAGGTAACGAAAATCCTGTTTGGTTAAAGCGCGTGGCCGGTTCGGTCGCGCTTGGTCTCAAGATAGCGGGCATTGTGGGGATTGGGCGGCAGCTTGTGCGGCACGCGTTCCACCACGCTAATGCCCTCCGCTTGTAACCGCCCGACCTTATCGGGATTGTTTGTCAAAAGGCGGATCTTGTCTTGCCCCAAGAGCGTCAGCATGCGCGCGGCAACGGAAAAGTCACGGGCGTCAATCGCAAAGCCCAGCCGGGTATTGGCGTCCACCGTATCAAATCCCTGATCCTGCAAGGCATAGGCCCGCAGCTTGTTGATCAGGCCGATGCCACGGCCTTCCTGCCGCAGATAGAGAAGAATGCCCCAGCCCTGCTCTGCCATCAGGCGCAGGGCGGCCTGCAATTGGGGCCCACAATCGCATTTGAGGCTGCCCAACACATCGCCGGTCAGGCACTCGCTGTGCAGCCGGACGAGCGGCGGGTGCCCATTGGGGCTTCCGATCATCAGGGCGACATGCTCCAGCCCCGCCTCTGGCGTGCGAAAGGCAATAATTTCGGACTGTTCCGCCGCCTCGACGGGAAGCCGCGCGCGCGACACGATGCGCAAGCGATCAGACGATTCATAGGCCTGAACCGCGTCGTGTGAGAGCATTGTCGCGCCCGCGACTGGCCCCTTCACCACAAAAAAGGCCGGGAGGAGCCCTGCGTGGCGCGCAAGGATGAGGGCGGCCGCTGCACTGTCAGGCGTGTGGACAGGGATCGCCTGAAACGGGCCTTTCATCGGCGTTGCAAGATCAAGCGCGGGATCGGCCAGTGCTGTCGCTGTTGCCAGATCAAGCCAGCGGTCACGCGCGACCATAACCGGCGCATCGGGGGCGGCGGCCTCGCGCTGATTGGCGAGTTTCAATGTCGCGGCCCGGCCTGCCGAAATGAGGATGTCGGCGCTGTGATCGGGATCGAAGGCGGCGAGGCTTTCCTCATCGGCCGTTTCGACAGCAAGAAGGGAGAGGGCGCCGTCCAGCGTCACAGGCCAGCCGCGCCGCAGCGCATCAACGGCGCGGGCTGCGTCTTGGGCCGGGTTCAAATGCGAAACTCCGTCACCAAGGGCACATGGTCAGATGGCTTTTCCCAGCTTCGGCAGGGCTCGTGCACATGGTGCGCAAGCGCCGCCGCCGCCACAGATGGCGAGGCCCACATATGGTCGAGCCGACGGCCTCTGTCGCCCACTGTCCAATCCTTCGCCCGATAGCTCCACCAGGTGTAGAGACGCTGCGGCGCCGGGATGAAATGGCGGCCCAGATCGACCCAGCCATGGCTGTTCTGAAGGGCGTTTAGCGCCTCAATCTCAATCGCCGTGTGGCTCACCACATCCAACAATTGCTTGTGGCTCCACACATCGCTTTCCAGCGGGGCAATGTTGAAATCCCCCACCAAAATCGTGGGGTCATTGAGCGCGGCAGACCAGCGGGTCATGCGGTCCAGAAAATCAAGCTTCTGCCCAAATTTGGGATTGGCCTCTCGGTCCGGCACATCGCCACCGGCGGGCACATAGACATTTTCAAGCCGCCAGCCATTGGGCAGGCGCACGCCGACATGGCGCGCCTCGCCATTATCCTGCCAATCATGGCGCGTGTCTTCGGCAATGGGGATGCGCGAAATTGTGGCGACGCCATGATGCATCGGCTGGCCATGCAGCACGATATGCCGATAGCCGAGGCGGTGAAACATCTCCGCCGGAAACACATCGTCCATCGCCTTTGTTTCTTGCAGGCACAGAATATCTGGCGCGTGGTCGGTCAGGAATCGCTCAACAATGGGCGCGCGAAAGCGCACCGAGTTAATGTTCCAAGTCGCAATGGAAAGCGTATCAGCCATGAACCGGCTCTAATCTGCCCGCGCGTAGGTGCAAGCCCCCTCTTTATGCGCCCCGGTTCCAGCCTGTGGCCCCTTCATGGCCCGGATCGGCCCATTGGGCGATCATCTCGCGCACGCGCAGGCCGCGAATCTGGGCAAGGCAGGCAATTCCACGAAGCCTCGCACCAACCCCATGCACCCGTGGGCTGATGAGAATGCGCAGCGCATGAACGGGCGTAATTCCTAACACGGCGACCGCGCGCGCCAGCCAGATCAGGTCGCTTCGGCCCGAGTGTTGGTGGTCGGCCAGGTCATGTGCCGTTTGCCGCCGCCATTTGGTCGCCATGTCCACCATGTCGGTGCGCGCCGGGTGATAGACAATCATATCGGGTGCATAAAGCGTGACATGGCCGAGTGCCTGGGCGCGTCGGCCCCAGTCCCGATCTTCAGCAATGCCAATTCCTGCAAAGGGGCCGACGGCCTCAAACATCACTCGCCGCATCGCCAAATTACCCGCCCCGGAAAAGCCGAGCTTGTGAATATACAGCGCCTGTCGATAGGCAAAGACGCTCTCATAGGCCTCAAGCCCGGTCATGTGGGCGGGATTGGCGAGAGCAATTTGCACATCGCCGCCAACAATGCCCGTCGCCTCTGGCTGGCTCAGGGCGGCAACCGCGGCCTCAACCCATTGGGGGTGGGCCCGGCAATCGGCATCGATAAAGGCAAGGATCTCCCCCGTTGCCACGGCAACCCCGGCATTGCGGGCGAGACCCGGACCCGGGCGCTCCTCCCGCACAAGGCGCATTTCTGGAAAGGCCGACCTCAACTCCCTGAGCGACACCGATGAGCCATTATCGGCAAGGATGATCTCCATCCGATCCGCCGGATAGCTTTGTGCTCGCAGGGAGAGGAGGCAGCGCTCGGCTGAGTCGCGCTGATTGAGATGCGGGATGACGATTGAGACGCGCGGGCGCGGCGGGGCCATAAGGGGTCAGGCCGCTTGCCGTGTCGTGCCGCTGCCAAATTGATCCCGCGCCAGCCGCATCCAGATGAAGAAGGGCAGGGCCTCATCGCTAAAGCGCACAACATCGCCATCGGGCCCTTCGGACCGTGTCAGCAAAGACAGTCCCTCCAGCCGAGACAATTCGACGGGAATAAGGCTGTCCGCCAAGGGCTCGGTCAGGGCAGCCCGCACATCGTGCAGGCCGAAGCGGCCATCCGGGGTGGAGGCAGCCTTGGCAATCGCCGTCAACAGGCTTGTCTGCGGCGCTGCAAATAGGGCCTCCGCCTGCGACCGGGCAAGCGGGCCAAGGCGTTGTTCGGCATCGCGTACAATGTCGGTTAAGCCCCGACCAATATCGGGCAGGTCCACGTCCAGCCGCCCAGCATTGAGCGCCGTCAGGCCCGCCTGATGGCAGAGCAGACGCACCAAATAGGGGGAGCCATTGCAGAGTTGATCCACGCGATCGACGGCAGCGGGTGTGAAGGTCAGTCCCGCCTCCCGCTCCCCCAAGGCGATCAGGGCTTCAATTTCGCGCCGTTCCAGACGGGGGACGGGTAGGCCAATGACATTGCGCCGGATGGAGGGGATATAGCCGACCAGTTCCTGCAAATTCCCGGCAACGCCCGCGATCACCAATTGCACGCGCGCCGCCCGGTCGGACAGGTTTTTGATCAGTTCGGCCACATTATGCCGGAACACCAGATCTTCTGTTCGGTCATATTCATCCAAGATGATGAGCAAGCGGGTGCCCGTCAGGCTGGCGCACACATCGCCCAGAATCCGGGCATCAAACGTCTCTTGGGGCAGCAATGTGTCGAGCGTTGCCCCGGCGACCAGATCATGCGCTGCTGGGTCGACCGAGCTTGAATAGATGAGCGGCACTTCGGCCAAAATCGTTCGGAATATCTCATCAAAACGGGTGCTGCCGCCGCACGAGGCATAGGCCACATGATAGCGCGAGTCGCGGGCAATCTCGCTTAAGACATGGAGCAGAGATGTCTTGCCAATGCCGCGCTCTCCATAAAGCACAACATGACCGCGCTTATCCTCCAAAGCTGAAATGAGTTGAACCAGCGTTTCCAGCCGTCCGGCAAAACGCTTGCGCTCGGTCACGGGCTGGGCCGGGGTGAAGACGTGATTCAGGGCCAGCCGTGCGCTGGACAGGGCCGATCCAGATCCGGACGCGGTGGGCCGATCCATAGCCGATGCACGAAACATCGGCAGGGATGTGTCCTCTGAAGCGTGGGGGCGGGCGCGGGCGCGCGGCGCGCCCCCAAGGGCAACCGTCGGCTCTGGCGCGCGTGCGGGCTCCCCCTCAACATCAGCGTCGATCGGGCGCTTGCGGAACCGGGCCCAGAGTGAACGAAACCATCCCATAAATTTGCCTTCATGCTGTGTTTGGGACGTGGCTTAGACAGGCAAGGACGGTGCGGTGCTGACAGCTGCGTTAAAACTTGGTCACGAACGTCCGGCAAAGGGTTTGAGGACGACCCAGCAATAGGCGAGGGCGCCCAGAATCAGGGCGATGGCGATGGCATCATAGCCCTTATTGCCAAATTGATTGGCCACCGCGCAGCCAATGGCCGGAGGGAAATAGCTGATCAGCCGATCCTCCACCGGCGACTCGCCGACAGAGCGTTGGAGGAACAAGACAACGATCCCAGCGAAGATCGCAACCGTTATCCAATCATAGGGTGTCTGCATTGGCCACCTCATCCAATTCATTTGGGTTTATTTTGTCTTTCAGCAACATTGATCCGAACAGACATTTTTACACATGGAAGAATATTATCGAAAACATGAATAATTATCCATAAAACAGCATGAAAGTCAGGATTTACGCCATTTTTGGCGAATCCGTGCTTTTACGGGTTATTGTTTGATTTTCGATATAGCGATAGCTGCCCGGTCATTGCCCGATAACAGGGAGTGGCCCATGCCCCGCCGATCAAGACAGATGATCCTTCTTACCCTGCTGCTCACGACGAGCGTGGCAGCCCAGGCGCAGAGCCAGCCGACGCGCGATGCGCGCCGTATGAACGTCAGCTTTGGCGTGCATGGATATTATGACAGCAATATCTTGCGCGGTCAGGAGGCGCAGATCCTCCGCCCGGATGCTCGCCAATCGGATTATGTCGCTGAACCCCGCGCGACGGCCGATCTTGTGCTGCCCTTTGGCCGACAATCTGTGTTTGCCAATGGCGCGCTTGGCTATCGCTTTCATGGCCATGATAGCTTTTTGGATCGCGAAACGATCGACACAAAGGCGGGGGTGCGCCTGCGGCCGATAACGCCCTGCACCACAATTTTGACAGGGGCCTATGCCCGCCAGCAGAGCGACCTTGCCAATATCTTTGACACAGCAGATCCGACCAATGTTGAAACCCTTGTTAGTGGGGCGGCCGATCTGTCCTGTGCAACGGCGGCGGGTCTATCGACGACGCTCGGCTATCGTCATTTGCGGGCCACCAACTCTGCCCTGGTGCGCCAGATTAATGAATATGAAAGTAACCGATACACGGCATCGGTCGGGGTCCAGCGGCCGAGCTTGGGCATTGTGTCCATCTATGGAAGCTATGTCACCAGCCGCTATCCCAATCGGCAGCTTATCGGCCCGGGCAGCTTGGACGGTGTTGATGTCTATTCAGCGGGTCTGCGCTATCGGCGGGACTTGGGCACACGGCTGACCGGCGAAATCTCTGGCGGCTATAGCAAGGTCAATCCGCGCCTCTCGGGCGTGCGCCCTTTCAAAGGCGCCAGTTGGAGCGCGGACCTCAGCTATGACAGCCGCAACCGCATCCGCGCCTCTGTTTCCGCGGAACGATCTGTCGAGCAATCCAATCTCATTGGCGAAAGCTATGGCATCACACAGGCCTATCGATTGAACCTCAGCTATGCGTTGAGCCGTCGGTTCCAACTCACCACCGGCGCGGCCTATGTCCGCCGCCGCTTTGAACAATCGCCGCTTGTGCAATTACCAAAGTTTAACTCGCATGACCGCACGGCGAGCGTTTATGCCCGGCTTACAGCAGGCAGTGTCGGGCCAGTGGCCATCGCCTTCGATATTGCCCGTGAACACCGCAAGGCTGCGGTGACAGATTTTAACTATGGCTCAACACGCGTTGGCGTGACCGCAACCTATCTGTTCGGTCGATAGTCCCGCACGTGCCCAGACAGGGTGGTTCGCAATGAAAAACATGATGCATGGTGTCCTTCGGCTTCTCTTCGCGCTGTCGCTGCCCACACTAGCCGCGGCACAACAGACGGATTTGGCGACGGCAACCCTGCCCACACCAGACACGGCCCCCGCGCTGGTGGCCGCTATTCCCGTTCCCCCGTCAACCGCCGTTCCCCAGCCCGCGGCCGACCCCAATGAGGGTTATATGCTAGGGCCGGAGGATGTGATCGAGGTGAATGTCCTAGGTCAGCCAGAGTTTCGGACCCAGTCGCGCGTGGAATCGGATGGCTCTATCGCCCTTCCCTTTATCGGCAAACAGCAGGTGGCGGGGCAAACACCTTTGGGATTGGCAGCGGCCATTGGATCGCGGCTGAAAGCCGGCGGCTATTATACCAATCCGGTCGCGACGGTGGCGGTCATGGCCTATGCCAGCCGCTATGTGATCGTGCTCGGCGAAGTCGCACAGCCCGGCCTGCAGCCCGTCAACCGCAGCTACCGCGTGTCAGAAATTATTGCGCGCGCCGGCGGACTGAAACCGTCGGGTGCGCCGCATGTCATCTTGCGCCGGGTGGCCGGAGAGGAGCTGAAACTCTCCTTCAAAAAGCTCGCTATGGGCTCTGAGCAGGAGGATCCTGTCGTCTATCCGGGGGACAAGATCTTCGTGCCCGAAGCCGAAACCTTCTACATTTATGGTCAGGTGAATGCGCCTGGAACCTTCGTCATTCTCGATCAGATGACGGTGCGCAAGGCGCTGGCCCGGGCTGGTGGATTGACCGCCATTGGCAGCCAAAAGCGGGTGCAGCTGTTCCGCAATGGGCAGGCCGTCAAAGTGCCGTTGGAGGCGCAGGTCCAGCCCGGCGACGTGATTGTCGTCGGCGAACGCATGTTCTGATTTGACGGCCGGAAAAGGGAGACACGCCATGAGCCTGATGCAATTCCTAAGAATGCTCCACGCCCGGCGCATGATTGTTTTTGCGGCTTTTTTAAGCTGCCTGTTGACGGCCATCGTCACCGCTTTTGTCTTACCCCCGCGCTATGAGGCGCGGGCGCGGGTGATGCTCGATGTGTTGAAGCCCGATCCTATTACTGGGCAGGTTATGACCAACAGCTTCCTGCGCGCCTATACCCTGACGCAGGTGGAAATGATCAAAGGCTCCGGCGTTTCTGGCCGCGTCATTGATCAGCTGGGCTGGGACACAAACCCTCAGATGCTCGCCCGCTATGCGCGGGAGAATAAGGATCCCGGTGCTGATGCGCGGCTCTGGCTGGCCCGTCAGTTGAGCGACAATGTAAAGGCCAATGTGATTGAAGGATCGAACATCCTTGAAATCATTTATGAAGGCCCATCGCCTGAAGCCGCAAAGCAAATGGCGGGCCTGATCCGCCAAGCGTATCGCGATGAGGCGTTGGAGGAAAAGCGGGCGTCGTCGCGCGCCTCGGCAGAATGGTATCGCCTGCAGGCGGATAAGGCGAAAAAGGCACTGGAAATTGCTGAGGCGGAGCGCACAGCCTTTGCCAAAGCCAATAACATTGTCCTGCCCGCCGATAATGTCACCGACCCGGAATCGACCAAGCTTCAGTCGCTGGGCCAGCAAAGCGTGGCCGCCGCCGCCGCCCCATCCATCATGCCGCAGATCAACCCCCTGCAAGCGCAGATTGAGGCGATCAATCAGCAATTGGCGCAGGCCGCCGCCACGCTTGGCCCCAATCACCCCAGCTATCAGGCCTTGCTGCGCCAAAAGCAGGTCTATGAAACCATCGCGGCCAAACAAGGCTCAGGCGGCGGCAGCATGGCGGGTGCGGTTGAAGGGGCGTATGAGCGGCAGCGTGCCCGCGTGATTGCAGAGCGCGACAAGGTCGACGCGCTGCAACGCATGCAGAATGATGTTCTGCTCAAGCGGGATCAATATTTGAAGGCCGCTCAGCGCGCCGCTGAGTTGCAGTTGGAAGCCGCGACAACCAATGCCGGCATGTCGGATATGGGGCCGACCACCGGATCCACCACACCGTCTTTTCCAAATCGCCCACTGATCATTGGTATGGCCGCCGCCTCTGGACTGGCGCTCGGTATCTTGCTCGCGCTTCTGGTGGAGTTGCTCAACCGGCGGGTGCGCAGCACCGATGATCTCGAGGTAGCGGCCGACGCGCCGGTTTTAGCGGTCATCGGCAGCCTGCATCGTCGCTCTATCACGGAAAAACTCATCACCCTTTTGGAGGGCCGCGCAAAGGCGAAGCACCCTGTGCCGGGCCCTGCGTCCGACCCTATTCTAGCGGAGGCAGCAGAATGACTATGCTTTCCACGGCCCAGCCGATCGCCCAGCCGATTGATCTGTCGCGGCGCACCTCGGCGTTGATGATTGTTGATCCCACGAGCCTAGAGGCGGAAGCCATTCGGGGTTTGCGAACGCGCCTCATTGCGCAGCATGTGCGCGAAGGGCGGCGGGGACTTGTCGTCTGCACGCCTTCCGCCGGATCAGGATGTAGCTTTACAGCCGCCAACCTTGCGGTGGCGATGGCGCAGGCCGGGGTAAAGACTGTGCTGGTGGATGCTGATTTGCGGGGCGGCCGAATTGGCCGTGTCTTTGGCAGCCCTGTCGATATGCCGGGCCTTGCAGACTTTTTGGCTGATAATCAGTTCTGCGCGGACGATATCATCGAATCCGATGTCATCCCCGATCTGTCGATCATCTCGGCAGGTCCCCCGGCGGACACTGCGCCGGAGCTTTTATCTTCTGCGCGTTTTGCCGCTTTTGCGGCTCAGCTGGTGCGCGAACATGATCTGGCGATTTTTGATACAACGCCCGCCAATAGCTGCACCGATGCCCAGCGTGTGGCGACTGTGGTGGGTCATGCGCTGATTATTGCGCGGAAAGATCGAAGCTATTTCAATGATGTGCGGGCGCTCTCCACCCTGTTGCGCGCGGACAAATCGACCGTCGTTGGAACCGTACTGACGGATTATTAATCCATGGCCAGTCTTGCCCCCAACGATATGCAACGGCCTGCCCATATGGGCTTGGCGCATGGGGTTTTGCTTTTCGGCCTTGCCGCGCTCCTTATCCCGACACTGGTTGCGGTTGCGACCCAATATTGGTCACGCGAAGCTGGCGTTCATGGGCCTATAATTCTGGCAACGGGCATCTGGCTGTTCCTGCGCCAAAGAAAGACGCTGATGGCCCTGCGTGCTCCGGGTCATCTCTGGCTTGCAGGGGGCGGCTTTCTTGTTCTTTTGCCGCTCTATGTTTTTGGCCGCGCCTTTGATTATCTGAGCATCGAGGTTGCCGCGCTGCTGGGTATCATGCTCACGGTCTTTTACCTCTATTTTGGCGGCCGTGCCGTGCGCCATCTTTGGTTTCCAATCCTCTATCTGGGCTTTCTCATTCCCCCGCCGGGCTGGCTGATTGACGCAATGACGGGCGGGTTGAAAACCTTTGTGTCGGTCACTGCGACCCAGTTTCTCGGGGTTATGGGCTATCCGGTCGCGCGTATTGGCGTCACGCTCTATGTCGCGCAGTTTCAGCTGCTGGTGGAGGATGCCTGTTCGGGCATGAACTCCATTGTCAGCCTCACATCGGTCAGCCTGTTCTACATCTATCTGCTGCACGCAACATCCTGGCGCTATGCTGTGTTTCTCACCTGCTGGATTTTGCCCATTGCCATTGCGGCGAATATCTTGCGCGTCCTTATTCTGGTGCTGATCACCTATCATCTGGGCAATGAAGCTGCGCAGGGCTTTTTGCATAATACAGCGGGCATGGTGATGTTCGTCGTTGCCTTGCTGGGTATTTTCGCGGTGGATCGGATTGCAGCCCCCTTGTTTCGCCGACAAGGATGGATGTGATGGACCGGCGCTCTTTCCTGATTGGTGCTGGATGTCTTGCCAGTGCAGCCGGGGCAACGGCCCTGTGCCCGCGAGAGCGGGTGTCCCTGATGGGGAGGCTCAAGCTGGAGACAGCCATTCCCGATCATTTTGCCGGTTGGTCGCGTTTTGAATCGAACCAGATCGTGGCTCCAGAAGGCGACAACAGCCTGTCGCGCCAGCTCTACAGTCAATCCGTCGCGCGGCTTTATGCGCGGGGGGAGGAAGAATTTGCGATGTTGCTCATTGCCTATGGCGATACGCAAAGTGACACGCTCCAACTGCACCGGCCGGAAGTGTGTTACCCGGCCTTTGGCATGGAAATTACGGATAATCGGCCGGTGCAAATTTCCGTTGCCCCGCAAATTTCCATTCCCGGTCGCGATCTGGTGGCGATCAATGCCGAGCGGCAGGAGTTTATCACCTATTGGACGCGAATTGGGCAGGCGCTTCCCACCAATGGCCGCGAACAACGCGCAGCCAAGCTGCGCAATGCCATGGCGGGCCTTATCCCGGATGGCGTGCTGACGCGTGTCTCCACCATTGCTGATGATCCGGCAAAGGCCTTTGCCAGCAATCAGCACTTTATTGCAGATTTGCTCGCCGCCGTGCGCCCCGCGGTGCGCCGGGTGTTGACAGGCGATGCGATCATGCGCGCCCTAAATGCGGCGCACCCCCGCCGCGAAGGCTAAGCCAATGGCGGACCAGGCCGTGCCAACACCATCACCCGTGCGGGATGTCGTGGCGCCTCGGGCCCCCGTCCTGCTTGATCTGGCGGCGATTATGCTCCGCATGTTGGAGCCGCTGCTTCTCCTGATGACGGGCATTGCGGCGCAGATTGTGCTCGATCCGCGCACCCCCCCCATCGTTGAACCACTTTACGCACGCGCCGCGCTTTTGGGTGCTGTCTTTTATGTCGGCATTGCCGAAGCCATTGGCGCTTATGATGTAGATGTGCGCTTTTCCATGCGACAGGCGGTTGGCCGCGTGCTGACCGCCCTTTTTGCAACAGCCATGCTTGTGATGATGGCTGGGTTTTTCCTCAAAGTGTCGGAAGATTATTCTCGGCTTTGGGCCGTTGCTTGGTTTGCCGCCAGTGCGGTCACGGTCTCGGCCGGGCGTCTGGCCGTCACTGGGTGGATTATGGGCAGAAAACGCGATGGCCTATTCAATTTGCGCGTCGCCATTTTTGGCGCAGGTGAACAGGGGCAACGCCTTGCCCGCTATATTGATGGCCATGACAGGCTGACGATCGATCTGGTTGGCTTTTTCGATGATCGCGCGCC
>JBEDGC010000036.1:0-18206 GCA_041174825.1 Pseudomonadota bacterium | reverse complement strand
GGCAAAGAAAAAGCCCCGTTTTTGGCGGGGCTTCATCTTGGCTTATTTGATTACCAGCTCAGTCCTCCTGAGCGATGGTGACCTTCAGGCCGTCCAGTTCTTCCTTGAAATGGATCTGGCAGGACAGGCGCGATGTGGCATCGCGGTGTGCCGAGCTATCGAGCAAATCATTCTCATCTTCGCTCATCGGGTCCACCTTATCGGCAAAGGCTTGATCGACGTGAATGTGGCAGGTCGCGCAGGAGCAGCAGCCGCCGCACAGCGCCAAAAGCTCGTCAAAGCCCGCATCCCGGATGATTTCCATGACCGACAGGCCTGTTTGACCTTCAACCGTCTTTTCGGTTCCGTCACGTGTCACGACAACCAGCTTAGCCATGTTCAATCCTCTTGATAATCTCGGCGTTGAAAAGCGTCGCTAGCTTCGATGGCCAGTGTTATCAAGCGCGGAGTCGCTTGGAGGGGAAGATCGGGATGGCGCAAGCTGAGTTGAACGCGGCAATTGACGCGCTGATCCGTGCGGAGCCCATATTTGGACAGGCCGTTGCGCGGGTTGGCTATCCTGAACCGCGCTCGCGCACGCCGGGCTATGAAACTCTGTTGCGCACGATCATCGGTCAGCAGGTCAGCGTGAAGGCAGCAGCCTCTATCTGGGCAAAACTTGAAGCAGGGCTGGGCGATATGACCCGCCCAGACATCCTGCTGTCTGCAGATCCGGAGACGCTGCGGGGGTTTGGCCTGTCTCGGCAGAAACAAGGCTATGCCGTCAGTCTTGCCCAATTGGTGGCCGCGGGAGAGCTAGATCTGCTGAACCTGCCCAAAGGGGATGAGGAGGCGATTGCCCTGCTGACCCGCGTCAAAGGCATCGGGCGCTGGTCGGCAGAGATTTATCTGATGTTCGCGGAAGGCAGGCCAGATATTTGGCCCGCAGGGGATCTGGCCGTGCAGATTGAAATTGGGCGTTTGTTCGGGATGGCGGAGCGTCCTTCAGAGCGGACCATCCGGGACATGGCAGAGCCTTGGCGCCCGCACAGAAGTGCCGCCGCCATTCTGGCTTGGCATCATTATAATATTCAGGCGATTTAGCGGGCCGTTGAGGGCGACGCCACAAGGCTGGCGGCTTCCAATTCATCAAGCGCAGCGCGCACCTTCAGATAGCGGCGCGCCTTCGTCTGCCAAGCCTGCGCTTTCTTCGCACCCGGAAGGCCAGAAACCTCCTTCAAGGCCAAATCCACTCTGTCATGCGATAAGGCGCGACGGGCGCGATCCAATTTAAGTGCGGGCATTTCTGACGGTTGATCGGCACGCCGGATGACGACAAGATCGTCCATGCTGCTCGTGATGCGGTTGAGCCAGCTCCCATCAGCTGCTGCGGGCACCAGCAGGTCTGGCGCAAGAATATCCAGATCGTCTTGCAGTTGATCGAGCGAAACGGGCGGGCGGGCATTGGTGATGAGCTGGGCAACGGCGTTGGGTTCTATTGACCCAAAATGCTCCAGTAGCGCAGTTTCCAAATAACCGAGCGGCAGGCCACGTTCGACGGCGCGGCGCGTGGCAATGATGATGAGAAGGGTTTCAGCCCGCGATGCATCTTTCAGGGCAGAATTTGCCCGCGCATCAATCTTGGCCAATCGCGTCTCAAGTTCCTCGACATTGGCTCGGGTCACATCCGCCTTGGTGCGCGCCTGAACCGGCACTGGCTTGGGCTGTGGTGCGCCCGTTACAGGCTCCTGCGTGATGATCCAGTCGCGCACGGGCGTCCATTGCGTCACGGCCCAGGTCATCGCAAGCGTGCCGACGACAAAAGCAACCGACGCAAAAATCATCAACCCGCGAATGGAGCCAGAGCGCCGCGCGGGAGGCATGGGGGAGGGGGCCTGTTCGTCCATGGTTTTGCTCTGCTCCTTCATTCGTCCGCGCACAAGGGGGCAGCCAATGTAAGCATGGCATCAGCGTTGGGCCGGTCCGGCCAAAGGACATGCTTCCACCCGTCACCCGCCGCCTTGGCGACTTGTGCGCTGAGAGCAATCAGGCTCGACGCGCCTTTCGCCCCAGCAAGCTCTGACAGGCGGCGGGCAGCGCGGGGCGAATGGGCGAGAATGACGCAGGGCTCTTGCAACGCCGCCTTAAGCTCGGGCGGCACAGGCCGCTCGGTTGCGCGATAGGCGGTGCGCACATCGCACGTCAGGCCCGCAACTTCCACAGGCTTATAAGGATCCCCTATAAGGTGCAGAACATGGCGAAAGCCAAGCTCAACAGCCTTCTGCCCCAATGCTTGCCCATCGGCATCGCCCGTGATGATTGTGTCAAATCCCGCTTTGCGCGCGGCCTGCGCACTGGCTTCGCCGACCGCTAAAAGCGGCAGGTGCGTGAGCCGTTTTAGGACAGGCGAAGAGGACCGAATGGAGTTTGAACTGGTTATCAATATTGCATCATAAGATATTGATAAATCGATATTAAACTCAACTGGAATAATGACGTATAAGGGTGCTGCAACCACGCTTAGCCCCAGCGTGCGGGCGGCCTTTGCCGTCGCTTGATTGCCCGGTTCTGGCCGGACAATGATGCAGGGTTTCATCCGAAAACTGCCCGCAATTTGGGGGGGGCTCGATCCAAGAGGGTCTTGGCCAGAGCGGCGGGGTCATTTCCTTCGCCCGTTTCGCACAATTGGCCATCCTCGCTCAGGATTTCGGCCGTCAGCCAAACGGCGTCTTGCACGATCTGCGCATGTGCCGCGACGGGGGAATGGCAATCCGCGTTCAACGCCGCAAGGAAGGATCGTTCGGCCATGACGCAGGCAAAAGTCGGCGCATGGCTGATGGCCTGCAGCAGCGGGCGAACTCTCTCATTGCTGGTCAGTGTTTCGATCCCGACAGCCCCTTGGGCAGGGGCGGGCAGCATCTCTGCCATGTCAATTGCAGAACCAATATCTGCCATGCCCAGACGATCAAGCCCGGCGGCGGCCAGCAAAGTCGCCTCTGCCTCTCCCGCATCCAGTTTCGACAGGCGCGTCGCCACATTTCCGCGAAAGAGCACAATTTTCAAATCAGGCCGGGCGCGCAGCAGCTGTGCTGTACGCCGTGGCGCGCTGGTGCCAATCCGCGCGCCGTTTGGGATATCGGCGATCCGCGGGGCACCGATCAGCCGATCACGCGCATCGGCGCGCGGTAACATGGCAATAATTTCCAACCCGTCCGGACGAATGGTTTCCACGTCCTTCATCGAGTGGACGGCAAAATCAATCTCCCCATCAAACAGGGCGCGATCCAGCTCTTTCGTCCACAAAGCCTTGCCGCCCACCTCTGCCAAGGGGCGATCCTGAATGCGATCGCCACTGGCCGTCATGGCCATAATTTCAACGCGATCTGCGGCCCAGCCATGGGCTTTGAGCAAGGCATCACGCACCAAATGCGCCTGCGCCAGCGCCAAGGGGGAGGCGCGCGTTCCAAGTTTGAGAGGCTTATCAATCATAGCGGTGCTTGTGCTAGCGGCGTGTGCGGCTAGAGGGAAGGGCAATGGCACTCATTCTTGGCCTTGAATCCAGCTGCGATGAAACGGCAGCCGCGTTGGTCACCAGCGATCGTCAGGTTTTGGCGCATTGTCTGGCAACGCAAGAGGCGCATCATCGGCCCTTTGGTGGCGTCGTCCCCGAAATCGCGGCGCGCGCGCATGTGGAGGTGATGACGCCGTTGGTGGAACAGGCACTGTCCGAGGCGGGCGTGGCGTTGTCTGATGTGGATGCCATTGCCGCAACCGCCGGCCCCGGCCTGATTGGCGGGGTGATGGTGGGGCTGGTGACGGGCAAGGCGCTCGCCCATGCCGTTGGGCGTCCGCTCATTGCCGTCAATCATCTAGAGGGCCATGCCCTTAGCCCAAGGCTCGCCAACCCAGACCTGCATTTTCCCTATCTCCTGCTGCTTGTCTCTGGCGGGCATTGCCAATTGCTCTTGGTCGAAGGGGTGGGCCGCTATCGTCGGCTGGCGACGACCATTGATGATGCCGCGGGCGAAGCCTTTGATAAGACGGCCAAGCTGTTGGGACTTGGCTTTCCCGGTGGGCCAGCAGTGGAGCAAGCCGCCAAGGCGGGCGACCCACGCGCCGTGCCGTTGCCACGCCCATTGCTGGGTACGAAGGAACCGCATTTTTCCTTTGCGGGCCTCAAAAGCGCCGTCTTGCGGGCACGCGATGCCCAAATCCACCGGGCCGAAGATATTGCCGCCTCGTTTCAGCAAGCGGTTGTCGAGTGCCTGATCGACCGGACGCAGCGGGCCATTGATGTGGCGGATGGGGCGACGGCCCTTGTTGTTGCAGGCGGCGTTGCCGCCAATCAGACGATCCGTGGCGCGCTGGAGGGGTTGGCGCATAAAAATGGCATGCCCTTTTTTGCGCCACCGCTGTGGCTGTGCACCGATAATGCAGCGATGATTGGCTGGGCCGGGGCAGAACGATTTGCAGTGGGGCTGACCGATCCTCTGGATGTGGTGGCGCGTCCACGCTGGCCGCTGGATCCGGATGCTGAAAAAGCGCGCGGCGCGGGGGTGAAGGCGTGAAGCTGGGCATTATTGGCGCTGGGGCTTGGGGAACCGCCCTTGCGCAAGTTGCAGCCTCAGGCGGGGAACACACGCTGATCTGGGCAAGAGAGCCAGAGGTTGTGGCAGCGATCAATGGAAAGCGAGAAAACACCGTTTTTCTGCCCGGAATAACGCTGTCTGATCGGATTGAAGCAACAGCAGACCTTGCGGCCCTGACCGTCTGCGATGCCTTGCTGGTGGTGACGCCAGCGCAGCATATGCGGGCCATTTTGGCGGATATTCCGGTTGGCAACCGCCCCCTGATCCTCTGCGCCAAGGGGATTGAGGCGGACACTCAGTTACTCATGTCGCAAGTGGCATCAGCGGTGTGTCCATCGGCCCCGATTGCCGTTCTGTCTGGCCCCAGTTTTGCGCATGAGGTGGCGCGGGGATTGCCAACGGCAATTACGCTCGCCTGTGAAGATATGGCGGTTGGCCGCGCACTTGCAGCGCGCATCGCCCAGCCGACATTTCGCCCCTATGCCAGTGCCGATGTGATTGGCGCGGAAATTGGTGGCGCTGTCAAAAATGTCCTCGCCATTGCCTGTGGTGTGGTGGAGGGCGCGGGCCTTGGCCAAAATGCGCGGGCAGCGCTGATCGCCCGCGGCTTTGCCGAAATGACGCGCTTTGGCCTTGCCCGCGGGGCACAGGCCGAAACCTTGGCGGGTCTGTCGGGTCTGGGGGATTTGGTGTTGACCTGTTCCTCCACCAGTTCGCGCAATTTCTCGCTCGGCAAGGGGTTGGGCGAAGGCAGAGCGGCGGCAGAGCTGCTGGCCGACCGACGCACGGTTGCGGAAGGGGCCTTCACCGCGCCCGTCTTGCAGCAGGCGGCGCGCGCCGCAGGGGTGGATATGCCGATTGTCGATGCCGTGTGCGCGCTTCTGGCGGCAGACATGGGCGTATCCGATGTGATCTCTAAGCTGCTGTCCCGCCCGCTTCGGGGCGAAACCCTGCGCTAATCAGAAATCGACGGCGATCCCCTTCAACTCCCAATCGCCATAGCGCACGGGGTTGAGACCAAGTGGATCGTCTGTCGCGTCCTTTTCTGCCGCAGGCGCGGGCTTTGGTACGGGCGGCGATTTGGACAAATGGGCCGGCGGTTTCACATAGGCAGGGCGCTGACCCATTGGTCTGATCCTTCTTGAAGCTTGGCGTTTCTTTCCCCACATTGGGCCGGGCACATGGAGAGTTCAAGTGAGCGGCTTTAAAACTTTGATATTATTGTCGGCGCTGACCGCGCTGTTGATGGCGCTGGGCTTTACCTTTGGCGGGGCGCAGGGTGCGCTGATCGCCTTTGCCGTTGCGCTGGCCATGAATGTGTTTTCCTATTGGAATTCGGACAAGATTGTCCTGCGGATGCACAATGCGCGCGAGGTGGACGCGCAGAGCGCGCCTGATTTTTACCCAATGGTGGCTGAATTGGCGCGCCGGGCGGCACTTCCCATGCCACGTGTTTACATTATTGACTCGCCGCACCCCAATGCCTTTGCAACGGGCCGTGACCCGGAACATGCAGCCGTTGCCGCCACAACGGGGCTGCTCAATATGCTGACCAAGGATGAAGTGGCGGGCGTGATGGCGCATGAACTGGGCCATGTGAAGAACCGCGACACCTTGATCATGACAATGGTCGCAACGGTGGCGGGCGCCATCTCCATGCTTGCCAATTTTGGCATGTTCTTTCGCAGCGGCGATAATCGCGGCAATACGCTGGCGACTTTGCTGGCGGTGATTGTTGCGCCGCTGGCCGCCATGATCGTGCAAATGGCGATCAGCCGCACGCGGGAATTTGGGGCCGACCGGGCCGGGGCCGAAATATCGGGTAACCCCATGGCGCTTGCCTCTGCCTTGGCAAAGATTTCCAAGGGGGCGGCCAGCATCCCCAACCCCGTTTCGGAACGCACGCCCGCCGCCGCCCAGCTTTACATTGTGCCGACGCGCATGTCCGATATGTTCTCGACTCATCCGGCAACGGAAAAGCGGATCGAAGCCTTGCAAGATTTGGCGCAGGACATGGGCATTGCCAGCACTGCGCCCTCCGCCTCGGCGCGTCGGCGCAGTGCGCTTGATCCCTTGGGCTGACAAGCGCGCTCTGCCGCGCTAGGGCAGGGGATGACTGATGTTCAGGGACTTCCCGCTCGGCGCGCTGCGCTCCAACTTCTCGATGCTGTTCTCCGCCGGGGGCAGGCGCTGGAACAGGCGCTTACCGCCGCCACACGGGGGATAGATAATCCAGCTGATCGGGCTTTGGCACACGCCATCGCGTCGGAAACGCTGCGCCATATTCCAGACCTCGATGATCTAATCGACGGGGCGACCAAGCAACGGCTGCCCGATGATGCCAAGGCGCGCATGGTGTTGCGGATCGCGTTAGTGCAGGCGCTGGTGCTGGGCACACCCCAACACGCAGCGGTGGCAACGGCGTTACCGCTGGTGGATGGCGGCCCAAGGCGGCTGGTGCATGGGGTGCTCGGCACATTATTTCGCGGCAAAGCGCAACTGCGCTCTATTCCCGTTCTGCCCCCCAAGGTTGAGGAACGCTGGGCCCGGCATTGGGGCTCTGTGATGACAGGCGCCGCCGCCGAAGCTCTCGCCAGCCCGCCGCCGCTGGACCTGACCCTGAAGGACGCAAGCCAAACCGACCATTGGGTCGCGCAGCTTGGGGGCACGAGCTTTGCCCCCGGCCATGTCCGGGTGGGTGGGGATACGCCCGTCATTGAGCTTCCCGGCTTTGGCGAAGGGGCTTGGTGGGTGCAAAATATTGCCGCCTCTATTCCTGCCCGATTGCTTGGGTCTGGCGAGGGTCGGCATGTGCTTGATCTGTGCGCTGCCCCAGGGGGCAAGACGATGCAGCTGGCCGCCAATGGTTGGCAGGTGACGGCGGTGGAGCGGGATGAACGGCGTTTATCGCGCCTGTCCAAAAATCTTGAGCGGACAGGCTTATCAGCGACGCTTGTGACCGCCGATGTGCTGTCTTGGGAGCCAGAAACACCGGTAGATGCGATCCTTTTGGATGCGCCGTGTAGCGCAACGGGAATCTTTGCCCGTCACCCCGATGTTCTCCACAGGATTCGTGCGCGCGATATTGCCCAATTGGCGGAGGTTCAGGCGCGATTATTGGCACGTGTCGCCCCTTGGTTAAAGCCGGGCGGACGCGTGATTTATGCGACCTGCAGCCTAGAACCTGAAGAGGGGGAGCAGATCGCGCAACAGGCCGAAAAGCTGGGCTTAAAGCTGGTTCCAGCGAATCCTGACTTGCTCCCGCAAGGGGTGAAGCCCCGTGCCGAAGGATGGGTTCGGGTCTGGCCGGGGCAGGGGCGCGACGGCTTTTTTATTGCGCAGTTTACAGCGGTTTGAGCCGCCTTGCGGGGACATGCGCCGGGGGTTAAGGCCTGAGCCCATGACTCGCCCCGTTCTTATCGCCCCATCGATTCTCTCCGCTGATTTTGCGCGGCTTGGCGAAGAGGTGCGCGCCATTGATGCGGCGGGGGCCGATTGGATCCATGTCGATGTGATGGATGGGCATTTCGTGCCCAATCTGACCATTGGCCCGATGGTCGTCAAAGCATTGCGTCCGCATACGCAAAAGGTGATGGACGTTCACCTGATGATCTCCCCCGTGGATCCCATGCTCGAGGCCTTTGCCGAAGCGGGGTCGGATATCATTACGGTTCACCAAGAAGCGGGTCCGCATCTTCACCGCACGGTGCAGCGGATCAAAGCCTTGGGCAAGAAAGCCGGTGTGTCGCTCAACCCTGCGACGCCAGCCAAAATGCTGGATTATATGTATGAGGATCTCGACCTGATCCTCGTGATGAGCGTCAATCCCGGCTTTGGCGGCCAGAGCTTCATTGAAAGTCAGCTCCGCAAGATTGAGGCAATCCGCAAAAACATCGACAAGCAGGGCTTGGACATCCGCCTGCAAGTGGATGGCGGCGTGGATGCCGTGACAGCACCTCGGGTAATTGCGGCTGGTGCCGATGTTCTTGTGGCTGGAACCGCGACGTTCAAAGGCGGGCCAGATCATTATGCCAGCAACATTGCGGGGTTGCGCGGGCAATGAGAAACGCGCCGACGGCGGATTCGGATAGAATCATCGTCGGTAAGCATCATGTGCGTGCGCCTGCACCAGTTGGTCCGGCCTTTATTCAGCAGCTTTTGGATCGGATCTATCGCCTCACTTGGCAGACCCCCCTTCACGGATTGCGGTTGCGCGGGCGCTATCCCCTCAAGCTGCTGACCGTGCCCGATGATCCCATTCGCGGCGATGTGGTGCGCGGCCGAGAAATTCTGGACGGCATCATCCGCTGGCATGGAGAAAGCCAGAAGGTCGCGGACTGCTCCTTTTCGAATGAGGGCTGGTCCCCTGGCTTGAGCGCCCATATGCAAAGCTTTGCTTGGCTGCGCGATCTTGGGGCGCTGAATGATCGTCTGGCGGCTGCGCCATTGGCCGAATATTTGATGCGGGCTTGGCTGAAAGCGCATGGGGACGCTGTATCCGACCAGGCCTGGCGGGTTGATTTTGCGGGTCGGCGCATCTTGTTCTGGACGGCCTATGCCCCACTGATCCTATCAAGCTCTGACATTGTTTACCGGTCATCGGTGCTCAACGCATTGGGGCGGACGGCGCGGCATTTGGAACAAAGCGTGGGCCGTATGCCCGCAGGCACAGCGGCGGTTGAGGCTTGGGCCGGGATTGTGGCCGCCGGATTGCTGATGCCGGGCGGTGAAGGACGGCGCATTGCAGGTGAGGCGGGTCTTGCCGATGCGATTGAGCAATGCTTCGCCAGCGATGGCGGCGTGCTGTGCCGATCCCCCGTGCGATTGATGGATTGCCTGTCCTCTCTGGCGATGTTGCAGAAATGCTATGAGGCAAGGCGCGCCGCGCCGGAGCCCATTGTGACCGACGCTGTGACACGCGGTGCGGCTGCCCTGATGGGGGTTACATTGGGGGATGGGCAGTTGTCGAGCTGGCAAGGCGGCCTGCCTCTCTCCAAGCCAGATGTCGATGCGGTTCTGCGCGGATGTGGCGTTCGGGCGCGTCCGTTGCAGCAGGCCTTTGACTGGGGCTATCAACGCCTGGCGCAAGGCAGCACAGTGGTGGTTGTCGATGCCGGAGCGCCGCCGCTAAACCAACCCTTGCCAATGGGCTGTGCCTCCACTTTGGCCTTTGAGCTTTCGGATGGCAAAAAGCGGCTGATCGTGAATTGCGGTGGGGCAGAGGCGGGAGCTCCTCCGGTTGCTGGCGCGTTGGCGCAGGCTCTGCGGACGACCGCTGCCCATTCCACCCTAACGCTCGCGGACAGCAATTTGACGGCGCTTCTCCCCAATGGGGGCTTGGGCAAAGGTGTCACCGAAGTCGAGGTGGAGTGGCAGCACGATGAAGCAGGCTTAAGTCTGGACGCCAGCCATGATGGCTATGTGAAGCGATTTGGACTGCAGCATGCCCGCTCTTTGACGCTGAGCCCCGATGGTAAAGAGCTTCGCGGGCAGGATCGGCTGGAGCCGCGGGGCCGCCGCGCCGCGCCGCAGACAGGCTTTGCCATCCGCTTTCACCTTGCCCAAGGGGTGGAGGCGACGCCAACCGCCGATTGCAAGGGGGCTTTGCTGCGGATCGCAGGTGGTCCCTTATGGCAGTTTCGGTGCGAAGCGTCTGCCCTGCTAATCGAAGATAGTCTTTGGATCGATGCAGAGGGTCAGCTGCATCCGACCCAGCAGCTTGTGATTTCAGGCGAAGCCCCTGCCCAAGGGGCCTCAATCAACTGGGCGCTTCGCCGCGCCGCCTAATAGAATGGGATCAAAATGACAGACGTAAAAATCAAACGGGCGCTTTTGTCTGTTTCTGACAAGTCTGGGTTGATTGACCTTGGTCAGGCTTTGGCGCGCCATGGGGTGGACCTTGTGTCAACCGGGGGAACGGCCAAATCACTGCGCGATGCCGGCCTTGAGGTGCGCGATATTTCCGACCTGACGGGCTTTCCGGAAATGATGGATGGTCGCGTGAAGACGCTGCATCCTAAGGTTCATGGCGGTCTGCTTGCCGTGCGCGACAATGCGGAACATGTCGCTGCCATGCAGGCGCATGATATTGGCGCGATCGACCTTGTCGTCGTCAATCTTTATCCCTTTGCGCAAACTGTCGCCAAAGGGGCCAGCCGCGATGAGATTATCGAGAATATCGATATTGGCGGCCCATCTATGGTGCGGTCAGCTGCCAAGAACCATGAATTTGTCGCCATCGTGACCGACCCCGCCGATTATGCAGAGCTGATTGCGGCGCTTGATGAAAAGGGCGGCGCAACCGATTACGCCTTCCGTCGGCGCTTGGCTGCCAAAGCCTATTCAGCCACCGCTGCCTATGATGCGATGATCAGCCAATGGTTTGCCTTTGCGGATCTGGGTCAGCACTTCCCCGACATGCTGGCCGTCACGGCTAAGCGCAAGGAAGAGCTGCGCTATGGCGAAAATCCGCATCAGCAAGCGGCGCTCTATATCCCCAATGGCCCGCATGTGCATGGCATTGCACAGGCTGAGCAGCTTCAGGGCAAGGAGTTGAGCTATAACAACTATAATGACGCCGATGCCGCGCTGGAGCTGTTGAGCGAGTTTCGCAGCGGCCCACCGACCGTTGTGATTGTAAAGCACGCCAACCCCTGTGGCGTTGCCAGTGGGGCGACGCTTTTGGAGGCCTATCACAATGCGCTGCACTGCGATTCAGTCTCGGCCTTTGGCGGCATTATCGCCGTGAACCGCCCGCTGGATGGTCCGACGGCAGAGGCCATGTGTGAGATTTTTACAGAGGTGGTTGCAGCCCCAGCAGCGGATGAGGCTGCGCGGGCGGTCTTTGCTAAGAAGAAGAACCTGCGCTTGTTGATCACGGGGGACCTTCCTGATCCAGCGCGGCCGGGCCTCAATATCAAAAACATCGCAGGCGGGTATCTGGTGCAGAGCCGGGATAATGGCTGTGTGACAGAGGATATGCTGACGGTCGTGACCAAGCGGGCGCCAACAGAGCAGGAGCTGAAAGACTGCCTCTTTGCTTGGACGGTTGCCAAGCACACCAAATCTAATGCGATTGTCTATGCCAAAGACGGCGTGACGGCAGGTATTGGGGCCGGGCAAATGAACCGCAGGGACTCCGCCCGGATTGCCGCCATTAAGGCACGTGAAGCAGCAGACACTTATGGTTGGGATCAGCCCCGCACCCTTGGCAGCGCGGTTGCGTCTGATGCCTTCTTCCCCTTCGCAGATGGCTTGCTGGCCGCGGTGGAGGCGGGGGCAACGGCCGTTATCCAGCCGGGCGGGTCCATTCGTGATGAGGATGTGATCGCCGCGGCCGATGACGCTGGGCTGGCCATGGTCTTTACCGGGATGCGCCACTTCCGCCATTAAGGCGGGGCGGCGGCTTTATTTCAGGCGGCGGAACAGAACGCGGTCTTCCTCTTGGAAGCCGCGTTTCCAAATCACCCAGCAATAGACGCCCAAGATGGCCGGTATGCCAAAGGCAAGCTCCACCCACTCAGGCAGCCGGATGAAAATCTGACCGACCAAAACAGCAACAAATGCCGCAGAAAGAAGCGGCCATCGCCAGACAGAAACGGGTGCGCCCAGCATGCGACGCGCCAAGAGTGATTTGGCGAGGGAACCAACCGCAAGGGCAAGGCACAAGGCCGCAGCCGCCCCCGCGGCGAGCCAGGTTTCGTCCAGGCCCTCTTTCTGTAGGCCAAAGAGCAGCGCGATTGTCAGCACCGCTTGCAGGCCAATCATCCCGAATGAAATGAGCATGTTGCGATGGCGCGCGATGTAAACAAGGGCGGCCTCACTGACGACGGCAAGGGCGGCGATAACTTCTGCGGCCAAGAGAAAGGCAAGTGCAGCCGTCCCACCAACAAAACTCCCCCCCGGTCCGATCAGGCCCAATATCCCACCTGCTGGAATGCCCAATGTCAGCGCCACGCCAAGCTGCGCCGCCAAAATCCAAAAGCCGACTTGGCTGATTTGTCGGGCGACAGCTGCGCGATCATTTTCCTCCAGCCGTCGGGTGATGACTGGGCCTAAGACGGGATCAAAGCTGGTCTTCAGCTTTTGCGGCAGAGAGGCGACTTGTTGGGCAACCCAGTAAATTCCGACGGTCGCCGGGGAAACGAACAGGCCTAGGATCGCGAGATCAATCCGCCGAGAGCCCCATTCAATCGCATCTGCCGCCGCAAGCGGGGCGTTGCGTCGGGTCAAAGCCCACAGCGCATTTGGTCGCGGCTTCCAGTTCTTGGGAAGGCCATAGGTCTTTAAGAAGGGGATGAGCGAGGCAATAAATGCCGCCCCCATGGACAGCGCATAAGCCACGAGCAAGCCGTCGCGCGGCAGGCTCCAAGCAAGCGCAAAGGCCGCAATGCTGATTGTCCAAGGTTCAATGATCGCGCGGGCTCGCACGGTTGCGCCGACATCAAAGCGATAGGCAAGGGCGGAGAGCATCAGGTCTGACGCCGCCAGCGCAGGCACGATGAGCGGGAGCAGATAATCAAGCCGGTTGATCGTGCTGTTGGGGAACATGATTTGGGGGAAGGTCATCAACAAGGCTGTCAGCGGCAATGTCGCTAGCAGAACGACGACAAGCCCATCCCAAGCCCCATTTTCCTTGCCTTCACCGGTCAAGTGAAGGGCCAAGCCGCGTTTCAGCCCGAGTGTTGCCAATTGGGCCGCAAATTCAACGATGATGATGGCATAGGCAAGGCGGCCCAGCGCCTCTGCCCCATACCATTGCCCCCCGATAATGAGGAAGGGAATGCGCGCAATGAGGCGCACGAAAAAGCCCGCGACATTTGTGCGACCGCCCTTGGCGAGAGCTTGAAGGTCATCGCCCGCATTTGGGGCGCTGCTGGTCAATGCGCATCACCCCAAGTGCGGCCAGTGCCAATTTCAACGCCCAGTGGCACGTCGAGCGTCACCAGAGGTTCGGCCGCCTCCGCCATGACGCGCTCGATAATTGGGGTGGCAGCGGCCACATCCGCTTCAGGAAGTTCAAAGACAAGTTCGTCATGCACCTGCAACAGCATGCGAACATTGGGGAGCCCGGCTTGCAGCAGGGCAGGTTCCATTCGAACCATCGCGCGCTTGATGATGTCGGCGCTCGTTCCCTGAATGGGGGCATTCATGGCGGCCCGTTCGCTGCCAGCCCGTTCGGTCTGGTTCTGGCTGGTGATGCGTGGGAAATGGGTTTTGCGGCCGAAAAGCGTTTCGGTGAAGCCCATCTCGCGCGCCATTTGCTGGGTCTGGCTGATATAGCGGTTAATGCCGGGAAACCGTTCAAAATAGCGGTCGATCATCGCTTGGGCTTCGTCTGCTGATATGCCTAGGCGGCCCGCCAAGCCCCAGCGCGAAATGCCATAGAGCAGCGAGAAATTGATCGTTTTGGCCCGACCGCGCGTGTCGCGATTTACCTCGCCGAACAGTTCCTGCGCGGTGCGGGCGTGAATATCCTCGCCATTGGCAAAGGCGTCTTTCAGCGCGGGGACATCGGCCATGTGCGCGGCCAGTCGCAGTTCGATTTGGCTATAATCTGCGGACAGCAGCACATTGCCCAGCTCTGCCACAAAGGCTTGCCGAATACGCCGCCCAGCCTCGGTGCGGATAGGGATATTCTGCAAATTGGGGTCGTTGGAGGACAGACGTCCCGTCTGCGCACCCGTGAGGCTATAGCTGGTGTGGACACGGCCGGTCTTGGGGTTGATCTGCTGTTGCAGCGCATCGGTATAGGTGGATTTGAGCTTGGACAATTGCCGCCAGTCGAGCACCTTGCGGGCAATCTCAACGCCATCATCCGCCAGCCGTTCCAGCACGGTGACATCGGTTGAATAATCGCCCGACTTGCCCTTTTTGCCGCCTTTCAGGCCCATTTTGCCAAATAAGACGTCGCCCAATTGCTTGGGGCTGCCCACCGAAAACGGCTCTCCGGCCAGACCATGGATTTCGATTTCCAGAGCCGCAATGCCATCTGAGAATTCGGCGGACATGCGGGCCAGTTCTTCCCGGTCAACCTTGATGCCGCGCATTTCCATGCGCGCAAGGACGGGAATGAGCGGCCGATCCACACGTTCATAGACCCGCGTTGCCTGTTCGGCCGACAGTCGTGGCTTGAGGATGTGCCAAAGGCGCAGCGTGACATCGGCATCTTCTGCGGCATAGGTCGTCGCGGTCTTTAGTTCGACCTGATTGAACCGAAGCTGGTTTTTGCCGGAGCCGCAGACATCCTTAAAAGCGATGCAGTTATGCCCCAAATGGATGAGCGCAAGCTCATCCATGCCGTGATTGCGTTTGCCGGCATCCAGATCAAAACTCAAAACCATCGTGTCGTCGATTGGCGACACGTCGATGCCATAACGGGTCAGGACATTGAGATCATATTTGATGTTATGGCCGATTTTGAGAACCGAGGGATCTTCGAGCAGCGGCTTGAGCATGGCCAGCGCCGTTGCCATCGAGATCTGCTTGGGTGCATCGGAAAATAGATCATTCCCGCCATGGGCGAGGGGAATATAGCAAGCATGGTTCGGCCCTGTCGCGAGGCTTACCCCAACAAGTCCGGCCGCAATGGCATCCAGCGCATCGGTTTCCGTATCGACGGCAATGACACCGGCAAGCCGGGCCTCTGCAATCCAGCTGGCGAGATCAGCGTCGGTCTGAATGCAGGCATAGGCATCGCGATAAAAAACTTGCGCGACAGGCTCTGCGGAAGCCTCTGGCGCGGCAGTGCGGGCTTCCGTCTTGATCAGCTTCATCGTTTGATGGTCAGCGCGACCCGGCTCTCCACCCAGTTTTTTGAGCAGAGAGGAAAAGCCGTGATGTTCCAAAAATGCGCGCAAAGGTGGCTCTGGAATTTCTTTGAGAAGAAGATCGTCCAGCGGCTCCGGTAGCGCTGCATCCTCTTTCAGGGTCACCAATATATGCGATAGCCGGGCCATATCCGCATGGGCGATGAGGTTCTCGCGCATTTTGGAGGGTTTCATATCGGGGGCCGCGGCGAGCACAGCTTCGACAGTGCCAAATTCTTGGATCAGCTTAGCCGCGGTCTTTGGCCCGATGCCGGGGACCCCGGGGACATTATCCGCGCTGTCGCCCATGAGCGCCAGCACATCGCCCAGTTGTTCCGGGCCGACGCCGAACTTCTCGATCACGGCATGCGGGCCCAGTCGCTCTCCCTTCATGGGGTCGAGCATGTCCAGACCGGGCTGGATCAGTTGCATCAAATCCTTGTCGGTCGACACGATCGTGACAAGCCAGCCCTCGGCAAGGGCAGCCTTGGCATAGGAAGCAATAATGTCGTCGGCTTCCAGCCCGACTTCTTCAATGCACGGCAGAGAGAAAGCGCGCGTTGCATCTCGGATCATAGGGAATTGGGGAACCAGATCTTCCGGGGCAGGCGGACGATGGGCCTTGTACTGATCGTAAATCTCATTGCGGAAGGATTTGCCCGACGCATCCAATATAACCGCCATATGGGTCGGCCCATCCGCTTTGTGCAGCGCATCTGCGAGCTTCCACAGCATGGTTGTATAACCATAGACCGCGCCAACAGGTTCATCGTGAATATTGGTCAGCGGAGGAAGGCGGTGATAGGCCCGAAAAATATAGCCTGACCCGTCAACGAGATAGAGATGTTTTTGATCGCCCATGACGGGGGATTAGCAAGCGGGCGACAATTTGGCGACAGCTTTCGCGGGTCAGTTTGCGCCTGCTGAGCTGCTTGACGCGCGGGATGCAAATTGGCTGGCACGGTGGCTGGCCGCCACAGTGGCTGCAACCTGCTGAATCAAGCGTTGACGATAGCCAATGGGGGCCTTTGTATCCGCGATCATTACGGCAACGGTATAGCTGGTGCCATCTGGCGCCGTCATAATGCCGACATCGTTAAAACCAGCCGTTCTGTTCTGTAAATCTTGGCCGGTGCCTGTCTTATGGGCCAGTTTCCAGCCTGCAGGGACGCCCGCCTTAAGCCGCGACCGACCTGTGGTCGTCTGTTCCATCACGCCCAACAAATAGCGGGTCGATTGCGCGCTCAACAATTCGCCGCGCTTCAACCGGGCCAGCGAGCGGGCAATGGCGGCGGGGGTCGCGCCATCCATCGGGTCTGCCACATATTTGTCCATGGCGTTTTTACGCACGCTCAGGGGTAGGGATGCCCGGGCATTTTGGAAGGCCCAGCCGCTGCTATACTCCGGACGCCATGTCATGCCCGCCGTTGCGGCCTGAAAATGCCGTTCTCCCGGGCCAAAGCGAATGGCCCCAAGACGCTTGGAAGCAATAAGATCTCGAATAGCAGACGGGCCACCCACCCGGCGCATGAGAAAATCATTCGCGGTATTGTCGCTTTGCGTCATTGCGCGCCGCAGCAGCGCACCTATTGTTGTCGTATAGCCATCCGGGCCGATCAGCGATGCGATCGGCTGGTGAAAAAGGGTCATGTCCGATTTGCGCAGCGTGACCTTATCCTCAAGGCGCAACTGGCCTTTATCGACCGCGTCCATCACGGCGATGGAGACCCACAGCTTGGACACGCTTTGTTGTGGCATCGGCTCATCGCCGCGATAGGAAACCAGCCAAGATCCATCGCCCTTCATCACGGCGATGCCAGCCTTGCCCGGAAAGGACGACCACAAAGCCCTGAGGGCCGTTGTTAATTCCGTCGGGGCTGCGCGCGCTGAATCATTAATGGTTGGCTCAGGCGATTGCGGCGGCAACATGATGCTGATCGAATGGCCTGTTGACCGCAGCTTGAGCGTCACCGGGCCTGACGGTGTCTTGTCGGCTTTTGCAGAAGAGGTTTTTTGGACGGACGCGGCCTCGGCAGAACCGGGCAGTTCAGCAGGAGTGATGCAGGCCAAGGTTAATAGGGCAACTCCGATGGTCAACCGAACCGGGTTTCCCGATGATGCTGTCATGTCCAATTGTCCCCTATTTCCCGGTCACAGTCCTAGCAATGTCAGCGAATCGAGCTACCCGCCTTGCGACGAACGATTCTGTGGCAGCGACGAATGGAGCGGTGATAGCGACGAAAAGCTTCAATTTCCTTAACCTTGGTGACTTTCGCTCTGTGGCTTTCGGGAAGGGTGAGGTGAGCAGCGGCCTGATGAAGGGGCATCTGCTGGACGATCCGATCCGCTACGCCTATTGGGTGTGCCGAATTTTGGGGAGGAGAGTACCGATGGCATCGGGTCTTGCTGCACTGCTGGATGATGTTGCGGTGATCGCAAAATTGGCGGCTGCGTCCATTGATGATGTTGGCGCGGCGGCTGGCAAGGCTGGCGTGAAGGCCGCGGGCGTGGTCATCGACGATACTGCGGTCACGCCACGTTATGTCACGGGCTTTACGCCGGACCGCGAATTGCCCGTTATCTATCGCATTGCACGGGGCTCCCTGCGCAATAAGCTGCTCTTCATCCTCCCTGTAGCCCTGCTGCTGAGCTATTTTCTTCCGGCCGCCATTACGCCCATCTTAATGGCGGGTGGGGCCTATCTCTGTTTTGAAGGGGCCGAAAAGGTTCTGGAATCGCTGCGGCCCAAGCAGGAGAAATTAGAAGAAGCCGCAGGTGAATTGAGTGCGGTCGAGCATGAATCCCAGATGGTTGCCGGGGCCGTGCGCAC
>JBEDGC010000035.1:0-27987 GCA_041174825.1 Pseudomonadota bacterium | reverse complement strand
GCACCTCGCTGTCGCGCCAAATGCCCGCAAAAGCAAAAACTGGCTGGCTGGGCAGCGAAAACCAAGGCTGTGTCCGCGCACCTGACCGCCCACCCCATTCTTGAAAGCAGGTGACCGGCACCAAACAGCGCGAGCCCACATGGCGTAAGCTACCGATCCAAAAGGGGCTTTCTAAATTGCGGATGTTGGTGATGGGCTTTTCCACGCGCGGCGGCGGCGGCACGCCCCACATGCGCGGCACCATAACCCGCGCCCCATCCTGCCGCACAATGACAGGTGCCGGCCGCCCCGGCGCGACATAGCCGCCCACCCAAGGGTCTCCGCCCGCCTGCGCGTCAAATATATCGGCAATCTGATGCGCCGGGGCATCCAGACGGTAAAGGTTGCACATCCTTTGCCTTTGGCGGGTGAGGGTCAGGCCGGTCAAGCCTGAGTCGCGGGGCGAGGCGCCCCTATTTGCACCTATGCTTTGGGCCATATCTGCCCCACGCAACCGCGCAAATTGGCGCTTTTTGAAAAGCGGCCCAATAAAACTCCGTTTTGGATTAACTAAAAATTGTATAGATGCGACATAAAGTCGAGAAAGGGTATGGACCCGCCATCTTGGTCCACCCGCTCCTAGACGGGGGGCAGAGGTTCCTGCCCCCCGCCCTTTTTCAAAGGATCAGGCGAGGTGGCGCCTCTGCGGGCCGAGCAGCAGAGCCAGAAAGCCAATTGTGAACAGCGCGTCCCCGGCGAGAATATATCCCGTCGCCTCCGGCGCACGCCCGTCCAACACGGTGGGCAGCAGAATGGCAAGGATCCCCGCCTTCCCCAGCACCCCTGCCCAGAGCATCCGCCCATAAAGCGCAGGCGCCCGCGCGATCAAAGCGTAGAGGACACCAAAACTGGCAACCAGCACGGCGGTGATCCGGTCACCCTGAGCCGTGCCCGGCAGAATAATAGCAGGAACCGCGACCACCAGATTATAGGCAGCAGCAGCCCCTAACATCCACGACCAGCGCGGCGACAGCCCGGCTTTGTTCGATAGGCCCATCACATCCTCCCTTTTGAGGGGATGCTAACGGACACGCCCCGATGCGCCAAGCCTTGCCGCCCTGAAATCGGCCTCAATCATGTTCACGGTTGCCCGCGACCATATAGAGTTCACGGAACACGGGAGCAGCGGGAGCGGCGGCGGAGGCGTGAAAAGTTTGTGCCGGGGCGAAGTTGGTATAATGCCCCCAACTGAAAATGACTTCCGACAGCCTCGATCCCCTGCCCCGCATCCCACCGCCGCGCATATTGGTCGATGCCGATGCGTGCCCGGTGAAGGAGGAAATTTACAAGGTCGCGTATCGCCGAAATGCGCCCGTGGCGCTGGTCAGCAATGCCCGCTTTCGCATGCCGGACCATCCGCTGATCACAAGGGTCGTTGTGTCGGACAGCTTCGACGCCGCCGATGACTGGATTGCGGCGCAAGCGGGCACGCGCACCGTGGTGATCACCGCCGACATATTGCTTGCGGACCGGTGCCTGAAGGCAGGAGCCATCGTCATCGGCAATAATGGCAAGCCGTTCACCATCGCCTCCATCGGCAGCGCCATCGCCACCCGCGCCATCATGGCCGACCTGCGCGCAGGCATGGACGGCATCATGGGAGGGCCTGCGCCCTTTGCGAAGGCGGACCGGTCAAGGTTTTTGCAGGCGTTGGATGAGGCTTTGGTTAGGTTGGGGTGAGGGGGATGGGTGTCTAATTAGTATAGTGTCCCCGGAATTGGGGGGCTAATTGTTATTGCTTCCCGGAATTTAAGTACCACAAATTTTCTAACCCGGCATCAAAAAGGGGTGGCTTCATCGTCTTTAAAATTTCCACTCAACAGCGTACTGATATCGATGTTAGAAAAAATTTCAGTTAGTCTCTGCATACGTGATTTAATCACAAAACTTTGATCCAACTTTTCAATTAGGGTGGAGCGATTTCCCTTAAGCCAACCTATGTACTCATCTGCTAGCAAGTCTGATGACTTACCTTTACAAAATCCAAGCCATGTATCGTATTCGCTCGCGGCGAGGCAAGATGCACCAAGCATTAGGGCGGGTTTTTCCCACTCGCTCAAATCGCCGAAACGTGTTTTTGCCTCTCTGAAGAAAGCGCGGTCCTTTAGACGAGCTCTTAACAAGATCGCTTGCCTTTTTTCGATTGGGTTATCGCCAAAATTGAACTGCGCCAATCGACCATCGGTTATCGGAAGCGCCCCCGATACAAACAAATGACTCACCCATACCCTCAGAAGCGTCATGTCTTTGAATGGGGAGGTTTGCATAATCTCAAGCAATTTTCCCGCAATCACATCTGCCGTGTCGGGGCTAATTTGCGCCTGTGCTCCAATCAGTATGCAAAAATCTCGGGGTGCAAAATATAAAAGTTCCGAAAATTGAGATACAAAAGCCCCTGTATTTTCTAACGCCGAAACACGAAGTGCCCTGAGAATGAGCTTTACCGCAGTGTAATCAATTTTTTCGGATTTTATCGTCTTGTCTAACTTCTCGATCAGAGTGATTTGATCGATTTCATCTGCAATCGTTTCGGCTACATCTTCTGAATCATAAATAGATCTTAAATATCTATCCAATCCATTCCTTTCCTCTTTTGTAAATATTTCGGAAAAGCTGTCGTCAATTTCGGCTCTGACGGCTGATGCCGCTACGATACGAGTTTTAGCTGCATTGAGAGATAGCCCCTCCGTCAGCATCAAATACTCTGCCAATCTACAGAGTGCGGCATGAGCTTTTGCCGGACTATCAACGACGATTCTAAAATCGTCTACGAATCGAGTAAATTTCAGGCCTTCACGCCTCAGCATTGTATCAACGTCTATTAAAACGCCTTCCGCGATAATCCGCGACGCCGCGCCTCCCACGGGCAATCCGTACGACTGACGTGCCCGCGAATTTTTAATGACATTCTCGATTATTCTCCGTGGAGCATTAGCAGCCTCTACATCGTCAAGCACGTGCTCTATCCGATGGAAGTATATCCGTCCGTAAAAGTCAGAGATGTCTGTTTCCAAAACTAACGGGTCATTTGAAAACGCCTCGTTTGGTTAGCACATTGAAGAAACTGAAACCAACCAATCGTGGTAAGTGCATTCGTCGGTGAATAAACTGGAAGAGTCACTGTCGTCATCAAATCGATACGCAAATGCGCCTTGCTCGGGATTAAGCCGCAGCGCATCAACAGCCTTCGCAATTTCAATTGCAGCTGCAGTAAACAGCAGAGTGTCTGTAGCGTGCAGTTGATGTGCAATCCTAAACGACGTTTGGGTTTTGGGACTCAAAACCTCAAAGGCGCCTACAGGATTGTAACTCCCCGCAGAAAATGTTTTCAGCTTCTTAACGACTGGTTCGGCAGCCTCTTTAAAAAATTGAAACTCGAACAATGGCGGCAGTATGTCGGTGTCGCCAAGATCGGCCAGATGAAAAATAGCTCTTTTGAAATGCGCCTCGTCCATTGCTGAGAACTATTTGAATTTCGACAGATAAGCAAAGACTAAGTACAATTACGGTGCCAATTACGGTGACAGCGCACTTAACCCCCCAACTCAAGCAACCTGCAATACTGGTATCGCATCCAGCTTATCCCCAATTTCCGCCTCTGCGATCCGCAGATCATAGCGCTTTTGCATGTTAAGCCAGATGTTCGGCCCATTGCCGCACATCTTGCCAATACGGAGGGCCATTTGCGCGGTCACCGGCTGTTTCTCATTGAGAATATCATAGAGCGTCTGGCGCGAAATGCCGAGCAAACGGGCGATTTCTGTCTTTGGCCGGCCAAGTGCGGGAAGCACATCCTCGCGCAGGATTTCGCCGGGGTGAATGGGGGGCAGCCCCTTGGTCAACGGGTTCATCATCAGTGATAATCCTCTAGGTCAAGGTCAATGGCATCTTTGCCATCCCAGCCAAATGTGATCCGCCAATTCCCCGAGGCATCGACCGCATATCGGCCTTTATCCTGTCCTTTAAGGCTATGAAAACGCCAACCCGGCACGTTCATCTCCTCTGGAGTCGTCGCCTCGTCCAACTGTTCAATGATGCGCTGAACG
This sequence comes from Pseudomonadota bacterium, assembly GCA_041174825.1. Taxonomy (GTDB): domain Bacteria; phylum Pseudomonadota; class Alphaproteobacteria; order Sphingomonadales; family Sphingomonadaceae; genus Aquisediminimonas. The sequence goes on along the minus strand of JBEDGC010000035.1, from coordinate 23,902 downwards.
CGCCGGACATTGGGGACACTCAGCTTCGACGCATCGCCTTGTTCGGATAACCGACGCAAGGCTTTGCTTCGGAAGGAGCGGATCATAAGTGTAAGCTAGTGGCTTGCATCTCAATTGTCAAGCACTGGCTTACACATCATCCTCAATCATGCTCCCTGTCCCCCGCGCCCATATACAGCTCCCGGCCGGTTTCGTCATAGACCTTGCTCATATGCGCCATGCCGGCTTCGGCCTCTTCTGCCGCGACGAAGGTTTCTGCGCTCTGATTTTGCAGCTTGGCGAAATCGCGCACTTCTTGGCTGATTTTCATCGAGCAGAATTTCGGCCCACACATGGAACAGAAATGCGCTGATTTCGCGCCTTCGGCGGGCAGCGTCTGATCATGATATTGCTCGGCCGTTTCGGGGTCGAGGCTGAGGTTGAACTGGTCGCGCCAGCGGAATTCGAAGCGCGCCTTGCTTAACGCATCATCGCGCACCTGCGCGGCGGGGTGCCCCTTGGCGAGGTCAGCGGCATGGGCGGCGAGCTTGTAGGTGACAACGCCGACCTTCACATCGTCGCGGTCGGGCAAGCCCAGATGCTCCTTTGGTGTGACGTAGCAGAGCATTGCGGTGCCATACCAACCGATCTGCGCTGCGCCGATGCCGCTGGTGATATGGTCATATCCCGGCGCAATGTCGGTGGTGAGCGGTCCAAGCGTGTAGAATGGCGCTTCGCCGCACGCCTCCAACTGCTTTTCCATATTTTCTTTGATCTTGTGCATCGGCACATGGCCGGGCCCTTCGATCATCACCTGCACATCTTGGGCCCAAGCGCGCTTGGTCAGTTCACCCAGCGTGTAGAGTTCGGCAAATTGTGCTTCGTCATTGGCGTCGTAAATGCTGCCGGGGCGCAGGCCGTCGCCAAGGCTATAGGCGACGTCATAGGCCTTCATAATCTCGGTGATTTCGTCAAAGCGTTCGTAGAGGAAACTTTCCTTGTGATGCGCCAAGCACCATTTCGCCATGATGCTGCCGCCGCGGGACACGATGCCGGTCATGCGCTTTGCCGCCAATGGGACGTAGGGCAAGCGAACGCCCGCGTGGATGGTGAAATAATCCACGCCCTGTTCGGCCTGTTCAATCAGGGTGTCGCGGAACACATCCCAGGTCAGGTCTTCGGCGATGCCGCCCACCTTTTCCAGCGCCTGATAGATTGGCACGGTGCCAATCGGCACGGGAGAGTTGCGCAAAATCCATTCGCGGGTGTCGTGAATATTGCGGCCGGTCGACAGATCCATCACGGTGTCCGCGCCCCAGCGGATCGACCAGACCATTTTATCGACTTCAGTCGCGACATCAGACGCAACCGCGCTGTTGCCGATATTGGCGTTGATCTTGACCAAGAAATTGCGACCAATCGCCATCGGTTCGGATTCAGGGTGGTTGATATTATTGGGGATGATCGCGCGCCCACGGGCCACTTCGTCGCGGACAAATTCGGGCGTGACATAATCGGGGATCGACGCGCCAAAGCTTTCGCCATCGCGCTTATATTCGGCAAGGCGTGCGCGGCCCAGATTTTCGCGCTCCGCCACATATTCCATTTCAGGGGTGATGATGCCTTTGCGCGCATAATGCATCTGGCTGACATTCATGCCGGGCTTGGCGCGAAGAACCTTTTTGCGCACATTGGGGAATGGCGCGACGCCGCCGCTACGGTCGGGGCCAAGCTGGCCATTATCCTCAGGCTTTACTTCGCGCTGGGTGACTTCTTCCACATCACCGCGCGCGATGATCCAGTCACGGCGCAGTTCTGGCAGGCCCGTGGAAATATCAATCATGGCATCGGGATCGGTATAGGGGCCGGACGTGTCATAGACGCGTACCGGGGCCTCGCCAGAGCTTGGCTCAAGATGGATCTCCCGCATGGCGACCCGATGCTTGCCGACATAAATCTTCTTTGACCCGCGAATGGGGCCCGTTGTCACGCCGATTTCGGTGCGCGCTGATATGTCTGCCACTGCTCGTCTCCTCAAATCTTGGTTGAAGAGAGCGGCTGTCTTGCACGGCCAAAGGGCGTGCAGTCTCCGCTCCCTCCGCCGGTGTTAACCGGATCAGGTTCAGCGGGTCGTGTGGCGCTTACCCACACCTCTCAGCCAGAGCTGGCTCCCCGGGGATGGCATCTAGATAAGCGTTTGTGGTGGCCATGAAAAGGGCTGTTTGGCCACCCTTGTGAGAAAGGCGCAATCCGCCCCTAAAACATATATCGCATGGTGATGGGCAATCGCACTGCCTCTGCCCCAACCGTGAATTGCGCGCTTTTGAACTTCGGCGGTCCAAAGCCAATTTTGGGGTTGCGCGACATGCCAAAGCCTTCCTTGGGCAAAAAGACCGCAAGATCCATTTTGGTGTTGCTATTTTCATCATGGATCAGGGCAATGGCATATGTGCCCGGCGGCACATTATCGAACCGCGCCGTGGCGGACGGACGCGCCGGGATGGAAAGTTTACGGCTCTTGGGGTCGCGCCCGCAATCGGGATAGGCCTTTGGATCCGCCGTTAGGCAGACCAATATGGCCCCGCGCGCATTGCGCACGCCGGAAATATCAACCTCAATCTGCGCGCCTGTCGCTGCTGCTGGCGAAGCGGCCAAGGCCAAGATCAGTGCCGCAAAGCCTGTCCCAAAACCGGAAATATAGCCCATAATTCCCCCTATAGGAGTCGTGATGTTTTTGATGATGGGTCGCCGTGATGATCCACTGACCCACGCGCCCATGCACCAGGGGTTTGGGAAACATCTCCCACCCCATATGGTTGCCAACCCCCATGAGGGTCATGATGGAGAGGACGACCGCCAAGGCCGCCACATGAATGGGAATGATGAACACAAGTGCGGGAATAACAATCGCCCCTGTCACCGCCTCCCAAGGGTGAAAGCTCATCGCCGCCCAGGCGGTTGGGGGGCGGCTGTCATGATGCACGGCATGGGCAATGCGGAACAGCCGGGGCTGATGCATCCAGCGATGCGTCCAATAAAACCATGTGTCATGGGCCAGCAGAAAGAGCAGAACAGAAACGGGCAGATACCAGAGCGGATAGTCCGCCGCGTCAGTATATATCTTCGTCCAACCTTGGGCTTGCCAGCCCCAAGCCACAACGCCAGCTGGCGCGCCATAAATGCCAGCCGAGGCAAGGCTCCAGCCAATTTCGCGCCGTATCTGCCGATCAAGCCCCGCATAAAGCCCGCGATGCCGCAGACGCGTTGCCCAGGCAAAGGCCCCGCTGGTCAAGAGATAACGGCCGCCCACAATCAGCGTCATCGCAAAGGCGGAACCAATCAGGGCCGGGAGCGCATCCATGAAGCGGGTTTAGCCGATCAAGGACGCGCCGCCTATAGGCCCCTTTGGAAGGGGGCTAGCTCATGCAAAAATAGCAACGCTCTGCCGCCCCATCAGGATCGGCCGACCCTGACTGTCCCAAAGCGCCATGGACTGGCCCGAATAGCCTTGCCGCACAGCTTCATCGCGAGAGTGCATCAAAACCCACTCCCCAGCCTTGAAACGGGCAGGTTCCACCAGATCAAATTGCCATGTCATTGAACTTATGGCTGCAGGTGCGACCAGTCTCGGCATCGACGCGGGCGGCAGCGCATCTGCCATCGCGATCAGCGCAGACATGCCATCCGGCGTATCCGGATCACGATGCCGCACCCAGACCAGCATTTCCCCTGTCGGCGCGCCAGAGACTGGGCGGCAACCAGCGGCCAGCCGCATGTCAAAATGCGCCGCAAAGGCCGGATGCCGATCCCCGAACAAAGACGAACAAGCTTCTGGCGCAGCCACATTGGGTGCGGCCGCTGCATCAATATCAAAGCTTGACGGCCGCGCCTCTCCAAAGGCGAACAGCGCGCGGGTCGCGACATTGCCGTCCGCAATCAGATCACAGGCCAGCACACTGACCGATTTTCCCTGCCGCAAGACGCTGGGGATCAGAAGGGATTCGCCAGTCGCCGGGCCAACAAAGGCAATCTGGCCTGACCGCAAAGGGGGAAGGCCGGGCACAAGCTGTTCACAGGCTGCATGGCAAAAGGCGGCCGAAATTCCCCCATAAAGGGTGCGCCCCTGCCGCCAATCATCACTGGCATTGACCGACCAACGCCCTGCCTCGGCAGGAGAGATGCTGTCCAGCAATTGACTAAAGGGCGTCATGCTTTTCCTTTCGCTTTTGGCGCAGCGCCTTTAGAGCGCGATTGTGAAAAACGCCACGACAAGCTGCGACATAGCCATTGCGGGCGGCGGATTATCCGCCGGACTGATTGCGCTCGCCCTTGCAAAACAGCACCCAGATTTGGACGTTCGGATTGTCGAGGCAGAGGAAAAGCTCGGCGGAAACCACGTCTGGTCGTTCTTTGATAGCGATGTGGCCCCGGACGACCGCTGGATCATCGAGCCGCTGATCTGCCATCGTTGGCCGCGCTATGACGTCCGCTTTCCCAAATTGAGCCGAACGGTTGCAGCCGCCTATAACAGCATCGACTCCGCCCAATTTGATCAGGTCGTGTGTAAAACCCTGCCCGATGGCCGCATCCTGCAGGGCAATGTCTGGACCGTCACAGCCGATCAACTGACGTTGGCGGACGGGCGCGTGATCAAGGCAGGGCTTGTCATTGACGCGCGCGGCCCTGGTGATCTGTCGATCCTCAATTGCGGATGGCAGAAATTTGTGGGTCAGACCTTCACCGTTCCCGGCGGGCATGGCCTTGTGCACCCTATTGTGATGGATGCAACAGTGGAGCAGATCGATGGCTATCGCTTTGTCTATTGCCTGCCATTCAGCGCCGACACGGTGTTTATTGAAGATACCTATTATAGCGACACGCCCGATCTCGATGTGCCGGCCATCCGGGCGCGCATCCGGGCCTATGCGGAGGCAAAGGGCTGGGCAGCAGCCACCCCCAATGATGAAGAAACAGGCGTTCTTCCAGTGATTATCGGGGGATCCTTTGAAGATTATTGGGCCTCAACGGGAACTGGCCTTGCCAAAGCGGGCCTCAGGGCGGGGCTGTGCCAGCCCGTGACCGGCTATTCCCTGCCCGATGCCGTGCGCCTTGCCAGCCACATTGCCAAACACCCAAATATGACAACCCCTGATTTTCATGCCTATGCCCGGCGCATCTGGGCGGGTCGCGGCTTTTATCGGATGCTGGATGCCATGTTGTTTCGCGCAGCAGAACCGCAGACCCGATACCGCGTCCTTGAACGCTTCTACGGACTTTCGGAGGGGTTGATTGCACGCTTCTATGCAGGGCATTCAACGCTTCTGGACAAGATGCGCGTGTTGGCTGGAAAGCCGCCTGTGCCAATTGGCCGCGCGATCCGCGCAATCCTGGAGAATAGACTTTGAAAACGGCAATCGTCATCGGGGCTGGATTTGGCGGGCTTGCCCTTGCCATTCGGCTGCAATCCGCCGGAATTCAAACGACGATCGTCGAAGCGCGGGATAAGCCGGGCGGGCGCGCTTATCATTGGAATGAAGATGGCTTCATCTTTGATGCAGGGCCAACCGTCATCACCGATCCGCCCTGCCTTGAAGATTTATGGGCCCTGTCTGGCCAGTCGATCGCTCAGGATGTGGACCTGATGCCCGTCCGCCCCTTTTACCGGCTGCATTGGCCGGATGGCACAATCTATGATTATGCTAATGATGAAGAGGCGCTGCGTGCCGAAATTCGCCGCATCGCGCCGGACGATCTTGAAGGCTATGAGAAGTTCCAAGACTATTCAAAGGGTGTGGAGCGAGAAGGCTACCAAAAGCTGGGCTCCGTCGCCTTTTTGACGATCATGTCGATGCTGAAAGCGGCACCCGCCCTTGCCCGTTATCAGGCCTGGCGATCCGTCTATTCCATCGCGTCTTCTTATGTGAAGAATGAAAAGCTGCGTCAGGCGCTATCGTTTCAGACCCTGCTTGTCGGCGGCAATCCGATGACGACCAGTTCCATCTATGCGCTGATCCACACGATTGAAAAGCGGGGGGGCGTCTGGTTCGCACGCGGCGGCACCAACCGGCTGGTGGCGGGCATGGTGGCGCTGTTTGAACGGCTGGGCGGCACGCTGCGCCTCAACGATCCGGTTGCAGAAATCGAAACCGATGGAAAACGAGCAACGGGCGTCCGTACCAAAAGCGGCTGGCATCAACAGGCCGATGCGGTCGCCACCAATGGCGATTTGATGCACACCTATCGCGATCTGCTGCCCAATCATCCGCGCGGGAAAAAGGCTGCGAAATCGCTTAAGAGAAAGCGGTGGTCGCCCTCGCTCTTTGTGGTGCATTTCGGCCTGAAGGGCAGTTTCCCAGAGATTCCGCACCACATGATCCTGTTCGGCCCGCGCTATAAGGGGCTGCTGGACGACATTTACAAAAATGGGCGCGTGCCAGAGGATTTCTCTTTGTATCTGCACCACCCCAGCGTCACCGACCCGGCCATGGCCCCAGAAGGTCACTCCACCTTCTATGTGCTCGCGCCAGTTGCCCATCTCGGCAAGGCGAAGGCCGATTGGGACGGCGAATTTGGGGAAGCGTTCAAGCAAAGCATTCTCGATGAAGTGGCAAAGCGCCTCATCCCCGACTTGAAGGATCGGCTGGTGACGAGTTTCCATTATGCGCCAACCGATTTCGGTCGGGATTTGAATGCCCATTTGGGCAGCGCCTTCAGCTTGGAGCCTGTTCTCTGGCAAAGCGCCTATTTCCGTGCGCATAACCGCGATGATGTGATCCCCAATCTCTATTTTGTCGGGGCAGGCACGCATCCGGGCGCGGGCATTCCGGGTGTGGTCGGCAGCGCGAAGGCAACAGCGGCTCTCATGCTTGAAGACCTTGCCTGAGGCGCACCAGCCGGGCATGGGACGTGCCATGAAACGCATTGCAGTCTATTGTGGGTCGGCAACGCCTGCCGACCCCATCTTCATTGAAACCGCAAAGATGGTTGGGCGCACGCTGGCGAAACGCGGCATTGGCCTCGTCTATGGCGGCGGCAAACTTGGCCTTATGGGCGCAGTTGCCAATGCGACGCTGGCCGCAGGCGGGGACGTTATTGGCGTCATCCCCGAAGCCTTGACTGGCAGCGAAGTCGCCCATCATGGCTGCACCGAACTTCATATTGTGCCCGGCATGCATGAGCGGAAGCGCATGTTTACCGACTTGTCAGATGGATTTCTGACCATTCCCGGCGGCGTCGGCACGATGGATGAATTGTGGGAAGCGATCAGTTGGGCCCAACTGGGCTATCACCAAAAGCCCGTCGGCCTTCTCAACGTCGCCGGCTTTTATGACAAGCTTCTCGACTTTAACGCCCAGATGATCTCGACCGGATTTATCCGGGAACAGCATAAAAACATCCTCATCGCAGATGAAAATCTGGATCAACTCTTGGCGCGGATGGGCAGCTACGTCCCGCATAAGACGATCTTCGCGATGAAGGCAGAGGATCTCTAGACGCACGTGGCGGATCGGCGCGCCCTTCTCGTTACGCAGGCGCGTGACAGCATTGCCAAGGGCTCACGCTCCTTTGCCCTCGCCTCCCGCCTCTTTGCGACAGAAACGCGGGAACGAGCATGGCTGCTCTACAGCTGGTGCCGGGCCTGCGATGACATTGCCGATGGGCAGGATCATGGCGGCGCATTGAGCTGGGTGGATAATCCGCAAGAACGGCTGACCTATTTGCAGAATATGACGGAGCGTGCCCTCTCCGGTGAGGAGACAGGCGAGCCCGCCTTTGATGCATTGGCGCTGGTTGTGGCGGAATGCCGCATTCCCCATGCTTGGCCACGCGACCTGATTCAGGGGTTCGCGCTGGATGCCGCAGAGTTTAGCCCGCGCACCGAGGCTGATCTTTTGAAATATTGCTATCATGTCGCCGGCGTCGTTGGCCTGATGATGGCCTGCATCATGGGCGTCGCTGCTGATGATGAAGAGACGCTGTCGCGCGCCAATGATCTGGGGCTCGCCTTTCAACTGGCCAATATTGCCCGTGACATAAGCGAGGATGCTGATGCCGGGCGTTGCTATATCCCGTCACAATGGCTTGCCGAGCAGGGCATCCTGCCCGGCGAGCATATGAAACCACAGCATCGCCCCGGCATGGCAAAAATTGCGCAGCGCATGGCCGATATGGCAGCAGCCTATGAAGCCAGCGCCCGGATCGGTGCGCGCCGCCTGCCTTTTCGCTCGCGCTGGGCGGTTTTGGCCGCAGCCGGAATTTATGGCGATATCGCCCGCGAAGTCGCTCGGCGCGGGCCTTCCGCGTGGGACAGCCGCGTTGTAACATCCAAGTCGGCAAAGTTGGGCTGGGTGGCGCGCGCCCTTTGGCAATCGCTCTAAGCCATAGCGTTTTGGGACTTGGCCTGACCCTCGGCATCAGAGTATAGCGCAGTCATGTCTTCTATTCGTCCTTGGCGCGATATCGCCCGCCGCACCTCTCGTCAGATCATGGTTGGTAAGGTGCCTGTTGGGGGCAATGCGCCGATCAGCGTTCAGACGATGACCAACACCCTCACGTCTGACGCCAAAGCGACAATTGACCAGATCCGCCGCTGCGAAGATGCGGGTGTGGACATTATTCGCGTCTCCTGCCCGGATGTGGAGTCCACAGCCGCGCTCAAGCAAATTGTCCGAGCCGCGCAGGTGCCCATCGTCGCCGATATTCATTTCCACTATAAGCGCGCGCTTGAGGCCGCTGATGCGGGGGCCGCCTGCCTGCGGATCAACCCCGGCAATATTGGCAGTGCTGAACGCGTGAATGAAGTTGTAAACGCCGCCAAGGCCAATGGCTGCGCGATCCGCATTGGCGTGAATGCCGGCAGTCTTGAGAAAGACCTGCTCGAAAAATATGGCGAACCCTGCCCCGAAGCCCTGATTGAATCCGCGCTCGACCATATCAAGCTTTTACAGGATCGGGATTTTCACAATTATAAAGTCGCGGTGAAAGCGTCCGACGTATTCTTGGCCGTGTCCGCCTATATGGGTCTAGCTGATGCCGTTGATTGCCCCTTGCATTTGGGCATCACCGAAGCAGGTGGGCTGATTGGCGGCACGGTCAAAAGTGCGATTGGCATTGGAAACATGCTTTGGGCTGGCATTGGTGACACAATTCGCGTCTCCCTATCGGCAGAGCCGGAAGAAGAAGTCCGTGTCGGCTATGAAATCCTCAAGGCCTTGGGCCTGCGCACACGCGGCGTGCGCGTTGTCAGCTGCCCCAGCTGCGCGCGCCAAGGTTTTGACGTCATCCGCACCGTGCAGCGTCTTGAAGATGCGCTCCAGCATATCAAGACGCCCATGTCGCTGTCCGTCCTTGGCTGCGTCGTCAACGGCCCCGGCGAAGCGCGGGAAACCGATATCGGCATCACCGGCGGCGGCAATGGCAAGCATATGGTCTATCTCTCTGGCGTGACCGACCATCATGTCGAAGATGCCAGCATGGTGGATCATATCGTCAAACTGGTCGAAGCCAAAGCTGCTGAGATTGAGGCGGGCAGTTCGGTCAGCATGGATAGCCTGCACGGGAAAGCGGCTTGAGCGTTTTCTAGAATTTTGCTATGAAATTCTAGAAAGGACGCGCCATGGGCCTCAGCATCAAAAATGAAGAGACGGAACGGCTGGTGCGTGAACTTGCGCAGCGCGAGGGCGTTGGCGTGACGACGGCGATCCATCTGGCGGTCAGCAACGAACTTGCGAAAGCACTGCCGCCTAAAAAGAATTGCGAAGAAATTCTAGCGGCAGTCCGCGAAATTCAGCATCGGTGGAATGCTTTTCCTGACAAAATGTCTCCTTCTGAAGTCGATGAGTGGATGTATGACGAGAACGGGCTACCGCATTGATCGTCGTCGATACGTCCGCGATTATGGCCATCTTGAACGGCGAGCCGGAAGCAGCGGCAATCACCGATCTTTTGTCCTCAGCGGATGACCTCATTATGGCAGCGCCGACACAATTTGAGCTCCTCATGGTTGCCATTGGGCGAAAAGACGCGCCGGGACGGGACATGGCAGAAACTCTTCTCGCCCACTTCAACATGCTCGTCGTCCCATGGACCGATGAGCACGCCCGCCTTGCCGCCGATGCCTTTCTTCGTTTCGGCAAGGGTCGGCATAAGGCGGCCTTGAATTTTGGGGACTGCATGTCCTACGCGCTGGCCAAATCGGTTGATGCGCCCTTGCTGTTCAAAGGCAAAGACTTTGCCGAAACAGATGTGAAGGCCGCTTTATGACACTTTCCCTGCGCGTCGCGACGCGTGACGATATTGCCCTCATCGCCCAGTTCATCCGCGCGCTGGCCGACTATGAAAAGCTGCTGGATGAGGTGCGGCTAGATGAGGGCGTGCTCACTGAAAAGCTGTTCGGGCCACGCCCCTATGCTGAGGTTTTGATTGGGGAGATTGATGGACAGCCACAAGGCTTTGCCCTGTTCTTCCACAACTTCTCCACCTTTGAAGGGCGTCCCGGAATTTATCTGGAGGATTTATTCGTGACACCGGAAGCCCGGGGCAGCGGCCTTGGCACGGCCCTTCTCGCTGAACTGGCGAGACTGGCTGTCGAGCGCGATTGTGCGCGGCTCGAATGGTCGGTTCTGGATTGGAACGAGCCTTCAATCGGCTTTTACAAAGCGCTTGGCGCCAAGCCGATGGACGAATGGACCGTCTTCCGCCTCGATGGCGCCGCACTCACAAATCTTGCCGCACGCTGATCAGCCGGTGCGATAATCGGCGATTACCTCGCCGCAGTCCCGAAGCTCCTCCTCATGGGTGATTTCGCGCCAGCTTTCGAGCAACGCCTCTTCTTCCCATTGGCACATCGCGGGATGCGCCAGAATATGGTCAACCCACGCCTGACCGGCTTCGCCCACATCCAACCCATAGGTGCGCACCCGAAAGGCCACAGGCGCGAAAAAAGCATCCGCCGCGCTAAAGGCAGCGCCCGCTAGATATGGCCCGCCAAAACGCGCCAGCCCCTCTGCCCAAAGCTCTCGAATGCGGGCAACATCGCTGGCCAATGCGTCTGACATGGGCTTTGGTTTGACGCGGACGCCGACATTCATAGTGCAGTCATTGCGCAGCGCCGAAAAGCCCGCATGCATTTCAACGACGGCGCATTGCGCCCAAGCACGGGCATCCGCATCCTCCGGCCAAATCTGGGGAAAGCGATCCGCAAGATAAAGGGTAATGCCCAGCGAGTCATAGATGGTACGACCCGCGTCCTGCAAAACAGGCACCTTGCCGGTTGGCGAAAAGGCCCGAAACTCGGCATAATTATTCGGCTTTAGAAATGGCTCGAGCCGATCTTCAAATTCAATGCCCAGCGCCTTCATCAACAGCCAGGGGCGCAGGCTCCAGCTGCTATAGTTCCGATTGGCGGTGATCAGAACAGGCCGCATCACATCGCTACCGCGCCAAAGACTTTACCGATTGCGGCGGTCGCCGCCATGGCAAAGGCGCCCCAAAAGGTGACACGCAAAACGGCACGCCCCATAGGCGCGCCGCCCATTTTGGCCCCCGTCGCGCCCAGCAGCGCGAGGAACAGCAGCGATGCCGCCGCAATCGCATATTCAACGCCCGCACGTGGCGCGAGCCATGCCACCAACAGCGGAAGCGCTGCCCCAATTGAAAAGGCTGTCGCCGATGCCCATGCGGCCTGAATCGGGCGCGCCGACATTTCTTCGGTCAGCCCCAATTCATCGCGCAAATGCGCTTTCAACGCATCCTTTTCCATGAACTGATGCGTCACCTGCTCAGCCAAAGCCCGGTCTAATCCCCGACTTTGATAAATGCTGGTTAACTCTTCCCGCTCATGCTCAGGGTCGGTTGCCAATTCATGCTTTTCCTTGGCAATATCCGCCGCTTCGGCATCCGCCTGCGAGCTGACGGACACATATTCGCCCGCCGCCATCGACATGGCCCCGGCCACCAGCCCGGCAATGCCCGTCAACAGGATGGATTGCGCATTGGCCCCGGCCGCAGCCACGCCGATGACAAGGCTGGAGGTCGACACAATCCCGTCATTCGCACCGAGAACCGACGCCCGCAGCCAGCCAATGCGCTCCAGCAAATGGGTCTCTGTGTGACTGCGGGGCATAGATTAATACTCCAATTTCAGGCCGGGCCGTTTCCAACGCGTCTTGGCGAGACGCCCGGTGCCGGATAGGCAGATCCATGCATCCATCATATCCGCGCCGCCAAAGCAAATATTGGTCGTGAAAATGTCATCGGTCGCGACAAATTCCACCAACTCGCCTTCGGGGGAAATCACCGAGATCCCGCATTCGCCAATGGTCGCGACGCAGATATTGCCATTTGCTTCCATCGCAAGGCTATCAAAGAATTTATATCCTGCCGGGCGGTAGATCGGGATGCCGGGGCCGCCGGGGCCGGCCGCATCATCCACCTTGCCGGGGGCAATGACGTTGAACGCCATCAGGCGGCAGGTGTAGGTTTCGGCTGCGTAGAGCCGCTTCCCATCGGGCGAGAGGCCGACGCCATTGGGGTTGTTCGAAGGAAAGATGACTTCTTCGAGGAAGCTGCCATCGGTCTTGCCATAGAAAATCCCGACAATGTCATGGCACCGCTGCGCATAATCGACCTTACCATGGTCGGTGAACCAAAAGCCGCCATGCGCATCAAACACAATATCATTCGGCCCGCGCAGGGTGCATCCAAAATCACCCGATTTGTAAAGGACTTCGACCTCACCCGTCTCAATATCGATCCGCTCGATCCGCCCACCGGAATAATCATCGGCAATGCCGTGCGGCGCGCGCATGCCGTTCGACTCGCTCCAGTTAAAGCCGCCATTATTGGTGCAGTAGAGCTTACCATCTGGGCCGAGGGCGAGGCCATTGGGGCCGCCGCCCGGCCGCGCCACCAGGTCTTTACGGCCATCCGGCCAAATGCGCGTGATCTGCCCCGTGGCAATTTCCGTCAGGATGACGCTGCCATCTGGCATGGCGACTGGACCTTCTGGAAAGGCAAGACCTTCTGCAACAATATCCATGACCATATTCTCCCCTTAGCTTTGGGTGCAAGACTGACAGGCCCGCCGCCGTCTGCCAAGCCCCTGCTTGCACCGCGCCCTCTCGCGGGGCATGGAAACCCTATGACGATTAAAACCCTGTTCACCACGCCCTTTTATGAAGGCCAGATCGATAATGCTGATCTGGTTGAAGAGCTAGAAAGCTCCTGCCGCGCGCTGGCGCGCGATGATGTTGCCGGGCAGACTTGGTCCAAAGAGCATGACTATCCGGGCTATACATCCTACGCCTCGCTCAATGATCTTCCGGTGCGCGACCCGGCGTTTGAGGATTTACGCCGCATATTGGACAAGCATGTGCGTGCCTTTGCAGAGGCGTGCCATTTTGATCTTGGCCGCAAACCCAAGCTGGATAGCCTTTGGGTCAATATCCTGAAGCCCGGCGGCACGCATTCGGGACATATCCATCCGCACAGCATTATTTCCGGCACATGTTATATTGCGGTTCCCAAAGGGGCAGGCGCTCTAAAGCTTGAGGATCCACGCCTCGCCCGCATGATGGCCGCCCCCGCCCGCAAGCCCGACGCGCCAGAGGCTTTGCAACCCTTTGTTTATGCAGAGCCAAAAGTCGGCACGATTTTCCTGTGGGAAAGCTGGCTGACGCATGAAGTCATGCCGAGCAAAGCTAAGTCAGATCGCATTTCGATTAGCTTCAATTATCGCTAAATTCGGGCTATGGGATGTGCATGACACATTCCTATGACGCAGAATTGAAACTCTTCATCAACGGCAGCTGGCGGACGGGCGAAGGGCGCGACGAACACGCCGTTGTCAACCCGGCAACAGGTGCGGCCATTGCGGGCTTGCCGCTTGCAACCCCGGCCGATCTGGAGGAGGCGCTTGCCGCCTCAGCACAGGGCTTGGCCATTTGGAGCAAGACCGATGTGGAGGCGCGGGGGGCGATTCTCCGCAAAGCGGCCAGCCTGATCCGCGACCGGGCGGAGCATATTGCAGCCTTGCTGACCACCGAACAGGGCAAGCCACTGGTGGAAGCGCGGGGCGAAGTCGCCTCCTCAGCGGCTCTGTTTGACTATTATGCCGAAGAGGCAAAGCGCGCTTATGGTCGCGTGCTGGTGCGCCCGACGGGCCAAAGGTCGATGGTGATCAAACAGCCGGTTGGGCCGACGGCGACCTTCACACCTTGGAACTTCCCGGTCTACCTCATGACGAAGAAACTGGCAGCTGCCCTTGCGGCCGGCTGTTCCGTCATCGCCAAACCGCCAGAGGAAACGCCGGGCTGCACCGCTGCGTTGATGCGCTGCGTGATTGATGCCGGTGTGCCCGCGAATGTGGCCCAGCTTGTCTATGGCGCGCCAGATATGGTGAGCCGCCAGCTGATCGCCTCCCCTATCATCCGCAAGATCAGCTTCACGGGCTCTATTCCGGTCGGCAAGCACCTCATGCGCTTGGCCGCCGACGGGGCGAAGCGCATCACGATGGAATTGGGCGGCCATGCACCTGTTTTGATCTTCGATGATTGCGATTTGGAGAAGACGCTCGACATGGTCGTGCCGCAAAAATTCCGCAATGCAGGGCAAGTCTGCGTCTCCCCCACGCGCTTCTATGTGCAGCAGGGCGTTTATGATCGCTTCGTCGCGGGCTTTGCGGAGCGGACGCAGAAAGTCTCAGTTGGCGACGGCTTTGACCCGACGACAACCATGGGCCCGCTGGCCAATGCGCGCCGCCCCGATGCCATTGAGGCTTTGGTCGAAGACGCCAAGGCCAAGGGGGCGCGCGTTCTCGCGGGCGGTGCGCGCGGCAACACGGGCTATTTTTATCAGCCAACGGTTTTGGCCGATGTCCCGCTTGAGGCCAATGTCATGTCCAATGAGCCATTTGGCCCGCTGGCGTTGATCCGTCCGTTTGGAAATTTTGATGAGGCGATCGAACAGGCCAACCGCCTGCCCTATGGCCTTGCCGCCTTTGCTTTCACCGAAAATGGCCGTCAGGCAAATCTGCTCGGCGATGCGCTGGAAAGCGGGATGGTCGGCATCAACACCTTTGCCATTTCGGTGCCAGACGCCCCCTTTGGCGGGGTCAAGGAATCGGGCTTTGGCAGTGAAGGTGGGCCGGAAGGTCTCGACAGCTATTTGGTGACGAAGGCGATCCATCAGGCGTGACGGGCGCACGCCTCCGCCGCGCGCTTTGGATGGCGCTAGGTCTCAGTTCTGTAGCACTGGGTGCAATTGGCGTCTTCTTGCCGATTCTGCCCACGGTCCCCTTCTTCATCCTTGCGGCCTTTGCCTTTTCCCGCAGCAATCGCGCCTGGGAAGACAGGCTGCTGAGCCACCCGGTTTATGGCCCGTCGCTGCGCGCTTGGCGGGACCATGGAATTGTCAGCCGCAAGGGCAAGCTCGCCGCCAGCGGGGCCTTTGCTGTCAGCATCCTCATCGGCTTGCTGTTCATGTCCCCGCCTTGGTCGTTAATCCCTCCCGTTGTTGCGCTGCTTTGCCTCAGCTGGTTATGGACGCGGCCCGAAGCCTAATCAGCTTGGAGTGCTTCCAACTTTGCAGCGACATGATTAAAGCTGCGGCATGACCCAAAACGCAACGCGCACTGGTGGCCGCATTCTTGTCGATCAGCTTGTGATCCAAGGGTGCGACCGGATCTTCTCGGTTCCCGGCGAGAGCTTCCTCGCCGTGCTCGATGCCCTGCATGATACGCCACAGATTGAAAATATTGTCTGCCGCCAAGAAGGCGGTGTCGCGTTCATGGCCTGCGCGGATGGCGCGCTAACCGGGCGACCCGGCATTGCCTTTGTCACGCGCGGCCCTGGTGCAACCAATGCCTCAATTGGCGTGCATGTTGCCATGCAGGATTCCCAACCGATGATCCTGTTCATCGGCGATGTTGATCGCGGCATGAAAGACCGGGAAGGGTTTCAGGAAGTCGATTTTGCAGCGATGTTTGCCCCGCTCGCCAAATGGGCGGTGCGGATTGATGATGCCGCCCGCATCCCCGAATATGTGGCGCGGGCCTATAATGTCGCCTTATCGGGGCGACCCGGCCCCGTCGTCATCGCGCTGCCGGAAGACATGCTGTGCGACATGGCGCACGCAACGGATCGCCCGCGCATAAAGCGCCTTGTTCAGCCCCCCTGCCCTGATCAGATGGCCGCGCTTGCCGATCACCTCAGAGCAGCAAACGCCCCCGTCGCCATTATCGGCGGCGCAGGCTGGTCACCGGAGGCCGCCCGCAATGTGCAGGCCTTTGCCGAAAGCTGGGGCATTCCCGTGGCCGCAGCCTTCCGGCGGCAGGATGCGATGGCCAATGACTCCACCGTCTGGGCGGGCAACCTCGGCTATGGTCCCAACCCGAAACTTGTGGAGCGGATTAAAGCGGCGGATTTGGTTCTCGCCATCGGTGCGCGGCTGGGCGAGGCGACGACGGACAGCTATACGCTGGTCACGCCCGATCATCCCGGTCAGACGCTGATCCATGTCCACCCGCAGCCCGAAGAGCTGAACCGCGTCTATCACGCCGATCTCGCCATATGTGCAGACATGACGCAGTTTGCAGCCTCCCTGGCGGCCCTCCAAGCACCCGCCAGCCCATCGCCCGCCGGAGCGGAGGCGCATGCCGACTGGCGTATCTGGAATACGCCCATCCCCTTCGATACGCGCGTCGATTTGGGCCAGTGCGTGGCAGCGATGCGTGCGCAGCTGCCCGCTGATACGATCCTCTGCAACGGCGCGGGCAATTTTTCAGGCTGGTGGCATCGATATTGGCCCTATGGCGGGCCGGGGACGCAATTGGCCCCCACGGCTGGGGCTATGGGCTATGGCCCACCCGCCGCCGTCGCCGCCGCCCTGCGCTGCCCCGACAAGACCGTCGTCGCACTTGCAGGCGATGGGGATTTCATGATGAATGGGCAGGAACTGGCAACAGCGATACAATATGGCTGCAACCTGCTTGTCCTTGTGATCGATAACGGCGCTTATGGAACAATCCGGATGCATCAGGAGCGCGAATATCCAACCCGTGTGTCTGGCACGGCGCTCCACAACCCCGATTTTGCGGCACTTGCCCGCGCTTATGGCGGCTGGGCGGCAACTGTAGAGGCAACGGCAGACTTTGCCCCCGCACTTGCGGACGCAATGGGGCGTCAGGGCCTGCGCCTGCTGCATCTGAAGACAGATGCAGAGCGGATTAGCGTTGGGACGACAATAAGCGCCCTTCGCGGGGGTTAAGGAACACCCCTTCAATCTCAAGCATCCGTCGTTACGCACAAGACCGCATCAATAGTCCGTCATGCTGAACTTGTTTCAGCATCCATGGCGATGACAATGACCGAACGTTGAAGGCGGGCGGGAAGGTGGACCCTGAAACAAGTTCAGGGTGACGCATGAGTGACGCTACACCAATTCACTGATCTGCGCCTCAATCCCCCGCGCGTTTGGCAGTGCGGAAGCTTTCGCGCGTTACCGGATAGCCAATGCCTTCCGGAATGCAGATAAACGTCTCTTCGCCCTGCTTCTCAATCCAAGGGGTGATCAGGTGGACTGGGTGCGCTTCGGCATGGGCTTGGGCATCGGCATAGCTTTCAAACTGCGCCAGCCGTTCTAGATTGCGATGGGTCGGAAAAATGACATGAACGTCGCCGCGCTTTGCCGCCTCGATCACCGATGACGCGCTGTCCCAGAATGTCCGGACATTCTCGGTCGCATCGACAATGGCTTCGGGCAGATCATCGGGCGCGCGGGCAATGTAAAAGCGCGTATCAAAAACACGCGTTTCCCGAAAATTCGGCCGCCACCGCGCGAAGGGCACCAGTGCAGATAGATCAAGCGCCAAGCCCGCCGCATCCAGCAATCCGCTAAAAGCCTGACGGTCGTGCAAAGCCCGGCGGGCTTCATCGAGCCAGCCAGACGGAGGGGCAGAGGCAAGGCCAATGGGCACGCCGCTTTCCTCAATCGTTTCGCGGATGGCGGCAATGCGGGCGGCGGCGCAGTCCGCCTCAATATGGTCATGCCGCGCGGCCAGCAGATGATCATCGGCATCAATGCGGCCGCCGGGGAAGACAATTGCGCCGCCAGCAAAGGCCATGCCCTTTGATCGCTCGACCAAAAGCAGTTCGGGGGCGGCCCCATCGCGTTCCCGCAAAAGGACAAGCGTTGCCGCAGGAATGGCGGGAACCATCTCACCCATATCCACCTTTTCCACTGTCACCGATCCGCTCTCCATTTCGCGTTTTATCTTGTTCGGCCTATGTCTTGAACCAAACGCGGCGTATCGACAAGCGACAACCGCGCCAAAACGGTAAAGGAAGGCTCTGATGGCGATGATCGATCTTCTGGGCTTGGCCGCGAGCCTCAGCTTGCTCGCCGGATGGCGTCTCTATCTGTGCGTTTTCGGGGCCGGATTGGCGATGCACTTTGGCCTGATTGACGCGCCTGTCCATGCAAGCGGGCTTCAGCTGCTGGCCAATCCCTGGGTGATGGGGGCCGCCGCCTTTGGCCTGATCGCTGAATTCTGCGCCGATAAAATCGCTTGGCTCGATTCGCTTTGGGACAGCGTGCACAATGCCATCCGCCCAATTGGTGGCGCGTTGATTGCGCTCGCCCTTGTCGACCCATCAGGCACTATTTGGCAAATTGTCGCGCTGCTTTTGGGTGGAAGTGGGGCCCTTTTTGCGCATAGCGCCAAATCCGGCACGCGCGCGATCATCAACGCCAGCCCAGAACCCTTTAGCAATATCGCCGTTTCAACCGCCGAAGATGTGGTTGTGGGGGGATTATTGTTTCTCGTGCTGCACCAGCCCGCGCTTGCGGGGCTTGTCGCGCTTGTCCTGATTGCGGGGGCGGCGCTGTTGCTGTCCGCCGCCCGGCGCATGCTCAACAGACTCTTCACCCCGCCAAAGCGGGGTGCAGGCCTGTGACGCGCGATTAGACTCGCATCGGCATCAAAACGTACAACGCATCCGACTTATCATTTTCCCGAAGCAAGGTCGGAGCAGCCGCATCGGCCAAATGCACTTCAATGCTATTGCCTTCGATCTGGCCCAAAATGTCCATCAAGTAACGGGCATTAAAGCCAATTTCGAAAGCGTCGGCAGAATATTCGCCCGGCACTTCTTCGGCCGCCGTGCCATTTTCAGGCGATGTGACGGATAGGGTGATCCGGTCTGGCTCCAGCGCCATCTTCACCGCACGGGTCTTGTCCGACGCAATGGTCGACACGCGGTCAACACCCGCCATGAAGCTCTTGGGGTCAATCCGCAGAATCTTGTCATTCCCAGTGGGGATGACACGGCTGTAATCGGGGAATGTCCCGTCAATCAGCTTGGATGTCAGCACCGCTGTGCCCAGGCCAAAACGAATCTTGGTCGCTGACAAGGTAACTTCCACCGTGCCTTCGACTTCATCGAGCAGCTTGCGCAGCTCTGCCACGCATTTGCGGGGCACGATGATGTCCGGCATGCCTTCTGCCCCTTCCGGACGCGGAATGGTGACGCGGGCCAGACGGTGACCATCGGTCGCCGCTGCCTTCAGCACGGGCTGACCATCGTCCGAGACGTGGAAGAAAATGCCATTGAGGTAATAGCGGGTCTCTTCGGTCGAAATCGCAAAGCGCGTCTTGTCGATGATCTGGCGCAGGGCCGATGCCGGTAGTTCAAAGCGGGTCGGCAGATCGCCTTCGGCAATGATCGGAAAGTCATCACGCGGCAGCGTGTTCAAGCTATAGCGCGACCGGGCGGCCACCACCTGCATCTTGCCATCGGCTGCGGTCAGCGACACCTGTGTGCCCTCCGGCAGCTTGCGCACAATATCGAACAGCGTGTGGGCAGACACCGTGGTCGCACCCGGCGTTTCCACGCTCACCGCCTCAAGTGCTTCATTGACCTGAAGGTCAAGATCGGTCGCCATCAGGCGGATCGTGCCATCGGCACTGGCCTCAATCAGGACATTGGAGAGGATCGGAATCGTGTTCCGACGCTCCACGACCGACTGGACGTGCCCAAGGCTCTTCAGCAGATTTGCGCGTTCGATCGTCGCCTTCATTAAAAAACCCCCGAAACTGGACTGTCAGCCGATTGAAGAGTCGGCTTTTTAGATGTCGTACAGTCATGGACAAAATCCGCGGGCGCGGCAACCCCCGCCTTTGGCTTGCGCTTTGAGATTTTTGTGGGAAAAGCAGCGCCATGACACTTAAAGGCCGTATCTTCATCGCTCGCCATGGCGAAACCGTGTTCAACTTTGCCAAGCGGATGCAGGGCGATAAGCGGGATACCCCCCTGACACGCACAGGCTTTGCTCAGGCGGATGCCATGGGGGCCGCCCTTGCCAACTGGGTTGGCCCCGACACACGCCTGAAAATGTGGTCATCGCCTTCTGGCCGGGCCTTGCAGACCTTGGCCATTATTGCCGAGCATATTGGGCATGATTGGCACGAGGCGCTGCATGATCCACGCCTGTATGAAATCAATGTAGGGGATTGGGCCGGACGCACTTATGCTGATGTCATTGCCGAAAGCGGCCCCATTCTCGATGAAGCGAGCAGCCTGTTCAGCGTGCGCGCGCCAAATGGCGAATGGTATGATGAAATCGCCGCCCGCCTGACCCATTGGATCGAGGATACATCCGATTTTGAAGGGGATCGGCTGGTCATCATGCACGGCATGTCGAGCCGCGTGCTACGCGGTCTGCTTTGTGGCCTCCCCGTCGAGCCGCGCTGGGGCGCGCCCATCGCCCCCAGCCTGCCGCAAGGCACGATGGTCGTCATTGAAAATGGTGAAGAACTGAGCGTGCGCGCCGGTGGTGGGAGCCACCACGCCTGATCTAAATCATGGCTTGGCCTGCACTTTGGGCAGCATGAACGTCACCTTTTTCGTCGCAAAATCGACTGAGACCCGTTCAAAACTGCGCAGCCCCTCCATGCCCAGGAGCATGCTGGGCTTTTTATCGAGGCCGAACAGCTTGAATGGGTGGGCATCGGCAAAGGCGATAGCCGCATTGCCCATGAGCACGCCGCCAATCCGCACCCGATTTACAATCGTGTAGTCGCCGGGGAACCGCCGCCCCAAAACATCAATCATTTCAATTGGTGTCACAGTCGTCTTTGGATTGCGCGACAGCAAGAGCCGACGCAGCCGGCTATTCCCCACGCTGTTCTGGGCACCAGTATCGACAATGACCCAGACCTTTTCGCCATTCACATCGGCATCGGCGAGCACCAACTGGCCAAGCCGCGTTCGCGCGGTGACGACAATCAAGTCAGACCCATCGGGCAAAGATGCGTCGGGCGATCCCGCGGGGTGAAGCGTCATCGTCCCTGTCTTGAAATCCATCACGATGCGTTGGCCCTTCAGGCTGTCCAAGCCCAACAGACCGTCTGCACCAAGATATTGCCGCGGCAATGCCGCCAATTTCAGATGCTTGGCCGTGCGATTGGACATCTGCAATTGGTCAACTTTGACCATCCTGACCTGACCAGAGCCGCCCATTGCATGAAGGCGTTTTGTGCCCGCTTGGGGAAGGGCCAATCGATCCGCCGTCTCGCGGGAGATGACGGTTCTGTCCGCACCCGTATCGATGACGAAATGAAAGGGCCCTTGGCCGTTGACCATCACAGGCACCGTCATCCGAAAGGCCGCATCTACGCCGGTTGAAAGGGTCGTGTCCTCTTGCGTCGGCGCAGATATTTGCAGCCCACCATCACCCGGCTCTGCGACAGCCATGGCCGGGAGCATCATTGCGGCGACCAAAGCTACGAAACGCATCCTACTCTCCTCAGGCTGTCGATGGGACGCGCCTTGACGCAACATATCATACCCTAGGCACGCGGCAATGGAGTCGTGTCTGAGGTGCCGGGCGGCATCGCGGCGGCGGCCAGCGCCTCTGCTTCGAACAAGATCCGATCATCTGACGCCCCTTGCGCCACCGTCTCGCGGCCGACAATGGCCATGACAGGCACCGCCAAAGGGCTGATCCGCGACAGCTTTTTATGCACCATGGTCCCCGCCGCACGATCCAGCAAAGCGCCAAGTCGGCTCACATCGGCCATTCGCGTGCGGGCGTCTGCCCAAGCAGCCTCCATCAACAGATGATCCGGCTCATAACGGCGCAGCACATCGTAAATCAGGTCGGTGGAAAAGGTCACCTGCCGCCCCGTTTTGCGTTTGCCGGGGATTTGGCGTTCCACCAGACCGCCAATCACCGCAACTTCGCGAAAGGCGCGCTTGAGCAGCGCGGAGTTTTCCACCCAGTCGATAAACTCGTCGGTCAGAATATCGGGGGAGAGCAAGGCCGCGGGGTCCGCGACTGGTTCAAGGCTCCAGATCGCAAAGCAATAATCATTGGCGACAAAGCCGATGGGGTGCATTCCCTGCGCCTCCATGCGTCGCGTCAACAGCATCGCGAGCGATTGGTGCGCATTCCAGCCCTCAAAGCTGTAGAGAACGAGATAGTGCATCTCTTCATGCGGGAAGCTTTCCACCAGCAATTCACCCGGCGCGGGCAAGGTGGAGACACGGGCCTGCATCTCCAGCCACGCCCTCACATCCACCGGGAACCTAGCCCAGCTTTTGCGGTCGAACAGAAACTGGCGGACGCGCTCTGCCAAATGGGTGGTGAGCGGCATGCGCGCGCCCATATAGCTGGGGATCTGTGCCTTTTTGCTGGTCGCGCGCACGGTCAAGCCTGTGGCGTCGGTGCGTTCGACCTCAAGGCTCATGCCCGAAAAGAAGAAGCAATCCCCCGGTGCCAACATGGCCCCGAAATACTCATCCAACTGACCCAGCCGACGCCCATTTTTAAAGCGCACCTCCATCATGGGTGTATCCACGATAATCCCGGCATTCAGCCGATGTTGCGCGATGAATTGCGGATGGGTGACGCGCCAAAGGCCATCCTTGCCCTTCACCAGTCGACGAAACCGATCATAAGCGCGCAGGGCATAGCCCCCGGTCGCGATGAAATCGAGCAGCCGAGAAAACATCTCGGCGGAGAGATTTTCATACTGCCGGCTGGCCCTAATCTCCTCCAGCATCACAGCTTCGTCAAAGGGCGCAGCACATGCGCAGGCCATGATATGCTGGGCCAGAACATCGAGGCTTCCCGGCTGAAACGGCGCGCCATCCAACACCCCTTCCCGGATCGCATCCCAGGCGGCCAGCGCCTCGAGATATTCAAAGCGGTTGCCCGGCACGAGGATCGCCTCTGACGCCTCATCCAGCCGATGATTTGCGCGGCCAATACGCTGGATCAAACGTGATGATCCTTTGGGCGCCCCCATTTGGATCACGCAATCGACATTGCCCCAATCCACGCCGAGGTCGAGGCTAGCGGTGGCCACAAGGGCGCGCAATTTGCCCTGCGCCATCGCATTTTCGACCTTGCGCCGCGCCTCAATATCAAGGCTGCCATGATGGATGCCTATGGGCAGCTTTTGCGCATTGGCGCGCCATAATTCTTGAAAGATCAGTTCACACAGGCCGCGCGTGTTGCAGAAGATCAAGGTCGTCTGGTGCGCCTCAATCTCTGCCATCACCTGCGGCACGGCATAGGCGCCACTATGCCCGGCCCAGGGCACGCGATCTTCCGGCACCAAAATGCTCAGCGCAGGCGGCGCGCCCGAATCTCCGATGACCAACCGCACGGGGTGTCGCGCGGGGGAAAGCCAGTCCAGATATAGCTCTGGCTCTGCCACCGTTGCCGACAAGGCCGCGCGGCACATTTGGGGGGTGACGGCCTGAAGTCTGGCGAGTGCCAAGGTCAGAAGATCGCCCCGTTTGCCGGTCGCAAAGGCATGAACTTCATCAATGATGACACGCTTTAACCCGGCGAACATCTCCGCACTTTCCGGGTAGGACAGAAGCAGGCTGAGGCTTTCTGGCGTTGTGAGCAGAAT
>JBEDGC010000034.1:0-45755 GCA_041174825.1 Pseudomonadota bacterium | reverse complement strand
ACTCTGGTCTGCCCCTGCCCCGCCCCCGCACAGGAATAATAAACATCCGCTTGTTTTGGCTGATTGACGATCGGAAAACGCGAACACACCCGTCCCGGATGGCCCAGCTGTAACAACACGGCCGGGTCTGTGACGCACATGGACCGGCCAACATCTCGCCCACCGGTTGACCGCAAGTCCCATAGACCTGTCTCTATCGATGAAAGAGCGTGAAGCTGGCCGGCTGCGTGGCCAGCTGTCGTTGAAAGTGCGAGGCCAAAAGCAAAAGACAGCCCAATCAAGCCAAATGAACGGCGCATCTCAATGTCCTAACTGCCGCATATCGATAAGAGGTAGTGCGACTAGATGCCAAAACAATGCAAACGCTAAGGGGCGTCATGCCCGTCAACAAGCTAGAACGATGCGCGATCACACCTGAACCGGGAAAACACGAGAGCAAAAGGCGCAATCGACAGACACAATCCCCATCTCATCGGCCATTTCCTTGCGATCCTCTTCGGTAAATTGGAGAATCACAGAGCGCACATAATCCACGTCACAGCGACAGCCTTTTTTGATCGCCGTGCTGTCGAGGATGCGCACGTCCTCTTCTTCGTGAAATAGTCGCCAGACCAGGTCTTCCAAGGGCAATTCCAAATCGGTCAGTTCGTCTTTGGAAATGGTCTGCCCAAGTGCCGCGACATGTTCCCATTGCGGATGGTCAAGCCGGACATGCAATCGTTCTCGGCCGACTTCACCCTCTGGTAAATGCTGCACCAGAAATCCGCCCGCGACCTCCCCAGACATATACGCCCGAACAAGGCTGGGTATCTGTTCCGACTGGGCGAAATAATGCTCAATCGCATCGCCAATGCGCGCGCCTTCCAGCGGAACGATGCCCTGATAGCGCTCTTTCGTGACGGCCTGATCAAAGGTAATTGCCAAATAGCCAGTCCCAAATAACGCCTGCAAATCGGGGTCATGGGGAAGAGCCGCCACCTTTTCGGCGTCATGTTTTACATAACCCCGCACTTCTCCGTTGCGGTAATCGCAGACCAGAAGCTCAATTGCGCCCCCTTGAGTCTGCGCCTGCAGGGTCATTTGGCCGTCATCAGTTTTCAATGTTGTGCCCAACAAGGCTGTCACAACAAGCGCCTGCGCCAATAACTTCTCAACGGCTGGTGGATACCCATGGGCGGCCAAGACTTGCTCAAGCGTCGGGCCAAGCCGCACCACGCGGCCGCGCGCAGACAGGCTGGAAATTGTAAAGCCAAGAACCCGATCTACGTCACTCATCCGAGCAGCCCCATGGCCCAAAGAAGGATGGACTTCTGAGCATGAATGCGGTTCTCAGCCTCATCCCAGATGAGCGATTGCGGCCCATCCAGAACAGAATCCGTTGCCTCCTCCCCCCGATGGGCGGGCAAGCAGTGGAGGAATTTGGCATCTGATTTCGCCTTGGCCATCAAGGCATCATTGACCTGAAATGGGAACATGGCCGCAATCTTGTTGTGCGCATGGTCCTGACCCATGGACACCCAAGTGTCCGTCACCACAATATCCGCGCCATCAACAGCGGCTACCGCATCATGCAATATGTCAATTCGCGCGCCCTGCGCCCGAGCGCGATCAACAAAGGCGGCGTCCGGCTCATAGCCTTTGGGGACGCCCACGCGCACGTTGAACGTCATCAGGCCGGCGGCCTCAATAATCGACGCCAGCACATTATTGCCATCACCCAGCCAAGCGATCTCCAAACCCGGCAAAGCTTTGCCATGCTCTATTATCGTCAGCAGATCGGCGACAATCTGGCAGGGGTGCGATAAGTCTGTCAGGCCATTAATCACCGGCACTGAGGAGAAGGCGGCAAGTTCTTCCACCTTGGCGTGGTCATCCGTGCGAATGACAATCGCATCGACCATGCGCGACAAGACGCGGGCCGTGTCAGCCACAGTCTCACCGCGACCCAATTGCATCTGCCCCGCCGCCATGAACATCGCATCGCCACCCAATTGGCGCATCGCCATTTCAAAGCTCACCCGTGTCCGGGTCGAATTCTTTTCAAAGATCATGCCCAACGTGCGATCTTTAAGCGGCGCATCGAGATCGGCGCGTCCCTTTGGCCAACCTGTCCGAGCCGTTTTGCGGGCGAGCGCGTCAGCAAGAATAGCAGAAAGCGCCTCGCTTCCCGCATCTGAAAGGTTCAGGAAATGCCGGGTCACGCCGCGTCTGGCAGCGTAAAGCTCGCCGCCCCTGCCGAAAGCTTTTCAATGCACTCCGCGATGTGGCTGTCATCAATGTTCAATGGGGGGAGAATACGCACGACATTATCGCCCGCCGCAACGGCCAGAAACCCATGATTATCCCGCAAATGAGCGACAAATGCCCGACTGTCGGTCTTCAGCTTCAACCCAAGCATCAACCCAAGTCCCCGGACGCTATCAAACAAATGATCATGGTTCGGGATCATCTGCTCCAAGCTCGCACGCAGCCGATCGCCCGTTGCCTGAACCTGCTCAAGAAAGCCGGGTTCAAGGATAACATCCAGAACCGCCATGCCCGCCGCACAAGCGAGCGGATTTCCACCATAGGTGCTGCCATGGGTGCCCGCGACCATGCCTGCGGCCGCCTTTTCTGTCGCCAGACAGGCCCCCATTGGAAAGCCGCCGCCAATCCCCTTGGCCGAGGCCATAATGTCGGGGATGACGCCATAATGTTCATAAGCATAAAGATAGCCGGTACGCGCAACGCCACACTGCACCTCATCAAAGACGAGCATTAAATCTTGGTCATCGCAAATATCGCGCAGGCCTTGCAGAAATTCTGGGCTGGCCGGACGAATACCGCCTTCGCCTTGGATCGGCTCCACAAGGAAACCTGCTGTGTTTTCATTGACGGCGGCACGTGCTGCTTCCAGATCGTCAAAGGGCACAACAACAAAGCCCTCGAGCAATGGGGCAAAGCCATCGCGCAGCTTTTCCTGATCTGTGGCAGAAATCGTCGCCATGGTGCGGCCATGAAACGCATTTTTAAAGGTGATCAGCACATTTTTGTGCGGATTGCCGTGTGCATGATGGTAACGCCGCGCCGTCTTAATAGCGCATTCAACGGCCTCTGCCCCGCTATTCGTCATGAACAGGGTATCCGCAAAAGTCTGATCAACCAAGCGTTTGGCAAAAGCCTCCCCCTGTGGGCTGCCATAGAGATTGGACACGTGCATGAGGGTCGCCGCTTGATCCGCAATCGCCTTGGTCAAATGCGGGTGCCCGTGGCCCAGAAGGTTGACGGCGATGCCGCTTGCAAAGTCCAATGCACGTCGACCATCCTCACCGATGAGGTAAGCGCCCTCCCCCTTGACCGGACGGAATCCGCACCGGGGATAGACAGGCATTAATGGCGTGATCGTCATGGCTTTTGCCTCCAGTTCAACCGCAATACAAAAAGGCGGCCAACCGGGCCGCCTTTAAGCGAAAAAGACATATATCGGCGCGGCCGGGCCGGGACAACCCCCAGCGCGCGGGAACCGGCCTAGTTCTTAATCTTCCACCCGCTTTTCAAAAGCGCATAGCAGGTGCCAGCAAGCACCACATTCACACCAAGAAGCAGTCCCGCACCAAATCCAAGGGGAATATCCGCCTGGCCGATAAAGCCATAACGAAAACCAGAAATGGCATAATGAAAAGGATTGGCATGGCTGATTGCCGCAAACGTCGGCGCCAACTTATCGACCGAGTAAAATGTTCCCGATAACAGCGCGAGTGGCGCAACTACAAAATTGCTTACTGCTGCCGCATGGTCAAACTTTTCGGCCCAAATAGATGTCAAAACACCCAAAAAGGCCAACATGGCCGAGCCAAGAAGCCCGAACAAGACGATCGCCCAAATATGCTTGGGCGAAACATGCACGCCGGGCCAGAACAGCATCGCAAGCCAAATTGTTGCCCCCACGAACACGGCACGCGTGACAGCCGCGCCTGCAAGGCCGAAGAGCACTTCCGCCGATGACAGGGGTGGCATGAGATAATCGACAATTGTACCCTGAATTTTGCCGACCAGCAGCGAGAAGCTAGAATTGGCGAAACTATTCTGCATCATGCCCATGATAATCAGGCCCGGCGCCAGAAAATCGCCAAACGGAACGCCCAATATCTCTTTGCGCACGCCAGCAAGGGCGACCGTGAAAATCACCAAATACAAAAGGGTTGTCAGCGCAGGCGCCCAAATGGTTTGGAGTTGCACCTTGAAAAAGCGCCGAACCTCCTTCACATAGAGGGCTTGAAGACCTGACCAGTTGACCGCGCGAATTGCGGGGACGCCGGGCTGGTTGTGTATGGCAATTTCGGACTCGCTGTTCATAACTTAATCGCCTATCGGCTATGGCCGATTGTCGCAAGGGTGGCGGTCAGTCCTAATAGTTTGAAATGGTG
Source organism: Pseudomonadota bacterium (assembly GCA_041174825.1). GTDB lineage: Bacteria > Pseudomonadota > Alphaproteobacteria > Sphingomonadales > Sphingomonadaceae > Aquisediminimonas. The sequence continues at coordinate 41,349 of JBEDGC010000034.1, read as the reverse complement.
AGTACATGTCCTGGACCGATGAACGCATCGAACAGCTGAGAACGATGTGGAGCAAGGGGATGACAGCATCCCAAATTGCAGAAGAGCTTGGCGGCGTCAGCCGCAATGCCGTCATCGGCAAGGCCCATCGCCTTGGGCTTCAGTCGCGCCCTTCGCCAGTTAAGTCCAGCGATGGCGAAGGCGGCGCAAGCCGCAAAGCCGCCTCACCGCGCGTCAAACCGCCCGCCGCTGCGCCTGCTGCAAAGCCGCAAGCGCCCGCGCCGCAGCCGCGCGCAACGGAGCAGCCGCCCGTGCAAAAGATCGCCCGGACAGCCAATCCAGACCAAATGCCGCCAACAATCCGATCCATTGGGCCGGGCGGCTTTGTGCGCCAAAATCCGGGTGAACAATCTTCGCCGCCGCCGCCGGCGCCGCCACGTCGGCTGGTTCCTGCGCGCCCCAGCCCCGAAATTGCGGACAAAACATCGTTGCTCGATCTAAATGATCGGATTTGCAAATGGCCACTTGGCCACCCCGGCGAACCAGATTTCCACTTTTGTGGCGATAAAGTGAATCCTGGCTTTCCCTATTGCGTCAACCATTGCAGCCTTGCCTATCAGGCACAAATGCCACGCCGCGATCGCAAGCCGCTTCCCTTCGCAATTCCGGGCGCGAAACCCAGCGGGGGATAAGTTGAAAGGGACGCTTGCACGGCTGACTCAGGCGCGACTATATCCCGGTCATGTCTGAAGACCTATTTGCGTCCACCCCTGCTGCCTCCTCTGGGTATGACGCTTCATCTATTGAGGTTCTTGAGGGTCTGGAGCCAGTCCGGCGCAGGCCCGGCATGTATATTGGCGGCACGGATGAGCGCGCCTATCATCATCTTGCCGCCGAAGTTCTCGACAATGCGATGGATGAGGCCGTTGCAGGCCATGCCACACGCATTGAAATCCTGTTGGAAGCTGGCAATCGGCTGACCATAACGGATAATGGCCGTGGCATCCCCGTTGATCCCCACCCCAAATTCCCAGACAAATCTGCCCTTGAGGTCATTTTGTCGACGCTCCATTCCGGCGGTAAATTCAACGGTAAGGCTTACGCCACTTCGGGTGGTCTGCACGGCGTTGGCGTCTCGGTTGTGAACGCCTTGTCCTCTGACACCATTGTCGAAGTTGCCCGTAACAAAGAGCTGTTCCGCCAACGCTTCTCACGCGGGCAAACGCTTGGCCCGCTGGAAAAGCTTGGCCCGGTCAATAATCGTCGCGGCACAAGCGTTGCCTTTACGCCCGATCAAGAGATTTTCGGGGAAATGAGCTTTAAGCCCAACCGCCTGTTTCGGTTGGCACGCTCCAAAGCCTATTTGTTCGCGGGCGTTGAAATACGCTGGAAGTGCGCAGCGGCTCTCATTTCTGACGACACGCCTGAAGAGGCCGTATTCCAATTCCCCGGTGGTCTGGCCGATCATTTACAAGAGCAAATTGGGGATCGTGAATGCGTGACGGCCGATTTTTTTGCCGGGACGCAGGATTTTCCCGACGATCAAGGCCGCGTTGAATGGGCCGTTGCCTGGCCGCTTTGGTCAGAAGGCAGTTACAGCTATTATTGCAATACCATTCCCACACCAGATGGCGGAACTCATGAAGCCGGCCTACGCGCCGCAATTGTGAAAGGCGTTCGCGCCTTTGGGACGCTGGTGGGCCTTAAAAAAGCAGAAGGCCTTCAAGCCGAAGATGTTGTGACCGGATCAGAAGTCATGCTGTCCGTCTTCATCCGGGATCCGCAGTTTCAGAGCCAAACCAAAGACCGGCTGACCTCCCCGGAAGCTGCCCGGCTCGTTGAAAATGCCGTGCGCGATCACTTCGACCATTTTCTGTCTGGCAATATGGAGCGCGGCAAGGCGCTGCTCGGCTTTATGCTGGATCGAATGGATGATCGTCTCCGGCGCAAGGCGGAGAAGGAAATCAAGCGGAAGACCGCAACATCTGCCCGCAAATTGCGTTTGCCAGGCAAGCTGACCGACTGTTCAGAAGATGGGCCGGAGCGGACAGAATTATTCATCGTCGAAGGCGATAGCGCGGGTGGTTCTGCTAAGCAGGCGCGCGACCGCAAGACGCAGGCGATTTTGCCAATTCGCGGTAAAATCCTGAACGTCGCTTCCGCCACATCTGATAAGATCCGGGCCAATTCCGAAATTGCTGATCTCGCGCTCGCGATGGGCTGCGGCATGCGCAAGGACTGCAACCCAGATATTCTGCGCTATGAACGCATCATCATCATGACCGATGCCGATGTGGATGGTGCCCATATCGCCACGCTGTTGATGACATTCTTCTTTCAGGAAATGCCAGATATTGTCCGTCGTGGGCACCTCTACATTGCCCAGCCCCCACTTTATCGCCTGACCGTTGGGGCGAAATCGCTCTACGCCCGCGATGACGCCCATCGCGCGCAAATTGAAGCGAATGAGTTTAAGGGTAAGAAGGTCGATGTCTCGCGCTTCAAAGGCTTGGGAGAAATGAACCCGGGCCAATTGAAGGAAACGACAATGGACCCAAAGACACGGTCGTTGATCCGTGTCACCCTTCCGCAAGAATATGAGGAGCGTGCCGGCGTTCGCGATCTCGTTGACAGATTAATGGGCAAGAACCCAGAGCACCGCTTCCGCTTCATTCAAGAAAATGCATCCAGAATAGATGAAGAGGTGATCGACGCATGAAGACATTTGGTGCTTTGGCAGGCCTTTTATTGCTCACCGCCTGCGGGTCTCAACCCTCGAGCGAAAGCTCAGAAGAGAGCAGCGCGCCAGAAACCAGCGCGCCTGTGCAGACCAGTTCGGCCGGCGTGCGGCCCGATGGCTTTGCCCAATGCGCGGCCTGTCATGCCGTTGCCAAGGGTGCACCACACGGGCTTGGCCCCAATCTTTGGGGCATTGCTGGCACCAAGGCCGGGGAACTGGCTGGCTATCAATTCTCCCCAGCGCTGAAGGCGTCGGGCATTGTCTGGGATGAAGAAAATCTCAACAAATGGCTCGAAAATCCTCGCGCGCTCGTTCCCGGCAACAAAATGTCGTTCAGTGGGATCAGGGATGAAGCCAAGCGCAAGGAACTTGTGACTTGGCTCTTGGCGCAGAAGTAATCTGACTGGAGCGCGCCGGCCCTTGTCTAATTAGACAGGCCGGCGCGGTGCAGCACCCGCTTTGCCATGTCGACATGCATGGTTTCGACCATGCGATCTCTAAATCGCTCCGCGCCACCTGAAGCTGCGGCAAGAAGCGCTTTAGCATCCTCTATTTCGCTCTCACTGGGCATGAAGGCGGCGTTGGCGATGTCTATTTGATTAGGGTGGATCAGGCTTTTCCCATCAAAGCCCAAGGCGCGCCCCTCCCGGCATTCCGCATCTAAGCCGTCGGGGTCATTCAAATCATTGAAAACAGAATCCAGCACCCAAATATCGGCTGCCCGGGCGGCAAGAATGATTGTTTGCAGCGCCATAGCCAAGGCATGTCTGCCGCTTGAAGGCGGCAGCCGAAGATCATTGGCCAGATCATTTGCGCCGACGATGAAGCCCGCTACGTCTTCCATCTCCGCAATCTCTGCGGCACGTAGAACGCCTCGGGGAGTCTCAATCATGGCGAGCAAAGGCTTACGCACCTGTTCTGCCACATGCTGTGCGATGTCGGCATCCTCGACCTTAGGCAGGACAACAAAGTCGCATCTGGCCTCTCGGACAGCCATAAGATCTGCCTTGTGCCAGAGCGTTGCAGCGGCGTTGACACGAATCGCGGTTAAACGGCCGCCAAAGCCTTCTGCCATGGTATCGACGGCAGCAAGGCGCGCTTCGTCCTTCATCCCCGGCTTCACGGCATCCTCTAGATCGAGAATGATCATGTCCGCAGGCAGAGAGCGCGCCTTTTCAATCGCCCGCGCATTTGACGCCGGCATGTAGAGCGCAGAACGTGGGGCAAGGAAGGTGTCCATAGTCATGGTTCAAACCTTCCTATTTGATCATGCGGCCTTAGGCGCCGCCTGACGAACGCCCTCATCGACATGATCCTCAAACTGAGCAAAATTGTCGATGAACTGCTGCACCAGAGTCCGGGCCGTCTGGTCATAATGATCCGCGTCTTCCCAAGCTTTGCGTGGATCAAGCAATTTGCTGTCCACACCGGGGACGGACACGGGCACATCAAAGCCGAAATTCGGGTCTTTGCGGAACTCGGCCGAGTTTAAGCTGCCATCCAGCGCGGCGTTGAGCAACGCGCGCGTCGCTTTAATTGGCATACGGCTGACGCCCGGCATCGTCGCCTTCCCGCCCGTCCAGCCAGTATTGACCAGCCAGCAGGTCACGCTGCCCTTGGCAATGCGTTCCTTCAAAAGATTGCCATAGACCGACGGGTGACGGGGCATAAAGGGCGCGCCAAAGCAGGTCGAAAAGGTCGCTTCTGGCTCTGTCACGCCGATTTCCGTGCCTGCGACACGCGCCGTGTAGCCGGACAGGAAGTGATACATGGCCTGATCCGGCGTCAGCTTAGCGATGGGCGGCAGAACGCCATAGGCGTCCGCCGTCAACATGATGATATTCTTCGGAACCGGGCCCATATTTTCAGCCGAGGCGTTCGGAATGAAATCAATCGGATAGGACCCGCGGCTGTTTTCAGCCAAGCTGTTGTCATCCAGATCAAGCTGACGCGTGACCGGATCGATCACCACATTTTCCAACACCGTGCCAAAACGCTTAGTCGTGGCAAAAATTTCCGGCTCAGCTTCTGCCGAGAGGCGGATCATCTTGGCGTAGCAGCCCCCTTCAAAGTTGAAGACCGCTGTGTCCGACCAGCCATGCTCATCATCGCCAATCAATGTGCGGCTGGCATCGGCCGACAAAGTCGTCTTGCCCGTGCCCGATAGGCCAAAGAAAATGGCCGTATCGCCATTCGCGCCGATATTGGCGGAGCAATGCATGGGCATCACGCCCTTGGCTGGTAGCAAATAATTGAGAATGCCGAACACCGACTTCTTCATTTCACCGGCATAGGCCGTGCCGCCAATCAGAATCAGCTTCTCGCTAAAGTTAACGGCGACCACCGTTTCACTGCGGCAGCCATGGCGTTCCGGATCGGCCCGGAAGTTGGGAAGATCGATGATCGTATATTCCGGCACAAAATCCGCCAGCTCGTTCTCTTTGGGGCGCACCAGCAAGGTCCGGATGAAGAGATTATGCCAAGCATATTCATTGACCACGCGCACACGGACGCGATGCTCCGGCTGCGATCCGCCATAAAGGTCCGCTACAAAAAGCGTGTCCCGCTTTGCGACTTCGGCGAGGAAATCTTCCTTCAACGCATTGAAAAAGACGGGATCCATCGGAACGTTGGTTTTGCCCCACCAGACAGTATTTTCTGTCTCAGCGTCCTTGACGATGAACTTATCTTTGGCAGAACGCCCCGTGTGCTTGCCAGTTGCGACAACCAAAGGTCCATCTGCGGCAAGAATGCCCTCTCCGCGGCGCACGGCCTCTTCGACCAGAGGGCTGGTGAGCAAATTCCAATGGACGGCCGCATTCGTATGCAGTCCCTGTTGAGCAAGGGTAAAAGCGGGGACTCTGTCAGCCACTGGATTATCTCCACAAAAGGTCTCGGATGATCGTCGGCGCGTAACCGCGCCAAGAATTATCGTCAAGCACGTCCTTAGTGCTTTATGCGCATCATTGCCGTTAACATTGATTGTTTCTAAGAAGGAAAAATGCTGCGCGACTTAGGTAGGCTTTGATGGACAAGACAATCGCGCTCGTTGACGACGACCGAAACATCCTGACGTCGGTTTCAATCGCGCTTCAGGCCGAGGGTTTTGGCACGCGTGTCTATACAGATGGCGGAACGGCACTGAAGGCATTGATCGACAAGCCCGCCGATCTTGGCATTTTCGACATTAAAATGCCGCGTATGGATGGGTTAGAACTGCTGCGCCGACTGCGCGAGACCTCGCCCATGCCGGTTATCTTCTTAACATCAAAAGACGATGAAATTGACGAAGAACTCGGCCTGTCGCTTGGCGCAGATGATTATATTGCAAAGCCATTTTCACAACGTCTGTTACTGGCCCGGATACGTGCCATTCTGCGCCGAATCGATCTAAATCAACGCTCCAGCGACCATGAGATCGGCCCGGAAGAGCAAATCTTGGTTCGCGGCGCACTTGAAATGGATCCGGCTCGGCATCGCGTGCGCTGGAATGGGCATGATGTTGCCCTGACGGTGACAGAATTCATGATATTAGAAGCGCTCGCCCAACGACCAGGCGTGGTTAAATCCCGCAGTCAATTGATGGATGCCGCCTATCAAGACGATATCTATGTGGATGATCGCACCATCGACAGCCACATTAAGCGCCTTCGAAAGAAATTCAGACAAGCAGACGCCAGTTTTGACTCAATCGATACGCTTTACGGCGCAGGATATCGGTTCACCGGTGGCTGAAGTCCGCGATATTCGTTTGCGGTGGACTGGGCGTGTTTCGCTCAGCTGGCGGATTTTGCTCGTCAATCTTTTGCCCGTTATCCTGTTGGCAGGCAGCCTCTTTTACATTGACTCAATTCGCAGCCGCCTCCTCGCTGAACGCATGGCACAGGCCAGTTCAGAAGCGCAGCTCATGGCGACCATGCTCAGCCGAACAGACCGCACCCAATGGCCCAGCGATATTGCGCGACTTGGGCATCAAACAGGCAGCAGAATACGCCTGATCAAAGGCAATGAACTTCTTTTTGATAGCTGGCAGACCAATGCCCCCAATATCATACTGACCAACCCGGAAAATGAACGCTGGGATCGCAAAGCCGCAGCTATTCTTGACGACACAATTGATGCAATTGTCCGCGCCCCAGCCATTCCCCGCTTTCTGAGTTTTGACGCCATTCCCAAGTCGGATGTCGACATCACGCTGGCAGAAGATCGAACACATATTGTCACAGCACGGGCGCGCCTTCACGCCGCGCCTGAAATCACACTGGTCACAGATACAAATGCGCGAGATGTTCGGCGCCTGATCCGATCAGAAAGAAGCGCACTTGGCCTCATTGTGGGCATTACCTTGCTTGCATCGGTGCTTTTATCGCGCTTTTTGGCTCGAACAATTGCCCAACCTCTCGGCACTCTTGCGCTCGCAGCAGAACATGTCCGCCTTGGCCGAGAACGCGATATAAATATTCCGCAAAGCCACCGCAGCGATGAAATTGGCGCCTTGTCTCGTGCCCTCTCCGACATGACAGAGGCCTTGCGCGAACGGATTGACGCGACAGAGGCATTCGCCGCAGATGTAGCGCATGAACTTAAGAACCCGCTGGCATCGCTATCGTCCGCTTTAGAAACTATGGCCAATGTCTCCGATCCAGCTCTCAAAGCCCAGTTAATGGCCATCGCCACGAATGACGTCCACAGGCTCGATAGGTTGATTACCGATATCGCAGAGGCCAGCCGCTTAGATGCACAATTGACCCGCACCCGTTTTGAAAAAATGGATCTTGGCCAACTGCTTGAGCGGCTTTTGGCGGAACGCGACGCGCGTGGTGCGAACAATAGCGTCCGCATTGCCTTTGCGCGACCTCAAAGAGGCTCCACCAAGATTATGGGGGACTCTGGCCGCATTGAGCGCATGTTTGACAATCTTCTCGACAACGCCATTTCCTTTTCTCCTGAAAATGGCGTTGTTCAGGTGTCCGCGACAGCGTCAGATGGTTTGGTCATTGCGTCGGTCGAGGATGAAGGACCGGGCGTTTCGGCGGATCGTCGCAATGCAATTTTTGAGAGGTTTCACAGCGATCGACCTGATATTGCGGCCTTTGGTCGGCACTCAGGATTGGGCTTGTCCATTGCACGCACCATTGTGCTTGCACATGACGGGACAATTGATGTTCGGGATCGTCCATCGGGCGCGCGGGGAGCGATGTTTGTGGTCACGCTGCCTTCCGCAGGGCGAGCACAGTCATGACCGTCCCCATGCTCGTTCACGCAAGCTGCGTCTGTGTACAGAACAAGGCCATTCTGTTGGTCGGGCCATCGGGGATCGGAAAGTCTGACTTGGCCTTGCGCCTTATCGATCGGGGCGCGATGTTGGTTGCCGATGACTATGTCAATTTGACGAGAAAGGATGATGTTGTCGTGGCATCACCGCCTGTCCGACTAAAAGGAAAAATTGAAGTCCGAGGTGTCGGCATTTGCAGTCTGCCATTTGTGCCGACAGCTGAGATTCGCCTCTATGTTGACCTTGCCGATCGTCCAGATCGCATCCCAGAACCCTCTTTTCAGGACGTTGCTGGCGTCATGATCTCGCGGATTGCCCTGTCTGCTCTAGAGGCCTCTACGCCCTTGAAGATTGAATTGGCACTCTCACAAGGCATAGGCCAGTCATGACCACCTCCGGGCCAGAGCGGATACTTCTTGTCACCGGAATGTCGGGGGCGGGAAAATCAACGGTCCTCGATACTTTGGAAGACATGGGCTGGGAGGTTGTCGACAACCTCCCCTTTCAATTGCTGGATCGTTTGCTGGCAACACGCGCCCCTGCTGGCTCGACAGGAGAGCGCCCACTCGCGTTGGGCATAGACAGCCGGACAAGAGGGTTTGACGCGGATCAGATCGTCGCGCGCGTCAGCGCCCTGCCGAGCGGAGACAATCGGCCCATTTCGATGCTCTTTGTCGATTGTGCGGGCAGTGAGCTTAAACGCCGCTATTCCGAAACCCGCCGGCGCCATCCCCTCGCGGCAGACCGGCCAGCCAAGGATGGCATTGCCAGCGAACGGGAGTTGGTCGCCCCGCTTCGACGCTGGGCCGAACATGTCATCGATACCACGGCCAGCACCACCAATGCCCTAAAGCAAGAAATCCGCACCCGTTTTGGCGACTGGGGCGATGTAGGCATGAATATCTCCGTGCTGTCCTTTGGCTATGCGCGCGGCCTGTCTCGGAATGCGGACCTTGTTTTCGATATGCGCTTTTTAAGGAACCCGCATTGGGATGCGGCGCTACGCCCCTTGACGGGCCTTGATGCAGAGGTCTCGAGCTTTATTGCGGCAGACCCCGCCTATGAGGATGTCATTCGGCAGATAGAAGCACTGCTGCTGACACTCCTTCCCCGTTATGGGCTGGAAGGAAAAGCCTATGTGACGATCGCATTTGGGTGTACGGGCGGCCGCCATCGGTCTGTTCATGTGGCAGAACGAGTCGCGCGTCACTTGGCGAGCCAAGGCTTCACTCCTATTTTGTCTCATAGAGATATAGAGGTGGCCGGTGATAGCGTAAGTAAGGAAGATGTGTCCGGATCTCAGGTGAGGCCGACACAGTGAGACGGGGTGGTTGATGATTGGTCTGGTGCTCGTAACGCATGGACGCCTTGCAACTGAGTTCGTGACAGCCATGGAGCATGTCGTTGGGCCGCAGACGGCCATTGAGGCGATTTGCATCGGGCCGGACGATGATATGGAAGCTCGTCGTGGCGATATTGCTGCCGCCATTGCCAAGGTCGAGAGTGGAAGCGGCGTGATTGTTCTGACCGACCTTTTCGGCGGAACCCCCTCTAATTTGGCAATTTCTTTGATGGAGGTCGGCCGCGTTGAGGTGATTGCTGGGGTTAACTTGCCAATGCTGATCCGCCTAGAAAGTGCCCGCCGCCGGATGAAAGTGGTTGAGGCCGTGGCCGCTGCACGAGAGGCTGGCCGCAAATATATTTCCGTCGCGTCTGAAGTTTTGGGTGAACAGGCCGCATGACGATCAGTCGCACCGTCACCATTTGCAATCGACGCGGCCTTCATGCGCGCGCCAGTGCCAAATTTGTAACCCTGGCAAGTGAGCTTTCGGTGCAAGTAGAGGTTGAGAAAGACGGGACAGCCGTTGTTGGCACCTCCATCATGGGGCTGATGATGCTGGGAGCAGCGCTTGGTGACGAGATTATAATACGGGCTGAGGGCGACGGCGCAGAAGATGCGGTGACGCAGCTTGCCAATTTGGTCGAAGCCCGTTTCCACGAAGCCGAATAGACCACCATGCCCCGCGACATATCGGGATATTCCAATCCACTGGTCAAACGCGTCAAAGCTTTGCGCGACAAGAAGGCGCGTCGCCTTGAAGGCCTGTTTTTGGCCGAAGGCCTACGTATTCTGACAGAGGCCCTAGAGGCTGACCGCGCCCCCCATATGCTTTGGTTTGCGCCAGAAAGCGCGCGCCATCCACTGGTTCAGAATCTCATCCTAGCAACTGAGGCCGCAGGGGGAGATGTGTTTGTGACATCTCCCGACATTTTGTCGAAGCTTTCTGGCAAGGATAATCCGGGGGCCGTGCTTGGCGTTTATGAAGAACGCTGGACAGCCTTGGCGGACGTTGATCGCACAAAGTCAGATATTTGGATTGTGGCGGAGCGCCTGCGCGATCCCGGAAATCTAGGAACCATTTTGCGCACAGGAGATGCCGTCGGCGCTGGCGGCCTTATCCTCATTGATGATTGCACTGATCCCTTTTCAGTCGAGGCCGTTCGCGCCAGCATGGGGGCGTTGTTCACCCAAGTGATCAGCAAGGCAAGCTGGCCGGAGTTTATCGACTGGTTACGCCAAGGCCCCGGCCAACTCATTGGCACGAGCCTCAATACCGATCAGGACTATCAGGCTCCCCAATATACGCCACCCGCCTTCTTGCTAGTCGGGAATGAATCTCAAGGTTTACCAGAGACTTATGAGGCAGACTGCGATCTTCTTGTGAAGATGCCGATGATGGGTAAGGCGGATAGTCTCAATGCGGCCGTTGCGACATCGGTCATGGCCTATGAGGTGTTAAACCAGCTTCGGCGGCGATAAGTTAGTCGCCGCTCTCCCCGGAGGGCGGCGCGAGCTTGGCCAGAGGGCGTGCTGCCTGCTCCACAATAGGAAGTGCATCGATCGCTTTGACGCCCGTGTCGACACCCAGCTTTTCAAAGCGTTGCGCCGAAGTCATAACTTGACTCTCAAGGCTACCGACCATCGCATTATAAGCAGAAACGGCGGTATCAAGATTGCGCCCCATTCGGCCAACATGACCGCCCATCGTTGCCAAGCGGCTATAAAGTTCCCGCCCCAATTCTGCGATTTCGCGCGCTTGGCCGGCCATTGTCTCTTGCTTCCAAACCGCCGCAACCGTCCGTGCAATTGCAATCAAGTTTGTAGGAGTTGCCAATAAGACCTTGCGATCAAAGGCATAATCCCAAAGCTGATGATCCTGCTCCAATGCCGCGGTTAAGAAATGTTCGCCGGGAACAAACATGATCACATAATCGGGAGCATCGGGAAATTGGCTCCAATAGGCTTTATTGCCGAGCGCGTTCACATGCGCCTTCATGGCAGTCGCATGCGCTGCGAGTTGGACTTCACGTTCCTGCTCATCCACCGCACCAAAGGCATCCTGATAAGCATTGAGCGACACCTTTGCGTCGATAACCAGCGACTTGCCACCGGGCACCTTCACAATCACGTCTGGCCGCAAGCGCCCCCCTTCTCCATCTGAGATGCTCACCTCAGTGATAAAATCAGCATGTTCGGCCAACCCGCAGCTTTCCAGAACATTGCGCAACTGCTGTTCACCCCAGCGCCCGCGCGCTTTGGGGGCATTGCGCAGAGCGTTGACGAGCTTTGCAGCCTCGCTGGAGACGCGCTCCGTCCCCTCGCGCATGGCGGCAATTTGCCCATGGAGCAGACCAAATGCATCGCGACGTTCGGTCTCAACTTTGGTCACTTGCTCTTCATAGCGCTGCAGTCGGTCATGCACCGGCTGAAGCAAGGCCTTAATCCCCTGCCCCGCCAATTCCTCTGATTGCCTGAACCGCGCCTCTGCCCGTTCAAGAAACTGCTTTTGAGCAGCATCCAAAATCTTGCCGCCAACATCGCTAAACTGCGCGCTCAACACCTCTTTGGCATCCTGTAAGGATTTAATCTGGGCGGCGTGCGCCTCATCCTTTGCCTTTTGCTCAGCGGTTAGCGCACTCACCGCAATCCGGGCTTCATCTCGATCGACCAGCGCCCTTTCCAGATCAGAAATTGCCGTCCGGAAATCAGCCTGAAGCCGCTCGGTTTCTGCCTTGGCGAGTTCCCAATCAGTCCGCAGCCGCCCGGCATTCCGTCCGGCCAACAGCCAGCCGATCAGGGATCCAAGGCCAAGCCCTCCGAAGAGGGGCAGAAAAATCGAAAATAGGGATGTGTCCGCAGTCATAAGCGGAACATAGAATGAACAATTGCCTTTGAAAAGGGCTTATAAACGAAAGAATAACAGGCCTGAATTGACCGATCAGGCGGCTATTTTGCGCGCCTTGGCGAGCTTTTTGAGGACCATATCCCGCTTCAGCTTTGACAAGTGATCGATGAAGAGAATGCCATTTAAATGGTCCATTTCATGCTGCAAGCAAATGGCGAGCAGCCCATCAATCACCTCTTCATGCGCCTTGCCATTTTCATCGAGCCATTTGGCCTTGATGATGGAGGGGCGCTCCACATCGGCATATTGATCCGGGACGGACAGACAGCCTTCGCTGTAGACCGTCAGGTCTTCCGAAGTTTCGACAATTTCTGGGTTAATGAACACGCGCGGTTCCCGGATGACGGCCCCACTCTCTTCATCCCTCTCCTGCAAGTCAATCACCAGCACCCGCTTCGGCACGCCCACCTGAATGGCGGCAAGGCCGATGCCCGGCGCATCATACATGGTGTCAAACATGTCCTTGATGAAGGCGCGCAGAGCATCATCCACCTCGTCAACGGGCGTGGAGATGGTTTTCAAACGCGCATCGGGCGTTTCAATGATGGGAAGAATGGCCATGACTGTCAGTTAGGTTTGCGATGGGTCAGGGTCAAGAGACGGGACGACGCGCACGCAGCGCTTGAGCCAGCGTTCCGTCGTCAAGATAATCAAGTTCCCCCCCAACGGGCAGGCCATGCGCGAGCTGCGTGATACGGATCGGCGCGTTTTCGAGCCGTTCTGCGATGTAATGGGCGGTTGTTTGCCCCTCTAACGTCGCATTCATCGCAAGGATGACCTCATCAATATCGCCCGCCGCAATGCGGGATAACAGGCTGGCAATGTTCAAATCTTCGGGCCGCACACCTTCCAAGGCGGATAAACGCCCCCCCAGAACATGAAATTTTCCGGGAAAGAGACGAGACCGTTCCAGCGCCCAAAGGTCCGAGACATCTTCCACGACGCACAACATGCGCCCTTCGCGCCTCGGATCGACACAGATTCCGCATGGATCAATTGTGTCGACATTGCCGCAGACATGGCAAGTGGCCAGCTTTTCGGCCACTTGTTCCAGCGCGCGCAGCAGCGGCAGCATGGCCCCTTCCCGCCGTTTGAGCAGGTGCAAGACCGCACGCCGGGCCGACCGTGGGCCAAGTCCCGGCAGTCGTGCAAGCGCTTGAGCCAAATTTTCAATCTCAATCGAAGCCATGAGAATGCTGATAGGGGGTTGCATTGCGGCTTGCCAAGGGCTTGGAAGAAAAGATGCGGATCATCTTCATGGGCACACCCGATTTTGCCGTTCCAACATTGGACGCCCTTGTGGCGGCAGGGCATGATATTTGCGCTGTCTATTCGCAGCCGCCCCGCCCGGCTGGCCGCGGCAAGGCGCTTTCCCCGACCCCCGTCCACAAAAGGGCAGAGGAACTGGGTCTGGCCGTCCACACGCCCGTGACGCTGAAGGAGGAGGATGCTCAAAGGAGCTTTGCTGATCTAAACGCCGATATGGCTGTGGTTGCGGCCTATGGGCTGATTCTCCCCAAGGCGATCCTCGACGCTCCGAAATTTGGCTGCTTGAATGTCCATGCCTCACTTCTGCCCCGCTGGCGGGGTGCGGCCCCCGTGCAACGGGCCATCCTTGCGGGCGACACGGAAACGGGCGTGACCATCATGCAAATGGATGTTGGGCTCGACACCGGAGACATGCGCGCCAGTCAATCCACCCCGATTGGCGGCAAGACGGGCGGTGCGCTGACAGCAGAACTGGCTCAGATAGGCGCAGATCTTCTTGTCGATGTTCTCGCGTCACTCAAGGATCATCATGCCATTCCCCAGCCAGAAGCGGGCGTGACCTATGCCGCCAAAATCGACAAGGCCGAAAGCCGCATTGATTTTAAACGACCCGCTGTTGAGATTGAACGGCAAGTGCGTGCCTTTGCACCGGCCCCCGGCGCATTTTTTGAGTATCAGGGTGAGCGGTTCCGCATCCTAGCCGCCGAATGTATTGATGCCAGTGGCAGAGCAGGTGACGTCATCGACGCGCAGTTGACCATTGCGTGTGGCGCCGGTGCGCTCCGTCCCATTCTAATCCAGCGGGCCGGAAAATCGGCCATGTCGCCCGCGGACCTGCTTCGGGGCTTTTCTTTGCCCGCGGGAACACGCCTCGCATGACCCGCTTTCGACTGACCGTGGAGTTTGACGGCCGCCCCTTCATGGGCTGGCAACGGCAAGCGCATGGCCCCAGCGTGCAGCAAGCCATTGAACAGGCTGTCAAGGCGATTACCGGAGAGGACGCAGCCGTCCACGCTGCCGGACGCACCGATGCGGGCGTCCATGCAGAGGCCATGGCGGCGCATGTCGAGATCGCCCGGCCCTTCAACGCCTTTCGTCTGATGGAAGCAATCAATGCAAAGCTGCGTCCGCACCCCATCGCCATTCTCGATTGCGCAGAAGTTGCCGATGACTGGCACGCCCGCTTCTCCTGCATTGGGCGGCGCTATGTGTATCGTATAGTCAATCGCCGTGCCCCTTTGGCGTTGGATCAAGGCCGCGCTTGGCGCGTTGTCCAACCACTCAATGGTGATGCCATGCATGACGCCGCACAGCTATTGGTCGGGACGCACGACTTCACCACCTTTCGTTCCGTCCATTGCCAATCGGCAAGCCCAGTCAAATCCATTGACCAGATGCGCGTCCAGCGTTTTGGCAATGAGATTGAAGTCGACGTCGCCGCGCGATCCTTCCTTCATCATCAGGTGCGCTCAATGGTGGGATGTCTGGTGCTTGTCGGGCAGGGAAAATGGACGGCCAAAGACCTGAAAGCAGCCCTCGACGCGCGCGACAGAGCCGCACTTGGCTTTAACGCGCCGCCCGACGGTCTTTATTTCATCGAAGCCATTTATCCGGCCTGATCGGCCAGAATTTATGCCGCAGCGGTGCTCAGAGCTTCAAAATCAGCTTCGGCAATGAATTTTTCAGCATCCAGCGCGGCCATGCACCCCATGCCAGCGGCCGTCACTGCCTGCCGATAGATTTTGTCCGTCACATCGCCGGCTGCAAATACGCCGGGAACCGATGTCTTGCTGCTGCCCTTTTCAACCAAGAGATAGCCATCAGAGTCCATCGGAAGATGCCCTGCGAACACTTCTGTCGCGGGCTTATGGCCAATGGCAACAAAGGCCCCATCGGTTTCGATGTGAGAGATTTCGCCCGTGTTTACATCCCTGAGGTCAAGGCCAACCAAGACTTCCGGCGTTCCCCCACCCACGAACCGATCAACAGCCTTATTCCAAAGCACCTTGATATGCGGATGCGCAAACAGACGCTCTTGCAGGATCTTTTCCGCCCGCAGGCTATCCCGCCGATGGATCAGCGTCACATCCTGACTGTGATTGGTAAGATAGAGCGCCTCTTCCACCGCAGTGTTGCCGCCGCCAATGACGACAACCTTCTTGCCCCGATAGAAAAATCCATCGCATGTCGCGCAGGCAGACACGCCCTTGCCCTGCATGGCCATTTCACTGTCCAGCCCCAACCAGCGCGCCTGCGCGCCTGTCGCGATCACCAGCGTGTCGGCAATGAACACATCCCCGCTGTCACCAGTCAGGGTGAAGGGACGCTTGGAGAGATCAAGCCCCGAAATAATGTCCCACATCATCCGGGTGCCCACATGCTCTGCCTGCGCCTGCATTTCTTCCATCAGCCAGGGGCCTTGGATAACATCCCGAAAACCGGGATAATTTTCCACATCCGTTGTGATCGTCAGCTGCCCGCCGGGCTGCAAACCCTGCACCACGATAGGCTGCAACCCCGCGCGCGCCGCGTAAATGGCGGCGGACAGACCGGCCGGGCCGGAACCGATGATGAGCATGCGGGTGTGATGTGTTGTGGGCATGAGAAATCTGTGTCCGGAATCAAGTGAACTCTGCGCACCGCCATAGGGCTGCCTCGGCAATGGTGGCAAGGCTTTGAGCAGCGCGCCGACCCATTCTGAACGGTCCTTATACGTATTTTCACGGAATATTCCGTCCTTCGCAGAAGAGCTAGGGCGATCCTTTGCTGCAGAGCAGGGTTTCGAGAGTGGTGACGTTAACTATGGCCATGACGCGCAATGGAACGATCCACATTATCGACGACGACCCGACTGTGCGGGATTCCCTTGCGCTGCTTCTCACCTTTTTGAGCTATCAGACACGGGCGTGGCCTTCAGGTGAGCAGTTTCTCGCTGAACAGTCCCTTGGGCCAAGAGATATCGTCCTTGTCGATATGATCATGCCAGGAGAGGATGGCCTGGCCGTCATTCGCGCCCTTCGCGACAAGAACCTTTTTAACCCAGTCATTCTAATGACCGGCGATAGTGGTCTGGCGCTGGCCAACAGGACCATAGCTGATAACTGCACGCTGCTTTCTAAACCATTTAGTAAGGATAGTCTGCAAAAAGCGATCAGCAAGGCGGCATCGGGGGAACGATGAGCACATCCAACTGTTGCGTCCTGCAGGGCATTTCAGCCCAGATTCATAGGGATTTGCCAAACCCATGGCCAGCACGCGCACGCCAGTCATTCTCGTTACGGGAGGGGCTGGCTATATTGGGAGCCACGCGGTGCTGGCGCTACGAGATTTGGCTTGGCCTGTAATTGTTCTCGACAATTTGTCCACCGGCCGACGGCATCTGGTTCCAGAGGGCGTCCCATTTCACGAAGGCGATGTCGGCGATATTGATCTGGTGATGCAGCTGGTCAAAACCCACCAGGTCGGTGCGATCATGCATTTTGCAGCATCCATCATCGTTCCAGAGTCGGTTCGTGATCCGTTGAAATATTATCGGAACAATAGCTCAAATGCGCGCAATCTGTTGGAAGCCGCAACCCGCGCGGGCGTGCCGCATTTCCTGTTTTCATCAACGGCTGCCGTCTGTGGGATCCCAGCCACAGTCCCCATTACAGAAGACATGCCGAAAGCGCCGATCAACCCCTATGGCAGGTCAAAATGGATGATGGAGATGATGCTCGCCGATGTCGCTCAGGCCCATCCAATGAACTATTGTGCGCTGCGTTATTTCAACGTCGCGGGCGCTGATCCAAAGGGGCGTTCGGGCCAATGCACTGAAGACGCCACCCATTTGATCAAGATCGCGGTGGAAGCCGCCCTTAGCAAGAGGAGCCATGTCAGTATTTGCGGGACGGACTATGCAACGCCCGATGGCACCGGGGTTCGCGATTATATTCATGTCAGCGATCTTGCGGCTGCCCATGTGCTGGCGCTGCTGGCGCTCATCGACGCCCCATCGGAATCGCTTGTGATGAACTGCGGCTATGGTCAGGGATCATCCGTTCTTCAGGTACTTGACGCTGTCGAGCGGGTTTCTGGCATTGCGTTTGAGCGTCGCTTTGAAGGACGCAGACTGGGCGATCCAGATACCCTCATTGCGGACAACGGCCTAATTACCAAAAGACTTGGCTGGAAACCGCGCTACAACAATCTCGACCAGATCGTCGCCGACGCCCTTTCTTGGGAAAAGAAACTCAGCTCTTAACGTGCCAAAGAGGCCGCAAAGTGCGCTGTCTCAGTAATCACTTGCCGATCTGGCACACCATGGCCGACGACCCAACTTCCTCCAACGCACAAGACAGGATCCAGAGCGAGCCAGTCTGGAACCGAGCTTTTGGAGATGCCCCCTGTCGGACAGAATTTCGCCTGCCCAAATGGCCCGGCCAGCGCCTGTAACGCAGGGATACCCCCGGATGCCATTGCCGGGAAAAATTTGAAATGGCTCAAACCCAGATCAAGGCCGCGCATAATGTCACCCGCATTGGCGATGCCGGGCAGGAAAGACACACCGCTTTCCACCGCAGCGCGGCCAAGGGGTTCGGTTAAGCCGGGAGACACAATGAATTCTGACCCGACATCTATAGCGGCCCGCAAATCGGCTGGGTTGAGGACAGTCCCCGCCCCCACAATCGCACCCTCAACGGACTTCATCTCCTGAATGACCTCAAGAGCGGCAGCAGTCCGCAAGGTGACTTCCAAAACGCGCAGTCCACCGGCCACAAGTGCCTCGGCAATTGGACGCGCATGGGCCGCATCCTCGATTACCAAAACCGGAATAACAGGCGATGTCCGCATGATCGAGCCGATATCACGCACCTTGACACTCCTTCGCAAATGCCGCCGCCGCACCAAACAGGCCGGGCTGAGGATGGGTAATAAGTTTTACAGGCAAACCAGACATCATGGCCTCGAACCGCCCTTTGGCGCGAAACCGCTGCGCGAAGCCAGACTTCACCAAAGTATCGCGCAGGCGCAGGCCCAAGCCACCGGCGATCACCACGCCCTTGCCGCCTTGCGCGAGAGCGACGTCTCCAGCGACGCTTCCCAAGGAAAGGCAGAACCTATCTACGGCGGCAGCGGCCAGCGGATCTTGGCCAGACGTGCCGAGGCCCCACAACTCCCGATCTGTGTGTTGGAGGACTGCCCTGCCCTCTATCCCTGCCAGCGCCTCGTAAATATCGACAAGCCCAGGCCCTGAGACAACGCGCTCCGCCGAAACACGGCGATAGCGGGACCGCAGACGCGCCAAAATGGCATCCTCAATGCTATCCAGCGGCGCAAAGTCGATATGCCCGCCCTCGGTTGGCACAACATGATAGTCGCCCTCGCCGCGCCAGATATGCGCAACGCCTAAGCCGGTGCCCGGCCCGATGATGCTGATCGTGCCCCTTTCCGGCAAATCCCCTTCCGGTCCACATAAATGCAGGAAATGCTCTGAAGAGGCCTGCGCCACCGCATGGCCGACAGCTTCAAAATCATTCACCAGCACCCATTGATCGACGTTCAGCTTCTCACGAATGAGTGCAGGCCGGATAATCCAAGGGTTATTGGTAAACTTGATGACATCGCCCGTGACGGGCCCGGCAACAGCGATCGCAACCGCACGCGGCAGGTCATGCCCCAGATGGTCGCCAAAGGCCTGCCAAGCGGTTTGAAAGGACGCGTGCTCCGCCGTTGGCATGGTCACAGCCTCGCCGAGCGACACCACCGCCCCCGCCTCAACCTCTGCCAGCGCAAAGCGAGCATGGGTGCCGCCAATATCGATGCTGACGATCTGCATTACAGGCCCGCCGCCGCGAGCATCGCCGAACCACCCTGTTCCGCGCCATCTGCGGTCAGGCGCATCAGCGCGAATAATTCCCGGCCCGTCCCCTCCTGAACCTGAGGTGCCGCCACCGCCGCGCGCGCAGACATATCCGCAAGAATTTCAATCTGGCCGTCAATGGCGCACAGCCGAATGACATCGCCATCGCGAACCTTTGCCAAAGGACCGCCTCCTAAGGCTTCGGGGGTTACGTGGATCGCGGCCGGAACCTTCCCACTGGCGCCCGACATGCGCCCATCAGTGACAAGCGCAACCTTGAATCCGCGATCCTGAAGCACCCCAAGCGACGGCGTCAGTTTATGCAATTCCGGCATGCCATTGGCGCGCGGCCCCTGAAACCGGACGACAACCACGACATCACGATCCAGTTCCCCAGCCTGAAAGGCCGCCAAAACGGCTTCTTGTGTTTCAAAGACGCGGGCGGGAGCCTCAATCGTCCAGCGTGCCTTTTCGACCGAACTGGTCTTAAAAATCGCGCGGCCCAAATTGCCCTGCACAAGGCGCATCCCGCCGTCAGGTTGAAACGCATTGGTGGGTGTCCGCAGCATTGTGTCATCAGCGCTCCGCGCAGGCGCCTCCTGCCAAACCAGCTTTTCATCGCGTAAGACCGGCTCTTGCCCATAAATGGACAGATCATCGCCCCCCACAGTCATAATATCGCGGTGAAGCAAGCCGGCAGCCAGCAGCTCCCGAATGACAAAGCCCATCCCACCTGCTGCGTGGAAATGGTTCACATCGCCAGAGCCATTGGGGTAAATGCGCGCCATCAGCGGGACGGCTGAGGATAACTCATCGAGATCCTGCCAATCCAAAGAAATGCCAGCTGCACGGGCAATGGCGGGAAGGTGAATAGCATGGTTGGTGGAGCCCCCCGTTGCCAGCAGGCCAACACAAGCATTCACGATCGCTTTTTCATCCACGCACTTGCCCAATGGGCGATACTCTTCCCCAGATCGCCCAATTTGCGCCAAACGATGGGTTGCCGCGCGTGTGAGTTCCGTGCGCAATTTTGTTCCGGGATTGACAAAGGCCGCACCGGGCATGTGAAGGCCCATGACCTCCATCATCATCTGGTTTGAATTGGCCGTTCCATAAAAAGTGCAGGTTCCAGCACTGTGGTAAGATGCGGACTCGGCTTCCAGCAAATCCTCGCGGCTCGCCTTTCCCTCGGCATAAAGCTGCCGCACACGTTGTTTTTCCTTATTGGGAAGGCCCGATGGCATCGGCCCGGCCGGTACTAAGATCGCTGGCAAATGCCCAAAGCGAAGCGCGCCGATAAGCATGCCCGGCACAATCTTGTCACAAATGCCGAGCAACAACATGCCTTCAAACATGGCGTGGCTCAGCGCAACGGCCGTGCCTATAGCAATGGCATCGCGACTGAACAGCGACAACTCCATACCCAGCTGACCCTGCGTCACACCGTCGCACATAGCCGGAACGCCCCCGGCCACTTGCGCAGTCGCCCCCACTTCGCGCGCGAAGATTTTGATCGCTTCCGGATAGCGTCCGTAAGGCTGGTGCGCAGAAAGCATGTCATTAAAGGCCGTGACGATGCCGATATTTAGCGCATGGCCTTCACGGATTTGCGCTTTATCGCCCTCTGACGCTGCAAAGCCATGAGCCAGATTACCGCAGGATAATCGGGCACGGCTAACACCGGATTCGCCTTCGCGCTCAATCAACGCAAGATAGCGCTGACGGCCATCTTTACTCTTTTCGACAATACGCGACGTAACACGGTCAATTATCGGATTGAGCTTAGTCATTCCAAGTCACTCCGTCCCGCTCCACAAGAGCAATTGCCGATGACGGCCCCCAGCTTCCCGCTGTATAGGGCTTTGGCTCGACCGCTTTGTCAGCCCACCCCGCACGGATCGCGTCGATCCAAAGCCATTGAGCCTCTACCTCATCACGCCGTACGAAGAGAGTTTGATCCCCCTCAATAAGATCGAGCAACAAGCGTTCATAGGCAATGCGCTTGCGCGTCCCTGCAAAGGCGTTGGGCATTGAAATGTCGAGCGGCACTTCCTGAAGGCGCAAACCGCCCCGATCTAGGCCCGGTTGCTTGGCCATAACAGAAAGGCGCACATTTTCTTGCGGCTGAATTCCGATAATGAGGCGATTTGGATGCGCTTCTGCCCCTTGGCCCGCAAAAATAGAATGAGGCACGTGCTTAAACTGAATCATGATTTCAGTTTTGCGTTCCGGTAGGCGCTTGCCCGTCCGCAAATAAAAGGGAACGCCCGTCCAGCGCCAATTATCGATATGCGCCTTGATGGCCACAAAAGTCTCGGTGCTGGACGCCCGGCCAAGCTCTTCATCATATCCCGGCACCGCAACGCCGCCAATTGCCCCGGCCCGATATTGGCCGGTCACACTTTCCGACGCACTCAACCGTCGCAAGGATCTTAACACCTTGACCTTTTCATCCCGAACGGCCGTCGCATTGAAACTAGAGGGCGGCTCCATCGCGACCAGCGCCAGCAGCTGCAACATGTGGTTTTGCACCATATCGCGCAATGCGCCAGCGCCATCATAAAAGCCCACGCGCCCTTCCAGACCCACGGTTTCCGAAACCGTAATCTGGACATGGTCGATATGGCTGGCATTCCACAAAGGCTCAAACAGGATATTTGCAAATCGCAGCGCGAGCAGATTCTGGACAGTCTCCTTGCCAAGATAATGGTCAATTCGGAAAATCCGGTCCTCGCTAAAGGCGCTGGAAACCGCGTCATTAATGTCTCGGCTTGTTTCCAACGAGACGCCAAGTGGTTTTTCAAGCCCAATCCGGCTCATCCCAGACGCAAGGCCACAGCTCGCCAGCCCGGCAATGGTCTGTTCAAACAAGGATGGTGCCGTTGAGAGAAAAATCGCCAGTCCCGCAGAAACATTCCCCACCTTCGCGGCAAGTGCCGGAAACTGGTCAGAGGCGGTCGCGTCTAATGTCTGATAGGACAGACAGGCCAAAAACGCGGGAATGGCGGCCTTACGATCATCAGGAAGATAGGTCTCAAGCGCCTTTGCAGCAAACTTGCGATAACTCTCATCATCATGCGCAGAACGCGCCGTACCGATAATGCGCAATCCCGCCGGAACCAGAGCATCCGCATGCAATGCGCAGAGTGATGGCAACAACATCCGCTGCGCCAGATCGCCCGTGGCTCCGAATAAAATGAGCTTTTGGCAAGCGAATGTCATTTTTGGATTTCATCCCTAAAAGTCAGCCTGAGCCCTAAGCCCTTTTTTGGGCAAGACAATAACGGTGCATACGGATGCAAATGACGCAGGACCTGATGGTGTCGCACCAACCAATGCTTTGGAACAGATTGAATTCATCCGCCACCCGCGCCATTAGGCGGCGGTGACATACGATCTTGCAATTATTGGCGGCGGAATCAACGGCACAGCCATTGCCCGCGAAGCGGCCTTAAATGGGCTAACCACGCTGCTGCTGGAAAAGGATGATCTGGCCAGCCATACCTCGTCGGCCTCCACAAAGCTCATCCATGGCGGCCTGCGCTATCTGGAATATTATGAATTTAGGCTTGTCCGCGAGGCGCTGAAGGAAAGAGAAGTTCTGCTGCGCCAGGCGCCGCATCTCATTTACCCCCTTCAATTCGTCCTGCCGCATGAATATGCGTTGCGTCCTTGGTGGCTCGTCCGGCTTGGCCTTTGGCTCTATGACACCATTGGCGGGAAGATCAGTTTGCCCCGGTCTCGCGGCCTTCGCAAAACCGACACTGCATTCACCACACCTCTGAAAAGCGGAAAGTCCAAAGGCTTTGTCTATTCAGATTGCTGGGTGGATGACGCACGCTTGGTCGTCCTGAATGCTCTGGACGCTACCTATAATGGCGCAAAAGTCCGAACGCGAACTGCCGTAAAATCAGCAAGGCGGTCAGAGGATAGATGGGATTTGGCGCTGGACGATGGAACCAGCGTTTCGGCAAAGGCTCTGGTCAACGCCGCCGGGCCCTGGGTCGCCGACATGGTCGCGCGCTCTGGCGTCAACAGCAAGGCATCGGTTCGGCTGATCAAGGGCAGCCACATCATCGTGCCTGCTCTTTTTCAGGGCCATCACGCCTATATGCTCCAGCAGCCAGACGGCCGGATCGTCTTTGCCATTTCCTATGATTATGGCTCCACCCTGGTTGGCACGACAGATGAGCCTGTCGACACCCCCGAAGAGGCGCAGATCACCGACGCTGAAAAAGTCTATCTTTGCGCGGCGGTAAACAGGTATTTCAAACGGCAAACTGATCCGACGGACATCATCGGGACATTTTCCGGTGTGCGCCCGCTTTATGATGATGGGGCAAGCGAAGCGAAGGCGGTCACGCGCGATTATGTGCTTGAGCTTGACGATAATGGGCCGCCGCTTCTCTCTGTTTTCGGGGGAAAAATTACAACGGCCCGACATCTGGCAGAAGAAGCCATTGGCCGACTTGGGAAGGCCGCCCGTTGGAAAACACGCCCGGCAACGCGAGCTGAAGTCTTGCCCGGCGGCAATTTGCAGCAGGGTTTTGCAGGCTTTCTGGAGACTGTTCGGGCGCGCTGGCCCTTTTTGGGAGACGATCGGTCAGAACGCATGGCGCGGGCTTATGGCACGCTGCTGATGCAGATGCTGGCTGACGTCCGGCAAGCGAGCGACTTGGGCGAGGACTTTGGCGCCGGATTGACCCGGGTCGAGGTCGATTGGCTCATCCAGCACGAATGGGCCCGCAGCGCTGAAGACATTCTGTTGCGCCGCACGAAAATTGGTCTGGCGACGGGGGAAAAGACCGTCGCCGCCCTCACCCGCTATATCGATGAGCGCGCTTAAGCGGGCAGCAAGTCCTTAAGTGGGATGCTTGTGTCGGCCAGCTTGTCGGGCGCAACGACCGCGCGACTTTCAACCAGTTTGCGCCCTTGCGCATAATCCTTGACGCTGTTGACGCTATCAATGGCAATCACCCGTCCCTGCTTGAGATACAGGACTGAAAAGCTCCGATCGGCAGGAGATCCGCGCAGGACGGTTGCATCATGCCCGGTTGAAAGCCCCACCGTCTGGAGCTTGAGATCATATTGATTTGACCAGAACCAAGGGGTCGCGGCATAGTCCTGCGGATTGCCCAAGATGGACTGAGCCGCAATTTTCGCCTGATCATTGGCGTTTTGAACCGATTCAAGCCGGATCACTGCACCATCCGCAAATCCATTGGCATGGGCGGCACAATCGCCAATCGCATAGATATGGGGAAGGCTTGTGCGGCACTGGCCATCCACATCAACGCCATTTGGCCCTTTTGCGCCTGCCGCAATCAACGGTGCCACAGAGGGAATAATGCCAATCCCAACAATGACCATATCGGCGGGCAGGATCGTGTCGTCTGCGAGTTTGACCCCCGTCACATGACCCGCTGCACCGACAATCTCAGTGACGCCACAGCCTGTTCGCAGGTCAACGCCATGGGCACGATGCTCCGCCTCGTAAAAGGCTGATAATTCTGGCCCCGCCACCCGCGCCAACACCCGGTCAAGCGCCTCAATCAGCGTCACCTTCTTGCCCAATTTGGTCAGGACAGCCGCTGCTTCCAAGCCGATATAGCCGCCCCCAATGACGACAACATGGTTCACCGCCGGCAGTTGCGCCATGATCGCATCCGCATCTTCGCGCGTGCGGACGCCATATATGCCGACCAAATCAGCCCCGGGGCAAGTCAGACGGCGCGGATCACCGCCCGTCGCCCAAATCACATCGCCATAGCCAATCTCATTTCCGTCCGAGAGGTGCAGTTTCTGTGCACCGGCATCGACCGAGACAACTTCAGTCCCTAGCAGAAGATCAATGGACTTATCCGCCCAAAATTGGCGCGGGCGAATATAAAGGCGCTCAAATTCCTTTTCGCGCGCGAGATATTCCTTGCTCAAAGGCGGGCGCTCATAGGGAGGCTCTTGTTCCCGACCGATCATCAGGATCGAGCCTTCAAAGCCCAACTGTCTCAGGCTAATCGCCGCCTGTGCGCCGCCATGGCCTGCGCCAACGATGATCACATCTGCTTTGTTCATCCAAGCCTCCCAAGTTCGCCGCCGCGTTGCGACCTTGTCACCCGCGCGTCAAGGTGGGTTTTGCCCCTTTGATGAAAAGACTTGCACAAGCCCCGCTGCGCGCGTCATAAAATCGCCGCGCCAGCCTGAAGACAGGCCGCTGGGAGGATAGACCATGAGCAAGACAGAGCTGTTGCAGCTTCAACCTCCATCACGCGCGGCTGGATCAAAGCTGTTCTTGCAAAGCTGGATGCCAGATACGGACCCGAAGGGCGTCATTTTGCTGGCGCATGGCTATGCCGAACATGCGGGCCGCTATGCCTATTTCGCCCAGAAATGTGTTGACTCCGGCTTTGCTGTCTATGCCCTCGACCATTGGGGCCATGGGCGATCTGATGGCGACCGGGGCTATGTGCCCGCCTTCTCCGTTTTTCTGGATGGCATGGCAGCCTTGCTGCGCCATGTGAAATCACTGCACCCCAACCTTCCCCGCGCGCTTGTGGGGCACAGCATGGGCGGCTTGATTGCAGGCCAGCATTTGCTGAGCAACCAATCCGATTATGCGACGGCCGTTCTTTCTGGCCCGGTGGTCGCACCTGCCCAACCCGTCCCCCTTGCCACGCGCCTAATTGGCAGGCTCTTGTCGGTTCTGATCCCAAAAGCCGGATTGCTTGGCCTTGATCCAAATGGCGTAAGCCGCGACCCTGAGGTTGTGAACGACTATCTGTCCGACCCCTTGGTTTATAAGGGGAAGATCAGCGCCCGTCTTGCTGCAGAGATGCTGGATGCGATGACAGGTTTGACGAACCATGCGTCGACACTCACGCTCCCCCTTATGGTCGTGCATGGCAGCCTTGATAGTTTGGCAGCGCCTCAGGGCGGACAGCTTCTGGTTGAGCTAATATCGTCGGCCGATAAGATATTTGACCTGCGCGAAGGCCTGTATCACGAAGTCTTCAACGAACCTGAACGCGATGCCGTCATCACCGCAGTCATCACCCGAATTGCACAGACCATCGGTTAACGCCGCCTTTTGACCTCTCTACAAGATTGAACATTCTCATGACCCTTCTTCTCATCGCCCTGCTTGTCATCATTGCGACGCCAATCCTGCTCTATGTTTTTGCTCCAGCACCGCTGTATCGCCAGATCCAAAAGGCTATTCGGCGCAAGGGACGGCTGACCCGAAAAACAGTGCGCGTCGACGGGCTAGATTGGCCTTACCTCGTCGGGGGTCCAGAAGACGGCGACGTCGTCGTGATGGTGCATGGATTTGGCGCGGATAAGGACCATTGGTCCTTTTACGCCCCGCATTTGACGGACCGATATCGGCTGATCGCGCCAGACCTTCCGGGTTTTGGGGAGAATGATCTGTCGGCCGATCGCGACTATAGCATTGCAGCGCAAACCGCGCGGCTGATCGCATTTCTGGATGCGATGGGCATTGATCGTTGCCATCTGGGTGGCAACAGCATGGGCGGCTATATCGCTTTGCAGGCGGCCCTTGAGTATCCCGACAGGCTCAAATCGCTCACTCTTCTCAACAATGCAGGCGTTGCGGGCGCCAATGAAAGTGAGCTTCAACAAATGGCCGGCGATGGCACAAACCCGCTTGTCATGCGCGAATTTGCAGATGTTGATCGGTTAATGGCCTTTGTCTCCCATCGCCCGCGCCCCATTCCCACACAGTTTAAGAAGGTCATGTTCAAAGACGCCAAACGGCGGGAGGCTTTGCTCGACAGTATCTTCTGGGCAATTGCCGCAGACTCGCTGGAACGTCCGGTCAATGATCGGCTTGCCGACGTCAAGACGCCCACATTGGTCGTCTGGGGCCGACATGATCGCCTGATTGATGTGAGCTGCGTTGCCCCCATCAAGGCGGGCATATCAAATTGTCAGGCCGTTATCCTTGAAGATATTGGTCATCTTCCGATGATTGAGGCCCCGGAAACATTGGCCACGCATCACTTGCCCTTTCTGGCCAAAGTCTAATCATGCAGCTTGATCGCACGATCATGCTATACGCAACCGCATGAGCAGTTCACGTGCCCAAAATGTCGTTCGCATTGAGCCGGGTGGATGCTCCTCCGGCACGCGCACTCTGCCCGTCGAATGCCCCATCGCGATTGAGTATAACGGCATTGGCTATGCCGTGATGATGGCGACACCCGAGGATCTGGAAGATTTCGTCACCGGATTTTCACTCTCTGAACGCATTGTCTCCACTGCCAACGACATACTCGCCATAGATTGCCATGAAACACCAATGGGTTGGATTGCGCGGATCACCCTGTCGCCCGACAAGGTGGAACCCATGCTGGCCAGAGTGCGCGTGCGCGTGACCGAGGGCAGCTGCGGCTTGTGCGGCATGGAAAATCTGGAACAAATTGCCCGCCCTCTGCCCCCCATCACGGCCAAGGCAGAGCTAGATCCCAAGGCCCTTTTCTCCGCGCTGGACCATTTACGGGAATATCAACCGCTCAACGCAGCGACGGGCGGCGCGCACGTTGCGGCTTTCTGCGCCCCAAATGGCACCATCCTTTGCGCACGCGAAGATGTTGGCCGCCATTGCGCGCTGGACAAGCTGATCGGAGCCTTGGCGCGGTCTGGCCAACGTCCGGCAGATGGCTTCTTTCTTCTCTCTTCTAGATGCAGTTATGAGTTGGTCGAAAAAACGGTGATTGCCGGTTGCCCCCTTCTCGTGACGATTTCCACAGCAACAACGCTAGCGGCTGATCGCGCTGAGGCAGCGGGTCTTGTTCTAATCGCGCTCGCACGGCCCGATGCCATGTTGCAGATCACGCCGCCTTCAATCGCGCAATAGCCGCTAAATCCTGCGACCCTGAACGATAGGGCAGATTGTTATTACCCAGACCCGGCCGCATGCCCAAAGTCGATCTAATCGACCCGAGGGAGTGGACATGCCAATGAGCCGCGCAGGCGCTGCAAAGCGTGTTGCCATTGTGGGAGCCGGAATTTCCGGGCTCTCTTGCGCGGCTGAACTTCAGGCAGCGGGCTATGACGTCACGCTATTTGATAAAGGGCGCGGCCCCGGCGGGCGGATGTCCAGCCGCCGTTTCTCAACCCCTTTGGGTGAAGCCATCGCCGATCATGGCGCGCAATATTTTACCGCGCGTGATCCCGCTTTTCTGACGCAGGTGAGCGAATGGGAAGACGCTGCTATTGTGGCCCCGTGGCCCGACATCTCGGAAGATGCTTGGGTTGGCGTCCCAACGATGAACCAAATCGTCCGGCACATGGCCACCCCCCTGAATGTGCATTGGAACATGCGCATAACAATCGCTTCGCAAACCCAATATGGTTGGGCCCTTTCTGGTGAGACGCAAGAGATTGAAGGCCATTTTGACATATTGGTCCTCGCCATTCCATCCGAACAGGCCGTAACCATCTTAGCGCAGCATGACTTTGGCATGGCGCGTGAAGCCATGCTGGCGCGGTTCCAACCCTGCTGGACCGCTATCTTCGCCTTTGACGCCCCCTTGCCAACCGATGCCACGCACTTACGCGATGGGAATGTGATCGGTTGGGCTTCGCGTGAAACCACCAAGCCGGGCCGGGTAGGTCTAGAGCGCTGGGTGGTTCAGGCAAGTGCCTCTTGGTCCGCAGACTGCCTTGAAGAGTCTGCCGATGAGGTTGCAGCGGCATTATTGACGGCACTCGCAAACGAACTCCAGCTTCCCCCGCTCCTGCCTATCGCGCACTCCACCCATCGCTGGCGCTTTGCCATGTCAACAGGCTTGGGCACGGGATCGCTTTGGAACAGTCATATCGGCCTCGGCGTCTGTGGCGACTGGCTGCTCGGCCCCCGCATCGAATGCGGCTGGCTCTCCGGACGGCATTTATCTGGGAAAATATTGGTTGAGGAACTGGTGGCCGTCGCCAGTTAATCTCGTCTGACGCCAGAACGACCAGTTGCGGATGTTTCAAAGCTAAACTGATATTTTGGTAGCGGAGGAGGGACTCGAACCCCCGACACGCGGATTATGATTCCGCTGCTCTAACCGGCTGAGCTACTCCGCCCCAAATGTCCGAAACCTTCGGGAAGCGCGGCTATAGGCAGGGATTTGTGGCGGGTCAACCGCCAGATCACACCAAGAACCGCTTTCATAGAAGCGCAAGAGACTGCCCTGCTGACAGAGCAGGCTCTTGCGCTAAATCTCAACCTGACTGCCCAGTTCCACCACGCGATTGGTGGGAAGGCGGAAAAACTCCATCGCGCTTTCCGCATTGCGCAGCATCCACGCGAACAGCTTTTCTCGCCAGATCGCCATACCCGGCCTTGAAGACGGAAGCAGCGTTTGGCGCGCTAGGAAGAAGCTTGTTTCCATCATCTTGACCGGTGTCTTAAAGTCAGTGATTGCAATCAGAGCGGCCGGCACATCCGGCTCTTCCATAAAGCCAAATTTAAGGATCAGGCGGTGAAAGCCCTGCCCCAAATCTTCCAGTTGCGCGCGCTTATCCGCATCCACAAATGGCACGCCGGGTATCTTCACAGTCAGCAGGATGACCCGTTCATGAAGGATCCTGTTGTGCTTCAGATTGTGGAGCAGCGCGTGTGGCACGCCCTCTGACGTTGATGTCATGAAAACAGCCGTGCCGGGCACGCGCACCGCAGACGACACAGCAGAACTGATAAACACCTTCACCGGCATCGCGGCTTCACGCATCCGTTCAACCATGAGCTTGCGGCCACGCGACCATGTGGTGAGCATTGTAAAGGCGATGAGGCCAACGACGAGTGGGAACCAGCCGCCCGAAGGAACTTTTGTCAGATTGGCGGTGAAATAAGCCGTATCAACAATGAAGAAGACTGCCAGAAGAGGAATGGCAATCCAGCGGTTCCACTTCCAAATGCTGAGCAGCAAAGCAGCGAGTAGGCAGGTGTCGATGAACATCGCCCCTGTCACCGCAATTCCATAAGCCGACGCCAAATTGCTCGAGCTGCCAAATTGCAGCACCAACAAGATGACCAAAACCATAAGGGCCCAGTTGATCGCCGGAATGTAAATCTGCCCCGCTGCACTTTCGCTGGTGTGCTGGATCCGAAGCCGCGGCATAAAGCCGAGCTGAATGGCCTGCTGCGTTAAGGAAAACGCCCCGGAAATGACGGCCTGGCTCGCAATAATCGTGGCGGCGATTGCGAGCAGCACAAGCGGGAGACGGAAGTCTTCAGGCGCGAGCAAGAAAAATGGATTACGCATGGCTTCATTGGCATCTTCCAGAGACATGCCCATGATCATCGCACCTTGGCCAAGATAATTCAGCATCAGGCCGGGCAGGACGATCCAGAGCCACGAGAACTTAATGGGTCGCCGTCCAAAATGCCCCATATCCGCATAGAGCGCCTCTGCACCTGTGACGGCGAGCACGACAGAGCCGAGCGCAAGAAAGCCGCGCACAGGATCATCAACGAAAAAATTCACCGCATTGCCGGGATGTAAAGACCATAGAATCTCAGGTGCCTGCACGATGTGCAGCAGGCCCAAACCCGCAAGTGTCGCAAAATAGGTAATCATAATCGGGCCAAAAAGTGCCCCAACCCTTGCGGTTCCGCGGGATTGAAAGGCAAATAGCCCAAAAAGAATGGCAACAGAAATTGGCAACACCAGCGGCTGAAAGCCGGGATTCACGACTGTGAGACCTTCGGACGCCGACAAAACCGACATGGCCGGTGTGATCATCGCATCCCCATAGAAAAGGGCTGTTGCAAAGACACCCAACATCACGATCGGGACCGACCAACTCTTGCCTTGTGCTTCCCGACTGATCAACGCGAGAAGAGCAAGGCTTCCCCCCTCGCCTTTGTTATCAGCGCGCAAGATGACGGTGACATATTTTAACGACACCACGATCATCATTGACCAGAAAATCAGGCTCAAAACACCATAAACATGAACATGATCAGGCGGCAGCGGGTGATGCCCGGCAAAGGTTTCCCGAAAAGCATAAATGGGGCTGGTTCCGATATCGCCAAAGACGATACCGATGGCCGCAATCATGAGCTTATGCAGCGGGCCATGCACGCCATGACCTGCCTCATCGGCATCTTGGGGGCTATGGGTGGCTGGTGGAGCGGAGGTCATATTAGCCAATCCGGCAGTGCGGGCAAAAGCATCTTAGTGAGGCTTCTTTCTTGGAAATGCCGCCGGGCGCTAGCAGCTATTGTCCTGCCCAGCAAATCATTTGGCTGGGCGCGCCAAAGGCACGGTTTTCCGGGGCAAAAGGCCGGCGCGGTCGAGATCCGATACGAGGCTCTTTTTAAAAGGGGCGTCGGCAGGAATGGTTTCAACGAGTCGTTCAAAGAACGGCCGCGCTTCTTTCGCGCGATCATTTTCAGCCAAGGCCATGGCATAGAAATACAGAGCCCCCGGATAGCCCGGGGCGATTTGTAGAGCGCGAACATAGGCATATTCGGCTGCCGGAGAGAGAAACCCGTGCTCATGACCGACCATGGCATTGCCAAGGCCTGTCCATAAGGCCGGGTTTTTCGGATCCCTGCGCAATGCGCCCTGAATAACCCGTGCGGCAAGATCAGGGCGATTGATGCGGAAATAAGCATCTGCTTGCGCGAGTGTCTGAGAATCTGGTCCAACTTGCCCGATCAGATTATTCTGAGCATCATTGCTTGAGGGCAACTGAGCGGGAGCCAAGGGCTTTGACGCGACGATCGCTGAAGGAAGACTTGGGCTGCCTTGCAAGGAATAGCCGACAAGACCTAGGACAAGGCCCGCCGCACTCACATAGCTTGCTCCTGGCGACAGCCTGCCCAGCCGCCACATGAGCAAAAGCGTTGCAAGAGCGACAAAAAGAATTGCGAAGAGAGCCATTATCCTCTTCTCCGGCGAATACGCCCGGCCGCAATAAAGCCACCAACCAAAATGAGGATAGCAGGCAAAGCCCATAAAAGCGCCGCTGCGCCATGACGCGGCGGTGCATAGGTCACCCAGTCACCATAACGCTCAACCAACCAAGCCCTGACCTGCTCCGGGCTCTCGCCCTTTTGGATACGCGCACGGATTAGAGCCCGCATATCGCCCGCCATTTCGGCATCTGAATCCGCAATGGATTGGCCCTGACACACAAGACAACGCACTGTTTCCATGAGGCTGCGCGCTTGTCGCTCTTGTTCTGGATCTGACAACTGAACATTGGCCAGCGGCGCTGCCGCCATGCGCGAGCCGGCCAGCGCCGGTAGGGCGATAAAGGCGGCAAGGAGAGCGGATATCAGGGCAAAGCGCCTCATTTCGCATCCTCCAAAGCCGCCAAAATCTTTGGAACATCTTCCTTTCGAATGTCGCCAATATGCTGGAAGCGAACGACACCCTTTCCATCAACAACAAAACTCTCTGGAACGCCGGAAGAGCCAAGGCTCATCTGCACCTGACTCGAAACATCAGATCCAATACGCGTATAGGGATCCCCATGCTGATCTAGAAAATCGGCGACATCCTCTGGCGTATCGCGAATGGCAATCCCATGAATCTCAACGCCCTGCTGCTTAAGCTCTTCCAAAATGGGGGCTTCAGCAATGCACGGTAAGCACCAGCTCGCAAAGATATTGAGCAGAACCGGCTTGCCTTGTTTAAGATCATCACTGGAGAGGCCTGGGTGGCTGTCGACCAATGCGGGCAACGCGAAGTCTGGGACCGCTTTGCCAACCATCTTAGAGGTTATAGTGGTATTCTCAGGGGCGTGCAGCCCCCTCAGAAACACGCCGAGAAAAAGGGCAAAAACCATCAACGGGGCCCAAAGCAATATCTTGCGTGTCATTCATCATCCCCTGTCGGCAAGCGGCGCTCACGCCACAACCGACCGACCAGAGCCAGAATACCGCCCAATGCGATCAAGATACCACCAAACCAGATCAGAGTGACCCAAGGTTTCCACCAAAGGCGCAACTGCCAGCGTCCGTCTTCATTCACTTTGCCAAGAACGACGTAAAGTTGACCATCGATCAAGGTGGTAATGGCGGCTTCGCTCGTCTCTGTCGGAGGATCCATATAATGACGCGCCTGTGGCCGCAAAACAAAGGCTGGGCCGTCTCCACGACGCGCTTCAATCTGCGCCTCCAAAGCCGTCCAGTTCGGCCCAATAACGGGCGTAACAGAGTTTAATCGGACGTTGAATGGACCCACGTCTGCCTCACCGCCTTCAGCAACGGCAACCAAGCGTTCTTTCATAAAGGCCGTATCTGCCGCCATGCCAGCCAAAGCAACCGCAACGCCCAGATGCGCGACGACCATACCCCATGTGAATAGGGGCGTGCGCTTCAGGCTTCGTTTCCATAACGGCGCGATGCTCGCCGCGCCGGCGACGGCTGCAACACTCAACCCCAACCAAGACAGTAGACTAATTTCTGGGGCCGAAATCCAAACCGCGATCAAGACGGTAAGGCCAAGAGCGACCGGAATGCCCAAGCGCCTCACCAGCACACCAAATCCATCCCGGCGCCAACGCAACAAGGGGCCAGCGGCCATTGCCAATACCAGCGCCAACGCAACCGAGCCCGCGGCGGGGTTGAAATAGGGCGGGCCGATAGAAATTTGTTGGCCCATAGACTGCGCCACAATCGGATACAGCGTGCCGATCAGCACGACGCCAAGGATTACCGTGAGCAATAAATTATTGAGGACAAGTGCCGCCTCACGGCTCACAGGCTCAAATTGCGCGCCTTCGCGCACCGTCGCGATGCGGAACGCAAAAAGCGCCAAGGCGCCGCCGATATAAAGCAGCAATAATGCCAAAATGAACGATCCGCGCTCAGGGTCCACCGCAAAAGCATGAACGCTGGTCAAAATGCCAGAGCGCACGAGGAAGGTCCCGACCATCGACATCGAAAAGGCAACAACTGCCAGCATGACCGTCCAAGCACGTAAACTGTCGCGTGTCGCAAGCACTGTTACCGAATGGAGCAAGGCCGTCGCCGCGAGCCAAGGCATTAAGGACGCATTTTCAACAGGGTCCCAAAACCACCAACCGCCCCAGCCGAGTTCATAATAGGCCCAATAACTGCCCGCCGTAATCCCAATGGTCAGGAACGCCCAGGCCCCCAAGACCCAAGGGCGCATCGCCCGCGCAAAGGCCGGGCCAACATCACGTGTCAAAAGCGCGCCAACCGCGAAGCTGAACGCGACCGAAAGGCCAACATACCCCAAATAAAGTGTCGGCGGATGAAAGGCGAGCCCGGGATCCTGAAGCAAGGGATTTAGGCCATTGCCCTCTGCGGGCGCAGGATTGAGGCGCTCAAATGGGTTCGATGAGAAAAGCAGAAACGCATAAAAACCCAGCGCAATAAAGCCCTGTGCCATCAACGTCGCTATCAGAGTGTCTTGTCGGATTCTGCGCTCCACCAGTGCGATCGCGCCTCCTGACAGAGACAAAATCGTGACCCACAAGAGCATCGACCCCTCGTGATTTCCCCACGCCCCTGAGATTTTGTACAAGAGTGGCTTTTCGGAATGACTGTTCGCCGCGACCAGTTTCACCGACATATCTGACACATAAAACAAGTAGATCAGCGCGAGGAAGGACAGGCCGGCCAGAAGGCCCTGCGCAATTGCAACAGGCTGAAGAGCACGCCCCAAATCGGGACGCCCCTCGACACGCAATGCAATACCGCCAAGACAAAACTGAAGGACGGCAAGCCCCGCCGCCAGCCAGAGAAGCCCAAGTCCAAGTTCAGCGATCATTGTGTGAGACTATTTGTTTTGTGCATTTTACCGGCCAATTCAGGCGGCAT
This sequence comes from Pseudomonadota bacterium, assembly GCA_041174825.1. Taxonomy (GTDB): domain Bacteria; phylum Pseudomonadota; class Alphaproteobacteria; order Sphingomonadales; family Sphingomonadaceae; genus Aquisediminimonas. Next base: position 6,186 of record JBEDGC010000034.1, on the reverse strand, counting down.
ATAACGCTCGTCATGTTTGGCCAATAAATGGTCTGCAACAAACAGACCATTGGGCTGAAACTCCCCTTCAGCCACGACGCCTGATTTCTCTTTGAAAAGGTCTGGAACAATGCCCTTAAAGACCACGGGCACTTCAGCCTTTCCATCCTCAACGATGAAATGGATGGTGATGCCATCGGCATCCTGCCGAATGGATTTTTCCTTCACCATTCCGCCCAAGCGCACCGCCTTATCAACCGGAAAGCCCTGCTCCTTCACATCCCCGGGCGCGTAAAAGAAAGCGGCCTCCTCTTGAAGTCCGGACACCGCCAAAAGACCCGCGCCGACGACAGCAACAGCCGCGAATATGGCCAGAATTAAGCGCTGATTCTTGGCCTTCACTTGTCCTTCTCCAATTCAGCCAAAGCAGCTTCGGCCCTTTTCATGGAAAGATAACTCCACACCAATATGGTCAGTGTCCCTGCAAATGTTAGGGCATAAGCCGCAATGATAAAGGGCCAGTGGTTCATAAAGATGCCATCCGCCGCAAGCGGGCTTCTAATTTCGCCTCCGCAAGATTGGCACGCATCCGCATGAGCACAATGCCACCAAAGACAAGACTGAAGCCAATCACGGTCAACGCCAGCGGCCAAAGCAACTCAAATGCGATTGTTGAGCCCTTGAGTGTGATCGAAGGGCCTTGGTGAAGGGAATTCCACCAGACAACAGATCGGTTAATGATGGGAATGTTAATAGCACCGACAACACCAAATATGGCCGTTGCGCGGCTCACCGAAGTGCGGTCATCCCCCGAATTGGCAAGAGCCATATAGCCAATATAGAGAAACAAAAGGACGAGCATGGAGGTCATCCGACCATCCCACTCCCACCAAGTGCCCCAAGTTGGCCTGCCCCAAATGGATCCGGTGACAAGGCAAATCGCCGTGAACAACGCGCCCGGAAGCGCGAAGCCGCGCGCGGCAACTCCCGCAAGGGGATGGCGCCAGACCAATTGGACGAGGCTGGCAATCGCAATGGCACTCCAGCCACCCATGCCGAGCCATGCGGCCGGCACGTGAATATATAGAATGCGAACGCTTTCACCCTGAAGATAATCGGGTGGTGTCAAAAACAGGCCGGAAAAGCAGCCGCCAAAAACGAGCATCAACCCAATGACCAACAAAATGGGTGTCATCGGGCGGGCGATTTTCAGGAATCGAGCCGGATTGGCGTAGGCGTGCATTGCGGATAGCGCTTTAGGGAACAAGATCGCAGAGCGAAAGAGGCATTATGCGGCCTAAGCTGCCAAAAAGTTCGGCGGCAGCGCGAAAGCACTACCGCCGACTAAATTTAGGCCCCTTTATGCGGCAAGACGAGATATTTATCCCCCGTCCGCTTGGCATTATAGGCATGCAGCGTCTCAAGGTTGAGCGCCTCTTCCAGCGAAATTTCATGGCTGTAATGGCTAGCAAAAGTTGTTGTCAGTTCGGCAACGACGCGCGCGCGCATCGCCTGCATCACGTCTAGCCCAACCTTTTGCATAAACGGTGTCAGCAGCCAGCCCGAAACCGACCATTGGAACCCAAAGCTGCGCGTCAACACAGTGGGAGACATATCAAGGCCGCCATAGATATAGAGCTGCTTGAACGTGTCAGACCCATAGCGGCTATATTCTTTCATCCGCTTAACGGCTGCAGCTTCCATGCACGACATGATGAGGCTGCCCAATTTGCCCCCGCCAATAGCATCAAAGGCGCACGTAATGCCAGTTTCGACCAAGGCCGCCGTGAGATCATCGGCGAAGCTCTCCTTCGACGAATCGAACACATAATGTGCGCCCTGCCCCTTGAGCAGATCCACCTGCGCCTGACTGCGCACAACGTTGATGAGCGGCATCGAATCCGCAAGGCAAATGCGGTTGAGCATCTGGCCAAGGTTAGACGCCGCCGCCGTGTGCACGAGGCCGACATGCCCTTCCCGGCGCACCGTTTCAACAAAGCCCAATGCCGTGAGCGGGTTGACGAAACAGGATGCGCCATCGCGGGGGTCTGTGCCCTCTGGCAAGGGCATGCACATCTGCACCGGCAGGGTACGATATTGAGAATACATCGCCCCACCGAGAACCGCGACCATTTTCCCCATAAGCGCCTGAGCTTCGGGAGAGTCGCCAGCGGCAATAACAAGACCCGATGCCTCATTGCCGATGGGCATGGCTTCTCCCACACGCCCAGCCATGGCCCGCATGCCTGCTGGAGGAATGTCTGCCTCAACAGCGGGATGGCCATTTTTCTGGGTCGCGCGGGCTGTCGACATATCGGCGGCACCGACGAGCAGCCCGAGATCGGACGGATTGATCGGCGCGGCAAGAACCTTCACCACAACCTGATCTGCTGTTGGCGGCGTAACAGGCCCATCGGCCAGAGAGAGTTCCAAACGCCCCTCTGGGGTAACCAACGTCAGCATTTTCAGGTTGTTCGTCGGCAGGTCAGCCATTTCACTCTCCATTTTTTTGATAAGATGCGTCTTCGCTAACCCTTTGCTCGCGTCCCGACAATAGCGCGCATGTCAATAAGCACGGTTAGCGTCATTCTAATGGCGCAAGCCAATCAGCGCGTCAGATGGTGGATTTGGTGGAGAGATGCTGCCCCCTTGATACAGGCTTGCACCCTGCCCGTCTGGACTTAAAGAAAAAGCACGACTCAAATTTTCAATACGATAGGAGACGACCATGGCCGACGCCTTTATCATCGATGCATGCCGAACCCCCCGGGGCATCGGAAAGCCGGGCAAAGGTGCCCTGTCCCATCTTCACCCGCAGCATTTAGCAGCGACCGTGCTAAAGGCGCTGAAAGAGCGCAACGACCTGAAGACGGAAGACGTGCAGGACGTCATCTGGTCAACCTCCACCCAAAAAGGCAAGCAAGGCGGCGATCTTGGCCGCATGGCAGCGCTTGATGCCGGTTATGACATTCGCGCCTCGGGCATGACGCTGGATCGCTTCTGCGGCGGCGGCATCACGTCGGTTAATCTGGCCGCAGCCACCATCATGTCCGGCATGGAAGACCTTGTCATTGCCGGTGGCACAGAAATGATGAGCTACACGCAGACAATTGCTGCCGAAGAAGCCAATGCCGGGATTAAACCGCTCGGCATGGGGTCAGGCAATATGCACCTGATGAAAATCCACCCGCAGTCACACCAGGGCGTGTGCGGCGACGCCATTGCTGCGCGCGAAGGCATCACTCGCGACGTGGTCGACCAGCTGGGTTATGACAGCCAAGTCAAAGCCAAGAAGGCCATTGCCGAAGGTGCGTTCAACAAATCTTTGGTGACAGTCTATAACGAAGACGGCTCCGTGGCTTTGGATCATGAAGAGTTCCCCCGCCCTGAAACAACGCTTGAAGGGCTGTCCCAGCTAAAGGCCTCTTTTGATGGCATGGCTGATTTCGATCTGGGCGGCGGCATGAGCTTTCGCAAGCTGATCCAAATGAAATACCCCGATCTCAATTGGTCAGGCGTTCACCATGCGGGCAACAGCTCTGGCGTGGTTGATGGCGCGGCTGGCGTACTGCTGGCATCCAAAGACTATGCCCAGAAAAATGGCCTGAAGCCTCGTGCCCGCGTGGTTGCATTTGCCAATGAAGGGGACTGCCCGACATTGATGCTCAATGCCCCCGTGCCAGCCGCGAAAAAGGTTTTGGCCCGCGCTGGCCTCACCGTCGACGATATTGATCTTTGGGAAATCAACGAAGCCTTTGCCGTTGTCGCCGAAAAGTTCATGCGCGACCTCAATCTTGATCGTAGCAAGGTCAATGTGAATGGCGGCGCTTGCGCACTCGGCCACCCCATTGGCGCGACGGGCTCGATCCTAATCGGCACCGTTCTGGATGAGCTGGAACGCCGCAATCTGAAGCGTGGCCTTGTCACCATGTGCGCCGCTGGCGGCATGGCTCCTGCCATCATTATTGAACGCGTTTGACGATCCAGTATCGCGCGGCAGTCTGCACTGCCCTTGACGGCCCGATGGCCGTCAAGGTGCAGCTGCTAGACGCACGCGCCCTTGCCGCTGATGAAGTCCGCATTGCGGTTCGTGCGGCAGGCGTTAATTTTCCAGATCTTTTGATGACACGCGGCGGCTATCAGTTGCGGCCTGACCCGCCTTTTGTGCCGGGCATGGAAATTGCGGGCGATGTGATCGAAGTCGGAACTACTGTCACGGATTTTGCGCCCGGTGATCGCGTCATGGCTCAGGTCCGCCTAAACGGGTTTGCCGAACAAGCAATTGCGTCCACTGGCGGTGTTTGGCCATTGCCTGAAGCACTTACTTATGAAGAAGGCGCAACTTGGTTTGTCGCCGCAACAACGGCTTGGCATGGCCTTCATGACAAAGCCCAAATTCAACCCGGTGAGACCCTCTTGGTGTTGGGCGCGGGCGGAGGCGTTGGCATGGCAGCCGTGCAATTGGGCGTTCATATGGGCGCACAGGTGATTGGCATTGCCTCAACCGATCAGAAATGTGCCGCTGTTGAACAGGCGGGTGCAAAAGCAGCATTCCGGTCTGACGACCCACAGCTCGTCGAAGCGGTTAAGGCGGCGGCTGGAGATGCGGGCGTGCAGGTCGTGTACGATCCCGTTGGTGGTCCGCTCGCGCTTGCGGCAACGCGCACCTTCGGCTGGGGTGGACGCTATCTCATAGTTGGTTTTGCCAGTGGAGAGATCCCCAAATTCCCGGCAAATCATGCCCTGATCAAGGGCTATAGCATCATGGGCCTGCGGGCTGGAGAGGCAGTGCGACGCGACCCAAAATTGGGCAAGGTAACACGTGCGGCGCTCGCCCAACTCGCCAAAGACGCCGTCATGCGCCCAGTCATTTCACACCGCTTTACATTGGACGAAGCAGGTGACGCCCTGCTGGCGCTGGATCAAAGAGCCGTGATTGGTCGGGCGGTGATCCTCCCATGAGCCATCCCCCCATTGCCTATAAAATCTTCACAGCCGCTCAATGGGCGCAGTTTCAGGCCGATGGCGTCTTTGCAGGCGCGCCCGTCGATCTGGCCGATGGCTATATCCACCTTTCAACGGCGGATCAGCTGCAAGGCACTCTGGACAAGCATTTTGCGGGCCAGACCGGACTGGTCATTGCCGAAATTGATTTGGGGCCCCTAGGCGACACCATCCGCTGGGAAGTCTCTCGCGGTGGCGCGCTCTTTCCGCATATTTATGGCTCCCTGCCCATGAGCGCAGTTTTATCGTCACGAGACGGATAAGCGTTTTTGCTGGGCAAGGTATCGCGTGCCGCCAAGAGCAATCAAAAATTGCCCGCCAAAATAGAGCGTCCAGACCAGCAGGCTGGCGATGAGAGAGCCGCTCAATGGCCCCATGCGCGCAAAGATCAGCAAATCAGACACCACAAACAAAATGGCCCCCAGCGCCGTCAGCTTGGCTGGAAATCGGCTAACCCATGCCGCCGACGCCATGCTGCCCAACAAGAGGGTATAAAGCGCAACCTCCGCCTTTTGCGTCAGGGCCCAGGCAATCCCGACAGGAACGCCGATCAGCAAGGCCCCAATCATTCGGTCCGTGTCTGAGAGGTTTGGACGCACATGACGCCGGTAAAGAATAATGCCAAGGATATGCCCAATCGCAAACAAAGCCGCGCCCGCCGTGAAGGCAATATCCAGCACAACATCGCCCGCCGCACCGAAAGCCAATATGCCAGCCAACATCCAGCCATCGCGCCCCTTGGCGCGCAGGGCCGCATATGTGGCAAGCAGGCCGACCCCCATGCCCTTCCAGATTGTAATCTCTGGCCCCATCAACTGAGCCTGAACAGTGAAAAGGTAACTCACCCCGGCTGCCAGCGACGCTGCGAGCAGACATGTTGAGAAACGTGATTGGTCAGCCATTTGATCTCTCTCCCCAGCCCCCAAGCTGCACGGCCAACGCGCGCCTGTCCAGCGGAACAAGCGCCTGGGCATCGCGTTAAACCATTATGGATATACCGCATAATGCACTTGTGATCGTTGCAGATGGGCGAAAACTTCTTCTCCTGCGCAATAAGGGAGATACGTCTCAAATCGATTTGCGCGCCGAAGATTGGGAAGATCAGCCAGACCCAAAGAACCGGGATATTCACAGCGACGCGCCGGGAATCCAGCAGCAAAGCTATGGTTATGGTCGGCCTGCGTTGGATGAACCCGATTATCA
>JBEDGC010000033.1:0-21600 GCA_041174825.1 Pseudomonadota bacterium | reverse complement strand
TGTTGCCCGGCGCAGTCCGTGCCGCGTTCTATTTGGGTAACTTTAAGCCACGAAGGCCCTTAGTTACGCAGCCAGAGCAAGTGCTTCGTTATCGTTGGCACTTATAGGTTTTGAACGGTTTAACGGCTCATTCAGGCCGGGCAAAAACACCGTCTTTCAACACACGTCGATCCTAGTTCGGCCCCGTCATGCACCCCGTTATTGCGGGGAATATGGTGGAGCCGCCGGGTACCGCCCCCGGGTCCGCTGCATCTATTACACGGCACAATTTATCGCCATAGCCGGGCGAACCCGGCATAACTGATATAGGGCGGCTTGCTCGGAATTGAAAGGCTTGCTCAGGCGTTGGGGTGTATTTTGGCATCGAAACCTGTGCATCGTGGGCTTGTTCTAATCTCCACTGCCCGCTAGGGTGTTTAAATGCTCACCCAAAGATCCCGCTATGGCCTGCGTGCTATGATCCTTTTGGCGCGGGAGCCTTTGGGCGGTGCGCCTGTCCCGATGAGCCGGATCGCGACCGAAGCGGTTATTCCCCGTAAATTTCTAGAGATTATTCTCGCGGAACTGAAAGGTGCAAAGCTCGTCGTCAGCACAAGGGGCAAGCAGGGCGGCTTTCATCTGGCACGGCCTGCCAATCTAATTTCCTTTGGGGATATCATCCGCGTCATTGAAGGTCCGCTTGCGCTGGTGCCGTGTGTCAGCCGCACTGCTTATAAAAAATGCAAGGACTGCCACGACGAAAATACGTGCGAAATCCGCCGCGCGATGATGATCGTCCGCGATGATACGGCGCGCATTCTCGATGGAACCAGCCTTGCGAGCGCTGTTGCGGGTGACTTTACCGTCTAACGCGCCTTAGGCGGCGAGTAGCGACCCTTCGTCCATAAAGTCGGTGCAGTTGGATCGCGTGTCCAAATCAAGGCAATAGTCAACCGCCAGAGCATCGCCACCCCGTGCGGGTGCGGTTATGGGTTTGATTTGTCCCGTCCGCACAAAGCCGAGCTTTGTCAGCACATGGCCAGAGGCTGGATTGTCGATAAAGTGCGACGCCCGCAGGCGGGGCAGGCGCAAGCTATGGCGGGCCATATCGACAACGGCACGGCCAGCCTCCGTCGCAAACCCAAGGCCCCAATAGTCTGGCGTGATCCAATAGCCAAGCTCAGCCGCATCGCCCTGCGGGGTCAGGCCAATGCCCCCAATGAGGCGCGGCTTACCCGCTGTCCGCAAGAAGATGAGGAAGCTGGGCGCCGCTGGCGTGTGCGGGCGCGCCAGAAAGTCCCGTGCATCGGCCAGTTCATAGGGCCAAGGAGCGCGGGTCAGCATCCGGGCGACAGGCGCATGGCTGATTGCGTCGACAAGGGCCGGGGCATCATCCGCCCAGCCGGGTCTTAAGAGCAGGCGTTCGGTTCTCACGAACATGATCGTCTCCTTCATTCGTCGTCCCCTTAACGACCGGATGTGACGGCCATGGGACAGTTAGGTGTCGGTTTGCGGGCAATCGGGGCCCGGGTGCGACAGATGGAGCGAAGGGAGAAAAGAAAAAGGGAGCCGAACCATCCCATTTGGGGTGGTTCCGTCTCCCTTCATGTCCGGTCAGGCCGGACGTTCGGGCCACCCCAAGGGCGACCCGATATCGGATCGCCGATTATTCGGCAGCAATCGCCATCATGTCGACCGACACATATTTGCGGCCAAGGCGACCTTCGTGGAAGCGCACGCGGCCACCAGAGGTGGCGAACAGCGTGTGATCCTTGCCCAAGCCCACATTCACGCCCGGATAGACGCGGGTGCCGCGTTGACGGATGATGATGTTGCCGGGAACGACGGTTTCGCCGCCAAATTTCTTAACGCCAAGACGACGGCCGGCAGAATCGCGACCATTGCGTGACGAACCACCTGCTTTTTTATGTGCCATGGTTCAAAACTCCTTATTCTGCCGCTGCGGCTTTTTTGGCCGCGGGCTTTTTGGCGGGCTTGGCGTCGGCTTCAACCGGAGCTGCTGCTGCCTTTTTCGGGGCGGCCTTTTTCGCATCGCCAACGGCGAGGATCTTCAAAACCGTCAGGCTCTGGCGATGGCCATTACGGCGGCGATAATTATGCCGACGACGCTTTTTGAAGACGATGACCTTGTCACCGCGACCTTGCGTCAGAATTTCGGCCGAAACGGCCAGACCGGTCGTTGGCTTCACTTCGCCTGCGTCACTCGCAAAGAGGACGTCATCCAGCGTCACCGTATCGCCCGCTTCACCAGCGAGCTTTTCAACGACGATCTTGTCTCCGGCGGCGACGCGGTACTGCTTGCCGCCCGTGCGCACAATTGCGAACATGGCTATCTATCACTTCTTCTAAAAGCTTCGAGACCGCGCCAAATACATCGCCAAAGGCACTGCCTCGGCGCGGAAGGAGGCTCGCTATAGCCCACAGTCGATTCTGTCAACCTGGATCAAGCCCTTTTCCGGCGGCTTTCGCCTGAAATGGAATTAATGGCGCAGTTCGTGCTTCAGCTCATAGCGACCGTCGCGAAAATCGCTGAATAACTGCCGTACCTCTGGGTGGTCTACTGGACCTTCCTCGTCATCTGGCAAAAGATTCTGCTGGCTCACATAGGCAACGTAGCTGTTCTCGCCATTTTCGGCGAGCAGATGATAAAAGGGCTGGTCTTTCGCAGGCCGGATTTCTTCTGGGATCGACTCATACCATTCTTCGCTGTTTGCAAAAACTGGGTCGATATCGAATACGACGCCCCGAAATGGGAAGACTTTATGGCGGACAACCGCGCCAATCCCAAAGCGAGCATGGGCAACGGGCGGGGCCTTAACGCCAAGAGATTGCGAGTGTGAGCTTGTCATGAAGAGAAATTTAGTGCGTCTGCCAAGAATCGCAAGGCTGCCCTTGCGCAACATGCCCCCCTCGGCTAATCGCCGCGCTGACTGACAGGATGGACGCTCCGTCCTGACGCCTCTGCGGAGAGGTGGCTGAGTGGTCGAAAGCACCGCACTCGAAATGCGGCGTACGGGCAACTGTACCGAGGGTTCGAATCCCTCCTTCTCCGCCACAATCTCCCAGATGCCATGGTGAACACCTGCCGCAGGACCGGTATTAGCCAATCCGTTCCCCGATAGGCTTATTATTAACCCCCAAGCCGCCAAAATCTTAGATAACCAGTCTGCACCTCGGGGATACCATCGAGGACGGGATGAACTAACACGCCTCATCCGAGCATATGATTTTGATCGACGCAGAGTGCTCTTCCCACGGGTGACTTGGTTTCGGGCACCGTCGAACACGCCAGCGTTGGTTAGAGTGTGGTCGCGTAAAACTCCCGCTTCTGCGGCGAGAGGCTTGCGCCGACCGCGCACCGTCAAAAAAGACCAAATTTGCCCAGGAGAGAATCTTTGCTTGAAATGCATCCTGTGATTATCCGGTCAGTATCATGAGCCTTTCAAAACCAATTTATGAGACTGACTATCGCACCCCGCTTGTCGACGGCAGGCGGGAGCGGAGCCGGTCTAATCATGCGAAGATTATTGCGGCCGGAATTGAACTGCTCGGTCAAGGAGAATATTCGCCAAGTGCCGCTCGGGTCGCCGAAGTGGCCGGGGTTGGGATACGATCTGTCTTTCGCCATTTCGAAGATATGGACACACTTTATCGCCAATTGAGTGCCGAAGTTGAGCTGAAGGTGTGGCCAATTATGCTTCAGCAACTCGACGGCGCGACATGGAAGGAGAGGATTGTCTCTCTAGCGAAGCGTCGAACGATAATCTTTGAGACCATCTTCCATTACCGAATTGCCGCAAATTTAAGGCGGTTTGACTCGCCATATCTCGCTCAGGACCATCGGCGGGTGCTGCGGATCGAGTTTGAAATGATAAATGCATGCCTTCCTGACTCGGCCCGGGCGGACGTCATTGGCACAGCCGGGATCTATGCTCTTTTGAGTTTTGCCAATTGGGAAGCGCTCCGTCACGATCAAGAGCTGTCGCCTGAGAACGCGCGCGAAGTGGTTTTAAGATTGTTGGATAGCGCCCTGTCGGGTTTTTCGGATAGCTGACCACCCCATTGAACTTGAGCACATGATTTTCCTGTGCGCTTCAGGCAAATCTGAGGTTAAGCAAGTTAAACCCGCATGAAGGAAGGCGTTCCATGTACAGGATCAACGGCGCACTCGGTTCCCCCTATTCGATGAAGATGCGCGCTGTGTTGCGCTATCGCCGCATCCCCCATCTTTGGGTTCATGGGCCAGACGCGCGGGTTTCGCTGACTAAAGTCAAGGCCCCGGTGATACCCGTTATGGAATATCCCGATGGCAGCTTCCACAATGACTCTACGCCTTTGATCTATGATTTGGAGGCGCGCCATGCCGAACGCTCAATCCTCCCGCCCGATCCTGCGCGCGCCTTCATCGCGCATTTGATTGAGGATTTTGCTGATGAATGGGTCACTAAGGCGATGTTCGGCTATCGCTGGCTGCAAGAAGTTGATCAGGTTCAGATGAGCCGTTGGCTCGCCTTTGATGCGTTGAAAGGCGGCGGATTACAGGCAAGCCAGGGATTTGCAGAGCAATTCCGTGCGCGTCAGGTTGCGCGAATGGCCATTGTTGGCTGCACTGCGGAGAATTTTCCGCTGATCGAAGCCTCCACCTGCGCGCTCCTTGATGCCCTAGAGGCGCATGTCGTTGATCGCCACTGCCTGTTTGGATCGCGCCCAAGCATTGCTGAGTTCGGGATGTTTGGACAATTGTCCCAGCTTGGCGTTGACCCGACAGCGCAAGCGATGATGCGTAAAAACTACCCCTATAGCTATCGATGGCTCCTCCATGTGGACGACATGTCGGGGATCGAAGGTGCATGGGATGTTGATGATGCGCCCATGGCTCCGATTGTCACAGCTTGGCTAAAACAAGTGGGAGAGATTTACATGCCCTTCCTCACTGCCAATGCTGCTGCGATTGACGCTGGGCAAGAGACATTCCGAATTACGGCCATGGGCCTGTCCTACGCACAGGGCGTTTTCAAATATCAGGTCAAATGCTTGGCCGATTTGCGGGCGCGTTATGCAGGGTTGGGCCGCGAGGCCAAGGCAAGACTTGATCCCCTATTGATGGACACGGGTTGCCTAGCCGCATTGCAGGCTGAGTGAGGGAGAAGGCGGGCGTGAACATCCCTTTGCCGGGGTGGCTATGCGCTCGCGCTAGCCTCAGTTTCTCTTGCGCACAAATTCGGCCCGCAGAACAAGACCTTTGATCCCGTCATAGCGACAGTCAATTTCCTGCGGGTCGCCCGTTAAGCGGATCGACTTGATTAGTGTTCCGCGCTTGAGCGTTTGTCCGGCGCCCTTCACATCCAAATCCTTGATCAAGGTTACCTGATCTCCATCAGCAAGAAGATTGCCAACGGCATCACGTACTTCAACCTGATCGGCTGTGGCCTGACGCTGCGCCAGTTCAGATGCCGGCATCCATTCGCCGCTCTGCTCATCATACACATAATCTTCGTCGCTCATGGCTGACCTTTCAGGATGGCGAGGGATATTTTGCTCTGGTGCCCTGCTCAATTCGCGGTGCTGCGGACCAGCTTTCCGGGACGTGCGCTCGTGGCTTCGTCGTAACGTCGGATGACCGTGCCTGACACAATCGTTGCGTCATACCCAGTAGCTGTCTGATCAAGCCGTCGACCACCTGCGGGCAGGTCGTGAACGATATGCGGTAGAGCAATGCTCAAACGATCCATATCGATAACGTTGATGTCCGCCTTTGCGCCGATGTGAAGAGTGCCCCGGTCATGTAGGCCAACGGCACGTGCCGCCTTGGCAGAAAGCATATGAACGGCTTGCTCAAGCTCGATGCGCTGTGCGCTGGCTTGCTTCACCCAATGGGACAAAAGAAAAGAGGAATAGCTTGCATCGCAAATTGCGCCATAATGCGCACCACCATCGCCGAGTGCTGGAATACAGTCCGGATGAGTGAGCATGTCAAAGGCAGAGTCGAGCGTGCCCCCCTCAAAATTGCCGAGTGCAGCAAGGAACAGGCCCTTACCCTGTGTGGCTAGGAAACGGTCATACATGATGGCCTCGGGGCTTGTGCCGCGCGCCTGCGCCATTGCCGCAAAACTGGATTCTGGCGGAGGCGCATAATTTGGCGGATTGTCGAGTGGGAACATCCAGCGCCAATTGCGGCCTAGGGCATTAAAGGGATGCCCTGGCTCCGGTGTTTCTGTCAGCAATGCCGCCCGCAATGCAGGGTCACGCATTGCGATCACTTTTTCTGCGAGCGGCAAATGTGCGATCTTCTGCCAGCTGGGACACAGAATGAAGGGATGAACCGATAACTCCAAGCCCCCGATCAGGCCAATTGGGCGCGGCATCACCTGCGCTGTGACAGCGCCCCCAGCGGCTTTGGTCTGCGCCATCATGTTGAGAACCGCGCGCCACGTTGGCGGGCCTTCATTGCCCGAAGCCAGAGTGAAAGTTGCAGGTCGACCGCTGTCGCGCACCAGCGTGTCAATAATGGGATATTCTTTATCCCAGCCCTTAAAGGCATCCAGAACGATTTGCAGCGTGCCATGCCCTGCGTCCTTCATGCCCCTGCAAATCTCCTGTAACTCCCGAACATCTGCATCAAAGGTTGGAATACTGGCGCCTTCTGCCGTTTTGTGGATCGACAGGCGCGAGGTTGCAAAACCAAGCGCGCCGGCGCCCATGGCCTCGCGCGTCAGGGCGCGCATCTGGGCCAAATCAGCCTCGGTTGCCGGTTCTTGATTGGCCCCGCGCTCGCCCATGACATAAACACGTAAAGGTGAATGCGGCAGATAGGCAGCCACATCGATATCCCGACGACCCTGTTCCACCCGATCAAGATACTGCGGGAAAGTCTCCCAATCCCAAGCAAGTCCTTCGGTCATCACAACGCCGGGTATGTCTTCTACACCCTCCATGACATTGATGAGCATATCATGGTCTTCAGGGCGGCAGGGCGCAAAGCCGACCCCGCAATTGCCCATAACCGCTGTCGTGACGCCATGCGATGACGATGGGGCGAGCTGCTCCGACCATATGGCCTGCCCATCATAATGGGTGTGAACGTCAACAAAGCCAGGCGTCACAATCTTGTGGCGTGCGTCAATTTCCTCGGCCCCACGGCCTAATGCGCCGCCGATTGCGGCAATTTTTCCGCCGCAAATACCAATATCTGCTTGCTGAAGAGGACCGCCCGTTCCGTCGGCAACGGTGCCATTTCGAATGACCAGATCAAAATCGGTTGTCATTGCTTTCCCTCACTCCGCCCCTTTTGTTTCTGAGCGACTAGCACCCGGCCGTGCGGGCCTCAACCCATGCATGTTTTGGATAGAGTGGGCTGGGCTGATCCAAGAATTGCAATTGGGCTGTCGAGAATGGGATGCATTTTGGTCAAGGTCGTTCGAACCGCCCCTAACTTAAGTGAGTAGGGTGGGGCTGAAGGGAACGAAGAAGCTTTTTCCGTGTTGAAACATAGCCTTCGCCTCGGCGTTCGCTCTCATTGGCTTTGTTACATCCAACGGCCCGCTGAAGAGCTGTCATTAGGGCATTGGGCTAGACGGCCAAGAGGAGACTGATGAACGTGCTGCGTGATGCCAATATGACCGACCCGGATAGGGACCAGACAAGCCCCCAAAGCAAATCCTCTCGCCCCACGCTCATATGCTTTTCCCATTTGCGATGGAATTTCGTTCACCAAAGGCCGCAACATCTCATGAGCCGCTTTGCGCGCGATTTTGATGTATTTTTTTGGGAAGAGCCGCTGGATACGGATGGTGCCCCCCATGTTGTTGCGCGTCAGGACAGAAGCGGTGTCACGATCCTGACGCCACATCTGCCGGTCAATCTGCAGGGCGAGGTGCGTACGCGCATTTTGCGGGCGCTGCTCAATGAGGCTCTGCTCGGCAAGCCTGGCGATTTGGTGCGTTGGTTCTACACGCCGATGATGCTGCCCATTGCGCAACATCTCAATGCGGCCTTCACGGTATACGACTGCATGGATGAGCTTTCGGCTTTCAAGTTCTCTCCGCCAGAACTGCCCCAGCTTGAACAAGAGCTGTTTCAGGCGGCCGACATTGTCTTCACCGGCGGTCATAGTCTTTACGAGGCAAAAAGCGCGCAGCACCCCAATGTGCATCCCTTTCCCTCGGCGGTTGATATTCCGCATTTCGTACAAGCTCGGGGAATGCAACCAAAGGCGGATGCGCCACCGACCATCGGATTTTACGGTGTTGTGGATGAGCGGTTTGACTGCGACCTTTTGGAGCATGTTGCAGCCTTGAGGCCCAATATATGCTTTGAAATTGTTGGCCCCATCGTAAAGATTGACCCTGCAACTCTGCCGCAGCGCGGTAACATCCATTATACTGGTCCGGCGCGCTATGCGGACTTGCCGATCCATCTGGGCCGCTGGCACGCAGCGATGATGCCCTTTGCCCGCAATGACTCAACCCGCTTTATCAGTCCAACCAAAACCCCGGAGTATCTGGCCGCAGGCCGCCCAGTCATATCCACCGCTGTTCGGGATGTTGAACGCAGCTATGGGCACCTGGCGGGCGTTTTGATCGCGGATGAGGCTGAGGGCTTTGCCGCGGCGTGCGATGCGGCTCTTTTGCTCGCGAAAGACCGATCTAATTGGTTGCCTCAGGTCGATGCAATGCTGGCCGAGATGTCATGGGACCGGACCTATTGGGATATGCTTGGCTTTATTCAGGCGGGGCTTGTGCGCGCAGCATCGCTCGCAAAACTTCGGGCAGGCGCAAAGCCGCATTACGACTTTGTGATCGTTGGCGCAGGCTTTGCCGGTGCCGTTATGGCAGAACGATTGGCCGCGGATGCGGGCAAGCGAGTTCTGATCATCGACAGGCGCCCACATATTGCAGGCAATGCCTATGACGAACGTAATGCGGCTGGTCATTTGATCCACCGATATGGGCCTCATATCTTCCACACGAATTCGGATGAGGTGTTCGACTATCTCTCCTGCTTCACCGATTGGCGCCCTTATGAACATCGCGTTCTGGCGCAAGTGCGGGGCAAGCTGGTTCCAATCCCAATCAATCGAACGACGATTAACGCGCTCTATGGACTGTCGCTGACAAGTGAGGAGGAAGCTGCCGACTTCCTTAAAAGCCGTAGAGAGCCAGTAGAGGCGATCCGTACATCTGAAGACGCGGTGATCTCAGCCGTTGGGCGAGAACTTTATGCCCTGTTTTTTGAGGGCTATACGCGCAAGCAATGGGGCCTTGACCCGTCCGAGCTAGATAGATCTGTAACTGCGCGCATCCCGACGCGCACCAACACAGATGATCGCTATTTTACGGATAGTCATCAGGCCATGCCTGCCAATGGCTATGCCGCCTTGTTTGAACGGATGCTCACCCATCCGAACATTGATGTTCGCCTTGGCGTGTCGCATTCAGATGTTGAAGGTCTCGTGTCCTTTGATCGACTAGTCTGGACCGGACCGATCGACGAGTATTTTGACTTTTGCTTTGGTGAGTTGCCGTATCGGTCGCTCAGATTCGAGCATCGCACCTTGGCCCAATCAAAATTCCAGCCGACCGGCACTGTCAATTACCCCTCAGAGAATGTGGCTTATACCCGCATAACCGAGTTTGGGCATTTGACGGGAGAGGTTGGGGCGCAGACCAGCATCGTCTATGAATATCCAGAAGCTCAGGGTGACCCTTATTACCCTATTCCCCGGCCGGAAAACCACGCACTCTTCAAGCGGTATGAAGCCCTTGCTCAAGGAACCGACACCATCTTTGTCGGTCGGCTCGCAACCTATCGGTACTTTAACATGGATCAAGTGGTTGGCCAGGCACTCGCCGCCTATCGACGCCTGAGTACATCGCTTCTTCAGAGCGATAGGCGAGCAGTCGAGCGGGCAGAAGTGAAGGCGGCTGTCTGAAACGACGTTATGGCGCAGGCCCCGACGTCTTGCGCAAGCAGCTGGTTTTGAGAAGAAGGAGTGAGGTTATGACGATCATTTACATCATCATTGTCGGCGGCGTTTTGGGCTGGTTGGCGAGTATTATGATGCGCACAGATGCTGAGCAGGGGATTTTTCTTAACATCATTGTTGGGATTGTCGGCGCGGTGCTTGCAGGGTTCATCATTTCCCCACTTGTCGGCGCGCCGCCAATCACATCCGGCGCGTTCTCGCTTGCGGCATTGCTGGTTTCGCTGGCAGGTGCTGTAGCTCTGCTGGCCATCATCAATTTGTTACGACGCGGGCGTCCGCGTTAATTGGCGTTCTAACAGGCTCGATTAGGGAATTGTCGCAGTAGACTAGATAAGAGGCGCGGCAATTTCCTTGACGATAAGTGAAAAGGCGCTAATCCCCGCTCTCCCGTGCAGGGGGCGCTTAGCTCAGTTGGTAGAGCATCTCGTTTACACCGAGAGGGTCAGCGGTTCGAGCCCGTTAGCGCCCACCAGCAACGGCCTTTGGGAGAGGGCCTGCTATGTTCAAAGATCAAGTTATCTGGATTACAGGTGCCTCATCCGGCATCGGAGCTGCCTTTGCACGCCAATTGGCCAAGCAAGGGGCGCTTCTCATTTTGTCGGGCCGCAATCTGGGCGCACTGGAAGAGGTCGCTTCTGCCTGCGGAGCAGAGCGCTGCCTTGTCCTCCCCTTTGAAACAACCGATTATGCCGCGCTCCCGGCGCTGGTTGAGAAAGCTTGGGGCTGGCGCAATGGTGTGGACTGCCTGATAAACAATGCCGGCATTTCGCAGCGCAGCCTTGCGATTGAAACGCAATTCCCAGTTTATCAGAAGGTTGTGGATGTTGATCTTCTGGCTCCCATCGCGCTGACGCAAGAGATTTTGCCGCGCATGGCTGCCCGCAAATCAGGTCGATTTGTCTTCATTTCCAGCGTGGCGGGTAAGGTGGGCTCTCCGATGCGCACGGCCTATTCCGCCGCCAAACATGGGCTGATTGGCTATGCAGATGCCCTGCGCGTTGAAACGGCCATGCTTGGCTTGAAGGTGCATGTCATTGCGCCGGGCTCTATTCGCACCGATGTGTCGCGCAATGCGGTGACGGCAGATGGCAGCAGGCGGGGTATCAGCGATGCGGCCATCGAAAAGGGCATGGATCCTGACCGGGCCGCGCGTTTGATGCTGCGCGCCATGGCGCGGGGCGAGCGGGAAATCATCCTTGCGGAAGGGGTGGAGCGGACAATCGCCCGCGTTCGCCGCAAATCACCCAACCGCCTGTTCGATATGATGGAAGAGATGATGGCCGCAGGCTATGCCGAGCGGATGAGGGGGCAAGAGGATTAAAGCTGGCCGAAATCAACACTGCCCTGCCGGGGATGGCGGGGCGTTGTTTGCTGATAAAATTCCAGAACCTTTTCCATGTCCTTCAGATAATCGCCCGTTGGCCAGATCGCGCCAGCCAGTCCAACTTGCTTCTTAGAATAGTCCATAAGGCCAAGCACCAGAGGGACTTTTGCCTGCATGGCGATATGGTAGAAACCCGTTTTCCAGCGCGCGACTTTTGATCTTGTCCCTTCGGGTGCAATGGTCAGCATGAAGCTATCCCGCGTGGCAAACTCGTCCACCATCGACTGGACATAATTGCGCGGACCAGATCGATCGATGGCAATGCCGCCAAGCTCACGCATCGCGCGGCCCAAGGGCCAACGGAACAGCTGTTTCTTGCCCATGAAGGAGAGCGGAACGTTCAGTTCGGTTGCGGCACCCAGAAAATAGATGAAGTCCCAATTGCTCGTATGGGGTGCGGCGATCACGACGCATTTGCGCAGCTCTGGGTTCGCATTGACCTCAGTCCAGCCTTGCCGATGGTAATACCAGAGGACGATTTTGCGAATGAGCCGCGCCAGCCACGACAAGTTCGTGTTCTTGGTATCCAATGCATCCCCCATATGGCCGTTAAGGCCTTGATATGTGATCTTCTTCGTCTGGCTCTGCCAAAGGGTCAAGTGGGCTTGTTTATGTTAGCCAATTCGGCGGAATAAAATTGCCGCGCCCCAGCCCAAGAGCAAGGACAGGCCGACCGCGACCAACCCGTAGACAAGGGGATATTGCAAGGCACTTTCTGCAACAAAGCGCTCAAATCCAGACTTGTTGATTTGCACGTCGCGGCTTGCGACGGCGAGCACCTTGCCATCCTTCACCAGAAAGGTTTCGGCGACATAAGCGCCAACGGGGACGCGCGCCGGAATGGAAATCCGCGCCCGGTAAAGCACACCGTTGGTGATCTCAATCGTACCCGGCGCTTCAGCATAAAGGCGGGATCGCTTAAACAGATCAATCAGCCCGCTTTCAAAGCGCCGCTGCACATCTGGTTGCTCTCCACTGGCGGGCGACAGCTGAAGATTTTTGACACCCAGTTCGTAAATGGCAGCCGTGCGTTCATCCACAAGCTGATCAAGCGGCCGGGAGGAGGCAATCGCATAATAGCCCGGTGGGGACATGAAACGCGCACTTTCCGCATTCACCCAAATTAGCCCGCCCAGCTTTTGTTTTTCGCGAACAAGAATAGGTTGGGTTGGGCCCCGCAAGACGACAACAATATCTGCCTTTTCAGAAGGAACGCGCCCGCCGGGATAAAGGATTGCCCCGAACAGCAGCAATTCGGCCCCCGTAAAGCTGTAGATAATGTCGATCTTGCGTTGCGACACATCGGGCACGAGCACTGGATTGGATGCGGCCAAGGTCAGCAGCATGGCGGGCAAAAGAAAGATGAGGCGCAGCAGCTTCATAACGGATGCACCGAGTAAAGTTCGCGCGGTCGCCAGCCGAGTCCAAGCGCCAGCCATATGGCAAGGCTGAGGATCAGGATGGACAGCCCCAGACGCAGCCAGTCTGGCGGCAGCTTTGCCGCAAGCCGTGTGCCAAATTGCGCGCCGATGACGCTGCCAATCAGCAATAGGCCCGCCAGAACAATATCGACCGCATGCGTGGTCAGCGCATGAACGAGGGTTGTAATGGCCGTGACGAACAGGATTTGGAATAAGGAGGTGCCAACCACCACGCGGGTGGCCATGCCGAGGATATAGATCATCGCGGGAACAAGGATGAAGCCGCCGCCAACGCCGAGCAAGACAGTCAGCATGCCGACCAAAAAGCCGAGCGCGGCAGGCGCAAGGGGGGAGATGTAAATGCCAGAGGCGTAAAAGCGCCACCGCATGGGCAAGGTGGCGACCAGTGGGTGGTGCCGACGCTTGCGCGCGGGCACCCTCAGCCCGGCCCGTTTTGCCGAAATGGCGGCCCAGGCATCTCGGGCCATAAGCCCCCCAATGCCTGTCAGCAGCACGACATAGAGGATCGCGATAATCGTATCCATTTGCCCGGCCTTTTCCAGAATGGAAAAGACCCCAGCCCCCGCAACCGAACCAAGCAGCCCCCCAAGGACGAGAAGCGCGCCCATGCGAACATCTACGCCGTCTTTCTGCCAATGGGCGAGCACGCCCGACACACTGGCTCCGGTGACTTGCGTCGTTGCAGATGCGGCCGCGATGGTTGGCGGGATGCCGTAAAGGATGAGCAGCGGCGTCGTCAGAAATCCGCCGCCCACACCAAACATGCCAGACAAAATGCCCACGCCGCCGCCGAGCAAGATCAGCACAAGCGCGTTCACCGACATATTGGCGATCGGCAGATAAATATCCATCGCTTACAGCCCTAGCGCCTCACGCTGCCGGGGTGAAGCATTGTCTCAGAAATTGCGGCCGAAAGTGATGCTGGGGCCAGAGGTCGGGTGCGCGCCGCCCGCGATGCGGATGCGCCAGTCCAGTGTTGCCCGCCATTGCCTGTCAGAAATAAGCAGGGTTGGTCCAATATCGACGCGGCTGGCCTGTGGTTGTACACCGCCCCAGATGCCCATGCCGAGGCGCAACCTCGGATGGATGCGCGCCGTGAGTATCAGCCGCCCATCACCAAACTCATCCACCTTAGGGAAGCCGACACCACCTATCTGGCCATAAACCTCGGCGATCATGCCTCCTCCGATAGGCATGTCGTTCAGTCCCACGGCAAGCAACAGCGCAGGGTCCGTCCGCCCTTGCGCGTCAAGGCCAAGTCTTTGTTCGGCAATGATTTCCGCGGCCACCCCATCTAGGGGGCGCCAACTCAGGCCAAGCGCCACTTCTTTGCCGCGGCTTAAGTTAAGGTTTGATGAAGCGCGCAGATTCACCGCAAGATCTTGCCCAAAAAGGGGTAGGCGCACTCGCGCACCCATTTGGCTACCGCCCAGTTCGCTGCCTGCGGGGGAGAACGCTGTACCTGTCATGCTGCGGGCCAGCAGCCAAAAGCTGCCCAGCACAGGCTGGTCGCTCACCCGTGTGCCAAAATGATGCGTGAATAGCCCAATCGGGGCTGTCACTGGAATTTGGGCAGGGGTAGCCATGGCGTCTTGAAAAACAGATTTGGGCAAAATGGTATCAGGTAAGTAAGGGATTTCATCCATTTGCCGGGTGTGCGCGACAATGTGTCGTCTTGCCCAGGGACTGCGTTCAACAAGTCCTTTTGGCTGCGCAAATTGGCCTTCACGAACCGGCTGTGGTTTGACTTGGGAAATTGGGGTTTCGCCATCTGGCCAAGCTTCGCTGGCAAAGCGACCAACTCCCCAAAGGCATAGTAACATTGCCATCGTTTCAAGCGCCCGTGCGCGCGGCAGGCACATATCAGTCCGACAAGGGGGACCGATGGCTGGTTTTATCCCAGCGGATTTGGCCTGTCCGCAACATCCGCACATAGCCCATGACAGCACGGCGCACGGCCAGAATAAGAATCAGGTTTGCGACGAAGGTTCTGGGGGCGGCAATCAGGCCCATCTTCCAGCCATAATGTCGCCAGACGCAGATCACACGGATGCCTATGCGCCAGATCATGCACAGGCCGGTCAAACTAAGCAGCCACCAGTTGACCGCCTCTGCCGGGGCGGCGCTTTGGCCTGTAAACGCCAGTAAGCCTGAAAGAAGAACCGCAGCATAACCGGCAACGATCGCAAATGCTGCAAAGGGCGCGCGCCTGTCGCGCAGGAGCATCCAGTTATCTGCCCATGTGTGCCTCCAGCCAAGGCGATCCCATCCAGCGAGGGCAATGCCAATGGTCCAACGAGTTTTTTGGCGGACGGCGGCATTAAGCGTGTCGGGGAAATGCGCACGCGTGGCAATAAGGTCGTGTCCATGCTCCTCGCTGACCCGCGCAAAGACCGTCCGATAGCCCATTCCGGCCAATCTCAACCCAAGTTCATAATCCTCAGTTAGGCTCTGTTCGTCAAAGGGGCGACCTGAGGTCTGATCGGAGAGTGCCGCAATTGCCGCCCGGCTGATCGCACAGCCAACCCCAGCCAAAGGCAGTGCGGCACGAATAGCCCCGCGCACCACAATATCCCGACAATGGGATTGCGCAAATTCATCGACATAATGGCCGCTCACCCAGATTGAGCCTTTTGTCTGAAGAGGCAATACGGGGATCTGCACCAGCGAAAAGTGCTCAATCAGCCGATCATGGAGTTTAAGCTCATCTGGATGGACCAAATCTTCGGCATCATGCAAGACAATGGCCTTAAAGCGTTCGCCAGTCTCACGCTCTTCTTGCTCCATCTCACCATAGATAGTGTTGAGGCAGTCCGCTTTGGTCGTCGGGCCGGGCCGGGAGCAAAATGCTAGGCGAACCCGCGTGTCATGCAAGTGCCCCATGGCGGCAAGCGTCTCAGGGTCGTTGCGATAGCATCCAACAAATAGAGTGAAGCTGTCCTCCTCCCATCGGCTTAGGGCTTGGCGGATGGTGTCGACAATCACGGCTGCTTCATCCCAAGCGGGAATGAAGATCGCCATGCGGCCATTATTCTGGACGGGCGGCAGGCGATCAAGGGATCGCGCTGCCCCTTTGGTCCTGCCAATGCCCCTTTGTTTAAGCCAACGCCCGATCCAGATGCTGTCGACGACCAGATCATCCAGGCCGCCAAGGGCAAGGCCAACCGTCGCCAGCATCAGCAACTCATCACGACATGCGATGAGGAGTTCGATCATGCCGATCAGGCCGTGATGACCGTCTTTCGCACTGTGCGTGTCCGCTCATGGAGCAGATTCAGCCGCAGGGCATTATCCGCCCGTGGCGGGGCTTCAAATGGCCCAGGGCGATCCCACGCCCCTTCCGGACGCAGAATATGCATCGGGTCCATGGATATATTCACCGCATCTGCCAACGGGGGAAGGTCAAGCCGCATTTCAGCATATTTGACGTTGGCAAAGTCGATCAATGGTCGACCTTCGACCGGCTTGAAGCCAAAGACCTTCCAAAATCGTTGAAGGTCAAGCCGACTATGGCCGAATAAGGTCCGGTATCCCTTGCGTCGGCAATGGTCGATGGCAGCCCGAACGAGTTGGAAGGCCAATCTGCTGCTGCGATATTCCTGCCGCACGGCGAGACGTTCGATCTTCGCAAAATCGCCGAAAAAACGCGCGCGGATGCAGCCCGCGGCATCGCCATCAATCTTGCCCAACCAATGGGTGGAGCAAAAATCATTGCCATCAAATTCTTCTGAATAGAGGCAAAATTGTTCCGCCAAATAGGTGGCTGATCGCACCGAAAAGACCTGAAAAATATCCTCTACCGTGCGAGCAACAGAAATCTCAATCTGGGGTTGGTGCAATGGGCCATGATGCTCGGGCAAGACGACCAGCAACCCATCCGGACAATTTGGATAGACTGTGTTTGCGGGGATATAGCCTGCTTTGTCATGTACGCTCTGACTATGTGCGTTCGCGGCTCTGGAAAAGACGGGGACGGGTTCTTCTAGGAACAGGTTCAGGGCTTCTGCAAACGCGCTTAGCATCAAGCCCATGGACCCGGGCATGTGGAGCAGCCAGACATAAATTGCGGCGGGTTGGACGCCAGCGGGGGTGATCCAGCGCGGGTCGGGCGACAGGCCGGAAAAACGCCCGTCCAATAGCGCCACTGCACCATCCTGCGTTAATGGCAACAGTGCAATGATCCCATCGCGGCCGGACCCATCAGGGTGACGGGCGACCCGCACAGTATCCGGATTTGTTTCGATCATTTTTTGGATGATGGCATCTTCGGCCAAAGCCATGTCTTGGCGCGCAATTTTCAGCAGGTGCGATAGGTTGGTCCAGTCAGGTCGCTCAAGTGTTAGCCTTTGGCGCTCAGACCGCTCAAGACACCGCCTTATGAATTGAGAAAAAGAGAGGCGAAGAACGCCTTGGCACGCCCTTGGGGGAGGTTGTTGAAGCATTGGAGTTTCCTCTATCACATCTTAGACACTATTGATGATTTCTGAGGAAGTTAGTCTATCCGACAGCATGGAGGATGCGGTGCTCCAATTATCGGAATGCCCTGTTCAGACAAAAGAACAGCGTGATTTCACAGGCTTACTGGACAAAGTGAATTGGCATGACCTGAACATTGTGCGTCAGGTTGCCGATGCAGGGAGCCTGCGCAAGGCAAGCCGGACCCTGAACTTGTCAGTAAATACGATTCGCGCCCGACTTGATCGGCTTGAAAAGGCATTGGAAACGACTCTTTTTGCGCGATCTAGAGATGGATTAACAATTACGGCCGAGGGGCGAACCGTGTTGCGGGTGGCCAATGATATGCGGCTACTCAGTTCCGGCCTGCCAATGGCACGGGGCAATCATGTACTGCATACCGAAGGGGAAGTCCGAATATGCGCATCAGAAGGGGTGGGGAGCTTCTGGCTCACGCCGCGACTCCCCACGCTCAAGGCGGGTCTGCCAGATCATATGGTCACGCTTGATTGTTTTTCAGATCAGGCCCGCGTCGCGCCAGATGGCTATGATGTGTCTATCGGATTTCAAAAGCCGGCAGATCTGGAAGCGGTGTGCGCCCGCATCGCGACGATCCACGTTATTCCCTTTGCGTCTGATCAATATATCCGCCAGCGCGGTTTGCCCGCGTCTTTAGATGATTTGGAGGGGCATCAATTCATTCATCAGAACTCGCCTGGGCTGCGGTCCGACGCGATTAATCTCTTCTTGTCGCCGGGTGCCCGGCAGAAACTTGTGGCGATGCAGGTCAGTTCCAGTTTTTCTCTCTATTGGGGCGTCGTCAATGGCGCAGGCATAGCTGTTTTGCCAACCTATGCCCGCATCATAACGCGACGTGTTCGGCCGATTAACCTGCCCATCCAGCTGAGATTTGAACTCTGGCTCTCCTATCGACGAGAGGCCCGCCAGTCAGAGCCTGTGCAGAAGGTTGTTCAATGGCTGCGTGACAGCTTTGATCCACAGCTTTACCCTTGGTTTGCAGACCATTTTGTTCACCCCGACAATTTTGTGACCACGCAGGACGCGAGCCAAGTGGTCCCCCTGTTTGACCAACTGACCGGAGACGAATAGCGTGATGCCCTGACCTGAAAGGAACTTCCATGACCCAATTCCGGTTGAGGCCGCGATCCGCCTTAAGAGAGCTTTGGCGGCATGAAGCTGCGGGCGGAGTGTTGTTGATGCTGGCCGCAGCAGCGGCGCTCACCATAGCAAACAGCCCGGCGGCAGATCTTTATTTTGGGTTCCTAACGCTGAATCTGGGGCCGCTGTCCGTCCTGCACTGGATCAATGACTCGTTCATGGCGCTGTTCTTCCTGCTGGTTGGATTGGAAATTAAGCGGGAGCTTTTGGATGGTCATTTGGCGACTTGGGCAGATCGCACCTTGCCCCTGCTCGCGGCGGTCGGCGGCATGGCGGTGCCAGCAGTCATTTACTTGGCTTTGACATCTAGGCACCCAGAATTGCGACCCGGCTGGGCTATTCCGGCAGCTACCGACATTGCCTTTGCACTTGGCGTCTTGTCGCTGCTGGGGTCGCGGGTGCCAGTCTCGCTCAAGCTGTTGCTCACGACTATTGCGATTGTCGATGATATGGGGGCGGTGGCGATCATCGCGATTGGCTATACGGACAGCTTGTCCGGGGCCTGGCTTCTGGCATCGCTTGCGGTCATGGCGCTCCTTTGGGGGCTCAATAAATTGTGCGTCAGCCATCTCGCCATCTGGCTGGCAGGTTTTGTCCTGCTGTGGTTTGCTGTGCTTCAATCGGGCATTCATGCAACCGTTGCGGGTGTATTGGCGGCGGTGTTTGTCCCTGTTCATGTCAGCAAGGGGCGGCCGGATGATGTCGCATCGCCTTTACACCGGCTGGAACATGGCCTTCAACTGCCCGTCGCTTTCATCATTCTGCCGCTCTTTGGATTGGCGAATGCAGGGGTCGCACTGGCTGGTGCGAATGTCGCAGCAACGCTGCCTGTCGCAATCGCCGCGGCATTATTTTTTGGGAAGCAATTGGGTATTTTTGGCGCGATTTGGCTGACGGTAAAGGCAGGCTGGTCCCCCAAACCAGCGGGGGCAAGCTGGGCCCAGATTTACGGCCTCGCGCTGTTGTGCGGCATTGGTTTTACGATGAGCCTGTTCATCGGGGAACTGGCCTTTGATGACCCAGCCTTGGGCGCAGAAGTGAAAATTGGCGTTCTTTTGGGCTCGCTTTCGGCGGCGATTTTGGGCGCAGTCATTCTCTATCTGTCGGGCACAAAAAAAGAGGCGGCCTAAGCCGCCTCTTCTTGCCTGTCCTCAAGGACCAGATCAGATTTTTTCGACCATTTCCGGGACGATCTTATAGAGATCGCCGACAAGGCCGATGTCTGCCACCTGAAAGATCGGGGCATCCTCATCCTTGTTGATCGCGATGATCGTCTTGGAGTCTTTCATGCCCGCAAGATGCTGGATCGCGCCCGAAATGCCGACTGCGACATAGACATCCGGTGCCACGATCTTACCAGTTTGACCGACCTGATAGTCATTCGGCACATAGCCCGCATCGACGGCTGCACGGCTCGCACCAACGGCGGCACCCAACTTGTCAGCGAGTGGGAAAATAGTTGCTTGGAATGTGTCCGAATCCTTCAACGCACGACCACCCGAAACGATGATCTTCGCTGACGTCAGTTCAGGACGCTCCAGCTTGACAATTTCAGCGCCGATAAAGGAGGAAATGCCAGAGTCTCCATTGGCGGAAACGGCTTCCACAGCGGCAGAGCCGCCCTCTGCCGCCTTCGCAAAGGCGGTGCCGCGCACGGTGATGACCTTCTTTGCGTCGGTCGACTGAACCGTCGCAATCGCATTGCCCGCATAAATCGGACGCGTGAAGGTATCGGCGCTCTCAACCGAGAGAATGTCGCTGATCTGCATCACGTCGAGCAGGGCGGCCACGCGCGGGGCAATATTCTTTCCGTGTGCCGTCGCCGGGAACAGAGCGGCGTCATAATTCGCCATCAGGCCGGAAATGAGCGGAGCCACATTTTCGGCCAGCTGGTTTGCGAAAGCGGCGTCATTGGCGACCAAAACCTTGGCGACACCCTTGATCTTGGCGGCGGCCTGTGCGGCTGCATCACAGCCATTGCCGGCGACGAGGACATGCACCTCGCCCAATTGGGCCCCTGCTGTCACGACGGCCAGCGTCGCATCCTTCAACGATGCATTATCATGTTCGGCATAGACGAGAACGCTCATGCGGCTACTCCCATTTCCTTAAGCTTGGCAACCAGTGCGTCAGTATCGGCAACCTTGATCCCGGCAGAACGTACGGGCGGTTCGCTAACCTTCAGCGTCTTCAGGCGCGGACTAACGTCAACACCATAATCAGCTGGCGTCTTCTGCGCGAGCGGCTTGGACTTTGCCTTCATGATATTAGGCAAAGACGCATAGCGCGGCTCGTTCAAGCGCAGGTCAGTCGTGACAATTGCGGGCATTTTGAGGCTGACTGTTTCCAAGCCGCCATCAACTTCGCGAGTCACATTGACGCTGTCGCCAGCAACTTCCACCTTCGAGGCAAAAGTGCCTTGCGGACGGCCCGTCAGTGCCGCCAGCATCTGGCCGGTCTGGTTCGAGTCATCGTCAATGGCTTGCTTGCCCAGGATCACAAGGCCGGGGGCCTCTTCGTCCATGACCTTAGACAGCAGCTTGGCAACGCCCAGCGGCTCAACATCTTCGGCCACAATCAGGATCGCGCGGTCAGCCCCCATGGCGAGTGCGGTACGCAGCGTTTCTTGCGCCTTATCTGGCCCAATAGACACAGCGACGACTTCTGTCGCCACGCCCTTTTCCTTCAGGCGAATGGCTTCTTCCACCGCGATTTCGTCGAACGGATTCATCGACATCTTCACGTTGGCCAAATCCACGCCAGAGCCATCGGGCTTTACGCGCGGTTTCACGTTGTAATCGATCACCCGCTTTACCGGGACAAGGATCTTCATCAGGCGTCTCCTGTGAATCGCTTTACGTTTACGTCAATGTTCGTCGCACTGCACAAAAAGCTGGGGCTTGGCAAGCCTCAAGCCGCTTTGCGCACTTCTGCCACAATCTTCTTTGCAGCATCGCCCAAATCATTGGCAGGAACGATCGGCAGGCCGGAATTCGCAAGAATATCCTTGCCCTGCTGCACATTCGTGCCTTCCAGGCGGACAACCAGCGGGACCGAAAGATTTACTTCCTTAGCGGCGGCCACAATGCCATCGGCAATGATGTCGCACTTCATAATGCCACCAAAGATGTTCACCAAAATGCCCTTGACCGCTG
>JBEDGC010000032.1:0-3324 GCA_041174825.1 Pseudomonadota bacterium | reverse complement strand
CCCCTCCCGCATGCGGGAGGGGGTGGGGGAGGGCATTGCGCGCTTTGGCGCAAGGGCTATATCCTTGCGCAGATACGACCGACTGACCGAAAGATTTTTCATGTCCACATATGAAGCCCGCCTTGCCGCTCTCAGAGATCAGCTGAAGGCCGATCATCTGCACGGATTTGTTGTCCCCATTTGCGATGAGCATATGTCGGAATATGTGGGGGCCTATGCGCAGCGTTTGGCCTGGCTCACGGGCTTTGGCGGGTCTGCCGGGACGGCAGTGGTTATGTCTGAGGATGCCGCAATTTTTGTGGATGGCCGCTACACCATTCAGGTGCGCGAACAGGTGGATGGTCGCCATTGGTCCTATCAGTCAACACTGGAAACCAGCGTTTCGGACTGGCTGGGTACCCATGCGGCCGAAGGTGCGCGCATTGGCTATGATCCTTGGGTGCACACCAAGACGTGGGTTGAGGCCGCGACCAAGGCGCTTGCCGCCAAGGGGGCGACGCTGGTTGCAGTGGATCGCAATCCTGTTGATCTTGTCTGGGCGGATCAGCCAGCCCCCTCTGTGGCTAAGCTGAAGGTGCTGGATGATCAATATACGGGCCGGAGTTCGGCCGAAAAGCGCCAAGATGTTGCCGATTGGCTGACCAAGCAAAAGCTGGATGCCGCCATCATCAGCGCGCTGGACTCGGTGGCATGGACATTTAATGTGCGCGGCAGTGATGTGGATCGCACACCCGTCGCTTTGTCCTTTGCTGTGCTGCATAAGGACGGCACGGCCGATCTTTATGTTGATCCGGCCAAGATGGATGAGGCGGTTGCCAAGCATCTTGGCAATGCCGTGCGCATTCATGATCGCGCGTCCTTCACCCCTGCGCTTGCCGCCTTTTCTGGTAAGCGTGTGGCGGTTGACCCAGAACGCGCCGTTGCCGCAATTTTTGCTCATCTGACGCAAGGTGGAGCGGCTATTGTCGAGGCGCGTGACCCAACGGTGCTTCCCAAGGCGATCAAAAACCCAGTTGAACAAGCAGGCCATCGTGCCGCGCAAAAGCGGGATGGGGCAGCGCTGACCCGCTTTCTCCATTGGCTGGCGACCGAGGCGCACAAGGGGGGACAGACCGAGCTATCGGCAGCCGCCGCGCTTGAGGCATTTCGCGCGGCCACGGGCAAGCTGGTTGATCTCTCCTTCGACACAATTTCTGGCGCTGGCCCCAATGCCGCGATTTGCCATTATCGTGTGGACGAAAAGAGCAATCTGCCGATTGAGCCGAATAGCGTCTATCTGGTCGACTCCGGTGGGCAATATCTGGATGGCACGACCGATGTGACGCGCACCATCTGGGTTGGCCCCGGTGAACCAGATGCGGAAGTGAAGGATCGCTTCACCCGCGTGCTGAAGGGGCATATTGCGCTCTCCCGCGCCGTCTTTCCGGAAGGAACACGGGGCAGTCAGCTCGATAGTTTGGCGCGCATGTTCTTATGGGAAGCGGGCCTCGATTACGCGCATGGCACGGGCCATGGCGTCGGCGCGTTTTTGTCGGTGCATGAAGGGCCGCAGCGCATCGCCAAAAGCGCAGGCGGACAGGCTGGAACCGAAGAGGCGCTGCAGGCCGGCATGATCCTGTCCAATGAGCCGGGCTATTACAAGGCCGGGGCCTATGGCATCCGCACCGAAAATCTCGTTCTGGTGGAAGAGCGGCAAATCCCCGGCGCTGAAGGCCGCTATTTCGGGTTTGAAACGCTTACCTTCGCGCCGATTGACCGGACTTTGGTGGAGACCAGCCTGATGACGCGCGATGAATTGCGCTGGTGGGATGACTATCACGCCAAGGTGCTGGAGCTGATTGGCCCACAGTTGGAGGGTGCAACACGCGATTGGCTCACACAGGCTTGCCGCTCGCTTGGCTGATCAGGTCGGTTGATTGGGATCGGCTGGAGGCGTTTGATCCTCTGGCGTCTCGCGCTGTTGGTCCTTGCGTTTACGCAGATTGGCGCGCAGAGCCTCTGCTAGGCGGCGGTCTCGGTTGGGATTGTTCTTGCTCATTTCGCCTCCATTTGGCGTGATGTGCTTGACCCGTCCATAGCTTTTGTCCATAGGCCCGCGGCACTGCTATGGCCCGTTCTGTCCCGTCATAGCGTTCAGGGTCACGCTGCTGTAGCTCAGTGGTAGAGCACTCCCTTGGTAAGGGAGAGGCCGCGAGTTCAATCCTCGCCAGCAGCACCACCCCCTTTTCGATGCCATTGACCCTGAGGCGCTGGCCCGCCAAGACGCCCGGATGCGCTTCTTTTCTGACAATGCCGCCTCCGTCCACCCTGCCGTGCTGGAGGCTATGGCCGCCGCCAACCATGTGGATACCGCCTATGATGGCGACGCGATCAGCGCATCGCTCAACAGCGTCATGTCAGACCTGTTTGAAACAGAGGTGACGGTCCTTTGGGTCGCAACCGGAACCGCCGCCAACTCGCTGGCGCTGGCAAGCCTCTGTCCGCCTTATGGCAGCGTGTTGTGCCACAAGGACGCGCATATTCAGAATGATGAATGCGGCGCGCCTGAATTTTACACCCATGGGGCGAAGCTCTCCCTGATTGAGGGGGCGGGGGCCAAGATCACCGCGGATGCACTCTCGGCAAAGCTGGCGGCAACGCCGGGCGGCGTGCATTGGGCGCAGCCTCACGCTCTGTCCATCACCAATGCGACGGAATATGGCCGGGTTTATGCGCCTGCCGAGGTCGCGGCGCTGGGAGATATCGCCAAAGCACATGGGCTGGGCGTTCATATGGATGGCGCGCGCTTTGCGAACGCCATCGCCCATCTGGGCTGTACGCCTGCGGACGTGACCTGGCGGGCGGGCGTGGATGTTCTCTCCTTCGGCTTTGTCAAAAATGGCGGCATGTCGAGCGAATGCCTTGTTTATTTCGACAAGGCGAAGGCAGCGGGCGTCGTTGAGCGGCGCAAGCGGGCCGGGCATCTTTTGTCCAAGGGGCGGTATTTGGCCGCGCAGATTGTCGCGCTTTTGAAAGACGATATTTGGCTGGCCAATGCGCGCGCCGCCAATGCTGGCGCACAAAGGCTGGCACAGGCATGCGGCAGCCGCCTGTTGCACCCGGTAGAGGCCAATGAAGTCTTTGCGCGCCTGACGCCGGATGAAGCCGCAGGGCTTCGTGCGCAGGGATTTGATTTTTACGATTGG
Organism: Pseudomonadota bacterium; assembly: GCA_041174825.1. GTDB lineage: Bacteria > Pseudomonadota > Alphaproteobacteria > Sphingomonadales > Sphingomonadaceae > Aquisediminimonas. The sequence continues at coordinate 139 of JBEDGC010000032.1, read as the reverse complement.
GCGGAAGGCGAAGTGCGCTTCGTTGTCAGCTGGGATCAGCCCTTGGCTGAAATCACCGCCTTTGCAGCAGCGATTGCCGCCTTGTGACGCAGCAACCGTCCTTTCTCAGCCCGCGGGTTTTAATCCCCTTCCTCACGAT
>JBEDGC010000031.1:0-30822 GCA_041174825.1 Pseudomonadota bacterium | reverse complement strand
GGCCATGATGGATTTGGGGGCGACCATCTGCACCCCAAAAAAGCCTTTATGCGATCTGTGCCCTGTTGCCGCAGACTGCCGCGGCCAACCCGAGGCAGAGGCTTATCCCGTCAAAGCTGCAAAACAACCTAAGCCGGAACGGTTCGGGCGGGTCTGGTGGATTGAGGCGGACGGGCACGTCGCGTTGATCCGTCGACCGGCCAAGGGGTTGCTCGGCGGCATGCGGGCCCTGCCCAGCTGTGACTGGGTTGGCGATGATGCGCCGCCGCCCTTTGCGGGGGAGTGGCAGGCCCTGGGGGCTGTGACCCATGTCTTCACCCATTTCCGCCTGAATTTGCAGATTTTGGGCCTGCGCTGTCCCAAACAACCCACGCTTGCTTTTGAGGCTGACTGGTGGCCAATTGACCGCTTGCATGAAGCCGGACTACCAACTTTATTCAACAAGGCCGCACTGGTCGCCTGCCAAGGATGAGGACTAATGACGATTAACCTGAATCGCCGCCATTTTTTGAGCGCGTCTGCCCTTGCGGCGGGATTTGCGAGCCTGCCCGCAAGCCTGCGCGCCGCGCAGACGGGGCCGCTCGCCTGGGGCCCGGTGCAGCGGACAATGCAGGGGTTTATTGACAGCAAATATGTGCCCGGAACTGTTGCCGCCATTGGTCGGGGAACAGAGGCGCCGACTTTTCTTTCAACCGGCGCGCTGGCTTTTGACAATCCAGCCCCCGTGGCAGAAGATTCCCTCTTCCGCGCTTATTCCATGACCAAGCCGATTACGGGCATGGCCGCGATGATGTTGATCGAGGACGGCAAGCTAAAGCTTGATCAGAATATTGCTGATTTTCTGCCCGGCTTTGCCAACCCCCGCGTTCTGACAGATCCGGACAAAAGCCTCGACTCGCGCGCTGCAAGCGGCCCGATCACGATACGCCATCTGCTCACCCACACGGCCGGCTTGGGCTATACAATTGTGACCAAAGGCCCGCTGCTAGAGGCTTATGTGAAGCTGGGCATTACGCCGGCTTCCGCCTCGCGCAAGCCGCTGCCGGGCCAGCCCAATGTGCCGACGGCCCCCAGCCTTGCTGAATTTGCGGACCGATTGGCAACTTTGCCATTGGTGGCCGATCCGGGAACGGTGTGGAGCTATTCGGTTAGCCTGGATCTGCTCGGCCGGATCATTGAGCTGGCGAGCGGCATGCCCTTTGACGCATTCCTTCAGCAGCGCATCTTTGCGCCTTTGGGCATGACCAGCAGCTGGTTTCAGGTGCCGCAAAGCGAAATGAAGCGCCTCACGACCAATTATTTTGGGGCGCCCTTTGGCACGTTCCCAATTGATCCGGGCAATGACAGCGTCTTTTTTGACAAGCCGGCCTTTCCCTTTGGTGGGGCGGGCCTTGTCACCAGCCCGCGCGATTATGATCGCTTTCTCGCCATGTTGATGGGCGAAGGTGCCATTGGCGATCGGCGGATCATGAAGGTCGAGACGGCGCGGCTGGCTATGTCCAATCTTGCCCCGCCGGGTGCGCGGATGGAAAGCTTTGTCAAAGGGCAGGGCTTTGGCGCTGGCGGGCGGGTAACGATTGCCCCGCGCGACAATGGCGAAGGTCTTGGCACCTTTGGTTGGGGGGGGGCGGCCTCCACCATTGGCTGGGTGGACCGGACACGGGGCATCCGCGCCTCTGGCTGGTCGCAGATTATGACGATGGGGAATCAGCCCTTCACCGAAAGCTTTGGCAAAGCCGTTTATCAAAGCCTGTCGGTCTGATGATGGCCCCCGGCTTTACAGGGTCGCCGCTTGACCGCGTTGACCATATTCGCAGCGATGCAGAGGCCGTCACCGCGCTTCTCAATGATTGGCGCGGGCGGGTTTTGGGGCTGGACGGGCTTGACCCCCGCCTGTCTGCCGAAGGGCGGTTGGTTTGGCAGAGCATGGCAGAGGTGTCGCTTGAGGTTGAGCTGATCCTGCTTGGCCTGCATGAGGATAAGCCCCATTTTGCGCCCATCACATCCGGGCAGGGTGGGGCGCATCGCTCCCCCGCGATCTGGCGGGCCTTGGCGAGCCTGCCTGCCGAAGAAGCCGCGATTTATGGCACGGCGCGCAGCCTGATCGATTGGCATAATGGCCATCGCTTCTGCGGCCAGTGCGGCAGCGCGACTAAGGTCTTTCGGGCAGGCTGGGGGCGTATCTGTGGGGGCTGTGGGAAGGAACATTTTCCCCGCACCGATCCTGTCGTCATCATGCTGGCCGAATATCAGGGCCGGGTGCTGGTCGGGCGGCAGGCGGCCTGGCCACAGGGCAATTATTCCGCACTTGCCGGCTTTTTAGAGCCGGGCGAAAGCGTTGAAGAAGCTGTGCGTCGGGAAATTTTTGAAGAAGCGGGCGTGCGCTGCGGCGCAGTGCGCTATGTCGTCAGCCAGCCTTGGCCCTTTGGCGGGTCGCAATTGATGATTGCCTGTGTGGCAGAGGCGCTGGACGACACACTCACAATTGATACCAAGGAATTGGAAGATGCCCGCTGGGTAAGCCGTGAGGAGGTTTTGGCCGCCCTTCAGGATGCGCCGGACAAAAACTTTAACGCGCCCCCGCCCTTTGCCATTGCCAGCACCTTGTTCCACCGCTGGGTGGCGGATGTTTAGGGCCGATGCATCAGGAGTTTTAGAAGATGCCCACGCGCGTCATGCTGAACTTGGTTCAGCATCCACGGTTTTGGAACATGCCGACTTTAAGGCGCTTGCGGGGCGGTAGACCCTGAACCAAGTTCAGGGTGACGAAAAAGGGGCGACATTTAGCCGCGCGGCCGGGCCTGCTTATAGGTGCCCAGCACGCGTAGCGAGCGGGAATAGAAGCTCAGTTCTTCGAGCGCGCGGGCGACGGCTGGATCATCAGGGTGGCCAACAATATCGGCAAAGAAGGTGGTCGCAGCAAAGCTTGCCCCGCGCTGATAGCTCTCGAGCTTGGTCATGTTGACGCCATTGGTCGCAAAGCCGCCCAGCGCCTTGTAAAGCGCAGCGGGCACATTCTTCACCTCAAAGATGAAGCTGGTGATGACCAGCCCTTCATTGGGGGCAGACGCGCCCGACCGCGCGAGGCGGACAAAGCGGGTCATGTTATCGTCTGAATCTTCCAGCGCCTCGGCCAATGTCTCAAGGCCATAAATAGCTGCCGCGCCCGGTGGGGCAATGGCGGCAATGGCAGGATCATTCAGTTCAACCGCCCGAGCAGCCGCCCCTGCCGTATCGGGGAAGGGCACCGGGTCAATGCCGTGGGTGCGCAGCCATTTGCGGCACTGGCCCAAGGCTTGGGGGTGGCTGATCGCTTGGCGGACATCTTCCAGCCTGCCTGTGCCCATCAGCGCATATTTAATGGGCAGAAAAAATTCGCCCGTGATGACCAAGCCCGATTCTGGCAGCAGAAAATGAATATCGGCAACGCGCCCATGCAAGGAATTTTCAATGGGGATGAGGGCACTGGCGGCCTGCCCATCGCGCACCGCGTCAATCGCATCTTCAAAGCTATAACAGGGCACGGGCAGGGCATCCGGCTGATCCTGAAGCACGGCAATGTGCGAATTGGCCCCCGGCGCGCCTTGAAAGGCGACGGCGCGGGTCGGGGCCTTGGCCGCGGCCTCAAGCATGGCAGCAACAATGGGCTGGGCGGGGGCTGGATATCGGGTCATCGTGAAAATCCGCTTAAGGGGAGGTGATCAATGCTGCAAGCATGCTTGCGATGCGCGGCTGGCACGGCTAAGGCGCAGGCGATTCCAAAACACCGACCATATGATCAGGGGTTTCAACGGGCATGAGCGATAGCGATCAATTCAACACCATCGCTGGATGGACGCTTGCGGCAGGCATTGTTGCACTGGGTGCGACAATCGTCACGGGCGAAGTTTTTAAACACCATCCGGTGGAAGCTGGCGGCTTTGAAGTTGCAAGCGCAGAAGGCAGCGGTGAAGGCGGCGCGGCAGCAGAGCCGCCCATTGCGCTGCTCATGCAGACAGCTGATGCGGCCAAGGGCGCAGAAGTGTTCAAAAAATGCGCCTCTTGCCACACGGTTAATCAGGGTGGCGCCAATGGCATTGGTCCCAATCTCTGGGCCACATTGGGCAAGGGCGTTGGCAAAGCGCATCCCGGCTTTGCTTATTCCCCCGCTTTGTCGGGCCATGGTGGCGTTTGGGATTATGAGAATATGAACCTCTGGCTGAAAAGCCCGAAGAAATTTGCGGATGGCACGAAGATGAGCTTTGCGGGTCTGTCCAAGCCAGAAGACCGGGCGAATGTGATTGCCTATCTGAATGCGCAAGGGTCCAACCTGCCGCTTCCGCCCGCACCTGCAGCGGATGCAGCACCAGCAGAAGCGGAAGCTGCCAACGCAGCAGCGCCTGCGGAAGGAAATGCAACGGCTCCGGCACCTGCTGCCAAATAAGCCTTGCGGCCAATTTAGCGAAAAAGGCTCGGAGCGATCCGGGCCTTTTTTATAGGCTATCGGCCTCATAAAAGGCGCGTACATGCGCCCAAGCCTCTTCGGCTGTTTCAACATATTGAAACAGGCTTAAATCCCGCTCGGCGATCACACCATGATCGACCAAGGCTTGGAAATCGACAACATCTTCCCAAAAGGCGCGGCCAAAGAGCAGGACCGGGATGGGCTTGATCTTGCCGGTCTGGATCAGCGTCAACAGCTCAAACATCTCATCAAAAGTGCCAAATCCGCCGGGGAAAATGGCAACGCCGCGGGCCCGCAGCAGGAAGTGCATTTTGCGCAGTGCGAAATAGTGAAACTGAAAGCTCAGCTCTGGCGTCACATAGCTGTTGGGTACTTGTTCATGTGGCAGCACGACGTTGAGGCCAATTGAATCGGCGCGCAAATCATGCGCACCGCGATTGGCCGCTTCCATAATCGATGGCCCGCCGCCGGAGCAGACGACAAAATGCCGCCAGCCTTGCTCATCGCGCGGAATGCCGCTGGTGATTTGGGCGAGTTTGCGCGCTTCATCATAATAAGGGGATAGCGCTTCGAGGTTCTTCGCAATTTTTGGGTCAGCATGGCCAGAGGCAACGCCGGGCGCTGGAATACGGGCCGACCCGTAAAAGACGAGAGTCGAGGCAATTTTAGCTTCGTCCAGCAAAAGCTCCGGCTTTTGTAGTTCCAATTGGAAGCGGACGGGCCGTAGATCGTCGCGCAGCAAAAACTCTTCGTCCTGAAAGGCAAGCTTATAGGACGGGCTGTTGGTTTGCGGGGTGGAAAGATTTTTCTTGGCGGTTTGCGCATCCTGTGCGGCATGCGCGAAGACCCGTGCGGGTATTTTTCTGTCTGTCATTTGGTTTAATCTAGGAGGGTGCGGGCTCAGCGGCAATAGGGGCCCCGGCCCAGATCAAAGTGGAAATGATCGCGATGGGCCGCGTTATAGTCCGGCGTGAGGACGGTCTGAAAGCGTTTGCAGGCCGATTTGCGCAATTCTCGAAGGAATTGGGCGTCCTTATTCCCTGCTGTCCAGCCGGACAGAACCGTGATGCGCCGGCCATTGGCCAGAACAAAGCCGCCCACATCAATGGCATTGGCATAGGCATGTTCGGACATGTTGGTGGAGGCCACGCCGCGGACCTGCCGACAGGCATAGCTGCCCATGGTTTCAACGCGGACCACGGGCATGCCATAAAAATCCCGCGCGGCCTGTTGCAATGGCCCGCGCACCCAGGCGGCAAAGCTGCGGGCGAGTGGGCATTGGGTGGCGCGCAAATTTGTGATGCTGGCCCCGGCGCTGGTCAACAGAACAGAGTTGATTGCCGAACACCCATTTTGCCCCCGATAATCTGGCAGAATTTTATATTTGGCGCCCAGTCGATTGAGGTCTGTCGTGCACTGCCGCATCAGCGCAGCATTGGGCGCTGGGGGCTTGTGGCGGGGGGGCTGATGCCGATCAAGCGGCCGAGGAATACATCCGGCAAGCACCAGCGCCAGCAGCAGGAGGACGGGCAAAAAAAAGGGGCCATGACGACGCATGGCCCCCTTATTGCGCGGTCTTTCAAAAAAAGACCAGTAAGCCTTTAGGCAGGCAGGCCGCTGATCGACTTGACTTCCATAAAGTCCTTCAGACCAAAAAGGCCGCCTTCGCGCCCATTGCCCGATTGCTTATAGCCGCCAAAAGGCGTGCCGGGGGTTGGGCCCCATGCGTTGATGGCAACCATGCCCGCCCGCAGCTGGGGCGCAACGCTGGCCGCCTTGGCGGGATCGCCTGAGATCACCGCCGACAGGCCATATTCGGTGTCATTGGCAATTTCGATCGCCTCATCCAAATCGGCATAGGTCATCACAGCGGCGACCGGGCCGAAGATTTCTTCGCGCGCAATCCGCATGTCGGGCGTCACGCCGGAAAAGACGGTTGGCTTTACATAATAGCCGCGATTGACGTTGGCGGGCAGGCCCGTGCCACCTGTTTCCAGCGTAGCGCCTTCATCAATGCCGGATTGGATCAGGCCTTGGATTTTCTCATATTGCGTCTTGTTGACGACGGGGCCGATATGCCCGCCTTCTTGCAAGGGATCACCAACGGGCACACTGGCCATCAAATTCTTGATGACGCTGACGGCTTCGGCTTCCTGATCCTTATGGACGAGAATGCGCGCGGGTGAGATGCAGCTCTGGCCCGAATTGATGAACACGCCAGAGACGGTGGCGGGCAGCACGGCGGGAAGATCAGAGCCTGGCAGGACGATATTGGGCGACTTACCGCCCAATTCCTGATGCACGCGCTTGACCGTATCGGCGGCGGCCTTCGCCACCAAAATGCCCGCACGGGTCGAGCCGGTGAAGCTCACCATATCAATGCCGGGGTGTGACGAAATGGCTTGGCCAACCGTCGGGCCATCGCCCTGCACCAAGTTGAACACGCCTGCTGGCACGCCCGCTGCATGCAGGATCTCTGCAAAGATCGCGGCATTTGCCGGGCATTCTTCCGAGGGCTTTAGGATCATCGTATTGCCTGCGGCGAGGCAGGGCGCGACCTTCAGCGCAATTTGGTTGAGCGGCCAGTTCCAAGGTGTGATCAGGCCGACAACGCCAATCGGCTCATAAGCAATTTTGGCCCCAGCCATTTGCTCTTCAAATGCGAAGTTTTTGAGCGCCTCAATCGTGCCCATAAACCCGCCAATGCCTGCACCGACTTGTGCGGTGGAGGCAAAGCTGACAGGCGCGCCCATTTCCTTGGCCATCGATACGGCCAAATCCATGGCGCGCTTCTTATATTCTTCGATGATGCGGCCCATCAGGGCGATCCGCTCTTCCCGGCTCGTCTTGCTGAAGGTCTTGAACGCGGCCTTGGCAGCGGCAACTGCGGCATCGACATCCGCCTGAGTGCCCAGGGTGATTTCTGTCGTGGGCTCTTCGGTTGAGGGCGAAATAACGTGATGGCGCGTGCCACCAATGCTGTCGACCCATTGGCCGTTAATGTAATTTTTCAGATAGCTGTCCATGTGCATCTCTCCTTGGGACCCTGCGAGTCGGTGTTTTAATCTCTCCCCACTGATGTGGGGTTTTTTACGTTAACGTCAATCGGCAATGCGGCGCTTTTCGTGTGCAAGGCGGGAAATGAGGATCGCCGCCCGCTTCGCTTGTGTCTTGATACTCAACAGATCGACCGTTTCACCGGGTGCATGATCGCCCCGGCTATAGGGTCCAAGCCCGGCCAGCCCGTCCACATCGGATGCCACGAACGAAATATCGCCTGCGCCGCGCTTTAACGGGTCCAGCACAGGCATGTCGGGTAGGCCGAGATCGGCATTCACCTTATTGAGCCGATCCAGCACCGCCTTATTGCCTGTTGTCGGGGCCATAGGGGGATAACCTTCATCAAAGACAATGGTCGCCGATGTGAGGGGCGCATGATCCTTGACAATGGCCGCCATCTTGGCGCGGACACGGGCAGTCTGATCTTGTGAGAGAGTGCGGAAGTCGCCGCGTGCAATGGCGATGCCGGGGATAATATTGGTCTTGCCTTTCGCCGTTGCGCGCACGCCATCGCCATCCAGCGCCGCTTCCTGCCCGCCGGTGATAATGCCGACGTTGAAGGTGAGGTTCTGCTCCGGCAATTCAGTGCGGAAGCGGCTGAGAATACGGGTCAGTTCAAAAATCGCGCCATCGCCGGCACTTGCGCTGAAAATGCCAGAGCTGTGGCCAGACTGGCCGGTGGCGGTGACGATCCAGCTGTTGGATGATCGGCGGGCGATAGAGCCCATGTCGCGGCCCTGATCGCGGACCAGCCCTTCAAAATCGAGCGCAACATCCGCTTGCTTGCCCGCCGCAATCAGGTCGACGCGCGCGAGCGCAATGGGCTCCCCACTATCTTCCTCATCGCCCGTCATGTGGATGTCGATATTGGCGTCTTTCAGCGTGCCTGCTGCCTGCATGGCGCGTAGAGCCGCGACGATGGTCACCAGTCCGCCCTTATCATCGCCAGCGCCCGGCCCTTCGGCTTCATCCAGGCCCGGACCCGTGCGGCGCACAAAGGTCTGGAAGGGGGAGTCGGCTTCAAATACGGTGTCGAGATGGGCAATCAAAAGGATCCGTTTGCCCGACTTGCTGCCTTTGCGGGTCGCGATCAAATGCCCGGCGCGCTTGGTGGCGGACATATCCTTCCAGACGACGCGAAAGCCCAAAGGCTCTAGCTCGGCCCGCATGATCTTGGCGACGGCTTCTACGCCCGCCAGATTCATCGACCCGCTATTCTGATTGACCAGCCGTTCGAGCAGGCTGACCGTGCGTTCATAATCTGCATCGACATGGGCCGTCATCCGCGTTTCAGCCGGGCTCAATTGCGCCCAGACAGGGCTGGCAAGGCCAAGGGCTGCAAACGCCATCAGGCGGCCAAAAGGCAGGCGGGGCATATTTCTCTCCATCACAGGGACGCCCCGGTTTTAGGCCCGCCCGCTGCTAAGGCAAGCAAGCACATAGAAAAACGCCCGAGGTTTCCCCCGGGCGCTTCTTTGTCCGCTGGGCGGAGAGGCTCGCGATTAAGCGCTGTAATACATATCGAATTCAACCGGCGACGGCGTCATTTCCCAACGGGCGACGTCAGCCATTTTGATCTCGATATAAGCATCAATCTGATCCTTGGTGAACACATCCCCCTTCAGCAGGAAGGCGTGGTCCGCTTCGAGCGATTCCAAGGCTTCGCGCAGCGAGCCGCAGACGGTCGGAACCTGGGCCAGTTCTTCCGGCGGAAGATCATAGAGGTTCTTGTCCATGGCATCGCCCGGGTGGATCTTGTTCTGAATGCCGTCCAGACCCGCCATCAGCAAAGCTGCATAAGCGAGATAGGGGTTGGCCATCGCATCGGGGAAGCGGACTTCAACGCGCTTTGCCTTGGCCCCCGTGCCATAAGGAATGCGGCAAGAGGCCGAGCGGTTGCGTGCCGAATAAGCGAGCAGAACCGGTGCTTCATAGCCCGGGACGAGGCGCTTATAGCTGTTCGTCGTTGGGTTGGTGAAGGCGTTCACGGCCTTGGCATGCTTGATGATGCCGCCGATGAAATACAGGCAGGTGTCCGACAGGCCCGCATAGCCATTGCCAGCGAAGAGCGGATTGCCCTTTTCCCAGATCGACAAGTGGGTGTGCATGCCCGACCCGTTATCTTCCTTGATCGGCTTCGGCATGAAGGTTGCCGATTTGCCATAGGATTGGGCGACCATGTGCACGACGTACTTGTAAATCTGCATGCGGTCGGCGGTCTGCGTCAGCGTGCCGAAGGTCAGGCCAAGCTCATGCTGAGCGGCGGCCACTTCATGGTGATGCTTGTCGCAGGGCAGGCCCATTTCGAGCATGGTCGTGACCATTTCGCCGCGAATATCCTGAGCCGAATCGACCGGAGCAACGGGGAAATAGCCACCCTTGGCGCGCGGACGGTGACCCAGATTGCCTGTTTCATAATGGGTGCCGGTGTTGGTCGGCAGCTCAATATCATCCAACTTGTAAGAGCTGGTGTTATAACCATTTTCAAACTTCACATCGTCAAACATGAAGAATTCGGCTTCTGGGCCGACATAGACGGTGTCGCCAATGCCTGTGGTCTTCAGGTAAGATTCAGCGCGCTTCGCCGTGGAGCGCGGGTCGCGGGCGTAAAGTTCGCCGGTCGATGGCTCAACAATATCGCAGAAGATGATCATCATCGGCGTGGCTGAGAAGGGATCGACATAAACGGCATCCAGATCCGGCTTCAGGATCATGTCGGATTCGTTAATGGCTTTCCAACCTTCAATCGACGATCCGTCAAACATCAGACCATCGGTCAGTTCGTCTTCGCCCATGACGCCCGCGCACATGGTCAGGTGCTGCCACTTGCCCTTGGGATCGGTGAAGCGGAGATCGACCCACTCGATTTCCTGGTCCTTGATCTGCTTAAGAATATCTGCCGGAGTGGCCATGTTATCACTACCTTCCTTGATTGAACTTTTGGGGTGGTGTGTTGCCGCCCGCCGAAACCCCTTTCGGCGGTGGAAGCTCAAAACGCCTTAAATGGCGTCGCTGTCTTTTTCGCCCGTGCGGATGCGCAACGCGCTTTCGACGGGGATGACGAAGATTTTGCCATCGCCAATGCGTCCGGTTTGGGCAGCGGCGGCAATGGCTTCGACCACGCGGGGGGCGAGCGCATCGTCCACGACGACCTCCAGCTTCACTTTGGGCAGAAAGTCGACGACATATTCGGCACCACGATAGAGTTCGGTATGGCCCTTTTGACGCCCAAAGCCCTTGGCTTCGGTGACGGTGATGCCAGATACACCGACTTCATGAAGGGCTTCCTTCACATCGTCGAGCTTGAACGGTTTAATGATCGCTTCAATCTTTTTCATGGTGCGGGGCAACCCTTTGCGGTTTCGCTTCAGCCTTCAATAATCGTGCCAAGTAGAGGCGCGCAAGCGAACGCTCAATTTAGGCAAACCCCTGTCTGGAATCTGGGCAGGGCATGAAGAGCCTGCCTTATTTTTAGGCAGTAACAGCCTGAAAACTAATCAATTGGCCTAGGGATTGGGGTGTGCCGTGCTCGGCCCGCCCCAAGCGCATGCGCGACTCGGCCGAGTCGGTCAGGCCGGGCTATGAGGCAGGTCGAGCCCGGAGAGGCTTTTTGTGAAGATTTCGCAGCCCGTGTCGGTAATGCCAATTGTATGTTCAAACTGCGCCGATAGGGTGCGGTCCCGCGTCACCGCGGTCCAGCCATCTTCCAACACCTTGCAATCGGGCCTGCCGATATTGACCATAGGTTCAATGGTGAAGAACATGCCGGGCTTCAGCTCTGGCCCCGTGCCGGGGCGGCCGACATGGACAACTTCGGGCGCATCATGAAACAGGCGGCCAATGCCATGGCCGCAAAAATCGCGCACCACGCCAAAACGCTGTTTTTCTGAATGCACCTGAATGGCATGGGCCACATCGCCCAGATGGTTGCCGGGCTTCGCCTGTGCAATGCCCAGCATCATCGCTTCATAGGTCGTCTCGACCAGTCTGCGGGCCTTGATATTGACCTCTCCGACCAAATAGGTGCGGTTGGTATCGCCATGCCAGCCATCGAGCAGCGGGGTGACATCCACATTGACGATATCCCCCTCTTTCAGCGCCTTTGGCCCTGGAATGCCATGGCAGATGACATGGTTTACCGAGGTGCAGCAGCTGTGCGTATAGCCCCGATAATTGAGCGTTGCGGGAACAGCGCCGCTATCAAAAGTCATGGTTCGAACCAGATCGTCAATGGCCTGCGTCGTCACGCCGGGCTGAATGAACGGCACAAGCGCGTCGAGAATTTGGGCGGCAAGGCGGCCTGCCTTGCGCATCCCCTCAAAGGCATCGGGGCCATGCAGGCGGATCACGCCTGAACGCAGCGGAACGGTGTCGTCGGTGACAATCTGATATTGGGTCATGGCAGCAATATAGGCCAGATGCGCGAGGGCCGCAAATCGGCCTGATCCCGAAACGGTCCAGTCTGGTCTTTCTGCGTCAGCCCTGCCAAAGGCGGCGCATGGCAGCGCCCATCCCTTCCGGCCCCTTTGTGCTTCTGGATGATGCCCGTGCAGGCGGCGCGCCTGCGCGTCTTTATGGCGACCCGCTCGAGATTGTGGAGACGCGGGATCCGGCAGAGGTGGCGGATCTGGTGACGCGGATTGGCGCTGGCGGGGATTGGGCCGGTTTTTTGAGTTATGAGGCAGGGCTTGCGCTGGAGGATCGGCTTGCGCTGCGCGGTCGCGCCCCCAATCTGCCGCTGGTCTGGTTTGCGCGCTTTGCGGGGTATCACGAAATTCCAGCAGAGCAGGTGGCGGACTGGTTGCCCGATGCGGCGGGCGGCTGGGCCGATGCCCCGCGCCCGCGCCTTGGCCGGGCCGATTATGCCAAGGCGCATGACCATGTGCAGGCTCTGATTACCGCGGGCGATATTTATCAGGCCAATTTGACGATCCGGGCCGATGTGCGCACGGTGGGCCATCCACTGGCCATCTATGCCGGGCTGCGGGATCGCGCTCGGGCGGGTTTTGGCGGTGTGGTTTGGACGGGGCAAGATTGGCTCTTGTCGCTCTCCCCCGAACTCTTCTTCGCCTTGAAGGATGGGCGCATCACGACCAAGCCGATGAAGGGGACCGCCGAACGTGCAGGCGACCCGGCGGAGGATGCCCGGCGCGTCGCCCGGCTGCAGTCTGATGCCAAGCAGCGGGCCGAAAATCTGATGATTGTTGATCTGCTCCGCAATGATGTGTCGCGTGTGGCGCAAGCGGGGTCGGTTGCCGTGCCGGATTTATTTCATGTGGAAAGCTATCCGACCGTCCACCAGATGATCTCGACCGTGACGGCGCAGCTGGTTTCGGGCAAGACAGTGGCGGATCTTCTGCGCGCCATTTACCCCTGCGGGTCGATTACGGGCGCGCCCAAGATTCGGGCGATGGAAATCATCGCAGATGTGGAGCCAGAGCCGCGCGGCATTTATACGGGCAGCATCGGCCGCATTGATGCCAATGGCGATGCGGCATTTAATGTCGCGATCCGGACATTGCATTTGCCCAAGGACGCAACAGTCGCAACGCTGGGTCTGGGCGGCGGTATTGTGGCGGACAGCCGTGTCGATGAGGAATGGGCCGAGTGTCTTGCCAAGGGGCGCTTTGTGGCGGACCCGCGCTGCTTTGATTTGATCGAAACAATGCTCTTTGACCCCGAACGGGGGATGCCTTTGCTCAATCGTCATTTAGAGCGGATGCAGGCGAGTGCAGATGCACTCGGCTTTGTGCTGGACGCACATAAGGCTCGAAATCTGCTTCAGGCGGCAACTTTCCGATTGCAGGGGCCCAAGCGGATCAGGCTGCTTTTGTCGCGGCACGGGCAGATGGCCATTGAGGCGGCAGATTTGCCTGCGCGTGCGGCGGGTCCGGCTTTGGTTGGTCTCGCGGATTTGCCCGTTAACCCCGATGATTTCCGCCTGCGTCATAAGACGACGGACCGAGCCTTTTATGATCAGGCGCGTTTGAGCGCAGGCTGTTTTGAAGTCGCCTTTGTCGATCCTGACGGCTTTTTGACCGAAGGCAGTTTCACCAATATTTTTGTTGAACAGGGCGGCCGTCTCCTGACGCCACCGCTCAGCCGGGGGCTTTTGCCCGGCGTTTTGCGGGCCGAGCTGATCGACAGCGGCCGGGCGATTGAGTCGGATCTAACAGCCGAGGATTTGGCAGGCGGATTCTGTATCGGCAATGCGTTGCGCGGTTTGATGCCCGCAATTCTTGCCTGAACTTGCGCTTTTTTGGCCGAATTTCTGGCCGAAACGCCCCTTGGGCGGTTGCCCCTATGTGATCGAGTCCCTATAGGCGCGGCTATCGCCCTCGACTGTCCCCTTGCCAGAGAAAGCGCCCAAACCATGCGCACCACCTCCGCCGCACTCGACCGTATTCAGCCCTCCGCCACCCTTGCGATGACGAGCCGGGTGCTCGATCTCAAAGCCAAGGGCGTGGACGTGATTGGCCTGTCTGCAGGTGAGCCGGATTTTGATACGCCGGATTTTGTCAAAGAGGCCGCGATTGAGGCGATCCGCCGGGGCCAGACCAAATATACCAATGTGGACGGGACAGCCGAATTGAAGGCGGCAATCCAAGCCAAGTTTAAGCGCGACAATGGCCTGGACTATATGCCAGCGCAAATCAGCGTGAATGTGGGCGGCAAGCATACCCTCTTCAACGCGCTGGTCGCCACCATTGATGCGGGCGATGAAGTCATCATCCCTGCACCTTATTGGGTCAGCTATCCCGATATTGTGGCCTTTGCCGGGGGCACACCCGTTTTCATCGAAGCGCCCGCGACCCAAGATTATAAGATCACCCCGGCACAGCTGGACGCGGCGATCACGCCGAAGACGCGTTGGATCATCCTCAACTCGCCGTCCAACCCGACGGGGGCTGCCTATTCCGCAGCGGAGCTCAAGGCGCTGGGCGATGTGCTGATGCGGCATCCTCAGGTCATGGTGCTGACGGACGATATGTATGAACATGTCTGGTATGCAGACACGCCCTTTGCGACCATCCTGCAGGTCTGCCCAGAGCTGTATGACCGCACTTTAACGGTCAATGGCTGTTCCAAGGCCTTTTCCATGACCGGCTGGCGCATTGGCTTTGCGGGTGGCCCGCAATGGATGATCAAGGCGATGGCGAAGCTGCAATCGCAATCCACCTCCAACCCCTGCTCCATTGCGCAGGCAGCGGCCACGGCGGCGCTCAATGGCGATCAGTCCTTCTTGAAGGACCGCAATGAGCGGTTTCGCGGGCGGCGCGATCTGGTCGTGCGGATGCTGAATGAGATTGAGGGCGTGCATTGCCCGACCCCTGAAGGCGCTTTTTATGTCTATCCCGATGTCACGGGGTTGATGGGCAAAACCACGCCCGCAGGTCAAGTCATCACCAATGACGCAGAGCTGATCGACTATTTCTTGGATGAAGTTCAGGTGGCGGCCGTCCCGGGTGCGGCCTTTGGTTTGTCGCCGGGATTCCGCATCTCTTACGCTACGTCAGAAGAGATTTTGACCGAGGCCTGCCAGCGGCTGCAACGGGCCTGCGCCGCCCTGCACTGAGTGTTGCATCTGCGCAACACGCAGAAGCAAGACACACAAAAATAAAATTTTTCTTGTTGTGCGCCGCAACAAAAGGCGTCACGTTCTGGGGGTCGCCGTCATTGAGGCCCCCCGGGAAACCGGAGAGAGGCACCAAGCGGCAACGCAGGTTGAACGACGCACTTAACTTCTAAGGGGATTACCCATGCGCACGTTCCTTCGCCCGGCTGTCATTGCCGCTCTTCTTTTGTCCGCAACGCCTGTTCTCGCTCAAGAGGCAGACAGCAAAGCGCTGACCATCAACGGCTCTGCGACGCTGACCAGCGATTATCGCTATCGCGGCATTTCTCAGACCGACAAGGATTTTGCGGTTCAAGGCGGCCTGACGGTCAGCCACACATCCGGCGCCTATGTTGGCATTTGGGGCTCTTCGGTCGATGATTATATTGCCGGCGGCAGCGATCAAGAAATTGATCTGATTGCCGGTTATAAGAAGACCATTGGCGGCACCACGCTCGATTTTGGCGGCATTTATTATTATTATCCGGGCGCTGAAAAAATCACGGCCGGATATGATTCCGACTTTCTTGAGCTTTATGGCAGCGTGGCCCAAACCTTTGGCCCGGCCACCGTCAAGCTGGCGACAGCTTATGCACCAAAGTCAAATGCGCTGAGCATCGGCAATGGCAAGGAAGATAATTTCTACATGAATCTCGGCCTGTCGGGCGCAATCCCGAACACACCGATCAGCCTGAGCGCAGGCGTCGGCCGGACCTTCACCAAGAGCTTCCTGTCGGGCGGCCAAAAATATACGGATTGGTCGCTGGGCGCGAGCTACACGACCGGCCCGGTTACGTTCGGCCTGTCCTATGTTGATACCAGCTATGCCAAGGGTGCGGTTGTCAGCTCCACGGGCAAGGATGTGGCCAAGGGCGGCCTCTTCGGCACAATTGGCGCTGCCTTCTGACAAAAAAGGCGCGGTCCTTTTCGGGCCGCGCCGCTTTTTTTGAAGTTCAGACAGACATAAGAAAGGCGGGGCTGGTGACCAGCGCCCGCCTTTTTTAATGGGTCAGATTATCATTGTGGGGTCGTGGCCCGGGCATTCTGCCCATCGCCTTCGGGCGCTGCGATAATGTCGCGCGTGGTTGCGCCCTTATCGACCACATCCGTTTTTGGATCCCCAGCATTGGACCGGATGCCGGGTTGGGCGCGGTTTCCGCCCGCCGCCGTGATCGCTGCATTTTCAGCACCGCTGCGCGCGGCTGGACCGCCAAACATCGCCTGCAAAGCCTGAGTGGAGCTATCGGCGGCTTGCGCCTGCGCGCTGCCAGCAGCCGGCGGGACGAGCGCAAAATCAGGGGGCACAACCAGCGGAGCAAGCCGTGTCACCTGAAACTCGTCGGGGGAGTTGCGGTTGAACAGACCGCCCGATGCACAGCCCGACAGCAGCGCACCAACCGCCACAACACCCAATATCTTACGCATGATCCGTCTCCGTCTTTGCCTTGGCATCGCGTGAAAAAAAGGCGCGCACCAAAAGCACCAATACCCCAATGGTAATCGCTGCATCGGCAAGATTGAAGACCAAAAAGGGTCTGAACCCACCAATGTGGAAATCGATGAAATCAACCACATAGCCAAAGCGTATGCGATCCACGATGTTGCCCAATGCGCCGCCGAGCACAAGCCCAAGGCCAAAAATGTCTGCCCGGTTGCGTTCCCGCCAGATCCAGACGGCAACAATGGCCGCAATCACGCTGGTTGCGATCACCAAGCCCCAGCGTTCAACCGCATGCCCGGCCTGCAATAGGCCCAGCGCAATGCCATAATTCTCAACCCAAGTGAGGTTCAGGATTGGCAGCAGATAAATCTGCCCCAGCGCCTGCAACCCGATTGGGCCGATGATCACCGCCTTGAGCAGTTGATCGGCAAGGAACAGCAGCAGCGCAGTGCCATAGCCAAGGCGGCGCAGCGGATCAGCCATTGACGACATCCGCACAGCGCCCGCACAGCGCGCCATCCTCCGCCACTTCGGGCAGATGCCGCCAGCACCGGCCGCATTTGGGGTCTGTGGTTGGGGTGATCTGCACCCCATCCCCTTGGCCGCGTGTGACTGTCCCTGTGATGAACAACTCAGCCAGATCAGCTTCTGGTGCAGACGCTGGAACCACGACCTTGGCGGCCAGGCTCGATCCGATCACCTTGTCGCGACGCAGCGGCTCAATGGCTTCGGTCACTAGTGTGCGCAGCGCCCGCAAGTCGTCCCAGCGTGCGATCAGGTCCGCATCTGCCCAGTCGGCGTCGACTATGGGCCATTCCAGCAGATGCACCGATGCGTCCGGGTTTGGCGTGCGCGTCTGCCACACTTCTTCGGCTGTAAAGACGATGACGGGTGCGGCCCAGCGGATGAGCGCTTGGAACAACATGTCCAACACTGTGCGATAGGCCCGCCGCTTCACGCTATCGGGCGCGTCGCAATAGAGGCAGTCTTTGCGAATATCGAAGAAGAAGGCCGATAGATCTTCATTGCAAAAATCGGTCAGCGCCCGGACATAGGTGTTGAAATCATAGTCGGCGACGGATTGGCGCAGCGTTGCATCCAGCTTGGCCAGCAGGGCCAGAACATAGCGCTCTAGCTCTGGCATTTGGTCGACGCTGACGCGCTCCGCTTTGTCAAATCCGTCCAGCGCGCCCAAGAGATAGCGAAAGCTGTTGCGCAGCTTGCGATATTGGTCGGCCACACCTTTTAGGATTTCATCGCCGATGCGGTGGTCTTCGGTAAAGTCGACCGACAAGGCCCAAAGGCGGATGATATCTGCGCCATAGCTTTCCATGACCTTTAACGGATCAATGGTATTGCCGAGCGACTTGGACATTTTCATGCCCTTTTGGTCCATCGTAAAGCCGTGGGTGAGGACGGCCTTATAGGGCGCGTGTCCGCGCGTTCCGCAGCTTTCCAGCAGGGAGGATTGGAACCAGCCGCGATGCTGATCGCTGCCCTCTAGATAGAGGTCGGCCCAAGGCCCCACATGGTCTTTGGGCCGCGTCAGATCGGGCCATTTGCCCGATTCCAGCACAAAGGCATGGGTGGATCCGCTGTCAAACCAGACATCGAGAATATCGGTCACGCGCTCATAATCTTCGGCGCGATAGTCCGCCCCCAGATACTCCTGCGCGCGGCTTTCCGACCAGGCATCGACGCCTTGCGCCCGGACGCCCGCCACGATGCGCGCATTGACGGCGGGGTCGTTCAAATATTGCCCGGTCTTGCGATTGACAAAGAGCGTGATCGGCACGCCCCAGGCCCGCTGGCGTGAGAGCACCCAGTCCGGGCGACCTTCCACCATAGACCGGATCCGGTTTTGCCCTTTTTCCGGAACCCAGCGGGTCTCTTCAATCGCGGCAAGCGCGGTGTCGCGCAGGCCGCCATCCCCGCCCATCGGCACAAACCATTGTGGCGTGCAGCGGAAGATGACCTTTGCCTTGGATCGCCAGCTATGCGGGTAGCTGTGCTTATAATCGGCGGAGGCCGCGATCAGCGCGCCGGATTCGGCAAGGGCGGTGCAAATCGGGCCATCAGGCGCGTTGAATTTGGGGTTGATGACGCTGCCTTCGCCGCCGAGCCAAGCCCAATCGGCGCGATAGCGGCCATCGCCTTCCACCGCGAAAACGGGCTCAATCCCATTGGCCTTGCACAGATCAAAATCATCCTCGCCATGGTCAGGTGCCATATGGACAAGGCCCGTACCGCTTTCGGTGGTGACGAAATCACCCGCGAGCAGCGGGCGGGGCTTGGCGAAGAAGCCGCCCAGCTTATGCATCGGGTGTTGGGCCTGCGCACCTTCGAGTTCGGAACCTTTGAAGCGACGCAAGAACTTTCCGGCCGCTAGGCCAGTCCGTTCGATGAACGCGTGATAAAGGTCTTCCGCAACGATAACATTTCTATCTGGCGCTCCGAGTGTGTCCGTCTCGATAATCTCGCCGTCGACCAACTGGCGTTGGTGAATACCCCCCGTTGGCAGGAGATAATATGTAACATCCGCCCCATAAGCGAGCGCCTGATTGACCGGGATGGTCCAAGGCGTGGTCGTCCAGATGACCGCATAGGCCCCGACCAGATCCGGCGCATTAGGCGCGTCAATAATCTTAAAACCAACATCAATCTGCGTCGATGTGATGTCCTCATACTCAATTTCGGCCTCAGCCAGAGCCGTCTTCTCAACCGGCGACCACATCACGGGCTTGGCTCCGCGATAGAGCTGCCCGCTTTCGGCGAATTTCAACAATTCGCCGACAATGGTCGCCTCGGCGTCGAAATCCATGGTGAGATAGGGATTGTCCCAATCGCCGTTGATGCCGAGCCGCTTCAACTGTTCGCGCTGGCGATCCACCCATTGGCGGGCATAGGCGCGGCATTCGGCGCGGAATTCCTCAACCGGAACCTCGTCCTTATTGCGCTTTTTCTTGCGATATTCTTCCTCAACCTTCCACTCAATCGGCAGGCCGTGGCAATCCCAACCGGGGACATAGGGGGCATCTTTGCCCAATAGGCTTTGCGTGCGCACGACCATGTCTTTCAAGATATGGTTGAGCGCATGGCCAATATGCATGTCGCCATTCGCATAGGGCGGGCCATCATGCAGGATGAACTTTTCCCGGCCCTGCCGCGCATCGCGCAGACGGCGATACAAATCCATGCCCTGCCAGCGTGCGAGAATGCCCGGCTCCTTTTGCGGCAGGCCGGCCTTCATCGGAAAGTCGGTCTTGGGCAGGAACACGGTGTCGCGATAGTCGCGGGTTTCAGGAGTTGGCGCGTCAGTCATAGCGCCGGGCCTTACGGGAAGCGCGCGGGCAAATAAAGCCTTTGGACGGATATTGTCGCGGGGTCAGGCGGTCAGAATGGCGCGTGCTGCGTCGCAATCCCGCGCCATTTGCACCATCAGCGCATCAAGACTGTCAAACTTGGCTTCGGGCCGCAGGAAAGAGATGAAGTCAATCTCAATCACCTGATCATAAAGATCGCCGGAAAAATCAAAGAAATGCGGCTCTAACAATTCTTTGGGCGGATCAAAGCTGGGACGGATGCCCAAATTGGCGGCGCCCAATAGCGTGCGGCCATCGGCGGTGCGTCCGCGCACGGCATAAATGCCATAACGGGGCCGCAGATAGTGCGCCATATCGATATTGGCGGTTGGAAAGCCCAGCTTTCGGCCATTTTTATCGCCATGCTGCACGCGCCCCTCAACCGCAAAGGGCCGGGTGAGCAGGCGCGTGGCGGTGTCGCAATCGCCAGCCTTTAAGGCATCACGAATGCGGCTGGAGGAAATGGGGCCATCCTCATCGCACACCGGGCCAAGGGCGGCACATGTGATGCCGTGCGCGGCGCCCAATGTTTCTAATACGCCAATATTGCCGCTGCGCCCTTTGCCAAAGGTAAAGTCTTCGCCCGTCACAACGCCCGTTGCGCCCAAATGGCCGCCCAGCCAATCGGTGACAAACGCCTCTGCGCTCACATTGGCCAGAGTCTCTCCAAAGGAAAAGACGATCATCGCATCGGCCCCCGCTTCGGCCAGATGGCGCTGGCGCTGATCCAGCGTGGTCAGGCGAAAAGGCGGCGTATCCGGACGAAAATAGGTGACTGGGTGAGGATCAAAAGTGGCGACCAGAGCGGGCACGCCTGCCGCGCGCGCCATCTCCACCGCTCGGCCAATAACGGCTTGGTGCCCCGCATGTACGCCATCAAAATTGCCAAGCGCCACCACGCCGCCGCGAAATTCAGCAGGGATGGGCGCATTACCAGTGAGACGCGGAATCGTGCGGGACATAGGGCGACCTATATGGATCGGTCAGCGTGGCGGCAAGGCCGCCTTCAGGACGCGGGCGACATTGCCGCCCATGACCTTGCGAATCTCATCTTCGGTAAAGCCTTCATCAAGCAGCGCCTGAGTCACATGGGCCACATTGGCGGTGTCAAAGGGCGTGGTTGTCGCCCCATCAAAGTCAGAGCCAAGCCCCACATGGTCAATGCCCACCACATTGCGGACATGGGCAATGGCCTTGGCAATGGCGCGGGGGTTGGTGGAACAAATGGCGGCATCCCAATAGCCAATGCCAACCACGCCGCCGGTGCGGGCCACGCCCCGAATTTCATCATCGGTCAGATTGCGGTTGACCTTGCAGGTGGCCTGCACGCCGCCATGGCTGGAGACAACGGGACGCTTGGCAAGTTTCAAAATATCCGCCACCGCCGCATGGCTGGCATGGGCAATATCAACGATCATGCCGCGCGCTTCCATATCAGCCAATATCTGCCGACCCAGCGGCGTCAGCCCGCCCTTTTTCTCGCCATGCATGGAGCCTGAGACTTCATTGTCAAAGAAATGGGCAAAGCCCGCCATGCGAAAGCCTGCCTTATAAAGCACATCCAGATTGGCGCGCTTGCCTTCCAGATTTTGCAATCCTTCGATGGAGAGCAACGCCCCGACGGGCACAGCCCCGCTTTTGGTGCGGGCCGCCATTAACCGATCCAAGTCCGCACCCGTGCGAATAATCCGAAGCTGCCCATCAGAGGCCTGTTCGGCGCGGTTGAGCTTTTCCGCATGCCAAAGCGACCGCTCCAACAGCGACGTCCATGTCCGTGGCGGCTGGAGCTGGCCGATGGCAAGTGCGGTGATATTGTCGGTCTTGGCGGAATTGGCGTCATAATTCTGCCCGCGCGGCGTCTTGGTGACGGACGAAAAAACTTGCAGGCCGACATGCCCGTCCTCCAACCGGGGAAGGTCAATATGCCCGCGACCTGCGCGGTCGAGCAGATCACGTTTCCACATCAAGGTGTCGCCATGCAGATCGGCGATGAAGAGCGTCTTGTGCAGCGCCTGTGCCTTGGGGCTGATCTGTTGGCTGGTGGGCGCAAGTCGGTTCATGGACTCTTCGGCCAGCTTGGGCACAAAGAGGAAGAAGGCGGCGGCAGCGATCAAGAGCAGCAGCACAAGGCCAGTCACTATGCGGCGCATCATCCCCTCCGTTTGAGCGTCACGAAATCATAAGCGGGTCGATCACCCTCGGCCGGGTGCGCCGCGCGCGCGACTTCTACCCAATCGTCATCGAACGGCTCCAGCCGCGTATCGCCTGCGCTGTCCAAATGAACTTCGGTCAGCTCAATCCGGTCTGCATAGGGCAGGAAGAGGCGGTAAATCTCGGCGCCACCAATCACCGAGACATGCGGCGCATTGGCAAGGCGCATCGCCTCCTCAATTGTCGTCGCGGTGTCCGCGCCATCCTCGGCCCAATCCGCATTGCGCGTAAGGACAATATGGCGGCGGTCGGGCAGCAGGCCGGGCAGGCTGTCAAAGGTCTTGCGTCCCATGATCATGGGCGCCCCCATGGTCAGCTGTTTGAAGCGGCGCAGATCAGCGGGCAGATGCCAAGGCAATTTCCCGTCCAGCCCAATCACGCCATTATCCGCACGGGCCAGAATCAGGATGATTTCGGGGTGGTTCATATGGCGACCGGGGCGGCGATATGGGGATGGGCCTCATAACCCTCAATCACAAAATCCTCATAGGCATAGCCATCAATGCTGTCGGGCGTGCGGAGGATTTTAAGACGGGGCAGCGGCTTTGGATCGCGCGCCAATTGGGTTTTCGCCTGCTCCAGATGGTTCAGGTAAAGATGGCAATCGCCGCCCGTCCAAATAAATTCGCCCACCTCAAGCCCCGCTTGTTGCGCCAGCATATGGGTGAGCAACGCATAGGAAGCGATATTGAAGGGCACGCCCAGAAACACATCGGCGCTGCGTTGATAGAGTTGGAGCGACAGCTTGCCATTGCCGACCCAAGTCTGGAACAAGCAATGGCAGGGCGCGAGCGCCATTTGCCCAATTTCGCCGGGGTTCCATGCGGTAATGATTTGGCGGCGCGAAGACGGGTTGGTTTTCAGCTGCTGTACCAACTCGGCAATTTGATCGACGCTCTGGCCATCCGCCGTTTCCCAGCGCCGCCATTGCTTGCCATAGACTGGGCCAAGATCGCCCTTCGCATCGGCCCATTCATCCCAGATGGAGACTTTATGATCTTGCAACCAACGGACATTGGTGTCGCCATTGAGGAACCACAAAAGCTCATAAATGATGGAGCGCAGATGCAGCTTCTTGGTCGTGACCAGCGGAAAGCCCTGCGCCAGATCAAACCGCATCTGATGGCCGAATACGCTCAGCGTCCCCGTGCCCGTCCGGTCCTGCTGCTCAACCCCATGGTCGAGAATATGCTGCATGAGAGTGTGATAGGCGTGCATTATGCCTTTGCTTATGGCGCGGCTGGGCGTGGGCGCAATTGAAAATCGTCTGGCTTCTCCATTTTCGTTCAAAGTCACGCGACTATGGAGATGGAGATCATGGCTTCCCTTGGCCGGATGCCGCATCCTTTGGCCATGAGCGCACCTCTCAGCCCCCCGCCATCCAGCGAAGACTGGCCCTGGATATCGGAAATTGAGCTGTGCCTGCGCGATCAAGAGCAAGAGCATGTCGTCATCGCCTATCTCGACCGGCGCGATGGCATGCTCGATATGCGCGTTGAACAGGGGGCGCACAGCGCGCTGGAGCTGCCGCTGCGCGCGATATTGCGCGATGTGCTGGATAAGGATCCGGCCTCCATCGTGCTCGCGCATAATCATCCCAGCGGATCACCCATGCCGAGTGCTGCCGACAAAAGGGCAACGCAAAGCCTGTGCGCGATGCTGCGGCCCATTGGTGTGCGGCTGGCCGATCATTTGATTTTTGCTGGCAAAAGCCGCGTCAGTTTGCGCGATTTAGGATTGCTCTAGGCCGGGGAGCCTCAATCAATATCCTCAACCACGACCTTTTCACCCGTCACGCGCTGCGACAGGGCGGCGGCCATGAACCGATCCAGATCGCCATCCAGCACATCGCCCGGTGCGGTGGAGGTGATGCCCGTGCGCAAATCCTTCACCAGCTGATAGGGTTGGAGAACATAGGATCGGATTTGGTGGCCCCAGCCAATTTCGGTCTTGGTGGCGTTGACGGCGCTGGCTTCGGCCTCACGGCGCTGTAACTCGGCTTCATAAAGCCGCGCCTTTAATTGCTTCATCGCCTCGGCCCGGTTCTTATGCTGCGACCGTTGGTTTTGGCAGGCGACAACAATGCCGGTTGGAATATGGGTGATGCGCACGGCCGAATCGGTTGTGTTCACATGCTGCCCACCGGCACCCGATGCGCGATAGGTGTCGATTCGAAGGTCGCTTTCGTTCACCTCAATATCAATATCATCATCGACTACGGGATAGACCCAGACGCTGGAAAAGCTGGTGTGCCGACGCGCGTTGGAATCATAAGGGCTGATGCGGACAAGCCGGTGAACGCCGCTTTCCGTCTTGGCATAGCCATAGGCATTTTCGCCTTTGACCATGAGCGTGGCTGATTTGATGCCGGCTTGTTCGCCGCCATGATAATCGACCAGTTCGACCTTCATTTTGTGGCGTTCGGCCCAGCGGGTGTACATGCGCAACAGCATTTCTGCCCAATCCTGGCTTTCGGTGCCGCCTGCGCCTGCATTGACTTCGATATAGGTGTCATTGGCATCGGCTTCCCCAGCCAGAAGGGCAGCCACCTTGTCCTTTTCGGCCCGCTCCGCCAATTCGCCCAGACTGGTCACGGCTTCGTCCGCCAAGGCGGTATCGCCTTCGGCTTCAGCCATTTCCATCAGCTCGACCGTGTCATCGCGTTCGCGCTCAAGAGCGCGCGTTGCGTTGATCGCGTCTTCCAAGCGGCGGCGTTCGCGCATCACCTCTTGGGCGGCTTTGGGGTTGTTCCAAAGCGCCTGATCCTCAACCTTGGCATTTAGGTCTTCCAGCCGCTTGATCGCACGATCCCAATCCAGAAAGCGGCGCAACAGCGTGACAGCCTGATTGATCTGATCGACATGGGCCTGCGCTTCGGCGCGCATAAAACTTCTCCAATTTACTCTAAGGTTGGGGTGTCAGGAAAAGGCGGGTTAGTAAATCCCGCCCTCTCTTTGCAAGAAGTCGCTATCGCCGCGCTGGCCTTTTTGGCCCGCATCGACGCTGCCCTTCTCGTCTTTTTTCTTCTGCGCCTCAAGCTCATCTCGACGGATTGTCCGACGCGGCTCGCTTTCGGGCTTAAACGCTTCCCAAATCACGGGGGATTTGGGGTCATTGGTTGGCCATACACCATAAACCCGCTTGCCCGACATGCGGTCAATCCGGATCATGCGCATGCCCGGTGGCGCGCGAAAGGGAACAATGGGCATGCCCGCCATGGCTTTGGTGGCAAAGGCCTTGAAAATCGGCACGGCATAGGTGCTGCCCTGCACATAGCCGCCCATATTCCTGGGCTGGTCAAAACCCATGTAAAGCCCGGCAATCAAATCCGGCGATCCGCCGACGAACCAGACATTGGTCGGGCCGCTGGTCGTGCCCGTCTTGCCAAATAACGGGCGATTCATATCGCGCAGTTGCACCGCCGTGCCACGTTGGACGACGCCTTCGAGCATATGCACAACTTGATAGGCCGTTTGCGGATCAATCAGCTGTTTGGTGCGGGCGGGCGGACGCGGCATCGCCCGGCCATTCCAATCCGGTGCCAGGCATCCCTCGCAGCGGCGGGTGTCGGCGCGGAAGCGCACTTTGCCGTCGCGGTCCTGCACATAGTCAATCAGGGTCGGTTTGCGTTCCCGTCCATTGGAGGCAAGGATCGAATAAGCGTTCACAAGATTAAGGACATTGGTGTCGCCAGCCCCCAGCGCGATGGAGAGCAGCGCGGGATAGGGTTGTCCGGGCGGGCTGACACCCACTGCCGCAGCCATTTTGGAGATCCGCTCCATCCCAGTTTGCGATGCGGCGCGAACGGTCATCAAATTGCGGGACTGTTCTAGCCCCCAGCGCATGGTGCGTGGGCCAGAACCGCCGCCATCAAAATTGCGGAAGCATTTGCGCCCCAGCTTGGCCGATTGATAGACACAGAATGGCCCATCGATAATGATGTCGGCTGGCGTCATCCCGCCATCAAGTGCTGCGGCATAGACAAAGGGTTTGAAGGAAGATCCTGGCTGGCGCATGGCCTGCGTTGCGCGATTGTAAGAAGCCAAGCGGACGTCAAAGCCACCTTGCATCGCAAGGACGCGGCCCGTGCGCGGGTCTTGCACCACCATGCCGCCCGAAACTTCTGGGATGCTGCGCAAGGCGTAAGACGCGCCGTCGCGCTTGACGACAATGACATCGCCTGTGCGCATCATGGCAAAAGCGGCGGTCGCCGTCCCCCGACGCGGCATGGCGGCGGCGCTGGCTGGCAAGCTGGCGGTTGATCCATCTGCAAAACCAATTTGAGCCGCCCCGCCCGATTTGCCGAGCACCAATGCAATCCGCCAATCCGGATAGCCAGCGCCCAGATTAAGGGCTGCTAAACGCTGCGCCCAACCTTCCCCTGCCTCAATCTTGGTGATCGGCCCGCGCCAGCCCTTGCCCGCATCATAACGGGTCAGCCCATCACGTAGGGCTTGCTCTGCATAACGTTGATAATCTGGGTTGAGCGAGGTGCGCACCCACAGCCCACCATCATAAACGGAATAAGGCCCGGCATCGTCGGTTTCGCCATATTTTCCAATCAGCTCGCGCCGCACTTCTTCCAGAAAATAGCCGCCCATATTGAGATTGGGGGCTGTCGCAGCACGCGGCAAAATGCCCAGCGGGGCGGCGCGGGCAGTCTGATATTGGCTTTGCGAAATAAAGCCATTGTCGAGCATTTCGCGCAGCACATAATCGCGCCGCGCCAGCGCGCGGCCCTCATTGCGTTTACGCCCATAGGTTTCCGGGGCCTTGGGCAAAATGGCGAGAAAGGCCATTTCATGCAGCGCGAGGTCCGCCACATCTTTGTTGAAATAGGCGCGCGCGGCGGCCTGTACGCCAAAGCTGTTTCGGCCCAGCGGAATTTGATTGAGATAAAGTTCCAAAATTTGCGGCTTGGTCAAAACCGATTCAATTCGGCGGGCCAAAATGGCTTCTTTGACTTTGCGCGTGACCGAATACTCATTCCCGAGCAGCAAATTCTTCGCCACCTGCTGGGTGATGGTTGATCCGCCGCGGGCGCGCTCGCCTGACCCGATCTTGCGCGCATAATCAAAAACAGCGCCAGCCAGACCCGGAAAATCAATGCCGCCATGGCTGAAGAAGGTCTTATCCTCCGCAGACAGAAAGGCATTCACGAGCTGGGTTGGATATTCCTCATAACGCAACTCAACCCGGCGTTCGCGCGCATAGCTGTGCACGGGTTCGCCATTCACATCGCGCACATAGCTGGGTAGCGGCGGTTTATAGGTCAGCAGGCTGTCGGCCGACGGCAGATTGCGGGCAAAAATAACCCAGAATAGCAAATAGCCGAGCAGCATAGCTCCGACGATCCGCACGATCAGCCGGAACCTAGGTTCGGCATAGCGCACATGAAACCAATTTCGCGCAGCTTCGGCGTCACGCCGCAGGCGCGCCATGATGTCGGAAGCTTTGGCGAGAAGGGTTTCGGCCATAAATCCGGCGTCTAGCCGGAAATAAAGGGGGTGGGAACCGCTTTTGCGTTCATGCGCTGGGCCATCCAAAAGACGTAAAGCTGTTGCCGCTGTCGCCCGGTGGTGCTAGCAGGGTTGGATGGTTGGAACCTATCTGGCCATTTATGGGCCGCGCCTCGCATATGCAGGCCGGCTGTTCCAGGTTGACGTCACATGATGCTTGTTAGTCCCTTATCGCGCCCATTCGCCCTTGGTGGCGACGCGCGGAATGGAGCATTTTTTCCGGCCCTATTCGCCGGACATGCAGCTGTGGCAGAGGCACTTTCACAAAATAGTTTCGGCATAGAGCGCAAGCTTGGCCGTCCCTTTTACGCGCCCGTCGCCCTGTGGGGCGGCGCTGATCGCGCACGGAGATATAGGAATGACAATGCGGATGTTGATCGACGCCCGCCACCCGGAGGAAACACGGGTTGCGGTCGTCAAGGGAAACCGGATTGAGGAATTTGATTTCGAATCGGCAGAGCGCCGGCAACTCAAAGGCAATATTTACCTCGCCAAAGTAACGCGGGTTGAACCGTCGCTTCAGGCGGCGTTCGTCGATTATGGCGGGAACCGGCATGGCTTTTTGGCCTTTTCGGAAATCCACCCGGATTATTACCAAATCCCCAAGGAAGATCGCGAAGCCCTGCTGCGCGAAGAGGCTGAGCATGCGGCGGCAGAGGCCGCCCTGCGCGCCGATTATGGGGATGAAGACCCAATAGACGGCCATCATGACGATGATGGCAGCGACGATGATCGCCCCGATGCTGAGCTGGAAGAGGATGTGGATGGCGATGCGCCACCCGCCCCGGAATCTGCTGGTGGCAATGGTCAAGATGATGGCGCAGCGGAAGATTTGCGCCGCAAGCGTATGGCGCTGCGCCGTCGCTATAAAATTCAGGATGTCATTCATCGCCGCCAGGTCTTGCTGGTTCAGGTGGTGAAGGAAGAGCGCGGCAATAAGGGCGCAGCGCTCACCACTTATTTGTCGCTCGCCGGGCGCTATTGCGTGCTGATGCCCAACACGACGCATGGCGGCGGGATCAGCCGGAAAATCTCCAACGCGGCGGATCGCAAGCGGTTGAAGACGATCATGTCGGAACTCAACCTGCCCTCCTCTATGGGCTGCATTGTCCGCACTGCGGGGCTGCAGCGCACGAAGACCGAAATTAAGCGCGACTTTGATTATCTGGCGCGACTTTGGGATGAAATCCGTGAGACAACACTGAAAAGTCAGGCTCCGGCCTTGGTCAATGAGGATAGCGACCTCATCAAACGGGCCATTCGCGATATTTATAATCGCGATATTGATGAAGTTCTGGTGGAGGGCGAGGCGGGCTACCGCAAGGCGCGCGACTTTATGAAGTTGCTGATGCCCAGCCATGTGAAAAAGGTGAAATCTTACGCCGATCCTGTGCCGCTCTATCAGCGTTATGGCGCAGAAGATCAGCTGGAAGCCATGTATCACCCGGTCGTCCAGCTGAAATCAGGTGGCTATTTGGTCATCAACCCAACCGAAGCCTTGGTGTCGATCGACATTAACTCGGGCCGCTCCACGCGCGAACATGGGATTGAACAAACCGCGCTGTCGACCAATTTGGAAGCAGCCCAAGAAATTGCCCGGCAGCTGCGCTTGCGGGATATGGCCGGCCTTGTCGTGATCGATTTCATCGACATGGAATCGAACGGCAATGTCCGTAAGGTTGAAAAGGCGATGAAGGCCGCGCTCGCCAATGATCGGGCGCGCATTCAGGTGGGCCGGATCAGCCAGTTCGGCTTGCTGGAAATGAGCCGCCAGCGCTTGCGCACGGGTGTGTTGGAAGCCTCGACGCGCGAATGCCCGCATTGCGAGGGCACGGGCCTTGTCCGCACCGCCTCCTCCGCCGGTCTGTCAGCCTTGCGGATGCTGGAAGAAGAGGCAGCACGTGGGCGGGGCAGTCAGCTGACGTTGCGGGCCAGCCAAGAGGCCGCCCTTTATGTGCTCAACCGGAAGCGGTCTGAACTGGGTGAGATTGAAGCACGCTATGGCGTGATGATTGACGTTCAGTCGGATGGTCAGCTGGAAGGCGCGCGCATGTCCGTGGATGTGGGCGGCCCGCCGCCTGCATTCCGCCCGACCTTTGAACCCATTATCGAAGATGATGTCGATGATATTGAAATCGACGCCTTTGAGGATGAGGAAGAGGACGAAGAGGATCGCCGCGAGGAACGAGGCGATGACGACAGTCGTCGTGGTCGTAATCGCCGTCGTCGTCGTGGTCGTCGCGGCCGCCGTGGCGATGGGGATCAGGCTGGTGATGCAGCCGAGAATGCCGAAGCCGGCGATGAGGCGGGCGAAGATGCCGCTGGTGATGCGGGCGAAGACCGCGCCGAGCGGGAGGATCGTGACGATCGGGATGGCACGCGCCGTCGTCGTCGTCGCGGCCGTCGCGGCGGTCGTCGCAGGCAGGAAGAGGGAGGCCAGTCCTCTGTCGAGGGCGCTGAACCGCAAGAGGGCGCAGACGCAGACGCTCCCGCTGACACCGCACCCGCCGATGCAGGTGCAGAGGATGCGCCGAAGCGGCCCCGTCGTCGCCCGTCAAAGGCACAGGCCGCAGAAGCCGTTGAAGCTCCAGCCCCGGTCGCTGAGAGCGTGGATGAAAAGCCAAAGCGCGTGCGCCGCAAAAAGGCAGATGACGCCGTAGAAGCATCTGCTGCTCCCGAAGCAGCAGTGCCTGTGACGGACGATCAGCCCGAGGCCAAGCCAAAGCGCACCCGAGCGAAAAAGGCGGATGCAGCGCCAGCAGAGGCCGTGAGCGCCGCTGTGGAAGAGGCCCCAGCCAAGCCAGCGGCCAAGCCGCGTGGGCGCAAGGCCAAAGCGGATGCAGCACCTGCGGCCAGTGCGGGGGAGGCTGACACGGCATCGTCCGATACAGGCACAGACGCCGATGGCGCGCCGCGCCGTGGATGGTGGCAGCGCACCTTTGGTGACGCGACCTGATCAGGCTGGTTTCAGCTCTCGTTCAGGGAGGGCGGGGGAAAAGCAGGGTTATGCGATCCCCCTCCCTCCCCGCACGGCTGCTTGCCCTTTTCCTTGCGCTGTTCCTCAGCCTTCAGCCCGCCTTTGCGCAATCCATATTGCGGGATGCAGAAACGGAAGCGCTCTTTGCCGATATGTCGGCGGACATCATCCGCGCGGCCGGGCTGGAGCCGCG